>JBGPLG010000078.1:0-20130 GCA_041486305.1 Gemmatimonadota bacterium
CGTGAGGCCTACCGCCGGCTGGAGAAACGGGGCCGGACGGCCCCCGGCGCCGATATCCCGCCGGAAACGCTGGCGGCCCTCGCGCAGGGGGAACTCCCTGAGCCCGAGCGCAACCGACTCCTCGACGCGGTGCTGTCGGACCCCGCACTCCTGCAGGAGTACGAGCTGCTGCGCGGCCTGGCCGAGGACCGGCCTCGCCGGCCGGCGACGCCGCGCTGGTTTCTCCTGGCGGCGTCTCTCCTGGTGCTGGTGGGGGCCGGGCTCCTCTGGCGGGCGCTGGTGCCCGCACGGCTCGACGTGGTTCGCGGGACGTCCGCGGATGTCGTGCTGGTGCTGCCCGAAGCCGAGGCGGTGGTGTCGGCGGGGAGCCGATTGATCTGGCGGCCGGTGCCGGGAGCGCTGGGATATCGGACCGAGCTGGTTGGCGCCGACGGCCGGGTGGCGTACGAAGCGGAAACCACCGATACGGTCCTGGTGCTGCCCTCGTCCCTCGCGCCGGCCACCGCGGAACCGGTGTCCTGGGTGGTCATCGTGCGGATGACCGGCGGCAACTACGTCCGGTCTGCGCCCCGCAAGCTCGGATTCCGCCCCTAAGGCTGTCGTTGCAGGGCCGCGGGTAAGAGGTAGGAGCCGTTTCCCACCACCGCGAACGCGGCCCACACCCGGGGTGGCTCGCCGCGGGCCTTGGATGCCCGCTGCGCCGCCCGCAGCGCCTCCGCCAGCGGCTTCCCCCGGACCAGCCCGCCGTACAAGTCGCTCATGAGGCCGACCGTCGCCCCGTCCAGCACCGCCCAGTAGCTCGCCACCAGGCTCTGCGCCCCGGCCAGAAGGAACGGCGTGGTGAGTCCCTGGACGCCTTCGCCGTCGAGCACCATCCCGCCGACCGTCTTGCACCCCGACAACACCACCAGAGCGCCATCGAGGCGCAGATCGGCGATGTCGCCGACGCCGAGCCAGCCGTCCTGACCGCCCGCTGCAGCCAGGACGATCCCGCTCGACATCAGTCCGTGATCCGCCACCTCGGCGTGCGCGGCGAGGTGGAGCAGGGAAACACCGTCGCCGATGCCGGACCGCAACCGTTCCGGGCTCGCCTCGACGCCGGTGAGGACCATTGACGCCGGCAGGAGACGGGCAATCGCGCCGACTTCCCGCAGCGCACCGGGCAACGCCTGGCGCCCGCCCCGCCGGCTGTATGCCGGTCCTCCGAGCAGGACCACGCCAAGGGGCGCGCCGGCTCGTCGCTCCGGGCTTCCCAGCGCCAGGCGCAATGACGGAGCGAGCGAGATTGCGAAGTGCTCGATCAGCCTTCTGCCGTCGGGCAGCGGCAGGGCCCCGAACGGAAGCCGGTGCAGGGGGCCGTCGGGGATGATCAACAACCGCGAGCGGGCCGGGCCGGTCCGGTCGAGGCTGTCGCCGAGCACGACGTGCGCGAGCTGGCGCGCCAGCGGCAGCGGATCATTGCCGGCCTCGAGGGCCGCGGAATAGCGCGCGATGAGCGGGATCAGCGAGTCGCCGGGAGGGAGCCGGGCCGTGAGGATTCCGTCGCGGGTGAGGAGAAACCGGGTCCCCGGCTCGTGGCGCCGCCCGCTAACGAAATAGAGCACCGCAGTTGAATCGGGGAGGCCGCGCCGGGCCGACTCGAGGTCCTCACCGCTCACCATCAGCCGCCGCGCCAGCGCGCTGGCCCACGCCTCGGCGCCCTCGGGGCGCACCGCGGCCCGAAGCGCTTCCCGCCGCGCCGAGCTGGAGAGCAGCAGCTGGGTCCTCCATGCCTCGGCGATGCGGAGCGCGGTAGACGGCTTCCCTCCGCGGGCGAACGCCGAGACCGTGGCCGCGAGGCCCAGATCGGGGTCGAAGTCGAACCGCCGCGCCTGGAGGAATTGCGGTTGGCCGGCCCCGCCCAGCAGCTCCACCTCGTTGCGGTCGCTGAGCAGATGAAACAGCGAGCTGTCGAGCACCGCCTCGGCTTCGGCGAGCCGGCCCCCCAGGGCCAGGGCCTCGGCCAATCGCGCATTCGCATCGAGCCGGTAGTGCCAGCCGGCATCGCGTTTGTTCTCGGCGAAGGCCCGGAACCGGTCCGCCGCCTCGTTCCATCGGCCCAGCTCGAGCAGCTGCAGTCCGCGCTCGTATTCCGCGTCGCTCACCACGCCGGTCAGTCGGGCCGCCTTCGCGGTGTCCGAGGCCCGGTCGAGCTGCCGTCCGGCCTCGTCGAGCCGGCCCGCCATCCGCTCCGCGACCGCCAGCCGGAACCAGACCCCCGGCCGGAAATTCGAATAGCCGAGCACCCGGTACATGCTGTCGGCCCGCTGCAGCGCGGTCCGGGCCGCCGCTCCGTCTCCCGCGACCAGGGCCGCGTCCGCGCTCACGTACTCGAGCGCCGCGAGGCCGGCCCGGTCTTCCAGCGCGCGCAGCAGGGCGCGGGCGGAGTCGGTCTCGGCACGCGCCACCGCCGGATCGCCGAGCCGCAGGGCCACCTGGGCCAGGTTGAGCCTCGCCCACGCCGCCGCGGCCACATTGCCGGTCTGGGTTCCACCGAGGATCGCGGCCTTGGCGAACCGCTCGCCGTCCCAGAAGTTCGCGCTGTACTGGGCGGCCGTGTATGCCAGCAGCTGATGCGCCGCGGCGAGCCCGTGGCGGTCATGGGTCTCCTGGAGCAGCGGGATCGCTTCCAGCGCGATCACGGCGCTGAATCGCCGCTGTTCCCCCAGCACCTCGCCAATCAGCGCGGAGCCGATCAGGCATCCGGCGATGACCCGCCGCTCTCCCGATTCGCGGGCCAGCCGGAGTCCCTCGGTGACCAGCGTATCCGCTCTCCGCGCCGCCGATCCGCGGAGCAGACTCGCCTGCGTGCAGATGGCGCGGGCCCGGGTGGCGCCCGGGGCTCCTTCCGCGGCGCGAACCGCCGTGAGGATCAACGCCCGGGTAGAGTCGATCATTCCCCGTCGCCCGGTCAGCGCCGCGAGGACCAGCCGCGCCTCGGCCTGCACTTCGCGGTTGCCGAGGGAATCGGCCTGGACCGCGGCGGCGGCAAGCAGGGGGCCGGCATCGGCGTAGCGCCAGCGGGCGGCGTGGGACTGGCCCAGGCCGAGCCGGGCGTAGAGCTGGAACTCCGGGGGAAGCGCCTCGGCCAGCAGGATGCCGTACTGGCGGTCCGCCTCGGCGTATCGGTAGGTCAGTCGGGCGAGGGAGGCGAGGGCCAGGAGCGCGCCGGGATCGTGGGAGGGGAAGGCTCGCCAGCGCGCCTCCGCGACGCGGACCGAATCGGCTTCCACCGCTCGCAACGCGCCCGCGACGATGCTCCGCGCCGGCTGGGCGCTCGGCGCGACCTGGAGAGCCGCCAGCAGGACGATGGCCGGGATCATGGACCCAGAATATCCCCCGCCGGGTTCCCGGGCCAGTTGGCCTGAGAATCCGGGGACCCACCTGCGTCTCTCCTCCTGATCCCAGCCCCCGCCGCGGGGAGGGTCCCATCAGAGGAGTGTTCCATGTCGCCCTATCGCCGCGTCCGGCTGCTGGCCTCCGTGCTCGTGATTATCGTTGCCGCCTGCAGCGGGGGCACCGTGGATCCCAGTCCTCCGCCGCCGCCTCCGGCCCCACCGCCGCCGCCGCCACCCGCACCGATTCCGGTGGCGAGTGTCACGCTGTCCCGCGACACCGCGACCGTCGCAATCGGGGCCACGGTCCAGCTGACCGCGACCCTCAAGGACGCGCTGGGCTCCGTCCTGACCGGACGCACCGTCACCTGGTCGTCCTCGGCGGCCGGGGTCGCGACGGTCTCGAATACCGGGCTGGTGACCGCGGTGCTGGACGGGACCGCGCAGATCACCGCGCTGTCGGAGGGGAAGAGCTCGAGCGCCACCATCACCGTGCCCCAGCCGCCCGCGGCGGTCACCACCATCGAGGTGGCCCCGGCCACCCGGACGCTCGCGCTGCACGAGTCGGTGCTGCTCACCGCCACGGTCAAGGACCAGCGCGGCGCGGTGATGACCGGGAAGACCGTCACCTGGCAGAGCAGTAACCCGGCCCTGGCCACGGTCAGCGCGATCGGTCAAGTCGCGGCGGTCGGGGCGGGCAGCGTCACCATCAGCGCGGGCGTGGACGGCAAGACCGGGACTTCGGTGCTGACCATCCAGGATCCCGGCCCCCAGGCCGCCACCATTCCGGCCTGCACCAATTGTCTCGAGGTGGTCCCCGGCGCGGTGCTGCTGACCCAGGTCGGCGCGCAGCAGCAGCTGGTGGTGTTCCAGGTCGATGCCAACGGGCAGCGCAGCCCGGTCACGGCCACGTTCCAAAGCTCGTCGGCGGCGACAGTGAGCGTCAGCGCCGCCGGCCTGGTGACCGCGGTGGCCATGGGCTCGAGCCAGGTAACCGCGAAGGCGGGAACGCTCACCTCCGCGCCGGTGCTGGTGCTGGTGGCCCAGACGGCCCCGGGAGCGCTGCTCATTGGCGACGCCCAGGTGGCCGGTCCGATCGTGCCGGTGGACCCCGCGGCGCCCTATCAGCCGGGCTGGAAGTACACGGTCCGGCTCCGCAATGTGGCGCCGCTGGTGGACCAGGTCCTGCTGTCCAGCGGGAACGCGCCGATCGAGGGCAAGGTGGTGAGCGTCACGCCAGTGGGGACCGACCTGGTGGACGTGGTGCTGTCGCTGTTGTCCATCAATGAGATGCTGCCCGGATTCTCCACCACGCAGCAGGTGCCGTTGAAGAACGCCCCCTCTGCCGTCCCCACGCAGTCGCTTCGGCAGCTGGTCAGCCGGCCCCAGACGGCGCCCGGCGAGGTGCCGTTCGACCTGGGTCCGTTCAAGTGCATCGCGAAGGGCGGGGTCGGGCTGTCGTTCCCGCTCACATTCAACGCAGTCAACTTCGACCTCAATCCCAGCCTGGCCCTCGACCTGGTGGTGGTCAACGGTAGTCTCCAGCGGCTGGTGATCCAGGGTGCGGTCTCGCCCACGCTCAGCATCGACCCGGTGGTGAACTCGGCGGTCCAGGGGTCGGTCGAATGCAAGGTGGTGTGGAAGACGATCACGCTGCCGATCGGCGGGCCGCTCTCGCTGATTCTCGGCGGCCAGGTTCCCCTGGGCGTCGGGTTCGGGGTCGAGGCCAAGACCACACTGGGCGGACTGGGATTCAACCTCTTCCTCCAGTCGACCGTCACCGTGGCCCTCGGCGTCGACTGCACCGCGGCCTGCCAGGTGGTGTCCGACGTCAACCAGAACGCCGACGGTTTCTTCAAGCCGATCCTGCCCAATCTCGCCAACGATATCCGGGTGGAGATCGCCGCGAGCGGGTTCTTCTGGGCTGGGCTGACGCTGGGCAATCCGTTCATCACTGCGCTGCAGTTCGAGACCGTCGATATCAAGGCGGGGCTCAAGCAGTCGGCGGCCCTGGCTGGCCTCCGGGCCCAGGCTTCGGATCCGGCTTATGCGTCGAACATCCAGCTCGCAGCCTTCTTCGAGGCGGGCACCGCGTCCGAGGTCAAGAAGCTGGCCGGCCTGCTCTCCATCCAGCTGGAGGAGCTGAAGTTCGCACCGACTCCCAAGGTCCTTTCCACCACGCCGGCGGGCACGTTCACGATCCAGCCGTCGCAGGTCACGGCCGGCAACGCCCAGGCGCTGGGTCAAACCGCGACGTTCACCGTCACGCTGGACCCGGTGACCTACCTGGGCATCGAGTCGGTGGAGAGCGTGGAGATCCTCTGGAAGAACCCCGACGGCACTTTCAACCCGGGCCGTCCCGGCTGCACCTCGATCAAGCCGAGCGGTCCGGGGCAGAAGGTGTTCACCTGCCAGACCGACTTCCTGACCCAGCACCAGGGGCTCCAGACCTTCTATGCCTTCGTGAACGCGAAGATCTTCGGTGTCTCGGTGCCGGTGCGGCTCGAGATCGGCAACGACGCCAAGGCGACGGTGACCGTGACGTCCGGGACCATCGCGATCTCGCCGACCAGCGCGTCGCTGGTGCCGGGACAGACCCAGTCGTTCGCGGCAACGCTGACCGGCTTCGCCAACCAGGCGGTGACCTGGAGCGCAACCGGCGGCGGGATTACGCAGGCGGGGTTGTACACGGCGGGGGGTCAGACGGGCACCTTCAGCGTCACGGTGCGGAGCGTGCAGGACCCCACCAGGACCGCGACTGCGACGGTGGTGATCGCGGTCGGCACGCCGGTTCCGCCCGCCTCCGCCACGCTGCAGATCCTGGGATCATTCAGCAGCGGCGTGCCGGTCGACAATCCGATTCGCTACCGGTTGCGGGTGGTCCGGATCCCTGTGGACGAGGTGCGATGGACGTTCTCCGCGAGCACCAACACCATCGGGGTCGGGAACCTCAATCCCTTCCTGGGACCGAGTTTCAGCGGACCCGCGGTCATCGACCAATTCACCAATGACTATACCGCGACGGTGGGGTATCCGACGATCTGGCGGCTGGCCCGAATCGGGTTTGTGGTCACCATCGGGGTGCGGGCGTGCTTGTTCTTCCACGGCGCTCCGGTGCTCAACTTCGCGGGCCAGGCGGATTGTCCGCAGCTGTCAACGAGCCTGCTGTAGCGCTCGGCGCGGCTTCCAGGCGCCAGGGAGAGCTTTTCCGGGGAAGGGACTCAGGGTTGGAGACGATTCGAATGCCGGCACTGTCCCGGATCCGGACCTGGGCGAGACCGGACCCGGCAATCGAGCAGAGGAAACCCGCGAGGATCAGTGCGGCCTGGGCGCGCATGGCCCGGAAGGATTTCCTCCGGCCTAGCGGCGCTGCCAGCGGATCTCGACCCCTTCCTCCGATCCCAGCGCGGCACGGAGCAGCCGCACCAGATGATCGGTGGCGCTCCCGTCCGCCATGAGGTCGATCGTGGCCGCGTCGATATAGTAGTCCCGGTCCTGCACCGACTCCTCCTCCAGCGCACCGGTCAGGACCCGGAGGTCCGGCTCGGTGATCGAGCCGATCAGCATGTTGGTCGTCGCGTTGTAGAGATCGATCATGGTCACATCATACTCCCTTCGGTCGCGTCCCGCTACAGCCCCTGGGGTTGCTTCGATTCGGTCGCGACGCGCCGGGCCAGGTTGCTCCGCGCCTCCTGCGCATAGCGGCGGCACGCCTCCGGATCCCGGAGTTTTCCAGCGGCGAGGCGCTCCCAGAGGCCGGAGGCGCCGGGATGCGGCGTCAGTAGCACATCGCAGGGGAGGCGTTCGAGCAAGGCAAGGCCGCGCTCGAAATCGGCAATCGCCGCGGGGTAGGCCGGGCTCCGGGTGAAGAAGAATCCGTCGGCCGAGACCGGCGACTCGCTGTCGGCATACACGAAATCGAGGCAGTGCGCCTCCTGGCACGACCGCCAGGTCCAGCTGGTGCCCCCCGGCGTATGTCCCGGCGTGAAATGCGCGACCAGTACCAGCGATCCGACCCGAAGGGTATCGCCGTCGCCGATCACCCGGACCCGGTCCACCGGCGGAAACCCAATGGCGACGCCGTACTGCGGATCGTCCGCCCCCGAACGGCCCAGTCGGAGGACCGGAGCCGCTCTTGGACTCGCGACGACCTCGGCGCCGGAGGCCCGCTGGATCGCCGCGATCCCACCGGCATGATCGAAGTGCGGGTGGGAGTTGACGATGAGCCGGATGTCCTCGACCCGGAACCCCAGCGCGCGGATGTTCTCCATGATCCGCGGCGCCGACTCGGGCAGGGCGCCGTCGAGCAGGACATACCCGGACCCGGAGGTGATCAGGATGGCACTGAGACCACCGGTGCCGACGAACCAGGCATTGCCGAAGAGCCGGACCGGCGCCGCCGGCGCGTTCCACTCCGCGCAGCTCGAACACACCGCGGCGGAAGTGACGGCGTCGGCAGTTTGGGACAGCACCCGCCCCGCGTTCACCACCAGCTTCACCCCCACCCCCTCGAGCTCGGTCCGGGACACCGTGAATGGATCCGCGGTCCAGGCCACCAGATCCGCCGGCCCACCGGTCCGGATCACGCCCTCGATCCGCTCGCCGTTCGGGTCGAACCGCGCCGCGTTCATCCGGTAGGCGAGCGACCGAGCCGAGGCATCGGGCAATCCCTGTCCAACGGCGTACTTCCGCTCCAGCGTGGCGGCAAAACCCGCCAGCGGCGCGCCGGGCGCGGTGAAATAGTCGGAACCCTCGGCCAGCACCGCGCCGAGCGCCAGGAGCCGGGCCCAGTTGTAGACCCGCGGCTCGTTGGCGGCGCCGACCCGGGCGGTGCCCAGCGACGGATTCTCCCCGGGCAACGCATTGAAGTTGGACTGGATCGAGAGGATCACGCCCAGCCGCGCCGCCCGGGCAAAGTCCGGCTCCTCGGCGTAGGAGAAGTGCTCGATCCGGAGCCGGCGCGGATTCAGCCCTGGCCGCTCGCGCAGGACGGCCTCGTAGGCGTCGAGGGTACGATGCACCGCTTCGTCACCGATGGCGTGGGTGGCCACACCGAGGCCGTGGTCGAGCGCGCGGCGGGTCAGGTCCTCGATCTGCGGCACCGTCATCCGGATCACACCGCTGGTGGTGCTGTCGTCGGCGTAGCGCCGGCGGAGTGCCGCTCCCCGGCTGCCCAGCGCGCCGTCGGCGAACAACTTGAGGTGGGTGATCCGGATTCGGGGTGACAGCGCCCTCGGCGTCCCGGACGCTCCGAGGAGCGAGTCGGCCAGCCGGCTCGGGGCCGGGATCATCAGGTTGATCCGGAGGGGCAGGGGAGCCGCCGCGTCGGCCCGAACCAGCAGCGCCAGGTAACGCCCCAGGTCGAGATTCAAGGCCACGACGCCCGGATACAGCAGCGGCCCCGCGTCGTACACCTCCACCACTCCCCGATCGGCCAGGGCCTGGGCCGCGAGCCGGAAGGCGACTACGACGTCGGCGTCGGCCGGCGCGGGGAGCGGGGCGGTGAGCAGCTCGTTGGCGCGTTCCAGCAGAATACCCGAGGGCTCGCCGGACGGAAGCCGGACGATTCGGCCGCCCTCGGGATCGGGGGTCTCGCGGGTTATGCCTCCCGCCCGGAGCGCCGCGGCGTTGAGCCAGCCGGCGTGCCCGTCGGTCCGGGCCAGGAACACCGGGTTGTTGGGCGCCGCGCGGGTCAGCACGTCGGCGGTCGGCAGTGCCTGGCTTCCCCAGGCCGCCTGGCTCCAGCCGCTCCCGAAGATCCAGGTGCCCCGGGGCAGTCCGGCGGATCGCGCGCGCAGCAGCGAATCCACCTGAGCCAGCGAGCCCACCTGGGAGAGATCGACCGCCAGGCGGCCGTGGTCCCGCCGATTGAGGAGCGCCATCCCGATATTGAAGAGATGGACGTGATGGTCGGTCAGCGCCGGCGCGACCACCGCACCACCCAGATCGATCACCCGCGGTCTTCCCCGGAGCCAGGCCGGGTCCACCGAGTCGGCCAGCGCCAGGATCTTCCCGTCGCCGATCGCGACCGTGGTGAACCGCCCTCCCGCCGTGTCGAGCGTCACCACCCTGGCGTTGGTGAGGATCAGCCCGGGGCCGGACTGTCGCCCGGCGCCGCCGCCCAGCAGGAGGGCCAGCCCCGCGGCCGGGAGCGCGCCGACCCGCCGCCATCGCAGTAGCTTGATTGCCATGACCAACAGGATACTTGCCGCAGCGGGAGCACTGGTAGTGCTGGGGTGGGGAAGCGCGGTGGCCCAGCGCCCCCTGCTCGGGTTCCCGGCCGACGCGGCCCGGGCCGAGCTCGAGCTGGAGGGACGGCTGTCCGCCGGCCTCAACCGGGACTCGACCGGCGGCTTCTTCCGCTTCCTGACCGACCGGCCCCATCCGGCGGGCACCATCCGCAACAAGGAGCTGGCCGAATACGTGGCGGAACGGCTCCGGCAGTATGGGTGGGAGGACGTGAAGCTGCTCAAATACGACGTGCTGCTGCCCTGGCCCGAGCGGGTCAGGGTGACGATGGTGGCGCCGGTGAAGTACGAGGCCACACTGGTCGAAGACGGCTATCCGGTCGACAAGGACAGTTACCAGGACGCCGGCACAACGTATCTCGGCATGTCCGCCTCGGGCGACGTGACCGGCGAGCTGATCTACGCCAGCAGCGGCAACCCCGCCGACTACGAGTGGCTCAAGTCGCAGGGGATCGACCCGGCGGGCAAGATCGCGCTGGTGCGCTACTCCAATCCCTACAGCTATCGCGGGTTCAAGGCGCTGACCGCCGAGCGCTACGGCGTCAAGGCGATGCTGATCTACTCGGACCCGGCGCAGGACGGCTTCACCAGGGGCGCCACGTTTCCGGACGGGCCCTGGGGGCCGGAGAGTCACATCCAGCGCGGGGCCATCACCTACGATTTCATCGTCCCGGGCGATCCGCTCACGCCGGGCTGGGCCTCGGTCGACGGCGCCCCCCGGATTCCCGAATCGGAGGCGCGCTCGGCGCCGAGGATCATCGCGGTGCCGCTGTCGTACCGGGACGCGAGGCCGCTGCTCGAGGCGCTGGGCGGCCCGGAGACGCCGGCCGGCTGGCACGGCGCGCTCCCGATCACCTATCGCGCGGGGCCCGGCCCGGCGGTCGTGCGGGTGGATGTGAAGATGGACGGGAAGACCCGCTCGATCTGGGATGTCGAGGCGCGGATCACCGGCGCGGCGGAGCCGGAGAAGACGGTCATCCTGGGCAATCACCGCGACGCCTGGGTGTTCGGCGCGGTGGACCCGAGCAGCGGCACCGCCACGCAGCTCGAGCTGGCCCGGGTGCTGGGCGGCCTGCTCAAGGCGGGCCACCGGCCCCGGCGCACCATCGTGCTGGCCGATTGGGACGCCGAGGAGTGGCACCTCACCGGCTCGACCGAGTGGGGCGAGCAGTTCGCGGACGATTTGTCGAAGAACGCGGTGGCCTATCTCAACGTGGATGGGTCCACCAGCGGGTCGCGGTTCGGCGTCAGCGGCGTCGCCAGCCTCAATCCGCTGATCGTGGAGACGGCCCGCGACGTGGCGGACCCGTCGGGCGGGTCGGTGCTCGACGCCTGGGCCGCGAAGACCTGGAGCGGCGCGTCCCGGGCCGACTCGCTGGGCCTGGTCGAGAACAAGCTGGGCAGCGGGTCCGACTACACCGTGTTCCTGAACTTCCTGGGGGTTCCCATCGTCGACATGGACTTCGGCGGGCCGTACGGCGTCTACCACTCGGCGTACGACAACTACTACTGGATGACCCACTTCGGGGACCCGGGCTTCCGCTACATGACGACGATGGCGGAGGTGTGGGGCCGGATGGCGCTGCGGCTGGCCAATGCGCCGGTGCTGCCGATCGACCATCGCCAGACGGCCCAGCGGCTGGGCCAGTTCGTGGACCAGCTGGCCGCGTTGCCCGAAGTGGGCACCCGGCTCGACCTGAAGCCGCTGCGCCGCGCGCTCGCCGGGCTGAGCGCGAGCGCGGCCGCCGCGGCCACTGCGGCAACGGACGCGGCGCGGGGCGCCGATGCGAGCCTGCTCGCGGGCATCAATGGTCGGCTGATGACGGCGGAGCGGCAGTGGCTCCTGCCGGAGGGCATTCCCGGCCGGCCCTGGTTCCGGCATTCGCTCTACGCCCCCAAGTCCACCTACGCGGCGCTGGAGCTGCCGGGGGTGCGGGAGGCGATCGACGAGGGCGATTGGCCCCGGGCGAAGCGGGAGGTGGCTCGGCTGATAGAGCGGGTGAAGGCGGTGTCGGCGGCGCTCAGCCCCAGTGGGGGCACCTGACGGCGGACGCCGCTCAGTTGACGACGGTCTCTCCTCCTACGACCACCCATCCCGCCGGCCGGCGGACGACGATGTACTCCTGGCTCATGTAGCTGCCGCCTTGCGAGCCGAGTCGCCGCCGGTTCTCCTCGGGTTCCGAGCAGGTGAGGATCAGATCCACGTGCACCGAGTCCGCCGTCTTCCAGCGGAACTGGACCGTGGCGCGCTGGCCGATCCCGGGACCCGCACGATGCCCGGCTGAAGGACACGTGACGGTCGAGGAGGGCTTGACCGTGGATTTGTGGCCGTCGATCCGGGCGAGCTCGGTGGCCGGGTCATCCCTGGCCGAGACGAACCAGCGCGACGTGTCGGGCGGCTGGCGCCCCCGGAGCACGGAACGGCACCAGGGGCCGACGTCCCCCGCCATTTGCTCGGCGCTCCTTCCCTTGCAGAATGTGATCGTTGCCGAATTGGGCACGGTGTCCGCCGCCCGGAGCGCGGCAATTGCCCGGAGCACATCACGGGCTGCCGCGGGGAGACTGTCCGTTCCGGCGGGGCGAGCGGGAATCGACGCACCGCGAGCGGGCGGCGCCGGAGGGAGGACGGACAACGCCGCGAGGGCGATCAGGGGTGACAGCATCCGTTCGCCTCCTGCCCCGGGGGTGCCGGATCTTACCCGGAACCGCGGGTCCGCCGCCACCTGCTGTTCATGAGATACCGGAAGCCGCCCGCGGGTTGCATCGGGCGATGCGCCTGCCCGCGCCTCCCGACCTGGTCCGGTCGCTTCCGGTTTGCCTCGCCGCATGCTCCGCACGACTCCTGGTGCGCGGGTTCACGATCGAAGCGGGTTACGCACGCACGATCCCTGTCCACATTTCGAGACCGGCGGTGTCCATACGGGAGGTCACTCGGGGTGAACGACTCGGCGCACGACCCTTTCGTATGACCCGGCGCGGGCGCTGTCTCCCCGCCGATTCTGATTGTCTCCCAACGACTTCGGCGCCGCTCGCGGATTGGACCGCGAGCGCTCCGCATAACCCGCGACGTTCTGGCCCGATTTATGTTCAGAGACGGGTGTCGGCCGGCTGTCGGAGGGCCGCCGACCTTGCCGCCTTGGTGCACGGCTCGCGCTCCGACCGTTTGCAGCCGGAGATGGCGTTTACACAGGAGGTAGTTATGAACGCCATGGTACGCAGGAAATTGGAAATGGCCGTACGGGTCCGGGATTTCATCCGGGCCCACCCTTGGGAAGGCGCGAGCTACGCGGGCTCGATTGCCGGTCTCGAGGAGCTCCTCAAACGTGCCGAGGAGCTTGCGGCCCAGCAACGCGCCGGCCTGATCGAGGCCAGCGCGGCGGTTGCCCGCCGGTTGGAGCTCAAGCGGGTGATGCAGTTCAAGCTCCTCCGTCACCTGGTCAGGGTGGGCATGGTGGCGGGGAAGGACCGGACCGATCTGGCGAAGGAGTTCAGGCTCCCGCTCGGGCGGTCCGCCCACCGGTCCTACCTCACCGCCGCCAAGGGGATGCTGGCCAAGGCGGAAATGGAGCGCGAGCTCCTGGTGAGCAAGGGCCTGTCGGAGACGCTGCTGGATGACCTCGGCAAGGCGGTTTCGGAGTTCGAAGCCACGGTCGAGAAGAGCAGCGCCGGCCGGCGAGAGCATGTCGGCGCCAGGGCCGACCTGCAGGTGGTCACCGGCGAGATCCTGAGTGTGGTGAAGTTTCTCGACGGGCTGGTCCGCTATCGGTTCGGGAGCGATCCGGAGCTGATGGCGGCGTGGGACAGCGCCCGGAACGTGTTCGGGCCCTTTAGGGCCAAGGGCACGCCTCCCGAGCCGAGCGGCGGCAGTGTCGCTCCGGCAGCGTGAGGGCGGGGGCTCCGGTGCCTGAGCGGTCGGCGGGCATCGAATGGTTGGACAGGGGCCGGGGGTGAGCGCAAGCGAGCCCCCGGTTCTTGTTTTTCTCCTCCATCAGCTTGATCACCACCCGCTTCCGGCGCCGCTCGTCCCACTCCCGAAGGGGCGCCTCCTCCCGAAAGGGCGCCTCCTCCCGGAGGCCTGATCGACCCGAATCAGAGGCCAGCCGGATCCCGCGGCTGCGCGCCCACCGCCATTCGCCGCATCGCCACCTCGGTACGCCGGGCTCCAGTTGTCGCCGACGGTCGAAGGGAGAGATCATGGAGTCGTCGCACGCGACGAACACCCGCGAGGACACTATGGCGGCCTTGGGTTTTATGCGGCTTCTGCTCGGCGCGGCGCCCCTCTTCTTCGGCCTGGGTGCGCCACCGATGTCGCCCGGTGATTCAGCGTCGGCATCGAATAATGCCCCGCAGGGGCCGCCCCAGCCGCCCCAGTATTACAACCCGGATTGGTCCCCGGACTCGAAGCGGATCACGTTCGAGTCGACCCGCGACGGCAAGTTCAGCATCTATACCGTGGGCCGCGACGGGTCCGGACTCCGGCGGCTCACCGTGGACACCGTCAACAACGAGCAGCCGCGATGGTCGCCCGACGGAAGGCGGATCGTCTTCATCTCCGATCGGGACGGGCATGACGAGCTGTACCTGATGAACGCCGATGGATCCGATCAGACTCGGCTCACCAGCTCGCCCACCGGCGATTTCTACCAGGCCTCCTTCTCGAGAGACGGCCGCTGGATCGCGTTCCAGGGCCGATACGACCCTTCGTCGAGATCCGAGCTGCTCTTCGTGATCCGACCCGACGGCAGCGGGCGGCGTCAGTTGACCGACTCGATGCTGAACAGCGTTAGTCCGCACTGGTCTCCCGATGGACGGTGGCTCGCCTTCACCGTGAACCCGCGGATCCAGCCGCTCCCGCGCGGGTCGACCAGGGAAGCGGTCCGGGCCTTCATGCGGGAGCGTGACGCGGCGCAGGAGATTGCGGTGATCCGGGCCGATGGCACCGCGCTGCGGCGCCTGACCGGAAACGCCGTGAACGACTGCTGCCCGAGGTGGAGCGCCGACGGCAGGGAGCTGTACTTCATGTCGACGCGCGACAGCGCGGAGGCGATCTACGCGATCAGCCCGGACGGCGGCGGGCTTCGCCGCATCGTGGCTCCTGCGAAGGAACCGATCGCGAGTCCCGACGGCCGGACGGTCTACTTCGTCTCCACGGAGGAGGGCGCCGGGCTCTTCGCGATGGATCCCGACGGATCGCATATCAGGCGTCTCGCCGACGCCGCTGTCGTACCGGGTCCGGAGTTGTCTCGCGACGGACGGTACTTCGCCTACACCAAGACGGTGGACGGAAGAGCAGGGGTATACATCTTCGATATCGCGAACCGGAAAGAACGAGTCGTCGCTGGGGGCCTGTAGGGGTCAGGGGCCGGTCTTCTACTTCTCCCCCATCACCTTGATCACCACCCGCTTCCGCCGCTGCCCGTCCCACTCCCCGTAGAACACCCGCTGCCAGGGCCCGAAGTCCAGCTTTCCCTCGGTCACCGGCACGATGACCTCGTGCCCCACCGTCAGGCTCCGGAGGTGCGCCGCGGCGTTGTCCTCGCCGGTGTCATTGTGCTGGTACCGCTTGGGGTCCCACGGAGCGACGGTGTGCTCCAGCCAGTGCAGGATGTCGTGCCAGAGCCCCGACTCGTGATCGTTGACGAACACCGACGCCGAGATGTGCATCGCCGAGACCAGGACCATTCCCTCCCGGATGCCGCTGGCCTTCAGGGCCTGCGCGACCTCATCGGTGATGTCGATGATCTCCTGCCGCCGCTTGGTCTCGAACCAGAGGTACTTGGTGTGGGTGGTCATTCCGGAACGTTAGCCGACCCGCCGCCGCGGGCGCCACCGGCCCGGATTACATTGCCATCCGCGCGCTGGAGCCCCTATGCGACTCGCCGAGATCCTCCGACACTATCGCTGGCCGATCGCCCTGGCGCTCGGGCTGGTGGTGATCGAGAACGTCGCCTGGATCCTCGAACCCAGCCTCTTCGGGCCGGTGCTCGACGCGCTGATCGCCAAGGCCGCCAAGGAGCCCGGGGCCTCGGCGGCGGTCCCCCTGCTGCTCTGGGTCACCGCCTTTGCCGTCAATTCCGGCGTCGGTGCGCTGCGGCGGGCGCTGGACCCGCGCATCTATCTGCGAGTGTACGGGGACATCGCCGCGAGCATCGTCCGGACCGGGCAAGAGCGCAATCTCCCGGCCGGTGTGACCGCGTCCCGGACCCAGCTCGCCAGGGAGTTCATCACCTTTCTCGAGTACAGCCTGCCGGAAATCCTGGAGCACGCGATCGCCATCGGGGGAGCGGTCATCGGCCTCGCCTTCTTCGACTACCGCATCGCCCTGGCCTGTGCCGGCATCCTGCTGCCGCTCTTCTTCATCAGGCGCCTGTACGCCGGACGGGTACTCGCGCTCCAGGCGGAGGTGCATGACCGCCTGGAAACCGCCTTCGACGCCTTGCAGGGCCGGGGGCCCGACGAAGTGCGGGAGTACTACCGGCAAGTGGCCAAGCCGCAACAGCGAATCGCCAACTGGGGGGCGGTGTCTTTCGGCTCAATGCGAGTGGCGCTGCTGGGACTGTTCCTGGTGGTGCTCTTCGTGGCCATCGACCTGGACAATTTCAGTACCGGCCAGCTGTATTCGATCGTGGCGTACCTCTGGACCTTCGTGACCTCCTCGGAATACCTCCCGCAATTGCTCGAGAGCTGGACCCAGGTGAAGGACCTGTCCCACCGTCTGCAGCGGAGTCAGGTCGGCCACCCGGCGGACGAGTAGGCGGAGTCGGCTGTGTGGGCCCGCGCGGCCCCGGGCCCGAGCGCCAGGCTCAGGAGCAGGCAGAAGGCGTGGCGTGCCGCGCCACCATCGCGACCACCGGCGCCGGTTATGTGCAGCAGGAGAAGGAGCCCTGCGACGGGCAGCGCGAGATCGGCGTGAATGCCGAGAACAAAGGCGGCGGACCCGCCGATCCCGGCCCAGAGCACGGGGATTCCGCCGAGCAGTCTCGCCTCGCGCCGAGGGGCCTGCAGCAACAGCCCGGCGGTGAGGATGGTCGTGGGGCAGGGAACTCCGAAGGACGGGGAACGGGGAACCTGAAGCCAGAGAAGCAAGCCGAGCCCGGGATACAGCATGGCGTATACGATCAGGGCGATTCCCAGCCGGCTCCAGACGGTGGCGCGAGTAGTCAGGGAGAATCCCGGTCGCAACACCCCGCGCCAGAGCAACAGCACCGCCTCCAGCAGGAAGGCCGCCCCGAAGAGAGCGGCCGCCGGGTTGATCCGCCGGAAGAAGCCGAGGTGGTAGACCAGGCCGGCCAGGCCCAGTGGAACGCGAGCAGCGCCGCCAACAGCCGGCTCGCGCCCGGCCGTCCCCGATAGAGCTGAACCAGGCCGAAGAGGGTCGCGAGCCAGAGGAGCCCGACCGCCGGCCATAGGGCGCGGTTGTAGTCACCGAAGAGATCGAGAAACTGATCGTGGGTAAACGGCAGGGCCACGTCAGCGGCCGCCTTGGCGGGTCCAGATGGCGATGGCGCCGCAGTTGCCGTCGTTGAATTCGGGGGGGAGCTCGCCGGGGCCGCGGAAGATCTCGACGAACTCGATGTCGGCGGGGTTGACCTGGTTGACCATCTGTCCGGCGACGGCCTTCAACTGGGTGGCGATTTCCCACGCTGTTCCGGGGGCCGGTGTGTCCGGATACTGCTTGCGTCCGTCGACGTAGACATTGACCAGCGGCGGAATCCCGCTGCAGCGTGAGAACATGAGCACGGAGCCGCCCATTACGCCGATGGGCTGCACCCCGGTCTTGACGCCTGGGCGCCCCTGGAAGATCTCGACGGTTTGCAGCGGATTCCGGATCTCGATCTCTTCCCGGTTGATGAACAGGCCGAGTCCCTGGCGCCTGCGACGGAAATAATCGTCGTACTTGGTCGTGCCGGCGTAGCGGGCCGGCTTGGCCCAACGCGCGGTGACCTGGATCTCGGGCAGCTCGAACGTGCCCGGCTCCAGCAACACAGTCCCGCTCCAGTCTCCGGTGAGCTTGATCAGCTGGGCCCGATAGCCCGGCCGCCGGATCTGAACCAGCAGCTCCTTGCCCCGCTTTCCGTAGAGACGAAACGTCCCCATCGGCGAGCTCATCACGCTGGCCGCCGTGCCCACCACTCGCACCTCGGCCCCTTCGATCGGATGCCGAGACGGATCGATGACGGTCCCGGAGATCATCACCTTCGAGGTGTCGGCCTGGGCCGCAAGGTGCCGGGGCGCATTGAGCGTCGAGAGGACCAGCGCGGTGCAGAGAACGACACTGCGGCAGGGGGGCATGGGGCCGCCTCCTGGATGAAGACTAGAGACGAGGAGGCTAAGAGGCTAGGACGCTACGACGGTAGGACGCAACGACGGTAGGACGCTACGACGCTACGACGCTAGGAACCTCCGGACAGGCGCCCGCGTCGGCCCTTAGTTCCAGGGCGAAGCCCCGCAGCCCCAACGGGTTAGTCGCAATGATCCTGACCTGATCGAGTACTGAACCGGCGCTGATCGGGCCGGGCTAGGTTGTCCTCGCAATCAAGGTGTGGGACCGCGCGCGACTCAATCCAGGGACGAGGCTACGTCATGAAACGGACCAACCGCGGTTGGAGGATTCTCTTCGTACTGGCAGGCCTGGGCACCGGCCTCGAGTCCCGGGCCTCCGGGCAATGCCCCAACCCTTCCGGACCTCTACCGGGTGCACCCACGATCGGGCTTCCCGCCACCACGACTCCGGTCGCCCTCGGCGTCAGGGTGAATGCGACGCCTTCGACCCTGGCGGTCACCTGGAACGGCCTCAACGGGGCCTGCGCCTACTCACTCCGCTGGTTCGCCCTGGGCCAGGCGCCGGGAAGCAATCCCTCCCCGCCGCTCCAGTCTCCCCTCGCGACCAGCTGGACCGGGAACGTGACGCTCCCGCCCGGCAATTACACCATGCGGGTCAGCGCCGCCTTCACCAACGGCAAGTACGGCTACAACGATGTGGCGTTCCAGGTGCCGGCCCAGGTGGTCACGGCGATCGCGCCGGTGCAGCTCGCGCCGGGCGCCGCCGCGCTCCCGAACCCCACGGGCCTTTCGATCCTGGGTGTCTCGCCGGTGGCGGTGCGGGTTCGCTGGGCCGCGACGCCCGGGGCGACCGGCTACACGGTACAGCGAATGGCCGCGGCGAGGCCGCCCTGTGTCTCCACCAACTCGGGCAGCATGCCCGGCACCAGCTGGGGCGAAGCCGGGCTTCACCCGAGCTGCACCTACACCTATCGCCTCACGGCGAGCTTCCCTGGCGGCGGCACCACGTTCGTGACCCAGTCCTTCACGCCGCCCAAGCCGGTCAACCCCTACAATTTCATCGCCTCGCAGAACCGCGCTGGTGGCGTGTCCCTGACCTGGGCGCCGGTCAACAACGCGTCCTATTACATGGTGTCGGGTCCCGGTACCAACGGCTGGATGCAGGTGAACGGCACCAGGCAGACCCTGACCGGCGTGCCCACCGGTATCCAGACCTGGTTGCTCGCGACCTACTACGATCCGGGAGCGGTCGCCGACCTCACCGCGCCCTCGCGCGCCACGCTCGACGTTCGGCCGGTGGCCGCCACGTTGGCGGGTCCGGTCCCCCAGCCCGCCCCGGCTCCCGCTCCCGCCCCGGCGCCCGCTCCCGCGCCGGCGCCCGCTCCCGCTCCCGCGCCAGCGCCCGCTCCTGCGCCGGCGCCCGCTTCGATGGTGAAGGCGATCGGGACCTGGAGCTGCAACGGCCTGAACTGCATCCTCGATGGCTCGCGCTCCACCGGGGCCGCCTCCTATGCGTGGCACACCATCACTGGGATCGTGGCGGGGACGGGCGTCACGTTCCACTACGTCGCCACCAGTGCCGGGACTCGAACCCGCTGGCTGGTGGTGAGGAATGGCGCCGCGGTCGATTCGGTTCCGGTGACCTTCACGGCAACGAGCGTCGGGGCCGCGTCCCCACCTCCTCCTCCGGCTGCTGCTCCCGCTCCTGCTCCCGCACCGCCGCCTGCACCGGCACCAGCACCCGCTCCGGCACCGGCGCCTCCACCGGCTCCGGCGCCGGCACCCGCACCTCCGCCGGCCCCGGCTCCGGCGCCGCCGCCGCCACCGCCGCCGAGAGCAGTCGCCGTCGCGATTCCCGGTGGCACTCTCACACCGGTGAACCAGGCACCTCCGCCGCCGGCGCCTCCCACCATGCTCAACCCACGAGGAGGCATCGCTCTCCCGACGGCGGGCATGGGACGCCGGGGGATACCGGCCGCCGTTCCTCCGACCAACGTGGCGGTGACCGGCACGCCAGCGACCGCGACGGTGAGCTGGCAGCAGCCTGCCGGTGTCGCTTCGTACACCATTGTGCGCCAGGAGCCGACGGTGGCGCCCATGCAGGTCGCAACGCTCCCCGCCTCCGCGCTCACCTGGTCGGATCTCGGCGTGCATCCCAACTCGCCGTACACCTACGTCGTGACCGCGGTCTATCCCGACGGGAGCCAGGGTTCCGCGCAGGGGAG
>JBGPLG010000079.1:0-19142 GCA_041486305.1 Gemmatimonadota bacterium
CGCCGCCTCGGCGGACCGGCCGTGCCCGACCGGGTTGATCATCCCCAGAATTTCCCAGGCGCGGGCGCCATCGCCCAGCGCCGCGAAGGCCATCGAGGTCCAGATGGCGGCGTGGGTGTACTGTCCGCCGTTCTCGCGCACCCCGGGCACGTATCCCTTGATGTATCCGGGATCGAGCGGCGACGTGTCGAAGGGCGGCGCGAGGAGCTGGACCAGGGCGTCGTCGCGGCGCACCAGCTGGCGATCCACCGCCTCCATGGCCTGGCGGGCCCGCTCCGGCTCGCCCGCGCCCGAGAGGACCGCCCAGCTCTGGGAGATCGAATCGATCCGGCACTCGGGGTTGGCGGCGGACCCGAGCGGGGTCCCGTCGTCGAAGTAGGCCCGGCGGTACCACTCGCCGTCCCACCCGTGCAGCTCGAGGTTCTCCTTGAGCCCCGCCGCATCGTGCTCGCACTGGTCGGCGAAGGCGGTGTCGCCGCGGGCATGGGCCACTTCGGCGAAGCGGGTCAGGGCATTGCAGAGGAACCAGCCCAGCCAGACGCTCTCGCCCTTGCCCTTGATCCCGACCAGGTTCATGCCGTCGTTCCAGTCGCCCGACCCGATCAGCGGCAACCCGTGCTCCCCGTACCGGAGGGCCCGATGGAGCGCGCGGACGCAATGCTCGTACAGCGAGGCGGATTCCTCCGACGGAATCGGAAGATCGTAGTAGGAATCCTCCTCGGGGTTGAGCGGCCGGCCCTCGATGAACGGGGCCCGCTCGTCGAGGACGCCGGTATCTCCGGTGGCGCGCAGGTATCGGCAGACGGCCACCGGAAGCCAGAGAAAGTCATCGGAGCAGCGGGTCCGGACCCCGCGGCCCGAGGGTGGATGCCACCAGTGCTGCACGTCTCCCTCGACGAACTGGCGGCCCGCCGCGCGCAGCAGGTGCTCGCGGACCAGCCCGGGCTCGGCGTACACCAGGGCCATCACGTCCTGGAGCTGGTCGCGGAACCCGTAGGCCCCACCCGACTGATAGAATCCGCTGCGGGCCCAGAGGCGGCAGGCCAGCGTCTGATACACCAGCCACCCGTTGGTCAGCAGGTCCAGCGACGGGTTCGCGGTGGCGATCTGCACCGCGCCCAGCGTCCGGCTCCAGTAGGCCCAGACCGCCTCGAGGGCGCCGCGCGCCGCGGCCGAGCCGCCGTAGCGCTGCACCAGGCGGCGGGCGTCCTCGGTATCGCGGCCGATGCCGAGGCTGAAGACCAGCTCGCGATCCTGCCCGTCGGCCAGCTCGAAGGGGACCTGGATCGCGCCGCAGGGATCCAGCGCGGCGCCGACCCGCCCCGAGAGCCGCACCCGGCCGAGCGCCGCGGGACTCGCCGGGGTGCCGTTCCGTCCGAGGAACTCGGCCCGGTCTCCGGTGATGCCGGGGCCGGCCTCGTTCACCGCGAAGAACGCGGTCCGATTCCCGAACGAGGGGTTGTAGCGGTTCCGGGCGAAGATCGCGCCGGTGGCGGGGTCGCTCTCGGTGATCACGTGCATCGCGGACTTGGCCGCGAGGTCGCCGAGGACCCACTCCACGTACCCGGTGGCGCTGAGCCGCCGGGACCGGCCGGACCGGTTCTTGATCGTGAGCACCGCGAGCTTGACCGGCGCGTCCAGCGCCACGTACACCCGGAGCTCCGAGCCGATGCCGGCCTCGGTGTGCTCGAACACGCTGTAGCCGAAGCCGTGCCGGGTGCGATACGGCGTCGTGCCGCGGGCCGGAAGCGGCGTCGGCGACCAGACCAGCCCGCTCTCCTCGTCCCGGATGTAGTACCCCTCCCCGGAGGAGTCCGTCACCGGATCGTTGCTCCACGGGGTGAGCCGCATCTCGTGGGCGTTCTCGCCCCAGGTGTACGCTGAGCCGCTTTCCGAGATCACCGACCCGAACTGGGCATTCGCCAGCACGTTCACCCAGGGGGCCGGAGTGACTTCGCCCGGCGCGGTGCGGATGATGTACTCCCGCCCGTCGGGGGTGAAGCCGCCCAGCCCGTTGGGGAAGAGGAGATCGGCCTGCACCGGCTCGCTCGCGGCGCGGACCGGCTCGCCGCGGTAGGGGCGCCCGGGGGTGAGCCGCGGGATCGGCGCCTCGCCGCTGCGGCGGCGGCTCACCTGATCGGAGAGCGGGCCCATGGCGTCGGTCAGCACCACCCTCGCCACGGCCTGGACCAGGATCCGGTCTTCGTTGGAAATCTGTTCCGCCGGACGCACGAAGATGCCTCCCGAGCGGTCGGTGACGTTGGGCCGGATGCTCGGCGCGATGAGCCCCATGATCTGGTCATGCAGGACCTGGCGGTAACCGGAGTGATCCTCGTTCCAGATCACCAGGTCCACCGCAAAGCCCTTGAGGCGCCAGTAGGCGTGGGCCTGTACCAGGCGGCGCACCAGGTCGATGTTCGCGGCATCGGAGATCTGGAGCAGCACGATCGGCAGGTCGCCCGAGATGGCGTAGCCCCACAGCCCCGATTGGCTCCGGCGGTTGCGCACCAGCACGCCCGGATCCGCGCGGAGCGCCGCATGGGGGAACAGGACCGAGCCGGCCAGGCGGCCGTAGACCTGCGCGTCCGACTCGGTGGCATTGAGCTGGCGCAGCACGACCTGGCTGTGGGTCCAGGCCAGGTCGAAGACCCGATCGGCCAGGCGGCGGTCGTGGTACTTGTCCACCAGCGCGAGGCAGGCCTCCCGGGTGTCCGCCAGGCCGGTCACGACGTTGACCGTGGCGGACTCCTCCGGCTCGAGCGCGATCTGCACCCGGATCGCGACGATGGGATCGAGCACCGACCCTTCGGTTCCGCCCAGTAACCCGGGGGCGCGCATCGCGGCGGGCGCGGCCAGGGAGTTTCCCCGCCCGATGAAATCCGCCCGGCTGGTTTCGTAAGACATCTCTCCGGCTTCGCCCCCATGCACCGCCATGAGATTGCACATCCAGGGCACCTGATCGGCGAACGAGCGGGGCCGCCGGGTGCAGACGATCGCGTGGCGCTGCCGCAGAATCTCGGTCTGGACGAAGAGATTGCCGAAGGCGGGATGCAGCGCGTCGGCGGCGGGAGTGGCCAGCACCACCTCGGCGTAGCTGGTCACTTCGATCACCCGCCGGGTCCGGCCGTGATTGGTGAGGGTAACCCGCCGGAGCTCGATGTCGTCCTCGGGCGACACCGCGATCTCGGTATGGGTCTCGATCTCGTGGTCCTGACGGCGGAACTCGGCCCGGGCTTCCGAGAGGATCGCCTCGTAACTCTCGCCCCGGGCCCGGGTGGGCTGGAACGACGACGACCAGACGTACCCGCCGGCCAGGTCGCGGAGATAGCAGAACGAGCCCCAGTTGTCCCGGGTGCCGTCCTCCCGCCACCGGGTGACCGCGAGGTCGCGCCAGCGGCTGTACCCCCCGCCGGCGTTGGTCACCATCACATGGTAGCGCCCGTTGGACAGGAGCTGGACCTCGGGCACCGGGGTCGACGGGCTGGCCACCACCCGGATCGAGGATTCCGCCTCGCCGGTCACCGGGCCGTGCTCGGCCACCTCCGGCGTGTGGGGGTGGAAGGCGGTGGCCCTGGGCACCCGTTCCTGGAGCAGCAGCGCGGTGGCCTTGAAGCGGGGATCGGATTCGAAGCGCTGCTGCATCGGCCGCCCCAGCAACAGCCATCCCAGCGCCAGGAGGCTCATCCCCTCGTGGTGGGCCATGTAGGAGCGGACCACCGCCCGCGACTGCCCCCGCGGGATCCGGGACGCGGTGTAGTCGACCGCCTCGTAGAAGCCGTAGGTGCCGGCCAAGCCGTCCCGGGTGAGGCGCTGGAGATTCTCGCAGGCGGCTTCCGGCGCCACCATCAGGGCCAGCACCGTCGCGTAGGGCGCGACGACCACGTCTTCGGAGAGCCCCCGCTTGAGCCCGATGGCGGGAACCCCGAAGGCCCGGTACTGGTAGTTGAGTTGGCCGTCGACGGCGAAGTAGCCGGACTCGGACATGCCCCAGGGAATGCCCCGCGAGTCCCCATACTCGATCTGCTGTTTCACCGCGGCGCGGGAGGTCTGGTCGAGCAGGGTGTTCTCGTAGGTCGGCATGATGAGCGACGGCATCAGGTACTCGAACATCGAGCCGCCCCAGGACAGCAGCACCGGCTCGCCGCCGGCGCTCGCCAGCATGCGCCCGAGGGCGAACCAGCTCTCCT
The DNA here is from genome assembly GCA_041486305.1 of Gemmatimonadota bacterium. GTDB lineage: Bacteria > Gemmatimonadota > Gemmatimonadetes > Gemmatimonadales > GWC2-71-9 > JABFSM01. The sequence goes on from JBGPLG010000079.1 coordinate 4,188, forward strand.
GCGGAAGATGGCCTTCCGCGATGGCGAGATAGCTGGTGAGCCGCGCCTCCGAGGCGAGGAGATCGTAGAAGCTGGTGTCCCGCCTCCGCTCCGCCACGTTATAGCCGATCGCCAGGAGGTGGCGGCGGCGGTCGTAGAGGAACTCGTACTCCACCTCGGCGAGCTCTCCGGCCCGCTCGGCGAGACGGGTGAGGGCGACGATCCGGCGGCGCGCCGATTCCGCCAGGGGCGGCGGCGCGGCCTCGTCGCGGGCCACCTCGCGGAGCGTGGGAATCGTCGCGGCCTCGCCGATCGGCGCCAGCCAGGCCAGTGCCTCGGCGGCCGCCACCGCCTGGCGCGCCAGGGCGCGGGCCCACCGGGGAACCGGGGCGTCTTCGGCCGTCTCGCCGAACTCCAGCCGATCCGCCAGGGCCCCGGCGGCCGACGCGAGCTCGGTGAGCTTCCGCCACGATTCTCCCACCGTCGGCGGCGGCGCGGCGGCCGCCGCCTCGATCGCGTGGCGCAGCGCCTTCACATCGGCCGGCGGCTCGTGCGCGATCGCGTCGGCCAGCACCCGCATCGTGTCGGCGAGGCCGGCGAAGGTCCGCCGCCCCAGCACCGGACCATCGGGAAGGGCGAGCAACCCCTGCTTGAGCGTCAGCAGCAGCGCCGAGAGGTTGCCGCTGTCGACCGTGGACACGTACCGGGGAATCAGCGGGGCAAGGGTGCGGGTATCGTACCAGTTGTAGAAGTGGCCCCGGTGACGTTCCAGCTGGTCCATGGTATCGAAGGCGCACCCGGTGCGCGCCACCAGGGCGTCCGCGGAGATGTACCCGAAATCGCAGGCCGAGAGATTGGCCAGCAGCGCCATGCCCATGTTGGTGGGCGAGGTGCGATGGGCCACCGCCGGCCCCGGCTCCTCCTGATAATTGTCGGGTGGAAGCCAGTGGTCCTCGGCGCCGACGAAGGTCTCGAAGAAGGCCCAGGTGCGCCGCGCCGCCGCGTGGAGGAACCTGGTCTGATCGCCGCTGAGCGAGGCTTCCCGCTCGGGCAGCGGCTGGGACATCCACCAGGCGACAACCGGCGACGCGAACCACAGGGCCAGGACCGGGAAGGCCAGGGGCAGCGTGCCGGGTCTTCCGGTGGCGAGGTCCAGCAGGATGAGCAGGGCCACGGCCGGCGCCAGCCACATCCTCCGGATGAAAGTCGGGAGGTTCACGCTGCCGCTCCGCTCGATGTCACTGGAGGCGTTCCACTCCAGCAGCCGGCGCCGGGTAAGCAGCATCCTGCCCAGCGTGCGCACGATCGCATCGGCGCTGACGAAGGCCTCGTAGGGCAAGGTGGCCACGATGAACGCGGCCTGGGACAGGTGACCCACCGCGGCCCGCACCGACGTGCCGACGTGCTGCCAGAGGGACATGTCCTCGGATACCTTCACGAACTCCCGCAGCGCCGCGATCAGACTGGGGAGGATCAGCACACCCAGCACGCCGAAGGTCCAGAGCCAGGACGGGGCCAGGAGACTCCACGAGAACACCAGCAGCGCCGTGGCCGCGACCGGCACCAGGCTGCGCCGGAGATTGTCGAACAGCTTCCAGCGGTGCAGGCCGGTGAGGGGATTGCGCCGGCGCCCTTCGGGGCCCGGCACCCGCGGGAGGAGCCAGCCGGCCAGCTGCCAGTCGCCGCGAATCCAGCGGTGGCGCCGGGCCACATCGGTGCTGTAGCTGGTGGGATACTCCTCGTAGAACAGGACGTCGGTCAGCAGCCCGGCACGGGCGTAGGAGCCCTCCAGCAGATCGTGGCTCAGGATGCGGTTCTCGGGGAGCTGGCCGTCCAGCGCTTTCCCGAACGCTTCGACGTCGTAGATCCCTTTGCCGATGTAGGACCCTTCGTGAAAGAGGTCCTGGTAGACGTCCGACACCGCCCTGGTATAGGGATCGACGCCGGGGTCGCTGCCGAACAGCCTGGCGTAGAGCGATCGGTTGCAGGCCGGCAGGCTCACCCCGACTCGGGGCTGGAGGATCCCGTAGCCCTCGGTGACCCAGCCGGCCGCCGGGTCATAGCGGGGGCGGTTGAGGGGGTGGGCCATCGCCCCGGCGCATTCGCGGGCCGAGTCGCGGGGCAGCTGGGTATCGCGGTCCAGGGTGATCACGTAGCGCACCGACGACAGCACTTCGGTGCCGCCGATGATCGCCGAGAACGGCGTGGTGACGCCGTGGCGGAGCAGCTGGTTCAGATCGGAGAGCTTCCCGCGCTTCCGCTCGTGCCCGATCCAGCAGCGCTCCCGCGGATTCCAGCGACGGGGGCGGTGGAACAGGAAGAACGCGTCGCCCTCTTCCCGCGAATAGCGCGCGTTGAGATCCCGAATCCGCGCCGTGGCCAGGTCCAGCAGGAGCGCGTCGTCGGCCTCGTGCTCCTGCCGGGCGTCGCGGAAGTCGGTGAGCAGCCCGAAGTGCAGCCGGTCGTCCCGGTTGGCCAGGAAGCGGACCTCCAGCGCCTCACACAGCTCCTCCACCTCGACTTCGCTCCCCAGAATCGTCGGCACCACCACCAGGGTGCGGGCCGTCTCGGGAATCCCGCGGGAGAAGTCCATCCGCGGCAGGAGGCTCGGGTGAACCATCACGGTGGCGAGCCAGTTGACCAGCGACTGCACCAGGTGGCTGGCGCAAATCAGGGAGAGCACCGCCACCAGGATCTGGAGCCCCAGCGGCCACCGGTCGGCGTGGGCCTCGAGCGCGGCGCTGGCGGCCAGCATCGCGGACAGCAGGAACATCGGACCCAGGTAGCCGAACAGCGAGACCGGCGCCTCGGAGTGCGACGGCGCGAGCCCGGCCTGCCGCTCGAGCCCCGGGAGTCCCGGGCCGATGAGGTAGAAGCCGACGTGGGTGGCTCGATGGTCCGGGTCGCTCCCGGCCTGGGCCTGGACCGCCAGGTCGAGCGCCCGGCGCGCGATGTCCGGCTCGGCGAGCCCGCTCTTTCGCGCCAGCCGCTCCACCGCATGGCGGTAGCCGTCGCGGCTCCCGAAGTCCATGTGCAGGTAGACTCCGGCGGGATCCTCGCGCAGGGTCTTCTCGACCACGCTCATCGTCTCGACGAAGTCGCGCCAGTCCATCGCGCCGAGGAAGCGGAGGCTCCCGATGCTGTTGCTGATGGAGACCTGGTCGGCGGCCTGCTGCTGGTTTTCCATCTGCACCAGCTGCTCGATGGTGCGGCCCGACTCGGACAGCCGCTGCGCCACCCAGGTCATCGGGAGCGCAAGCGAGGGGCTCTGGCCCTGCAGCCGCCGCGCCAGCTCGGCGACGAACGCCGTGGACATGGGCGGGTTGGAGCGCGCCATGTCCGCGACCACCAGAATGAGGCTCTTGGGGTCGGTTTCCACCGTGGCGCTCATCTCGTCGGCCCAGCCCTCGGCGCGGTTCCGGTCGAGCCGGCCGGCCACCACCCGCGCCGCGACCCGGCGCAGATTCTCGATCAGCGCAAGTCGCAGCATGATCGGGATGGCCCAGAGCTCGCCCAGGGTCAGGGGGGAGACGGTCTGATACGCGGTGACGAAGCTGTTGAGGCTCTCCGGGTCGACCCGTCCGTCGCCGTGGGAGATCGTCTCGAGCGCCAGGTCGTAGACCCGGGGCAGCCCGGCCGACGGTCCGGCCAGCAGCCGGGGCAGCTCCCGGCTGTAGCCCTTGGGCAGGTGGCGCTGGGCCAGGCGGATCTGCTCTTCGATGAGGTAGAAATTGTCGAGCAGCCATTCGCCGGCGGGGGCGATACGCCGATTGGCCTTGGCCGCGGCGGTGAGGAGATCCGACGCGGCAATCAGCACTTCCTCGTTCTCGGAGAGACGCGACAGCAGCTGGTCGGGAATGTGGCCCGGCGCCACCTGATGGGACGCCGCCAGCTTGCTCCCGTGCTGCTCCATCTGGTCCCGGCTGAACAGCTCGGCGCGGAGGGGCGGCTGGTCGCCGGACTCGTCGGAGGCGAGCCCGGTGCCCCGGAGGATGGTGCCGATGATCGCCTTCCCCGAAACCTTCAAATCCCTGCCCCCTCGTGGCGGAATTCATCCATTTGCGATCGTGGCCACACCGAACCCGTCGCGCCTTTGAAACGTGTGAACCATGAAGCAGTTGTAACATAGACGGAACGGCCTCGATCGGCGGTTCCTTATATAAGAGAGACGAACGAGGCGCCCTCGGGAAGCTCAGTTTCACGCAACGGTTTTCGGGTGATTGGTATCTGATGGGGAGTTCCCCGAACCCGAGACATGACGATGGTGACCGCGATTGCCGCGCTGTTCCTGCTCCAGGGCCTCGAGGCCAAGAATCATCCAATCGATGTCCCGTCTCCCAGCGCCACGACCACCACGGCCGCGCGGGCGGTCCGCGCACCGGTGATCGACGGGAAGGATGACGACGAGGTCTGGCGCGATGCCCCGCGAATCAGCGCCTTCCAGGAATTCGAGCCCAATCCGGGCAAGGCGCCGAGGTATCCGACCGAAGTCCGGGTGGCCTATGACGCCCGGAATTTTTACGTCTTCATCCGGGCCTTCGACAGCGAGCCCCAGCGCATCCTCAAGCTGCTGGCGCGGCGCGACATCCGGACGCCCAGCGACCAGCTCAAGATCATCGTCGACTCCTACCACGACCGCCGGTCGGGCTATGAGTTCGCGGTCAACCCGGCCGGCGTGAAGCGGGACTACGCCATTTCGAACGACGGCAACGAGGATGACGCGTGGGATGGAGTGTGGGAGGCCGGCACCCAGGTCGATTCGCTGGGCTGGACCGCGGAGTTCCGGATTCCGCTGTCCCAGCTGCGGTACCAGCAGGTGGAGTCCAACACGTTCGGCTTCGCGGTGTGGCGCGACATCGACCGGTACAAGGAGCGGGTGAGCTGGCCGCTGTATGAGAACAACAAGGCAGGCCTCTCCTCGCAGCTGGGCGAGGTGCAGGGCCTGTCGGGGCTCGGCGCGCCGCGGCGGCTGGAGATCTCGCCCTACGCGGTGACCAAGAACATCACGGTGGACAAGGGTGCCGGCGGCTTCGATCATCCGCAGAAATACACCGGCGGCCTGGACTTCAAGTACGGGCTCTCGTCCAACCTCACGGTCGACGGCACCGTGAACCCGGATTTCGGCCAGGTGGAGTCCGACCCCGCAGTGCTCAACCTGGGCGCGTTCGAGACCTTCTTCCAGGAGCGGCGGCCGTTCTTCATCGAGGGGGCCGGCCTGCTGAGCTTCAGCATCAATTGCTACGCCGTGAACGACTGCGGCTCGGAGAACCTGTTCTACTCCCGCCGGATCGGCCGGTCGCCCCAGCTCGCGGGGCCCGACGACGGCGCCAACACCGGCACCAACATCCTGGGCGCCGCCAAGATCACCGGCCGCACCGGCAAGGGCCTGTCGATCGGCGTGATCGACGCCTACACCGGGCGGGAGCAGGGCGCGCTGGACCACACCATCGAGCCCCGCACCAACTACGCCGTGGTGCGCGCCACCCAGGATCTGCGCAAGGGCCAGACCGGCTTCGGCTTCATCGGGACCATGGTCAACCGCAGCCTCGACCAGTGGACCGACGGCGCACTGCGGTCCAGCGCCATGGTCGGCGGGTTCGACTTCCGGCACCGCTTCAGCCGGAGCCGCTACGAGATCAACGCCCGGATCGCCGGCTCCCGGGTGACCGGCAGCGAAGACGCCATCGCCGCGACCCAGCGCAGCTCGGTCCACTACTTCCAGCGCCCGGACGGGGAGCTGGACTACGATCCCACCCGGACTTCGCTGGGCGGCAGCTCGGCCCAGCTCAAGTTCGGCAAGGTGGGAGGCGGGAAGATCCGCTTCGAGACCAGCTACCAGCGGGTCTCGGCGGGATTCGAGGCCAATGACCTCGGGTTCCTGCGCCGGGCCGACTGGCAGGACCAAGCCACTTGGGCCACGATCCAGTGGAACAAGCCGGGGCCGTTCTTCCGGCGGATGTTCTGGAATTTCAACGAATGGAACGACTGGACCATCGCCGGACTGCCGCTGGAGCACGCGGTGAACTCCAACGTGCACATGGAGCTGCCCAACAGTTTCTGGGTCCACATGGGGGGAACCCTGGGCGGCCTCGGCACGGTCTACTGCGACCGGTGCGCCCGGGGCGGCCCGGCGCTCCGCACCTCCAGTTTCATTTCACCGTGGCTCGGCATCCAGGGAGATACCCGCTGGTTTGCGGTGCCCGGCGTGTGGCTCAACTACTGGAAGTCGGACGAGGGGCGCTCCCATTCGTTCAACATCAGCCCGACGATGGATTTCCGGGTCTCCACCGGGTGGACCGCCTCGGTGGGCGTGAACTACTCCCGCAACACCGATGACCGCCAGCCGTTCGGCAATTTCACCGACGCGGGCAACGTCACCCACTACACCTTCGCGCACCTGGTGCAGCGGACCACCGGCCTCCAGGGGCGGGTCAACTTCACGGCCACCCCGACCCTGACGCTCCAGGCCTACGTAGAACCGTTCATCAGCAAGGGCACCTACACCAGCGTCCGGGAGCTGGATAACCCGCGCGCGGACAGCTACGACGCGCGGTTCAAGCCCTACACCGGCCCCGAGGCCGCCAGCCCGGGCGGGTTCAACTTCAAGCAGTTCCGCTCGAACGTGGTCCTGCGGTGGGAGTACCGGCCGGGATCGGCGCTGTTCCTGGTGTGGCAGCAGGGCAGGCAGGACTTCGAGGCTGGGCAGGGCAACCGGTCATTCCGGGGCGACGTCAGCCGGCTGTTCGACGTTCACCCCGACAACACCTTCCTGGTGAAGCTCAGTTACTGGCTGGACCGCTGAGCACGTTGCGGCCGAAGCGGGGGCGATCCCCTTCCGCCAGCGAGGCCATCCATTCGGGCCGCCGCTCCCTGAGAGCGTCGGCCCACGCCTTTTCCCGACCGGCCAGCGCACCGAGATTGCCGGCCAGCTCGCGGAAGCGGGCCGCGTCGGTGCGGCTCAGGAATACCGGCTGGCCCTCCCGGATCGCGAACGACTGCTGGTGGTCGAGCACGAAGGCCGCGAGCGAATCGAGGGTGGCCGCGGCGGTCCGCTGGATGTCCGCATAGGTCGTGAGCTCCCGCTGCCACTCCACCAAAGCGTCCTCGGCCGAGCTCATCAGGCCGTTGAGGGCGGTGTCCGCGGCTTCCGCGGAATCGGCCCGCTGTACCAGGAGTACGGCAAGGCTCCGGCTCTGGAGCAGAAGGCTGTCGGTGACCTGGCGGTACTTCGCCGTCGCCGCACGAACCCCGCGCAGCGAGGCGACGCCGTGGAGGGCCGAGCCGTGGAAGCGATCCGGGAAGTGCTGGCGGTCGACCCAGGCCTCGAGCCGGCGCTGGGCCACCGCGGCGGAATCGCCGAATTCGGCGGCGATCCGGGCGAGGGCGTCCTGGGCGACATGGGACGGCCCGGCGGGTACCGCGGCCGCGAACTGGCGGGCGTGCTCCCGGCCGATGGTCTGAAGCCGAAGGGTTGCGAACACGCCCATCAGCAGGACGGCCGCGATGCCCGCCCCGATGCGGACGCCTTTTCTGGCGTGCCAGGGAATCGTCGGAGTACTCACCACCGACGCGGCAGAGATTCCGCCGGTTCGGCTCACGGCCACGGCGGCCTGCTGGTACGCCACCACCAGCTCGGCGCGCTGAAAGGTCTTGTCGTCGCCCACGGCGAGCTGCGAATCGGGGGTGAGGACGCCATCACGAATCGCTTTGAGCAGCGAGGCGACGTCGGCGAGCGAAACCACCTTCCCGCGGTTGTCACGATATCGAAAACGCATCATTTCTCCCGGTAAACCAGTCCCACACAGGAGAAGGGCAAACGGCGTACCTCGAACCGGGCGAGTGGTGCGGACGGATGAGCCATGGAGGGAGCCAGCTAAGTCAAGGCTGTACCAAATCTTATGTCATGCCCCCGGCAGAAACTCGACACTGTAAGATTCCCGATTCGCGACGCTGCTTCGGTCCCGGTGGCGCATCCTGCGACACGGCCTCTGAATCGGCGTGTCACATCCGGCCGGCCACGGCGTCCAACGGTACAAGGCGGCACTTTCCCATTCATCGGCGAGGCTCTCATGCGGGTGCGCACTCTCCTCATATCCGCCGGGGCTGCCCTGGCACTCCACGGCTCCCTAGCAGCGCAAGCCGAGTACGGCGTGAAGGTGGGCGCCAGCTTCGGCAACATTTCGAACAAGGGTCTGCTCCCGGGCAATCTGAAAACACGGACCGGAGCGGCCGGGGGGCTGTTCCTGGGCTACCGGGCGTCGGCAATCGGATTCGGTATCGAGGCGCTGTACGCCCAGCGGGGAGCCCGCTCGGACCAGAGCATCGCCGACCAGCCGACCCACCTCGATTACGTGGACATTCCGGCCTACCTGAAGGTGGCCATCCCCACACCGGGCATCCGACCGTTCGTTTACGCCGGTCCCCAGATCTCGTTCGAGGCCAAGTGCCGCACCGCCAACAATGCCGCGCCGTGCTCCGATGCGGGCCGCAAGAAGACCGACTACGCCGGTATCATCGGGGGCGGGGTACGGCTGGGCGGAAAAGCCACGGGGCTCTCGCTCGAGGCCCGCTACGTGTACGGTCTCTCAAACTTGAAGCTGTCGACCGTGACGTCGAGTGAGAGTTACAAGAACCGGACGTTCATGCTGCTGGTGGGGCTGGGACGTTAGAGGCTAAGACGCTAAGAGGCTAAGACGCTATGATGCTAAGGGCAGACGCTATGACGCTATGACGCTAAGTTGCAAGAGATTCCTCGTAGCGTCGTAGCGTCGTCGCGTCTTAGCGTCTGGAGCGCCATGCGCCTGTTGATTGCCGTTCTCCTCGCCGCCGCGGCTCCCCTGGCCGCCCAATCTCCCGCCGAGCGGGCCATCATCCAGCAGGTCGATAGTCACAACGCTGAAGCCGTCGCCCTGCTTTCGCGCCTGGTCAACATCAACAGCGGCACACTCAACTTTGCCGGGGTGCGCGCGGTGGGGGCGGTGCTCCGGTCCGAGCTGGACGCGCTCGGCTTCGTCACTCGCTGGGAAGATGGCACCGCCTACCAGCGGGCCGGGCACCTGATCGCGGAGCATTCCGGCCAGGGTCCCCGGCTGCTCCTGATCGGCCACCTCGATACGGTATTCGATCCCGACAGCCCGTTTCAGCGGTTCGAGCCCGTCGATTCGACCCACGCGCGCGGCCCCGGCGCCACCGACATGAAGGGCGGCGATGTCATCATGGTGCAGGCGCTCAAGGCCCTCAAGGCCACCGGCGCGCTGGACCGGATGAGCATCACGATCGTGCTGCACGGGGACGAGGAGCAGGCCGGCGAGCCGCAGGCGCTGGCGCGCCGCACTCTGATCGAGGCGGCACGCAAGGCGGACATCGCCATCGGCTTCGAGGATGGGGACGGCGATCCCAAGACCGCGGTGATCGCGCGGCGCGGCTATACCGGCTGGATCCTCACCTCGACCGGGACGCCGGCGCATTCGTCCCAGATCTTCCGGGAGGACATCGGACCCGGCGCCATCTACGAGGCGGCGCGGGTGCTGCAGAGCTTCCGGGAGCGGCTGACCGGCGATCCCCTCCTTACCTTCAACCCCGGTGTGGCGCTGGGCGGCACCGCGGTCGAGCTCGACTCGACCGGGGTCAAGGGCACCGCCGCCGGCAAGAGCAACGTGGTGTCCGCGAGGATGGTCGTGGCGGGGGACCTGCGCACCATTTCCGCCGAGCGGCTGGCCGAGGCGAAGCGGGCCATGCAGGCCATCGTGACGGAGCACCTGCCCCATACGATGTCGGAGATCGTGTTCCAGGACGGCTATCCTCCCATGGCGCCCACCGAGGGCAACCGGAGGCTGCTCGCGGTGCTCGACCAGGTGAGCCGGGACCTGGGCCAGGGCCCGGTGGGGATCGACAATCCGGCGCGGGCCGGCGCCGCGGATGTATCGTTCGTGGCGGGCATCGTGCCGATGATCATCGACGGGCTCGGCCTCGCCGGCACCGGCGGCCATACCGACAAGGAAACCGCCGACCTGAGCGAGCTGCCCCGGCTCACCCAGCGCGCGGCCATACTGTTCTACCGGCTCACCCAGCCGGCCCGACCCTGAGGAGACTTTCCATGTTCGCATCGGCACTCCGGATCAGCTTGGTCACTGCGGTCGCCGCAGTTGCCGGTCTCCATCCACTCCCGGCCCAGACCACGCCCACCGAGCGCGGCGCCGCGGGCGCGGTGCTCAAGTCCATCGACTCGCTCCAGGGCGCGCTCGCCCCGATGAGCACCGGCAGCCGGCTGGTATCCGCCAAGGATGCCGACCGCGACCGACTGCTGGCCCGGGCCGGCGCCATCTGGGATTCCGACATGCAGTCACTCAGCGACTGGATCGGCAAGAACCCCGAAGTGGGCTGGAAGGAATTCCGGGCCGTGGACACACTGGTGAAGCTGCTCCGCAAGGACGGGTTCACGGTGGAAACCGGCACGGCCGGGATGCCCACCGCGTTCGTGGCCCGCTGGGAATCTCCGGCCGGGGCCGGGCCGGTGCTCGGGCTCATCGCCGAGTACGACGCGCTGCGGGGCACCATGGGCGCCTTTCACGGAGACCAGCACAACGCGCAGAGCCCGGTGGCGTTTGCCGCCGCGCAGGCACTCAAGGAGCAGATGATCGCCCGGAAGCTCCCCGGCGCCATCGTGGTCTATGGCACCCCGGCCGAGGAAGTGGGGCCGCCGGCCAAGACCATCATGCGCGAGGCCGGTGTCTTCAAGGGCGCCAGCATCCTGGTGCGCAGTCACTCCAGCGCGGAGACCGCGCGGTCGCGGGCCGGATTCGGGATCTGCTGCCTCAACATCAACGAGGTGAAGTACATCTTCACCGGAAGGCCGTCCCACCAGCTCAGCAGCTGGAACGGCCGCAACGCGCTCGAGGCCGCGGTGCACTTCTACACCGCGGTGGACGGCCTGCGCTCGACCTTCCGGCCCGAGGCCTCGATCCAGGGTGTCATTCCCGAGGGCGGCATCGCCCCGAACGTGGTGCCCGACCGCGCGGTGGTGGATTACTACATCCGCTATCCCGACGGGGTGTACCTGGAGCACATCTCGAAGATGATGGACAACGCCGCCAAGGCCGCGGCCCTCGCCACCGGCACCGAGGTGAAGATCGACCGCTATGGCGAATACCGGGACGGCATCGCGCTGGGCACGCTGGAGGAGACCTACTTCGCCTACGCCAAGTCGCTCGGCGCGGTGCGCCAGGAACCGGAACAGCAGCGCCCGGCGGGTTATGAGGAAACCGGAGGCGTGTCGCTCGACGTGCCGGGCGTCGGGGTGAGCGCCTCGAGCTCCACCTTCCCCAATCACACCCAGGGCATGCTGGACGATGCCTTCACGGCGGTGGGACACAGCGGCTTCCGGGCCGACGCCCAGATCATGTCGGCCATCCTGTACCACTACCTGACCGACGCGGCGTTCCGGGACGCGGTGAAGCGGGAGCACGCGGCGCTGCGGGGCCTGTTCGATCAGTACCAGGCCAACCTGCGGAAGGCGTACGCCGGGGAGATGGAGCCGCAGACCCCATAACCCGCACCCCTGGCGGAATTCCGCCGGGGTGGTACATTGCCCCCCGGCGAGCGACCGCTCGTCCTTTCAAGCCATAGCACTCCGCCGGAGTGCCGCGAGATCCGAGCTCCACCCCTCCGAGGGGCCTGCCCGCCTCCCGCGCCGGACCTTATTGTAAGGAAGGCGCCATGAGATCGTATCTTCGCATACTGCCGTTCGCACTCGCCGTTACCTCACCCGCCGCCCTGCTCGCCCAGACCCCGCCTCCGGCTAACAATGTCTTCACGATCTTCCGGGAGTCGGTCAAGATCGGCAAAGGCGACGCCCACGACGCTCATGAGACCGCCTGGGCCCGGGCGATGGCGGCGACCAAGGACCCGGTGCCGTTTATCGCCATGACGAACCTCACCGGCCCCGCCGAGATCTGGTACATGTCTGCCTATCCGACCTGGGCGGACTACGAGAAGGCCAACGACGGGATCAGTGCCGCCGCCAAGGCGGTCGGCAAGCAATACCGGCCCGCCGAGACGGAGTACCTGAACGACGGGCGCACCATGATTCTGCGTCCTCGCACCGAGCTGGGCTATGGCGGCCCCGCCGACCTGCCGAACATGCGGTACATCTCGGTGACGCGGGTGTCGGTCCGGCCCGGGCATACCTCGGAGTACGAGGAGGGGCGCAAGATGGCCAAGGCGGCGCACGAGGCGGCCCACTTGACCGACAGCTACTCGGTGTGGGAGGTCACGTCCGGCGCACCGGCCGGAACCTTCTACCAGTTTGTCGCGCGGAAGTCGCTGGCCGAGATTGATGCGGGCGCGACGATCCACGGGCCGGCCTACATTGCGGCGCTGGGTGGGGACTCCGGTCAGAAGAAGCTGGCCGCGCTCACCTCGGCCGCGGTGATCAGCCAGGAGACCGACCACTTCGAGTTCACGCCGTCGCAGAGCGTGGCTCCGCCGGCCTGGATCACCGCCAATCCGGGCTACTGGAAGCCGAAGGCGGCAACACCCAAGAAGCCGTAGCGGGGGTTTCGGCAGGACGGAAAGGGGGGACTCCCGGGAGTTTCGGGTGGTCTCCCTTTTTCCTAGTTCGCGGAGCGATCCAGCAGCGAATGCCGCGGGCCTCCAGGGCGTGGCAGGCGGCGTCGGCGGTGAGCCGATCCTCGGATGCGTAGCTGATGAACACGTCGTGCGCCATGACGGAGCCCCCGGGCCGGCGGGCGGGAGAAAGTACGCTCCGAGCCGCGCGGAGGCTAGCTTACCGGTCCCCGCCGCACCCCGGAGTTTGCCATGGCCCGCGCCTCCAGCATCGCTACGGTTCTTGCCCTGATCGCCGCTCCGGCCGCCGCCCAGCGCCCCGCCGAGTTCACCATCGAGCAGGTCAAGAGCCTTCCCTTCCCCAACGAGCTCACCGCCGCGGCCACCGGGCATCGTCTGGCATGGGCGCTGAACGAGCGGGGCCAGCGGAACGTCTGGGCGGCCGAGGGCCCCGAGTTCAAGGCCCGGCGGCTCACCGGGTACCCGATGGACGACGGCCAGGAGCTGACCTCGGTTTCGCTGTCGTCCGACGGGAACTGGGTGGTCTACGTGCGCGGCGGCGAGCACAGCGCCAACTGGAACGATGTGCCTCCCAACCCGGCCTCGCTCCCGCTGGCTCCCAAGGTCCAGATATGGTCGGTCCCCTTTGCGGGAGGAGAGCCCAAGCTGCTGGCCGACGGGGACGAGCCGGCGATCTCGCCGCGGAGCGACGTCGTGGCGTTCGTGGCCGGCGGCCAGCTCAGCGTGGTGAAGATCGACGGCTCGGCACCCGCCAAGAAAATGTTCTACGCCAAGGGCAGCATCGAGGAGGCGCAATGGTCTCCCGACGGCTCCCGGCTCGCGTTCACCTCGAACCGGGGCGATCACGCATTCATCGGCGTGTTCAGCAACGACACCACTCCGCTGACGTGGATCGCGCCATCCACCTCGCAGGATTTCTCGCCGCGCTGGTCTCCCGACGGCGCCCGCCTGGCGTTCATCCGGGTCCCGGGAGACGGCGGCGCGCCCGCGCCGATCCTCGAGCCGCGGCCGGAGCCGTGGAGCATCTGGACCGCGGACGCGGGAACCGGCCAGGGCCGTGAGGTGTGGAAGGCGCCGGCAACGCTCCGGGGATCGCCTCCGAGCACCGAGGGCGGGACCAACCTGCACTGGGCCGCCGCGGGCCGGATCGTGTTCCTCTCCTACGCCGACGGGTGGCCGCACCTCTATTCCCTGCCGGAAGCCGGAGGCAGGCCGCTCCTGCTCACGCCGGGCGAGTACATGACCGAGTACATCCGGCTCTCGCCGGACGGACGATTCCTGGTGTTTGCCGGAAACGCGGGAAGCGACCCCGACGACATCGATCGGCGGCACGTCGTGGCGGTGCCGGTCGACCGGGCCACACCCGAGGTCCTCACGCCGGGCAACGGGCTGGAGTGGACTCCGGTGGTGATGGGCGACGGGAGCGTGGCCTACCTGGGCGCGACCGCGCAGCGCCCCCCATTGCCGATGGTGCGGCGCCCCGGCTCCGCCCCGATCGTCATCGGGGCCGACCGGATTCCGGCGGACTACCCCGCCGACCTGCTGGTCACTCCTCGCAAGGTGGTGTTCAAGGCCGGTGACGGCGTGCCGGTCCACGGCCAGCTCTTCGAGCGGGCCGGCGGCCCGGCCAAGAAGCCGGCATCATCTTCGTCCACGGCGGCCCGCCGCGGCAGATGCTGCTGGGCTGGCACTACTCCGACTACTACTCCAACGCTTATGCCCTGAACCAGCGTCTGAGCAACATGGGCTTCGTGGTGCTCTCGGTGAATTACCGGCTGGGCATCGGCTATGGATTCGACTTCCACCGGCCCGCGGGCGCCGGACCCCGGGGCGCCTCGGAGTACCTGGACGTGAAGGCGGCCGCGGAGTGGCTCCGGCTGCAACCCCAGGTGGACGGCGCTCGTATCGGCATCTACGGCGGATCCTACGGCGGGTTCCTCACCGCGCTGGCGCTGGCGCGGAACTCGGATCTGTTCGCGGCAGGCGTGGACATTCACGGCGTGCACGACTGGACCGCCGATGGGAGGTTCCGGTCACCCGCTTCCCGGTATGAGGATGCACCCGACCGGGCCCAGGCGCTCGAGGCGGCGTGGACGTCCTCGCCGGTATCGTCGATCAAGGAGTGGCGCTCTCCGGTGCTCCTGATCCACGCCGACGACGATCGCAATGTGCGGTTCGGCCAGACGGTGGACCTGGCCCGCCGCCTGGCGGGCACCGGGGTCGAGGTCGAGGAGATGGTGATTCCCGACGACACCCATCACATGCTGAAGCACGGCAACTGGGTGAAGGTGGACAGCGCGACGGCGGCGTATTTCAGGAAGAAGCTGATGCCGGGCGTGACGAGCGCCCAGCCGTAGATTGCTTCGCCGCCGGTGGCGGCTCGCAATGACA
>JBGPLG010000080.1:0-19119 GCA_041486305.1 Gemmatimonadota bacterium
CGCCCCCTTGTTCAGCCCGACATAGGAAACGGATGTAGCGCTGCCAGATTGCGCCTAGGGAGCGGGGTCCTCGACGCCGGAGGCGTTGAGGGACTTCCGCAGGCGGCCCAGGAGCCGGTCGAGCTTTCGATACATCGCGAACGGAGAGCTCCCTCCCATCAGTCGCGCGATCTCGGGGACCGATGCACCGTCCTCGAACCGGAGCCTCAACAGCAGCCGTTCTGCCGTTGAAAGCTCGGCCAAGGCGCGCGCGAGCGCCGCACGGAGTTCCATCCGCCGGAACTCCTCTTCAGGGCCTTTCTCTGGCCGTGCTTCCAGCAATTCGAGCTGCAGCTCGCCGCCGACGAGATCAACCAGCTGCCGCCGTTCCAGCTTCCGTGCCGCCGAGGTCTCGGTCTCCGACTGGGTACGACCGTAGCGAGCCCGGTGGTGGTCGAAACAGAGCCTGCGACATACGACGAGCAGCCAGGTGGTGAACTTGCCGCCCCCGTCAGCGGTGTAGGCACGAAGCCGCCGACAGTCGTGGTCGCGCAGCGCCTGGATGATGAATAGGTACCGATCCATGGCGGCATCGTGATCGCCGCCCTGACTCCGGGCCACGTGGAGAATGGGTTGGCTGTGCTCTTCGAGGAAAGCGGTCCAGGCAGCCTCCCGGCCGGGCCCGTCAGGCGTGGCGAGAAGAGCCTGGAGCGTATCGGGCGGGGAGGTGGTCATGGGCCCGGCACGCCTGCCCGGATCGAGGATGTCCTGCGTAAGGGAGGTGCCGGCGATAGTACGGCATTGGTGAAGGGCTGTCAACGCGCCGCCAGGCAAAATCGTGGCGGGTAGGCAGCACTCTGAGCTCCGCAAAGCCGGCGCCACCATCCGTATCTCTTGGCATCAGCCCGTCCCTTCAACGCACTTTGCCAGCCGCGCTGGCCTCAGGCCCTCGAAGTCTCGAAGGAGTCCCCATGCATCGCCTGTTTCGAACCCTCTCGAACGCAATGGGCTTCGCTGCAATCGTGCTCGCCGCCGGCTGCGCCGAGCCGATCACGAGCCCGTCCGATCCCCGCCCGATCTCCTTCTCGATGCTACAGGGGGGGCCATCAATCGGAGAACTCAGCGCCGGTGGCTATCACACTTGCGTCCTCAAGACCGATGGAAGCATCGTCTGTTGGGGCCGCAACTCCAGCGGGCAGGCAACCCCGCCATCCGGGCTGGTTGCCGTCCAGGTGAGCGCTGGCCAAACCCACACCTGCGCGCTCAAGGCAGATGGAACGGTCGCCTGCTGGGGTGACAACTCGTGGGGTGAGTTGAACGTGCCTGCGGGCCTCGTCGCGACTCAGGTTGGGGCCGGCACTTACGACACGTGCGCGGTCAGGACAGACGCTACTGCGGTCTGCTGGGGCGCCAAGAACGTCGGGCTTAGCACGGTTCCAGATGGGCTGTCCTCCGTAGCGAAGATCTTCCCGGCCCCTGAGCACACGTGTGCGTTGAAGACAGATGGGACGGTAGTCTGCTGGGACAACGTGCAAGTTATTAACGACCAGACGAACGTACCGGCCGGGCTTGACGCTGTTCAGGTGAGCGGTCGCTGGATACACGTGTGCGCTCTCCAGGCAGACGGGACAGTGGCCTGCTGGGGATATCCTCCATTCGCGGCCTTGCCGGCGGGGATTGTTGCGACCCAGGTTAGCGCCGGCGGCAACCACACCTGCGCGCTCTTAATGGATGCGACGGTATCATGCTGGGGCTGGAACGATTACGGACAAACGAACGTGCCGCCTGCACTCGCCTCGGTGGCCCAGGTGAGCTCAGGATATTTGCATACCTGCGCGCTCAAGACCGACGGGACAGTGGTTTGCTGGGGGTTGAATCTGAACGGGCAGACCGACGTACCGGGCGGTCTCAACTCAATCACCACACAGCCCCAGGCGATCAGCTTCACGTCGACGCCTCCGGTTTCGCCGATCGTGGGTGGCAGCTACGTCGTCACGGCGAGCGGCGGCGGCTCCGGGAATCCGGTGACGTTCACTACGCTCACCTCGGCAACCTGCAGGGTCACCGGTAGCACGGTCGACTTCGTCGGTAGCGGCACCTGCACGATCGCGGCGGACCAGCTTGGAAACCCGAACTATTTCCCCGCGCCTCAAGCGACGCAGAGCATGACCGTCGTTGAGGTGAACGTTGCTCCTGCCGTCAGCGGGATCACACTTCCAGCTAGTCCGGTTCCGATCGCCACCACCGTCGTCGTTGCGGCAAACTTCACGGACGGCAACCTCCACGACTCGCACACCGCCACCGTGTCCTGGGACGACGGAGCCACCACAGCGGGAACCGTCTCCGAAGCCAGCGGTGCCGGGACCGTGTCCGCCACCCATGCCTACGCCGGGTCCGGAGTCTACACCCTGGGGGTCTCTGTGAGCGACGGTAGTCTCCCCGGAACGCGCTCAAGCGAACTCGACGTACCGGCCTACATCGTGGCGTACGACCCCGCCGCCGGTTTCGTCACGGGGGGCGGGTGGATCAATTCACCAATCGGTGCCTGCCGCTGGACCGGTTGCAGCGCCGACGGGAGCACGATCGGCAAGGCCACCTTCGGCTTCGTGTCTCGTTATCAGAAGGGCGCGAACGTCCCCACCGGCAACACCGAGTTCCAGTTCAAGGCGGCGGGCCTCAGCTTCAGCAGCACCAGCTACCAGTGGCTCGTCGTCGCCGGGAGCAAGGCCCAATACAAGGGAGAGGGAACGATCAACGGATCGGGGTCGTACGACTTTCTTCTGACGGCAATCGATGGCGATCTTCCCGGAGGCGGGGGCGCCGACCGGTTCCGCATCAAGATCTGGGACAAGGTCAGCGGCGGCGTGATCTACGACAACAAGATAGGTTCGCTCGAGGATTCGTCCGATACGACCGCTCTCGGCGGCGGAAGCATCGTGATCCACAAGTGATTCCGTAGGCCCGGCGCCGGTAACCGGAAATCTACGGTGGGTGACCCTTTGCTTGCGTACCGAAAAACCGCGGGACGGGAGGGGGAATGGCTTCGGGACCATTGGCCTAGCGAAGCCCCGGTGCAGCAGCCTACCGCTGCGAAAAGAGCCCCCGATACCGATACAGGTAGATGACGAAGGAGTAGATAGTCAGCACCAGTGCGATCGCCAGCGTCACGGCCACGAACAGTCCGTGAAACTGGTTCCACCAGAGCGCGGCGCGCTGGCTCTCCCAGCCCATCGGCTTCATGGCGTCGCGGAACGCGAACCAGGCGATGGTCCCGCCGATGAAGATGTGCTGGAACACCGTCTTGAGCTTGCCGGGTCCCTGGGCCGAAATGATCACGCCGCGGCGCCGGGCCCAGACCCGGAACACCGTCATGGCGATCTCCCGGCCCAGCAGCAGCAGGCAGACCCAGAGGGGGATGCTGCCCCAGAGCGGAATGTCGTAGAGATCGTGGCGCTGCTGGGAAATCCACCAGATTGGCACCAGCGTGGCCAGCAGCAGCACCTTGTCGGCGATGGGATCCAGCGCCTTGCCGAAATCGGAGACCTGGTTGTTGCGGCGGGCCAGGATGCCGTCCATGACGTCGGTGACGGCGGCGGCGATGAAGATCACCAGACAGATGAGCTTGGGCCAGTACCCGTCGATGAAGGGCAGCAGGGCGATCACCGGGGTGATCGCGATGCGTGCCACGGTCAGGATATTGGGCAGGGTCCAGACAATGCCCGGGGAGCGGGGAGCCGGAAGCGGGGAACTCACCCCAGCGTCTTGAGCACGAGCTTCGAGATGGCCCGGAGCGTGTCGAACACCCCGTCGCCCCGGAGCGCCACCGCTTCGAAGTAGGGCACCCGCTCGATCCAGGTACCGTCCGTTTCCTGGATCAGCATTTCGCCGGGGCGGTTCGGGTCCGCCAGGGGGCGCATCCGCGCCGGATCTTCGACCGGCCACCCCGGATTGAGCGCGTCCTGGAGCTGGGCCAGGGGCGCCGCGTTGGGCAGGTCGCGCTTGTTGTACTGGATGATGAACGGCAGCCGGGTGAGGTCCAGTCCGTGCTGGGTCATGTTGTCGTACAGATTCTGCATCGATTCGATGTTGGCCTCCATCCGCTCCATCTGGCTGTCGCCGACGAAGACCACGCCGTCCACGCCCTTCAGGATCAGCTTCCGGGAGGCGTTGTAGTAGACCTGGCCGGGCACGGTGTAGAGGTGAAAGCGGGTCTTGAATCCGCGAATGGTGCCGAGGTCGACCGGGAGGAAGTCGAAGAAGAGGGTGCGCTCGGTTTCGGTGGCGAGCGAGATCATCTTCCCCTTGCTGGCCGGCGCGACCTTCTCGTAGATGTACTCGAGATTGGTGGTCTTGCCGCCCAGCCCGGGCCCGTAGTACACGAGTTTGCAGTTGATCTCGCGCGACGCGTAGTTGATGAGCGACATGCGGGCGCGGCCTCAGCTTCCGAAGAGTTTGTCGATTTCGTCCTCGGCTTCTCCCACGAAGCCGGTCTCCATCCCCCGCTCGACCGCCGCCTCGCGGGCGAACATCGCGGTGAAGAGCGCCGAGAGCTCCTCCACCACGTTCCGGACCCGGAGCTTGACCAGCCCGAGCGTGGTCCGGTTGTCGAAGAGCACCACCAGGATAACCCGCCGCGCCACATCCGCGAGATACAGGGAGTCTTTTTCCCCCTGGTGGAACAGGGCGCCGAACTCGTTTTCGCCCAGCATCCGGGCCAACTGGTCGTTGGCGCTGAAGTCCGCCGCGGTGAGCGAGGCGAACGCCACCGGATCGAAGCGGGGCTCCTCGCCCACGGTCGCGAGCATCTGGCCAGTGCGGTCCACCAGGAGCGCGGTCTTCGCGTTGGCTTCGCGGAGCAGGCTGTTCAGCAGGGCGCCGATCCGGGAGGCGTCCTCCTCGCGGAACGACCAGCTCGAGGCGTTGCTCACGAGATCGCGGCCTCGAGCTCCCGAATCACCCGGAGGCCCCGGCGCCGGAGGCCGGCGTGCCGCTCCCAGGCCACGTAGTCGCGCAGCAGCCGCACCGTCTCGGGGGAGGCGCGCCCCGACAGGTAGCCGAGCGCGGCGTGACGGAGCCGGGGCGCCCGGCTGAACAGCGCGCGCTTGTGCCGCTCCAGGTAGCCCTGCGCCAGCACCCACCCGGCGGCGACGCCGGCGGCGGCCGCCGCCATCACCAGCAGGCCGCGCGGGGTCCTCACGGGACTTCCTGGCGCGCGTCCAGCGCGTGGCTCAAGGTCACTCCGTCGATGTATTCGAGATCGCCGCCGACCGGCATGCCGCGGGCCAGCCGGGTGATCCGCACCCCGGTGCCGTGCAGCAGCTGGTGAATGTAGGTGGCTGTCGCCTCGCCCTCCAGGGAGGGATTGGTCGCCAGGATCACCTCTCGCACCGCGCCCTCCTCCACCCGCTGCCGGAGCAGGGCGAGCCGGAGCTGCTCGGGCCCGATGCCCTCCAGCGGCGAGAGCCTGCCGCCCAGCACCAGGTAGCGGCCCCGGAACGAAGTGGCGCGCTCCACCACCGGCACCGCCGACGGCTCCTCGACCACGCAGAGGATCGCGGGGTCGCGGCGGGGGTCGGTACAGACCACGCAGCGCTCGGCCTCGGTGAAGTTGCCGCACTCTGAGCAGGGATGCACCCGGGTGGCGACGGCCGACAGCGTGGCGGCCAGCCGGTCGGCCCGCTCCCGGGGTTGCTGAAGCAGGTGAAATGTCAGCCGCTGTGCTGTCTTCTGGCCGATACCCGGCAGGCGGGCGAGCTCGCTCACCAGGTCGTCGATGGCGCCCACCGGCCTCAAAGCGCCGCGAGAGGGTTCTGGGGGAGCTTTTTCATTTCCGCCTGCACCAGGTCGGCCGCCCGGCGCTGCGCCTCGGCCACGGCCCCGATGATCAAGTCGGCCAGAAGTTCGGCGTCACGGCCGTTCCAGGCCTCCGGATCGATGGTCAGGGACTGCAGCAGTCCGGTCCCGTCCACCCGGACCCGAACCAGACCGGCGCCCGCGCTGGTTTCGATGCTGCGCCCCGCAAGCTCGGACTGGAGCTGCGAGAGCCGCCCCTGGACCTGGGAACCGAGCTGAAAGAGCTGCTGAAGATCGGCCATCGGAGTTCCTTTACGCTTCGTCTACGATCTCCAAATCTAACTCATTGGCGGCCGTGTCGAGAGCGGGATCGAGCCGCCGGAGCCGCGCCAGCTTCTCGGTGCGCAAGGCCTCGTCGGTCATGCGCTTGGGCCGCTCCTGGGGCTCTCGCCCCGCGGGCGCTTCCGGGGCCACGGAGACCTTTCCGCGGACGCCGAAATGGCTCTGGACCAGATCCTCCACCAGTCCGATCTGGCGCTGGATGCCCTCCATCAGCACCGCGTGGTCCAGGCTCGCCACCAGCCGGATCTCACCTTTGGCCACGGACCGGGGGGGAATCGCCTCCAGCGCCTGCCCCAGCAGGATGCTCCGGGCGCGAGCCGCCTCGACGATCTCGGGCCACGCGGCGATGAGGGTGGCCAGGGAGAGCTCGCCGCGAACGACGGGCATGGTAGGCAGGGCGGGCGGGACAGCGCTACGCGGAGCGGACGGCGCTTCGGAGGGAGCCGGGATTGGCCGGGCCACCCGGCCGCCCCGCCCGCCTTGCCCGCCCTGTCCGTCTTGCCCGCCCTGCCCGCGAAGCACCGCCTCGATCTCCACCACCCGGTCCATCAGCGTCCAGCGCAGCAGCAGCGTCTCGACCACCAGCCGCACGCTCGCCGAGCGTCGAATCGAGGTTTCCGCCTCGGCCAGGAGCGACAGCATCCGGACCGCGTCGGCCGGCTGGAGGACGTCCCGGGCGCGGTCGATGGCCTGGCGCAGCGTCTCGGTGAGGCCGTCGGGAGCGGCCCCGCTCTGCACCATCAAGAGGGCCCGGAGCAGCTCGGCCGTGCCGTTCATGAACTCGGCCAGGTCCGCACCGGCGTTCACCAGCCGGTCCACCAGCGCGAAGACGCCACCCGAGTCCTTGTCCATCACCAGGCGAAGCACTTCGGCGTACTGCTCGTCGCCGATCAGGCCCAGCACCTCGCGGACCGCGGCCGCGGTGATGGGTCCCTCGCCGAAGGAGAGGCACTGGTCCAGGACCGAAAGCGCGTCGCGCATCCCGCCGTCGGCATAGCGCGCGATCAGCGCCAGGGCGTCCTCCTCGGCGGAGAGCTTCTCTTCGGCGAGTACCTGGCGGAGCCGGTCGCGGATGGCCGCGGGACCGATCCGCCGGAAGTCGAAGCGCTGGAGCCGGGACAGAACCGGCGCCGCGGTGGAGGCGATCTTCTGGGGCTCGGTGGTCGCGAAGACGAACACCACGCCGGGCGGCGGCTCCTCGAGAATCTTCAGGAGGGCGTTCCACGCCTCCCGAGTGAGCATGTGGGCTTCGTCCACGATGTACACCTTGTGGCGGCCTTCCTGGCTCGCGGCGTACATCGCCCGCTCCCGCAGATCCCGGGCATCGTCCACGCCCCGGTTGCTGGCGGCGTCGATCTCCACCACGTCCAGATTCGCGGAGCCGCTCCAGACCCGCTGGCAGCTGGCACACAGGCCGCAGGGCTCGCCCGACGGCGCCTTGGGGTCGGCGTTCTCGCAATTGAGGGCCATGGCGAGGATCCGCGCCGCCGTGGTCTTTCCGGTGCCGCGCGGACCGGTCAGGAGATAGCCGTGGCCCACCCGACCCCGGGCGACCGCGCCGCGGAGGGCGGTCGCGACGTGATCCTGCACCAGCAGATCGGCGAACCGCTTGGGTCGGTATTTGCGGGCGAGAGCGATCAAGGGCGGACAGTCGGACGGACGGACAGGCGGTCGGTGGACGCCGGGCAACCTTTGCCGGAATGCGGATCAGGATCGGAACGAGAGCGTCCGTCTGTCCGCCCGTCCGCCCGTCCGCCTGAAGAGTGCCCCAGGCACCCCGAAGCTGCACCGGACATCACTTAGCGCTGCTACCGGCAAGGTCCTGACGCGGTTCGTGCGCCGACACCCTTCGGACCTGGGGCGCCCCAAAGATAATCCCTGCGCCGAGCGGGGCCAACCGCTCTCACCGCCCCGGCGCCATGAGAATAGCATTGTTGAAAAGGCCGGCGGTGCCGCGCCAGAAGCCCCGAAAGAGCGGATCGTCGGCAAAGAGGACGACCTTGCCCTGCCCAGCCGACTCGACCGTCGCCCACACCGCGCCGGTCAGCAACCGCTCGGTATTCCCCGGGAAGCCGAAGCCCGAGAGGATGAGGTCCTTGCCAACGAACGCCACCGGGTTGTCGCCTTTCTTGGAGGGCGTGAAGAAGGCGTTCCCGCTCATGAACACCGGCAGCTGGTTCCCGACGTACCCGAAGGTGAGCCAGTGAGTCCGGTCGAGCGTGGCCCGCGCGATGAGCCCGGCCAGGTATTCGGGCTTGGATCCGTTGGGTGCGGTCGGCGACACGATCGGCGCGCCGAAGGCCGGGACCTGCGTCATGGTGGAGTCGGCGGCCTTCTTCTCCTTGACCTTGTCCGAGTCATCCGACGCACCGACCTCTCCCACCGTCGAGAGGCCCATCTCCTTGGCGGTGACGAAGCTGTAGGCGCTCCCGATGCCGATGATGGCCCCACCCTCCTGGACCCAGCGCTTGATTCGTTCCGCGTCGCCGGCCCGTCGCAGCATCGTGGACCCCGAGCCGTCGGGAAGGATCAGCAGGTTGAAGTCGGACAGGTTCACCCGGCCGAGATTGCCGAGATCAACCGGGACCACCGGGTACCGGAGCTCCTTCTCGAGGTAGAACCAGACGTCGCCGAAGGTGGTGGTGGATACGCCGTCTCCCGCGGCCAGCAGGATCTTCGGCTTCCGGAGCGCCTGGACATAGTCGCTGCCCACCCCCATGCCGCTGTCGACGAAGGCCGATGCCACCGCCGCCACCTGGGCGCGGGTGTCCGCGGCGAGCGACGCCATCCGCTCGTGCAGCGCCGGCCCATTGCGCCCGACCCGGGCCACGAACGTCCCGGCGGGCCAGGTCACGGCGTCGGCCCGAATCGGCACCGTCGCCACACCCAGCGAAAAACCCTCCCGCAGAAGGTTGAGGGCCAGTCGGGTGCTGGTCTCCCGGCCGCCTGGAAAGAGGTAGGCCGATTGGGCCCGGCCGTTCACCGACCCGGGGGGAAGCGTCGTCTCACCGGTGACCGGCTCGCCCGGCACCGGAAGCAGATCTTCGGTCCAGGCCGCGTCGAGGCCGAAGCTGTAGGGCATCGACCAGGCGGTGATATCGTAGAAGTCGTACCCCTCGGACTGCGACTCCTCACCCCGGCGCCGGTTCCGCTCGAACTTCTCCATCTGGCGCCGCGTGAACACGGTGTCGAACGCCGCGCGGGGCTCCAGCATCGTAGTGGCGAGGCGCGCCTCGGGCTGGGCCAGATCGATCAGGTAGCTCCCGGCCGGGAAGGTCCGCTTCGTGGCGGTGCCGTTCAGGTAGTCATGGGCGGCCGGCGCGGTGTACGGGGCCGTCGTACGGAAGACCTCGACCTCGCTCCGGGCCAGCAGCTGGGCCACCTTGAGCGCCCGGGCCGGGTCGCCGCTCGGTGCGATCACCACGCGTTTCATCGCCCGGGCGCGGGCCTCGGTGAGGCCGGTGGCGTGGAACTCGTAGTAGTCCTTGAGCCGTTCCTCCCGCCCCTGGGCCAGCACCCCCAGCGAGGCGAGCGACGCCACGAAGTGGTGGGCGATGCCGTCGGCAAAGGTGGTGATGGTGCCGTCGTCCTTGCGGATCTTGAGTTCGGGTCCGCCGTCGGTCTCGAAGGTCATGCCGGTGGCGCCGGACATCGAGGGCCACAGGTCGACATAACCCGGATAGAAGAAGTCGTAGGTGTCGCGGTTGAAATAGGCCCAGCCGAACCGGTCAAAGGCGGCGGCGTTGCCCCGACCGAAGCGGTCCTCCCATTTACGCTGCCACGGGCCGACCTGGGGGTTGAGCGGGTCCGAGGTCGGCGGGAAGAAGTACTGCGACGTGGTGCTGTGCAGGTCGATGACCAGCTGAGGGTGCCACTTCACCATCACACCCATCAGGGCGCGGGTCTCGGCCTGGCTCTGGGCGATGAAATCGCGGTTCATGTCGAACCGGTAGTGGTTGTAGCGGCCCCAGACACTCCAGGGCTCGGTCTGCTCCAGCGCGCCCGGCTCGTCGCTCCCGACCGCCGACCCGTTATTCCAGGCGGCAAACCGTTCGTGCCCGTCGGGATTCTGCGACGGGTTCAGAATCACCACCACGTTCTTGAGGATGTCCTGGGTCGCCGCCTCGTCCGAGGCGAGCAGCTGATACGCCGTCTGCATCACCGCCTCGAAGCCCGCCGGCTCATTGCCATGGATCGAGTGCGACAGGAGGGCGATGGCCGGTGTCCGCCGCGCCACCTCCGCCGCCGCCGCGACGGTGGTCTTCCTCGGATCCCCCAGCGTGGCGATGTCGGCCCGGATCTGGTCGAGCCTGGCGAGATTCTCGGGCGCCGAGATGATCAGCACCCGCATGACCTTCCCCTCGGCGGTGGTCCCGATCACCTCGGTGCGCACCCGCTCCGGCGCGGCGGCGATCAGCCGGTCGAGCACTCCCTGCTGCTCGAAGTACATCGTGTGGCGGGCGCCGAGGCCGTGACCCAGCAACGAATCGGGACGGGGCACCGCGGCGCGGTAGGGCCCGCGTCCGTACCAGTCGAAGGGCTGCTGGGCGGCGAGGGGCGGGGAGACGGCAAGGGTGGCAAGAACGACGAGAGCCGGACGCATGGATGCCGATGGATGAGGGTCGGAGGAAGCCGCTACGCGATGCCCCGCTGTTCCCGTTGCATGGCTCTGAGCTCCCAGGTCTCGGCGACCACGCCGCCCAGCAGGAAGACCAGGGCGGAATAATACAGCCAGACGACGAAGAGGGCGGCGGCCCCCAGGGACGCGTCCGCGGCGGCGGTCCCGTAACCGGTAGCACCGCGCAGGTAGAGCCCGTAGAGTCGCTTGGCGACTTCGAACGCCACCGACATGAACACGGCGGCCACCAGGGCGCCCTGCCAGCGGACCTTCCGAATCGAGGCATAGCGATAGAGCAGGAAGAACAGCGCGAGCAGAAACAGGAAGGCGAGCGCCTCCCCGCCCCACCGCTCCACCGTCGAGAGCGCCGGGCGGCCCCGCTCCTTGGCGTACCCCTGCAGCAGGGCCATGCCGGTCGACAACACGGTATTGGCCAGAAACATCGCGAGCGTCATGATCACCATCCCAAGATCGCGAAGCTTGTTGAGCAGGAACCGGAGCAGGAAGTGCTTCTTGGACGGGCGGATGGAGACGTCGAAGATGCTGTTGAGCGCGGTACGGAGTCCCGCGAACAGCCGGGTACTGAACCAGATGAAGGCGGGCACCGCGACCACCGACAGGGAGCGACCAACCTGGGTGAGGCGCCCCAGCACCGCCTCGACGGTCTGGAAGGGATCCAGTGCCCCGGAGAGATGGGGCGGGAGGAACCGCTCGAACAAGGCTTGCGGGTCCATGTCGCCGGTGCCGGCGATGCCCTGGAGGATCCGGGCCAGCCCGGCGAACAGCAGCAGAATGAGGGGGACGGCGGCCAGCAGCCCGTCGAACGTCAGCGCACTGGCCAGGAAGGGAATGTTGTTGTCATCGGCGGCCTGCAGAGTCCGCCACGCGAATCCGCGGAGCGAGCGATGCCACTCGCGTTGCCGTGCCTCCCTCAGGCGACCGGCTCCTCGTCCTCGTCGATCCGTTCGCGCTGGCGCCGCGCCCGTGCCGCGGCGAGCCGCTTCTCGAGCTCCTGCCGGGCAGTCAGCGCCTCGACCGCTTCTGTTTCCTCCTCATCATCCTCCTCTTCGGCCTCCTCTTCTTCTTCTTCGATTTCGTCGTCGGCCTCAGGGTCCGCTGCCCCGTCCTCGGCGTCATCGGACGCCGCCTCGCGAAACTCGCCGATCACCTCTTCGGCGGAGCTCCGCAGCCGTGCCAGGCGGCGGGCCAGGATCCGACGAGTCTTGGAGCCCGACTCCGGGGCAAAGAGCAGCGCCAGCCCGGCGCCCAGGGCGCCGCCCACCACCAGCCACCAGAGCGGCGAGGACGACTCCCGCTCGACGAAAACCACGTCGCGTTGGCTTCTGCGTGACACGAGAGTCTCCTCTACGCCTGACCCCTGAATCCCGAATCCGGTACCCTGCTCATACTTACTCACCTGCCTCGGCGTCGTCTACCGCCCGCTCACCGGCCTGGTGCAGCTGGTCCTCGGTCAGCCGAGGGGCCTGGATCGATTTCCGCACCACGCCCGCAGTGTCGTGGATCCGGAGCTGCTCGAAGAGGAAACCAAAGGTCTTCTCGAGGTCGGCGGCGATGGCATCCCGGATGTCGGCGGGCAGCGACCAGCACTCCTGCTTGAAGGGTCCGATCGCCTTCTTGCGGGCTCGATAGTAGAACTGCTCGTCGGTATCCCGGGGCTTCCGCTCCGAAAGGGCGTTGTGCTGAAGCCATTCCTTCATCCGAAGGGCCAAGTCGGCCGGCAACCGGGGGTGATCGAAGACGATGTTCTGGAAGTTGGTTGCCAGATGGATCTCGATGGCCCCGACCCGCGGGAAATTGCCGAACGCGTTGGCCGGCAACGTGCTGGCCCCGTGCTGTACGGCCCCGCCCAGTCGGTATTCCTTACGCGCCGCCAGGCTCAGCGCCTCCAGCGCCGCCAGATCCAGCTGCACCGCCGCGATCGAGCCGTCGGGCAGGACCACGCCGCCGTGGGAGGTACCCGTCTGCACCGAGATCTTGCTCAAGCCCTCCAGCTTCCGGTTCCGAGACGCCAGGGATCGATTGTACCCGTCCATGAAGGCCACCAGCTCCTCCACGGTGCTGTTCTTCATCCCGACCTCGCCGATCTCGCCGCCCACCGACACGGTGACGCCCCGGGGCTCGATGCTCCGGATGTAGGCGGTGATCTCCGCCGCGCGCTCGTAGTTGGTCTGCTGCTGGAGGTCGAGGTTGGGCTGCTCCAGGTCGACCAGGGTGGAGGTGTCGACGTCGATGTTGAAGAAGCCGGCGCCGACCTCTTCGCCGATCAGTTTCTTGACCTCCCCGACCTCCCCTTCGGGGTCCGCAGCATACTTCTTGGCGTTGACCTGGCAGTGGTCGCCCTGAATGAAGAGCGGCAGATCATAGCCCTCCCGGAGCGCGGCCCCGATCATGACCGCGACGTATTCGGCCGGGCGCTGGTCCGTGTAGGCGATTTCCGACCGGGCGATCTCGAAGATCATCGCACCGGCATCCCCCTTCCGGGCCGCCCGGATGGCGGCCCGTGCGGTGTCGTAGGCCAGCATCCGAACGTTGATGGCTGGGACGGTAAACCCACCCACCTCGCCCCGCCCGGCCGCCAGATAGAGGTCGTGAATCGACGCCGGGCGGACTCCCGTGGCCTGGCCCAGACCCCAGAGGAGACTCCTCGCGGCATCCCGGTCGGCCCCGAAGACAGCCTCCCAGACCAGACGGTCCATTGTGGGGGATTGGAAGACCTCGCGATGGTGAACCGTGAGACCGGTCGGGTCGGCGCTTACCGCGCCCCCGAACAGAGAGGTCAGGCGCTCGATGGGTGAGCCAGGCATTGGCCGATTTACCGCCAGTTCGGAAGGAGCTAGGTTGAAGCGAAGGCCCAATCTAGATTGCCCCCCGAGGAGCGTCAAACCAGCCTCCGGGAGTGCCTACTCACTCCATGATTTTCCACATGAGACAAAGATGTGTACGTCATGTGGATCAATGACTTACACGTTACGTTGAATGTTGACATTCAACCTTTCACCGATCTCATGCCGCTATCGTTACTTGCGACTCTCCGCCCCGGCTTCTTCCCATTTCCACGTGTGGAAAACTCGGTGAATTCACAGGAATGTGGAGGATCGATTTCCCCCCGGAATAGGCGCAATGAGGGATCGGAATGCGTGTGGAAAACACCTGCCCGCATGGCTACCAATCACTTGCGACCTGCTTCCCACCCGGTGTGAACACCGTGGACAAGGTTTTTCAACACTTGGCACGCTCCGGACTCCCCGTTGTGGACCATATTGTACCGGGTTCGTTTGGGACTAATGCCCTGCTCAGAGATGGGGGTATCATCCGCTCGATCGGGCCCGCTGCGGAGGTGGCCAGGCAGACGATGTCGGCCCGCCGGTGTTCGAAATGCCGGGGAAGGTATTGAATGCTGGCTTCATCGACTCCCCCACTTTGGCTGAATGGGCCATGAAACGGCGGCAGGTGAAGGGCGGATGCCGCTGACCGTAGTGGACGGGGGATCGTCCTGCAGTCCTGGTGGGTTTCCGCTTAAATTCTGGCACCTTCAACCAGGCGCCCCTCTCTTTTGGCCAGCAAGCCCGCTGCAATCCGCCGGACCAAAATCGTCGCCACCTTGGGACCCGCCTGGGAGCAGCCCGAGCAGATGCGGTCCCTTCTCGACGCCGGCGTCGACGTCGTGCGGGTCAATTCCAGCCACGGGACTCCGGAGATCCGCGCCCGCTGGATCGGCGATCTCAAGGCCGTGCTGCGCACCCGGCCCGCCGCGGCGGCCGTCCTGGTCGATCTCCAGGGCCCCCGGATCCGGGTCGGCGACCTGCCGGCTCCCCGAGACCTCATGGCGGGCGAGTCGGTGGTGTTCGCGCCGGAGGGCTCGGCTGCGGCGGAGGAGATCCCGACCACCTACGCCGGCCTGGCGGGAGACCTCGGCCCCGGCAACCGGATCCTCCTCGACGACGGCCTGATATCGGTAAACGTGGTCAGCGTGACGGGCGACCGGGTCCACGGAAAGGTGCTCTACGGCGGGGTGCTGAAGGCCCACAAGGGGATGAACCTCCCGGGTATCGAAGTCAGCGCTCCCTCGATCACCGAGAAAGACCGCGAGGACGCCGCCTTGGCCGCGTCGCTGGGAGTCGACTTCATTGGCATGAGCTTCGTCCGCCGCCCCGAGGATCTCGAAGCGATGCGGGGCCTGCTGCCCCGGACCATCAAGCTGGTGGCCAAGATCGAGAAGGACACCGCGCTCAAGCACCTGGATGGAATTCTCGAGGTCGCCGACGCCATCATGGTGGCCCGGGGAGATCTGGGCGTCGAGCTGCCGTTCGAGCAGGTGCCGCTGGTCCAGAAACGGCTGATCCGCGAGGCAAATCGGCACGGCAAGCCGGTGATCACCGCGACCCAGATGCTGGAGAGCATGATCAAGGCGCCCCGCCCGACCCGCGCCGAGGCCTCGGATGTGGCCAACGCCATCCTGGACGGGACCGACGCCCTGATGCTCTCGGCGGAGACGGCGGTCGGCGCCTACTCCCTCGAGTCGGTGCTGGCCATGGACCGGATCGCGCGCGAGGTCGAGGGCCAGCGCCGCGAAGGGGAGCACCAGCAGGCGTGGGAGGCCTCGATGATCCAAATGCGCCGTCCCCACGTCACCGCGCGGCCGGAAGACGCGATCTCCCTGGCGGTCTGCGCCGCGGCGGAGCTGCTCCAGGTCCCCCTCATCGTCTGCCTCACCTCGAGCGGATTCACGGCGCGCACCGTCGCCTCCTATCGCCCCAGCGTGCCGATCCTGGCGGTGACGCCGGAGCCGGAGACCTTCCGGCAGCTCTCATTGGTGTGGGGGGTCATACCGGCCCTCATCGATCACTATCCGGACTACGACAAGACCTTCCCCGTGGCGCAGACGATCATCCGCAAGATGGGCCTGGCCGCCGCCGGCGAGCGCGTGGTGGTGACCGCGGGGGTTCCGTTCGACGTCGCGGGCACCACGAATCTCCTCAAGATCGAGAACGTCTAGAGGATGCGGCTCACGCTGCTGGGCACCGGCACCTCGATGGGCGTGCCGCAGATCGGCTGCGACTGTGCCGTGTGCCATTCGACCGATCCCCGGGACCGACGATCGCGGACCGCGGCGCTCATCGAAGCGGGGGGCACCACCCTGCTGGTGGACACGCCCCCCGAGCTCCGGCTCCAGCTCCTGGCGGCGGGCACTCGGCGGCTGTCCGCGGTGCTCTATACCCATGAGCACGCCGATCATGTCGCCGGCATCGATGACCTGAGGATGTTCTCCCTTCGCCAGCAGGCGCCGCTGGCCTGCTACGGCGCGCGGGAGACGGTCGAATTCCTGCGCGGGTCCTACCGCTACATCTTCGATCAGAGCGTGACGCCCTACCAGGGCACCTCCAAGCCTCGGCTGGCCATCGAGGTCCTGGAGCCGGGCCGGCCGACCACGATCGCAGGACTCGCGGTGCTTCCCCTGGGGTTCGAACACGGACACTCGCGGGTGCTGGGGTTCCGGGTCGGGCCGGTGGCCTATCTGACCGACGTGAAAGCGGTCCCGGAGGAGGCGCGCCGGCAGCTCGCCGGAGTGTCCGTGCTGGTGCTCAACGCGCTCTGGTGGCGCCCGCACCCGACCCACCTCAGTATTGGCGAGGCGATCGAAACGGCGCGGGCCATCGGGGCCCGCCGAACCATCCTGACCCACCTGACCCACGAGACCAGCCACGCGGACCTCATCGCGCGGCTGCCCGAGGGAATCGAGCCCGGATTCGACGGGCAGACCGTGGAGGTCACCCCATGAAGCTCGACTACGGCCGCATCCTAGCGGACAAGCTCGACGGGTCGCACGGACTCCCCCGGGCCCGCCTGGCCGACCTGACCCAGCGCTTCCCCAACGTGCTGGCCGAGGTTCGGGCCCGCCGGCGCGACGGCGACTACGGCTTCTACGACCTCGGAGAGCAGACCGAGACCGTCGCGGCGATCCGCCGCTTTGCCGAGGGGGTGGGTCAGGCCTACGACCACGTGCTGGTCCTTGGCATCGGCGGCTCGGCGCTGGGGACCAAGGCGCTGGTCAACGCCCTGCGCCCACCGGCCTGGAACGAGCTGGACGACGAAGCGCGGGAGTTCTTTCCCCGGATCACGGTCCTCGAAAACGTCGATCCGACCTCGATCGCCGCCGCGCTGCGCCGCATCGACCCGCGCCGGGTCTTCGTCAACGTCATCAGCAAGTCGGGCGGCACCTCGGAGACCCTGGCGCAATACCTGGTGGTGCGGGCCTGGCTGGATCAGGCCCTCGGCTCCGATGCGGCGGTGCGGCACCTGGCGTTCACCACCGACCCGGTCAAGGGTCCGCTCCGGGAAATCGCGGAGCGGGAAGGCATCGCGGCGCTCGGCGTACCCCCGAATATCGGAGGCCGCTTCAGCGTGCTCACCCCGGTGGGGCTGCTGCCGGCCGCCCTGGTGGGCATCGACATCTCCGGGCTCATCCGGGGGGCCGACCGCGCGATCGGCCGCGCGGAATCCGATTCGCTGCTGGACAACCCGGCCGCGCTCCATGCCGCGCTTCACTGGGCCGCGGATGCCTGGCTGGGCGCCAGAATCCACGTGCTGATGCCCTATTCCGACCGGCTGCGTGAGCTCGCGATGTGGTTCGCTCAGCTCTGGGCCGAGAGCCTCGGCAAGCGGGTGGACCGCCGCGGCGAGGTGGTCCATGCGGGGCCCACACCGGTCGCGGCCCTCGGCGCCACCGACCAGCACAGCCAGGTGCAGCTCTACATGGAGGGGCCGTTCGACAAGGTGGTGACCTTCCTCCGGGTCGAGCACTCGGGAGAAGACGTCATCATTCCGGGCCGTCCCGGGCTGCCCGAAGAACTGGCCTATCTGGCCGGCCACACCATGGGTGAGCTCCTGCTGGCAGAGCAGGAGGCCACGTCGGCGGCGCTGGGCCGGATGGGACGGATGAACCTCACGGTATCCCTTCCCGCCCTCTCGGCCGAGACCGTCGGCGAGCTGATCATGTTCTTCCAGCTCGCCACCGGGTTCGCGGGAGCCTGGTATGGCGTCAACCCATTCGACCAACCGGGGGTCGAGCTTGGCAAGCGGCTCACCTTTGCCGCGATGGGCCGACCCGGATTCACCCGGGAACCGGCGCCTGGCGCCAGCGGACCGCCGGATACAATCGAATAGACCGTCGGGGAGCGAGCAAGCGAGCGGCGAGAAGGGGCCCTGGGAAGGGCCCCTTCTCGTGCGTGTTCGCCATCATGGAAGGGGTCCTGTGCGCGTCAGGTTCCCCTGAGACGCGCGAGAAGGCTTAGACCGGAGCGGAGGAGCCTGGGTGCGGTAGTGGCAACAAAAGACAGCGCCCCCTCCCTTGCGGGAGGGGGCGCTGGTTGGAGTTGAGGAGTAGTCTAGTTGGCCCGGTTGGTCATCAGACCGCTTCCACCCTTGAGGCCCATGGCCCGGTAGAATCCGGTGCTGCCCGTGCTGTTCACCGGGTGGGGAATCGAATACGTCCAGATGCGAGCGAACCCGTTATCGGTGCTGCTGGGCGCCACGTAGGTACCGCGGAACGTCCACTGGTACGCAGTACCGGTGAAGATCAGCTCGTACAACTGCACCTGGTCGAAGTACGGCGACACAATCGAGGTGGAAGCGGTGTGGGTCGCCACCAGGTTCCCGCCGACGTTGGCGAACGACCAGTTGCGGATCGTGCACGCCGCAGGAAGTGCCGGCGGCCCGAACGCGGTGGTGCAGGTGATGCCACTGGTCGTCGCGAACGGCGCGGCAACACCCGGGGTAGCGAGCTGGGACGCCAGCATCGACGCCGACAACACGTTGCCCGGAGTGCTGGCCACGTCGGCCACGTTCACGGTCACACCGTTGACGTCGGTAACCCCAACCGTCTGGGTGGTGCCGTTGGTGAGCGTGTTGTCGAACGGATCGCCAGTTGCGGCGCATCCGGCCACCGGCACGCCAGCCGATTCACAGACCTGCTCGACCCGGCGCACGAAGTACGGGATCGTGAGTGCGGCGCCGTTCAAGACGTTGGTAAGCGTCGCGTCCCACCGAACTCCGAGACCGGCCAGTCCGCCGAAGCCGTAACCGACTTGGGCGTTGGTGAACGCTATCGGGTCACCGATCTGCACGTTCGGGTAGCTCAGGAACGCCGCGCCATCGATGATCTCGAGGTCGTCGTTCGCCGAGATGCCGAACACGCCGGCCAGGCCACCCTGGTACAGCGCAGACTGGAAGCCGACGCCGGTGGTGGTCGGACCGGCGTACTGATCGATCGCGTAGTTGCGCGCGATCGACAGGCTGGAGTTGCCGGCGCGGTCGACGACCGTTCCGGTGTAGACGAAGTAACCCGGGGCCGCCGTGGTACAATCGAG
>JBGPLG010000081.1:0-19075 GCA_041486305.1 Gemmatimonadota bacterium
CCGCTATCACGTCCACGCCGGAACGGCCATCGATTCCAAGGGACGCGGCTGGATGCTGATCGGCAATTCCTGTTCGGGGAAGTCCACCTCGACCGCGCTGCTCGCCGCGCGCGGCTGGCGGGTGAGCACCGATGACATCGCCTTTCTGGAAGCCCGCGACGAGCGGGTGGCGGTGCTGGGCTTCCGAAGCCCCATCGCGCTCCGCCCGGGCGGGTTCCAGCTCCTCGGCAGGGCAGGAGGAATTCCGCTGGAATCCCGCGGCAAGACCGGCTTCTGGCCCGAGGAGCTCGGATCCTCGTGGGTCCAGGAGGTCGAGCCGGAGATCGTCGTGTTCACTTCGGTAGGAGGGGACCGGACCACCATGTCCCCCGCCTCACCGGCGGCGGTGATGCGGGAGTTGCTGCGATGGTCGCTCTGGGTCATGTTCGAGCCGATGGCGGCGCAGGAGCACCTCGATCTCCTGGCGCGCCTGGGGCGACAGGCGCGCTGTTACCACGCGACCCTGGCTCCCGATCTGTTCACCGCGCCCGGCGCCCTTGAGGACTTCCTGCCATGACCGAGCCCCGTTTCCTCCGGCACTCGGACATCCGGTTGACGTCGCTGGAGGGTGAGGGGGTGGTGCTCCATCTCAAGGAGCGACGGTATTTCAGCGTCAACGAAACCGGCCTGGTGCTCCTCGAGGCGCTCAAACTTCCCCGCACCTTCGGCGAGCTGGTTGCCGAACTGCTACGCGAGTATGAGGTGACCGAAGAAACTGCCACGGTCACGACCCGGGAGTTTCTCGACCACTGCCTCGCGACAGCGGTGGTCGAAACGATCGAATGAGCCGACGGCTTACCCCGGCCTGGCGCTGGCGCGCAACGCTCACGGCGCTGACCCTGCCACCGCTGGTGCACCTCGCCTCCCTGGAGCGGATCGCCGGGTGGATACGGCGATCACCGCGGCCTGCGTCGCCCGACGAGACCGTGGACGATGCCTCTCTGGCGGAATGGGTGGATCGCGTCCTCCGACGGCTTCCCCCGCCCTGGAGACGGACCTGCCTCAAGCGCGCGATCGTGCTCCACTACCTGTTGCACCGTGCCGGGCGGCCCGCCGAGCTCCGCATCGGCGTGCGCCGTGACGAGCGAAGCGCCCTTGCCGCCCATGCGTGGCTGGTGCAGAACGATCGACCCTACCTGGAACGGGGATCGGACCGCATCGAATCCTACCGCGTGCTGGCGTCATTCTCCTCGCGCGGCGAGCGCGATTCCTGACCGCCCCGCCGATCGGGACCCTCATCGATACGCTCCGGCTGGGCGACGCCCCGGCGGGTGACCTCGGCGATCGCTGGCACCGGGTGAACCCGCGGGGGCTCGCCGAGCTGGTGGGATACGAAGGCGCCTCGATCTGGCTCTACCGCCGGCTTCGCACCAGCGGCGCGCTCCATGCGCTTCCGTCGCAACTGGGTGAGCAGCTTCGGGAGCAGGCCTTCGGCGCCGCCGCGCTCCGGATGCGAATCGACGAGGAGGTGGCCGCGGTGCTCGGCCTGTTCAGCGCCCATGACATTCCGGTCATCCTCATCAAAGGAGCCGCCCGCAGCGCCCTGGCTCACCGGTATTCCTGGCTCGACGCCCGGACCACTCGGGATGTTGACCTCCTCCTTCCCGAGGAGCGGGTTCAGGCGGCTTACCAGCTCCTGCTGGACAGCGGATACCAGCCGACCCGCCTTCACCCCGGGCCGCCGAGGAACCATCATCACCTCCCTGCTGTCTGGAACCAGCGCCAGGTGGCCGTCGAACTGCATCGCAGCACGTCGGTCCGGGTCCCTCCGGCGCTCGCCTGGAGACGAGCCAGCGAGGGCGCCGAGGAGTTGACATGGGTGGGGCAGCGGGTCCGGGTGCCCTGCGCGACCGAGCTGGTCTGGAGCGCGGTCGCCCACGGCGTGGCGGATGAGACCCGCGGCTTTCGTCTCGATCGGTTCCTGGAGGTAGCCGCACTGGTCGCCGATGACGCGCCGATAGACTGGGACCTCGTGCGGGCGCGGTCCCGGAGTCCGGAGGTGGCCGAACCCGGAACGACCCCGGCCGAGACCGAAGCGGCGGTGCTCGGCTGGCTCGACACCGCGCTCACGCTGGGTTCTTCCGGCGCGCGCCGGCTCCGGCCGCCCGGCACGCAGCCCTTCGATCTGGGCGGTCTTCTGGAATGGCGGCTGGCCATTCTGCGCTCGAGACATCGCTTCGGCCGCGGATTCGCGGAACGACTGCTCCAGGAGGGGCCCAGGGCGCTGATCGGTCTTCCCTTGCAGGGATCGCCCGCCGGCGCACCGCTCCCCAATCGGATCAGGCGCGGGTTCGCGGGCCGCGCGAGTCGAGTGCTCTTCGGAGCCTGGCGGGTCGCGCGCCGGAAGCAAACCGCCGCCGACTAGCATGCCGACGGATCGCCGGCTCACCGCCAGGCGGCGCGGGCGAGCCGGTTCCAGAGACGATCGGGTGCCCATTCCCGCATTCCATTCGTGCTTCGACAGCAGGACCGGGTCAGGTTGACCGTCGGCTGACGCGGTAGAGCTGACGCTGGAGCAACGTCTCGGGAGGGGGAAGCGTACCTTTAGCATTCCCAACCCGAATTCGAGGCTCGACGTGTCTCCCAGCCGCCGTGAATTCCTGAGGACCACCGGAGCCGCCGCCGCGGCAGGGCTGGTCCTGGCCAGCACCGGGCAGGCCGAAGCCGCCCAGCGTGCCGCCCTGGCTCTCCAGCCGATTGCTCCGGGCGATCCAGCCACCAGCGAGCTGCTCACGCGGGCCCTCGACGCGGCCCGATCCGCCGGCGCCGAATACGCGGACGCCCGCATCAGTCTCAACCGAACCCAGAACATCAATACCCGGGAACGGCGGGTGGGAGGGCTCTCCGACAACGAAACGCTCGGGATCGGGGTGCGGGTGCTGGTCCAGGGCGCCTGGGGCTTCGCCGGCACCAGCGATCTCACCCCCGATGGCGTGGTGCGCGTCGCGCGGCAGGCGGCGGCCCAGGCCAAGGCCAACCGGACCCCGGGGCGAAAGCCGGTGGTCCTCGCGCCGACTCCCGGCAATCAGAAGGGCACCTGGCGGAGCGACGCCAAGGTGGACCCGTTCACGATTCCCATCGAAGAGAAAGTGGCCCTGCTCCTGGCCGCCAACGCGGCCGCCATGAAGAACCCCCAGGCCCGCTTCGTCAATTCGGCGATGTTCTTCCTCAAGGAAGAGAAGTCCTACGCCAACACCGAAGGGGCGCTGGTCTCCCAGACGATCTTCCGCACCCAGCCCAGCATGACGGTCACCGCGGTAGCCAACGGAGACTTCCAGTCCCGCCAGAGCACCGACATCGCCCCGATGGGCCGCGGCTACGAGCACGTCACCGAGAACCAGCTGGAGGAGAACGCCCCCCGCTGGGCCGAGGAGGCGGTCGCCAAGCTGGGCGCCAAGCCGGTGGAGCCGGGTCGCTACGACCTGGTGCTGCACCCCAGCCACCTCTGGCTCACCATCCATGAATCGGTGGCCCACCCCACCGAGCTGGACCGCGCCATGGGATACGAGGCCAACTACGCCGGCACCAGCTTCGTCTTTCCGCCCGAGAAGGTGCTGGGCACGCTCAAGTTCGGATCGCCGCTCATGAATATCCGGGGCGACCGTTCCCAGCCCGGCTCGCTGGCCGCGTGCGGCTGGGATGACGAGGGCGTCGTGCCCGAGACCTTCGACATCATCCGGAACGGCGTCTTCGTCGACTACCAGACCACGCGGGAGCAGGCGCTCTGGCTGGACTGGTACTACAAGAAGATCGGCCGGCCGACCCGCTCGCACGGCTGCTCCTATGCCCAGTCGTGGGCCGACGTGCAGTTCCAGCGAATGCCCAACGTCTCGCTCCTGCCCGGCGACAAGGACCAGGGATGGGACGACCTGATCGCCGCGACCGACAAGGGCATCGCGATCGTGGGAGACGGCTCCTTCTCGATCGACCAGCAGCGCTACAATGCCCAGTTCGGCGGGCAGCTTTACTACGAGATCAAGGGCGGCAAGGTGGTCGGCATGCTCAAGGACGTGGCGTACCAGATGCGCACCCCGGAATTCTGGGGCGCGCTCGACATGCTGGGCGGCCCGAAGAGCTACTTCCTGGGCGGCGCCTTCGGTGACGCGAAGGGCCAGCCGTCCCAATCCAACGCCATCACCCACGGCTGCGTTCCGACCCGGCATCGCCAGATCAACGTGATCAACACCGGGAGGTCGGTATGAGCCGCGCCGAGCCTCAGGACGCGCCGCGGACCCTCTCGCGCGAGGGCGCCGAGGCGCTGGCGAAGCGGGTGCTGGCGCTCAGCACCGCCACCGAAGCCAGGGTCAGTATCAACAGCGGCGGCCGGGGAAACACCCGGTTCGCGGGCAACCAGATCACCACCGCAGGCGACAATACCAACACCAGCGTGACGGTGCGCAGCGTGGTCGGGAACAAGGTGGGTCAGGCCGGCACCAACAAGCTCGACGAGGCGGGGCTCAAGGCCGTGGTGGACATGTCGGAGCGGCTGGCCCGGCTCTCCCCCGATGATCCCGAGCTGATGCCCGAGCTGGAGGCGCAGCAGTATCAACCCGGACTGGGCTGGAGCGAGAGCACCGCCCGCCTCGATCCCGCGGGGCGCGCCGCGGCGGCCGGGAGCATCACCGACCAGGCCCGATCGGCGGGGCTGGTGAGCACCGGGTACCTGGAGACGCGGGCGACGGCGCAGGCGGTCGCCAACAGCAAGGGACTCTTCGCCTACGACCGCGATACCGATGCGGTGCTGACGACCACGGTGAGAACTCCGGACGGCCAGGGCTCCGGCTGGGCCGGCGGCGCCTCCAACGCCTGGTCGGCACTGGATCCCGCGGCGTTGGGCGCCCGCGCCGTCGACAAGGCCCGGAGGTCGATCGGGGCAGTGGCCATCGAGCCCGGCAGATACACGGTGGTGCTCGAGCCGACCGCGGTGGGAAACCTGCTCCAGCTCCTCACCGGCGCCATGAACGCGCGGGGGGCCGACGAAGGACGCAGTTTCTTCTCCAAGGCCGGCGGCGCCAACAAGGTCGGAGAGAAGGTGGTCGATGAGCGGGTCACCATCGTAAGCGACCCGTTCGATCCCGACTCCTACGGACAGCCCTTCACCGGCGAGGGCCTCCCGACCCGCCGCGTGGTCTGGATCGAGAACGGCGTGGTCAGAAATCTGAACTACGACCGCTTCTGGGCCAAGAAACAGGGCAAGGAGCCCACCAGCGCGGGAGGCGGCGGCGGATTCGGCGGTGGCGGAGGCGGCTTCGGAGGGGGCGGCGTCAAGATGCTGGGCGGCAGCGAGTCCATCGACTCGCTGGTGGCGGGCTGCGACCGCGGGCTGTTGGTTACCCGCTTCTGGTACATCCGGGGGGTGGATCCGCGCAGCGTGCTCTACACCGGGCTCACCCGCGATGGCACCTTCCTCATCGAGAACGGCAAGATCACCAAGGCGGTCAAGAACTTCCGCTTCAACGAGTCGCCGGTGATCATGCTCAACAACATCCTCGCGATGGGCAAGCCGGTGCGGGTGTCGGCCAGCGAGAGCGGCAATGCCGGCGCCGCGGTGGTGGTGCCACCGCTCCGGATCCGGGACTTCAACTTCACATCGCTTTCCGATGCGATCTAGTGGCGGGACGTAGGTGCCAGGACGCTACGCGCGATCGTGAACCGTCTCAAGGAGTCTCACACGTAAGTCAGGGCGAGGTAATCGTAAACCGGATCAGCACGCCTTCCACGAACTCCGCGCTCACCCGCCGGTCCCGGGTGCGGTAGGAAGACGTGCTGACCGAGAGGGTCCCTTCCATCCTGGTGGAGATCGACTCGGGCCGGCCCAGCATCGCGTCGACCTCCTCGAGGGTCAACCCTTTCCGGAGCTCCCCGGCCCCGCGGGGTGGCCCCGTCGGCCCGCTCGACATCAGCGAAAAGTCCAGGTACTCCGCAAGTGCCTGACTCACGCTTTCCGGTGTCAGCGCATATGGCGGGACGCTCCGCTCATACTGGATATTGAATCGTGAGCCGCCTTGGAGCCGCTTCTGGCGGAGGTTGGCCTCCCGGATGGCCGTGGCCTGGGCCGCCTCGGCGCGATTGCGAGAGTCCTCGCGGGTCCGCTCGTTCCGCAGCCGGTCGAGCTCATCCTTGAGCTTCCGTTTCTGGACCGGATCCGTGGTCTTGCCGACGTCCTCCTCGAGACTGCGCTCCCGTCCCGACTTGGGTACCGAAGGGACCGTTACGTAGGGACTGGTGTCGTCCCCGAAGGTGCCGTAGCCCCCTCCGCCGAGCTGGAACTCGATGTGATCGTTCTTGAGCTTGATCTTGGTGATCAACACATCCTGTCCCCGGTAAATCGCGGTGCCGAACCGCTTCAGCCGGCTGGCGAGCTTGGGAAAGTCCACCGGCTGGGCCGCGCCGGGATACACGTCCACT
Source organism: Gemmatimonadota bacterium (assembly GCA_041486305.1). Lineage (GTDB taxonomy): Bacteria > Gemmatimonadota > Gemmatimonadetes > Gemmatimonadales > GWC2-71-9 > JABFSM01. The sequence continues at coordinate 6,448 of JBGPLG010000081.1, forward strand.
CCCTCGGAGGACCCGGGCATCTCGATCTTCAGCCGGACGCTCTTGCCCTCGAAGAAGGCGCGGAGCTGGTCCTCGGACTGGGCCGCCAAAGGAGCAGTGACAGTACCCAGGGCAAGTAATGCGAGTGCCAGACGCATCGAGATCCTCCCTTGAGCTGCCAGCCACAGAAACTGCGGATTGATACGGAACATATTACACCCAACAGCCCCACCGTCCTCCGCAATCCGCTGTTTCTGTGGCCGCTGTTGTCAGGGTCTTGACTTTCGGTTTTTCTTCGGGTATTGTGGCTCGGCGTACTCGAAGGAGATCCATCCGTGCCCGTCCCCGATCTGGAGCAGAAGCTCAGCATCCTGATGTCCCTCGCGGTGGACGATCGGGACGGCCGGCCTGCCCCGCCCCGTCTTCGCCACGCCGGGCAATCCGGTGCCCTCGGTCCCCTCAATATCCGGAATCTGCGCACCGGTCCCGGCCGGCGCACCAGCCTGCTGCGGGTCCTGATGACCAACGCCTGCAGCTTCAATTGCCACTATTGCCCGATGCGGCGGGATCGCGAGCTTCCCCGCACCCTGCTCAAGCCCGAGGAGCTGGTGCGGATCTTTCTCGGCGCGCTGCGGCGCGGGTGGTGCGAAGGCCTGTTCATCACCACGGGCATCCCCGGGCGGCCCGCCCAGGTCACCGATGAGCTGATCAAGGCCCTGGCGCTGCTGCGGGAGCGGCATCGGTTCGCGGGGTATATCCACGTCAAGCTGCCGCCCGGAGCGGACGATGCCCAGATCGAGCGGCTTACCAGCCTGGCCAGCCGCGTCTCCATGAATTTCGAGGCCGCTTGCGGAGCCAGCCTGGCGCCGATCGCCCCGGAAAAGAACTGGGACACCACCAGGGACGGATTCGAACGGGTCCGCGGCCTGGTGGTGCGCGAACGGGAGGCCCGAGCCTACGGTCGCCCCGCCGATCCGCTCCATCCCGGCGGCGTGGCCGGAATGACGATGCAGTTCGTGGTGGGGGCCACCCCCGATACCGACCGCACCCTCATCGAGACGGTGGCCGGTCTTCGGCGCGAGGGAGGTGTTCACCATCCCCAATTCAGCGCCTTCCGGCCGATCGCCCGTACCCCGATGGAGGAGGTACCGGCCACCCCGGCACTGCGGGAGCACCGGCTCTACCAGGCGGCCCACCTGCTCACTGGGTACGGGTTCGAGGCGAACGAGGTCGTGTTCGAGGCCAACGGCAATCTCCCGCTTTCGCTGGACCCGAAGGCGGCGTGGGCCCTGTCGCACCCGGAGCTGTTCCCGGCAGAGGTTCGCACGGCGCCATACCAAAAGCTGGTGCGGGTGCCCGGGATCGGGCCGGGCACCGCCCGGCGCATCGTGGCGGAACGGGCCGGGACATTCATTCGGGGGCTTGCAGACCTCCGGAAAATCGGCGTACTCACCACCCGGGCGGCCGGGTTCCTGACCATCGCGGGCCGGCGCCTGACCTCCACCCGGTGGGCCGAGCAGCTGGGCTTCTGGGCCCCGGAGGAGGAGGCCGGCGCGTACCACCTGACCTACGAGGTCAGCCCGGGCACGTTCCGATAACCCGGCCGCTTGCGAGTTGAAACTCACGGCGGGTACGGCACCCTGTTATTACTTCACCATGCGGCTGGCGCCAGGCATCATGCTACTTCCGATCCTCGCGGCCCGGACGATTCCGGCCGTCGCGCAGGATGTTCCCGCCACCGGCTCAACCATCGTCACCGAAATGGAGCAGACCTCCGGCGGGGACTTTGCTCAGGTCATCTTCGTTACCAACCACTCGACTCATTCCGTCATCGTCACCAGCCTCCGGCTGATGGAGTGCGAAAACGTCCAGGGCAACTGCGGCACCCGGCGGATGAAGCAGCGGGTTCGCCCCGGAGACCGGGTGAGCATCCAGCGGGTGCGGCCTCGCAATCCCGATCAGCCGACCGGGTTCCACTACAGCTTCACCTGGGAGGAGGAGGCCCCGGAGGGGCCCACCGCCGGGGACGTCGAGAAGGACAATACCGCACTCGTGGTCGACACGGTCGTCGTCCTGCCCAAGCTGCTCGACATCAAGGCGGGCGAGACGATCGACCTCTCCCAGGTCCTCTCGATCAAGGCCATGAACGCCGCGGGGCAGGTGCTGCCCCGGATCTACTTCTATACCGAGATCGTGCTGGGAGAAGACATCATCGGGCTCGAGAAGGGAAAGCTGACCGGCAAGACTCCGGGAACCGCCGCGCTGCTGGTCTCGGCCAGCACGGTACAGGGACCGATCCACTCGGCCAAGGGCTCTTCCCGAATCCTGGTGCAAGTCACGCCCTGATCACCGCATCACAACCGATACACCGTCACCGCACAGTCCTGGAACCGGTGTCCCTGGCTTCCCTTGGGCAGCTGGTGCGTGAGCGCATGCTCGACCGCGAGCACCCGGGCGAAGCGGCGCTCGCGCCAGGCCTCCAGCACCCGGTCGAGCACCCGTGACTCGTAGGGAGGATCAGCGAACGCCAGGTCGTAGGCTTCGGGCGGGAGGGTCGCGACGAAGGGAATCGCGTCTCGCTTGAATATCCGGGTGCGCTCCAGCAGCCGGAGCGCCGCCACGTTGGCGCGGAGGGCGTGCAGGCTCGCCGGCCGGAATTCGACGAAATCCGCGGTGCGCGCGCCCCGTGAAATTGCCTCGAGGCCCAGGGCCCCGGTGCCAGCAAACAGATCCAGCACTCGGGCGCCGGGCAGATCCGGAGCCAGCAGGTCCAGGAGGCCGGCGCGGACTTTTTCCGCGGTGGGCCGCACGCGGGAGTCGGCCGGGGAAACCAGGTCTCGTCCGGCGAACTTCCCGCCCACGATCCTCACGCAATGAATCCGGTCACCGGCCCGGCTCCGTAGAAGGGGCATCTCAACCATAACCCCTTCCGGAACGGAGCGGCCCATGCAGTTCATGCTGACCGTCACCATCAAGCCGGAGGCCAAGGGCCGGAACGAAGCGATTCAGCGGTTCAAGGAGACGGGAGGTGGAGCGATCTGATGGAGCTCCGCCTGGCGCCCGTGGTCGACGACGCCGAGCTGGCGAAGGTCCTGGAACGCGTGGGGCGCTAACGCCCGTGCGATCCCAGGCTCGGCTCAGCCGCGCGGCGTTGCGGCCATCCCTCCAATCAGTCGGCGATGGTCGCGGTCCCGCACTGGCAGGGTGATCCGGACCCGCACCGCGCCGCCGGCGCCCGGGCGGGTGCGCACAGGGAGTAGAAGCTCCCGGCAAAAGCCCGGAGGTCGGCCCAGTCGGTGTACTCGTAGTCGCGCGACGGGTCGGTACCACCGCCGGCCTTGCGGGCGATCCTCCGCATCACGAGTCGCTTGAGCCATCCGTACCGGCTGTACATCAGCGCGCCCGCCACCAGCTTGGTCTGCGTAGGGGTCCAGTGGGTCCGGGCGATGAATCGCTTCCGGATCGCATCGAGCTCCGCCCGTACGGCGGGCTCCGACTGGAGAACCCCCAGGCACACCGAGAGGAACGCGGTGCGCTGGGCTTGGAGCGCGGCGGCGTTGGCGGCGGCCCAGCGAAGCACGGCGCGCTGGTATCCACCGGCATGGATCGATGCGGCAACCAGGACGCCGTCGTAGCCTTCCGGGTCGGGGTCCGTCACCGCCGCGTCGACCACATCGACGTCTGCGCCCAGGGAGTCCAATTCATCGCCGAGGAAGCGTGCCACCTTGGCGGTCTGGCCGTCGGTGGTGCCGAACAGGATCAGTATTCTGGTCATTGCAGTCACCTCCGCGAGTCGATCACCCGTCCTCGGGCGCGATTCATAGTCGTTGCGGGCCCCTTAAGCCGGTCGGGATTGCGCGTGAAAGGTTCTTCAGGGGACTAGATCGGTACGGTGAGCACCGCGCAGGGAGCCGATCGGAGCAGCTCGCGGCCCACGTACCCGGAGCCCGAATCGCCGCGCTGGCCGCCGCGCCTGACTCCGAGGACCAGGAGGTCCGATGCGGTATCGAGAACGGTCTTGATGATCTCGCGCACCGGGTCGCCCCACTGCACCAGGGTATCGCATTGTCCCGAGGCGAGCCGGAGCTTTCCGGCGATCCCGGAAACCCGCTCGACCCGGGGGTCGACCCAGTCACCATCCCCGCCCGCGGACCGGGATCCCGGCAGGACGCAGATGGCCGACGCCCGGGCCAGCGTCAGGTCCAGAAACGCGGTCGCGGGCGACACGATCCCCAGCCCCCGGATACTCCCATCCACCGCGATGGTCGCGCTCCGCACCGACTGGACTTCCAGGGTCACCAAGAGGGAGAGGCCGGCACGCCTGCGAACCACCGCGTCGGAGGTGGTGCCCAGGAGGCGCGGCAACTCCGGGCTGCACGAATGTCGGCCCATCACCACCAGGTCGGCTTCCCAGCTCTCTCCGCAACGCACGATCTCCACGCCGGGGAGGCGCTGCATGGGTCCCCCGGTGTCCACGTGGACGCGCAGAAACTCCCCGCCGGATTGCTGGGCCAGCGCGCGGGCGACGGCCACGGCGTGCTCGCCGAGCGGACTCCCATCCGACGCTGCCAGGAACCGCCGAATCGGCGCCCCGATCAATTCCCAAATCCGGGGTTGTTCACCCAAGGAAGTGTCGTGCCGACGTTGTGAAGAAGGTCTGAATCGTTGGTGAACTGTCCTTCCTATCTTCCCCCCTCCCCGCGGACGCGGATATACTGCTGCCATGACGCACAGCCTCCGAACCCGAAGCCGGATGGAGCGAGTGATCCGCGAGGTCCCCGGCCTCATGGCGGAGCTGCGTCTGGACGCCCTGCTGCAGCGGGTCGCGGATCTTGGCAGGGAGGTGATCGGCGCCCGCTACACGGCGGTGGGGCTGCTGGCGCCGGACCGCCGCACCCTGGACAAGTTCGTCGTGTCCGGCATGAGCGAAGAGCAGAAGACCGCCATCGGCACGTTGCCGGTCGGGCACGGTATCCTCGGGCTGCTGATCCGCGAGGGAAAACCGATCCGGCTACCCGAGCTCACGGAGCACCCGGCCTCAGTCGGTTTCCCGGCGAATCACCCGCCGATGAAGTCCTTCCTGGGACTGCCGATCCAATCCCGCCAGGGAGTCATCGGCGAGCTGTATCTGACCGAGAAGATCGGCGCGGAGGAATTCAGCGAGGAGGACCAGCACATCGCGGGGCTCCTGGCCATCACCACCGCTTCCGCGGTGGAGAACGCCAGGCTCTTCACCGAGCAGAACCGCCTGATGGAGGAGGTACAGCAGCTCCACCGGTCCCGGGAGCGCTTCTTCGCGATGGTGAATCACGAGCTGCGCAACGCGCTCGCCGCCGTCTACGGTTGGGCCGAGATGCAGGTCCGGAAGAAGGATCCCGCCACCGTCCCGCGGGCCGCGTTCGAGATCCTCGACTCGGCGGAGCAGGCGGTCTCGTTGATCAACGACCTGCTCGACCTGAGTCGGCTCGACGAAGACCGGCTTCGGCCGGTCTTCCGGAGTGTCGATTGCGGCATCGTGGTGCATGGGGCCATCCAGCGGGTCACGCCGGCCGCCCGAGACCGTGGCGTGGAGCTCCGGCTGGAATTGTCGCAACAAGGGCTGCTGGCCCGAACCGATGCCCACCGAGTCGAGCAGATCCTGGTGAATCTCCTCCAGAACGCCATCCGGCATACTCCGCAGGGCGGCGTGGTGTCGGCGGGCCTTTCCCCCGACGGCGAGCGCGTCGTGTTCACGATTGAGGACCAGGGCCCCGGTATCCCACCCGAGGATCTCGAGACGATCTTCGACATCTATGTCACGACCGCGGGTGAAACTCGGCTCGGCCACGGCCTCGGCCTTCCCCTCTCGAGGCGCCTGGCCCGTCTCCTGGGGGGGGACCTCCTCGCGGTATCCCAGCCTGGCGCCGGCGGACTGTTTGTCCTCGGGGTCCCCGCTGCGGATCCGTTACCGTGAAGAAGTCTTCACAGTTCTTTAGAACGGGGTTACAAAGCCGGCAGGTAGCTTGGATCCCATGAAAGTGCTTCTCGTGGAGGACGACCGGAAGGTCGCGGGTTTCATCGAGCAGGGTCTCAAGGAGGAGGGGTACATCGTGGACGCGGCCGCCGACGGGGAAGAGGCGACCATGATGGCCCACGTGTACGACTACGACATGATCCTCCTGGACGTCATGCTCCCGAAGAAAAGTGGGTTCCAGGTGGCCATGGAGCTGCGCCGGGAAGGCCGCAAGACGCCGATCCTGATGCTGACCTCCCGTGACGCGGTCGAGGACGTCGTCCGCGGGCTGGACGCGGGCGCGGACGACTACCTCGCCAAGCCGTTCCGCTTCGAGGAGCTCCTGGCCCGGATCCGGGCGCTCTCGCGGCGCGGAGGAGCCGAGCGGATGGAAATGCTGCGGTTCGGCGAGATCACCCTCGACCGGCTCCGTCACGTCGCGACGGTGGGCGCGCACAAGCTGGATCTCACGTCCAAGGAGTTCCAGCTCCTCGAGTACTTCCTGTTGCACCTGGAAGAGGTGGTCCGGCGGACCACGCTGCTGGAAAAGGTCTGGGATATGCACTTCGATCCCGAGAGCAACGTGGTCGACGTCCACGTGGGCAACCTGCGCCGGAAGCTGTCGGCGCTCACGTCCACCGAGCGGATCGAAACCGTGCGTGGCGTTGGATTCTCGCTCCGCCACGCCACCCAGCCCGAGACGGCGCCCGGAACAGCCCAGGCATGACCGCGGCGGGCCGGATGCTCTTCCGGCCGGCCGCCGCCGGAGCGGTGCTTCTCGCCGGCCTGACGGCCGGCGCCCTCCCGGGTCACTTCGCCAGCCGCCACTTCGTGTGGACGGCGGGCCTGTACCTCCTCGGCATCCCGCTGTTGTTCCGCACCGCGAAGGGCATGCTTCGCGGCCGATTCAATGCGGATCTGGTCGCCGGACTCGCCATTCTGACTGCGATGGTCCTGAATCAGCCCTTTGCCGGGCTGGTGATCGTGCTGATGCAGACCGGCGGCGAGGCGCTGGAGCACTACGCCGAGCGGCGGGCCAGCGCGGCGGTGCGCGCGCTGGAAGCGGAGGCCCCCCGGATCGCTCACCGGCGGGCGGGCGGGAGCCTCGACGACGTGCCGGTCGGCGCGATCCTCATCGGAGACCTGCTGCTGGTCCGGCCCGGGGAGATGGTGCCGTGCGACGGGGTAGTACGGGTGGGCCGCTCGATGGTGGACGCCTCCCGGCTGACCGGCGAACCGATCCCGGTGTCCGCGGAGCCCGGCACCCTCCTGTCGAGCGGTGCCATCAACGTCGACGGTCCGCTCGAGCTCGAAGCCACCGCGCTCGCCGCCGCGAGCCTCTACGCGCGAATCGTCGAGCTGGTGCGCACCGCCCAGGCCAGCAAGGCGCCGCTGCAACGGCTGGCGGACCGCTACGCGGTGTGGTTCACCCCCGTCACGCTCGCGGTGTGCGCACTGACCTGGCTCGTCTCGAGAGATCCGCTCCGGGTGCTCGCGGTCCTGGTCGTGGCCACCCCCTGCCCTCTCATCCTCGCCACCCCGGTCGCCATCATCGGCGGCATCAACCGCGCCGCACGGCGTCAGATCATCGTGCGCCACGGTGGGGCGCTCGAGGCGCTGGCGAGGGTCAATGCCGTGGTATTCGACAAGACCGGCACCCTGACGGTGGGGCACCCCGAGGTGTCCGCGGTGCTGAGCCTCCCGCCCCGGTCCGAGACGGAGCTGCTTCGGCTGACCGGCGCGGTGGAACAGGGATCGGGGCATCTGCTCGCCCGGACGCTGGTGGACGCGGCGCATACCCGGGGCATTCAGCTACCGGCCGCGACGGGCGTTGCCGAGAGCAGCGGGCGGGGAATCGGCGGGACGGTGGAGGGCCACCGGGTGGCCGTCGGGGCCCTGTCCTATATCAAGGATATGGAGCCCGCCGCCGGGCACGCCCTGGCGGGGCTGCACGACGGCGCCTCGGCGCTCCGCGCCTACATCGCAATCGACGGCGAGGCGGCGGGAACGGTCACCTACGCCGATCGGATCCGGCCCGGTGCCGCCGGGGTGGTGGCCCGGCTGCGCAGCCTCGGCTTTTCCCATGTGCTCCTGCTTTCGGGGGACAGCGCTGCCAACGTGGCGGCGGTGGCGCGCGAAGTGGGCATCGCGGAAACCGGCGCCGACCTGCTTCCCGAGGACAAGGTGCGCCGGGTCGCGGCCCTGGCGGCCGGTGCGCGAAGGGTCCTGATGGTGGGCGATGGGACTAATGACGCGCCGGCCCTGTCCAGCGCGGCGGTCGGACTGGCGATGGTGGCGCACGGCGGTGGGATCGCGGCCGAGGCCGCCGATGTGGTGCTGCTGGTCGACGACCTCGACCGGGTCCCCGAGGCGGTCTTGATCGGCCGGAGGACCATCAGGATCGCGCGCCAGAGCATCCTGGTGGGGCTGGGGTTGAGCGGCGCCGCTATGGTGGTGGCCGCGCTCGGATACCTGCCGCCGGCAACCGGCGCCCTGCTCCAGGAAGCGATCGATGTCGCGGTCATCCTGAACGCGCTGCGGGCGGTCGGGGGGAATGACAACGGGACAATTCGCAAGACTTCATGAAGGCTTAAGCCCCTCTTCACACCGGAATCCCTATCGTAGTGGCGCCCCGCGCCGTCCCCTACAATCGATCCGGTCCGGAGGACCTCCATGCCCCACCCCGCGTCCTCTCAGGGTTTTCCCGAGCCTCCAACGCTGGGCGAGCGGCTGCAAAGCCGGGGTGTCTCGCGCCGCGATTTCCTCGAATTCTGCGGCCGGCTCGGGATCGTGCTCGGGCTTGGCGAGGTGGCCGGCCCCCGCTTGGCGCATGCGCTGGCCGCCATCAGGCGTCCCAGCGCAATCTGGATTCAGCTCCAGGAATGCACCGGATGCGTCGAGAGTGTGCTCCGCACGGTCGAGCCCTCCATCGGAAACCTCGTGCTCGAGACCGTTTCCCTCGACTACTCCCACACGCTCATGGCGGCGGCGGGGCACCAGGCAGAGGCGGCGCTCCAGCAGGCCATGAAGGACAACGCGGGGAAGTACATCCTGATCGTCACCGGGTCGGTCCCGCTGGCCGATGGGGGCATCTACACCACGATCGGCGGCCGCACCGCCAAGGCGGTGCTCGAGGAAGCGGCCAAGGGGGCGGCGGCCATCGTGGCGGTGGGGGCCTGCGCCCACTGGGGCAGCGTCCAGGCGGCACGGCCCAACCCGACCGGCGCGGTGGGTGTCGCCGAGGTAATCAAGGACCGGCCGATCATCAACGTGACCGGCTGCCCGCCGATCGGTGACGTGGTGACCGCGACCCTGGCCCATTTCCTCACCTTCAATCGACTGCCCGCCACCGATTCCGACGGGCGCCCGCTGTTCGCGTACGGGAAGCGCATTCACGACCAGTGCTCTCGCCGGGCCCACTATGACGCCGGGCAGTTCGTCGAGGTGTTCGACGACGAAAACGCCCGCAAGGGATGGTGCCTGTACAAGGTGGGGTGCAAGGGACCGGCCACGTTCTCCCCCTGCCCCATCATCCAGTGGAACGGGGGAACCAACTGGCCGATCGGCGCCGGCCATCCCTGCATCGGCTGCACCGAACGAAACTTCTGGGACACGATGACGCCGTTCTACGACCGGCTGCCCGACGTCGGCGGCTTCGGGATCGAGCGGACGGTGGACATCATGGGCGCGGCCCTTGCGCTCGGCGCGGCGGCCGGTGTTACCGCGCACGCCGTGGCGACGGGCGTCCACCAGGCACGGGTCCGGCGCCAGCTGCCGGTCCTGCCGAACGAGCCGGGGGGCCCTCCGGCCTCGGGCGGAAAGGAATAAGTCATGGCCGCCACCAAGGTCGTCGTCGACCCGATCACCAGAATCGAAGGGCACCTCCGAATCGAGGCGCAAGCGGAGGGCGGGCGGATCACCAACGCGTGGGCCCACTCGACCCAGTTCCGCGGCATCGAGATCGTCATGCAGGGGCGGGACCCGCGTGACGCCTGGGCCTTCACCCAGCGGATCTGCGGGGTCTGCACCGTGGTGCACGCGGTGGCCTCCTGCCGCGCCGTCGAGGATGCCATTGGCATCACCATCCCCCCGAACGCCAACCTGATCCGGAACCTGATCCATGGCATGCAGTTCATCCAGGATCACGTCATCCATTTCTACCACCTCCACGCGCTCGACTGGGTGGACGTGATGAGCGCGCTGAAGGCCGATCCGGCCGGCACGGCCCGGATCGCCAAGAGCATCTCGCCCTGGCCCAACAACTCCGAGACCCATTTCAAGGCGGTCCAGGACCGGGTCAAGCAGTTCGCCTCCGGGGGCCAGCTCGGGATCTTCACCAACGGATACTGGGGCCACCCGGCCTACAAGCTGCCGCCCGAAGTCAACCTGCTTGCGGTGGCCCACTATCTCGAAGCACTCGACTGGCAGCGGGACGTCATCCGGGTGCATACGATCTTCGGCGGCAAGAACCCCCACCCGAACTTCCTGGTGGGTGGGATGGCCAGCGCCATCAACCTCGACGGCACCGCCACGATCAACACCGAGAAGCTGGTCACCATCCAGGGAATGATCCGCCGGGCCCGGGTGTTCGTCGAGCAGGTGTACTGGCCCGACCTGGTGGCAATCGCCGGCTTCTACAAGGACTGGGCCTCGATCGGGGGAGGGGTCCCCAACTTCCTGGCGGTGGGCGAGTTCCCTGCCGGGGACGTGCGGGACGTCGAAGGACTCTACTTTCCGCGGGGCATCGTCCTGAACAAGGACCTGAGCAAGGTCCTGCCCTACGATCACAAGCTGGTGAAGGAATACATCACCAGCTCCTGGTATCAGTACTCGGGCGGCGATGGGGTGGGCCTCCATCCCTGGGAGGGGGAAACCAAGCCGGTCTACACCGGCCCCACGCCACCGTACGAATTCCTCCAGGACAGCAAGAAGTACACCTGGATGAAGGCGCCGAGGTACGAGGGCAAGCCGATGCAGGTCGGGCCGCTGGCCCGGCTGCTGGTGGCCTATGCCTCGGGACATGCGGAGGCCAAGGAAATGGTCGGGGCGACGCTGGCGGCGCTCAATGTGGGGCCGGCGGCGCTCTTTTCCACGCTGGGCCGTACCGCCGCGCGTGGCATCGAGACCGTGCTGCTGGCCCGCCGCATGGAAGTCTGGTTCGACCAGCTCATCGAGCGGATCAAGAGCGGCGACACCAAGACCTTCAACGGCGACAAGTGGGAGCCCGGGTCCTGGCCGAAGTCGTGTGAGGGGTACGGATACCTCGACGCCCCCCGTGGCGCGCTGGGTCACTGGGTCCAGATCGCCGACGGCAAGATCTCCCGCTATCAGTGCGTCGTGCCCAGCACCTGGAATTGCTCGCCCCGGGACGGGCAGGGCCAGATGGGTCCGTACGAGGCGTCGCTGACCGACAACCATCCGCTGCTCAAGCCCGAGGAGCCGCTCGAGATCCTGCGCACCATCCATTCCTTCGATCCCTGCATGTCGTGCGGGGTGCACGTGCTCGACGCGACGGGAGCGCCGATCGTGCAGGTGAAGGTGCAATGAGCCCGCAGTCCGGCCGGTGGGTCTCGCTGGCCCACAAGGTCCCGCCGCCCACGGGCAAGTACCGGTGGGTGTATCTCTGGGAATGGCCGATCCGGGCAATGCACTGGACCGCCGCCATCTGCCTGGTGGTGCTCACGGTCACCGGGCTCTACATCGGCAAGCCCTACTTCATGACCGGCGGCGAGGCCAGCGCCCACTTCCTGATGGGCCGGGTACGGTTCGTCCATTTCGTCGCCGCCGCGCTGCTGGTCATGACGGCCATCGTGCGGACCTACTGGCTCTTCATGGGCAACCGGTACGAACGGCTCCCGGCGCTCTTTCCGGTGCGCCCGCGCGACTGGAAGAACCTGGTCCAGATGGTGAAGTTCTACCTGATGATCCGGCCCGAGAAGGCGCCCCTCTATCTCGGTCATAACCCGCTGCAGCAGCTCAGCTACACCTTCATGTACGCCCTGGCGGCCCTGATGGTGGTGACCGGGTTCACCCTGTACGGACAGGCCACGCCCGGCGGCGTCATTTACAGCGCCACCAACTGGATCGGGCCGCTCTTCGGCGGCATGCCGGTGGTGCGGTTCGTGCACCACACCGGCACCTGGCTGTTCCTGACGTTCATCCCCATCCACGTGTACCTGGCCATCCGGGCCGACCACCTCGAGCGGACCGGCGTCATTTCCTCCATCATCAGCGGCGGCCGGTTCGTGCCGTCGGACCATGAGTTCATCGATGAATAGCCCCCGGATCCGCACCCTCGTCCTCGGGCTCGGGAACCCGCTCATGGGCGACGACGGCGTGGGCGTTGCCGTCCTCGAGCGGCTCCGGGAGGAGTGGGATCTTCCCGAGGACGTCGAGCTGATCGACGGCGGCACCTGGGGCATGAACCTGCTGCCCATGGTGGAAACCGCCGAGCATCTCATCCTGATCGACGCGATCAAGAGCGGGACCAAGCCCGGCACGCTCACGGTGCTGGAGCGCAGCGAGCTGCCCCGCTACTTCTCGCTCAAACTGTCGCCCCACCAGATCGATCTCCGGGAGGTGCTCGCGCTGGCCGATCTGCGGGGCCTCCTGCCCGAGCGGCTGGTGGCGGTCGGCATCGAGCCCGAGCGGGTGGAC
>JBGPLG010000082.1:0-18916 GCA_041486305.1 Gemmatimonadota bacterium
CGAGGATCTGATCTGGGTGACCGCCCACGACACCAGGACGGTGTGGGTTCTTCGTGCGCGTCCGTAGGTCGTGGCGCCCGGGTGGTCCGGCGAGCATGCTGGTGATCGCCCTACTCACGATCGGATGTAATGCACCCTCGGCTACGACCACGGGACAGTGGATCGGCGACCTTCGCCACGCCGCCGCAGCCGAGCGCTTGGAAATAGATGTTGATTCCAGTGGTCGCTCGGCCAGGATCAGCCTTGCCGGCTGGCAGCTGGACAAGGTCCTCGCGTCGTCGACCCCGGCCGCTGCGGATAGCCTCGCGTTCGTGTTTGCCCTCGACAAGGACACCGTCCGCGTCCGGGGAATCGCGCGCGAGGGCGCCTGGGTCGGTGAGGCCACGCGAGGTGCCGAAGCATCGCCGTTCGTCCTCCGGCGGCTCCATGCACTTTCCGACCGTGAGTGGGGGGCGATCATCGGGACCTACCATAGCGACGACGGGCGTCTCCTCGGCATTGCCCCGTTCTCCGAATTCGGAGCGCGGCCCCTGGTGGTGGACTATTCCACTGGCCGGGTCGGGCCGCTCTACCCGATCGCCCAGGATCGATTCCTGGTAGGCCGCTCGCTGGTAACTCCAATGTTTCCGGCGGACACGCTCGAGCTGACGTTCGGGCCGGGGATGGAGGTGCGCGGGCTCCGCTTCGCCGAGCGCGACCTCCCTCCAGTCCGTGCCGCGCGCGTAGCGACCAAGGACGAAGAGGCTGAATTTCGAAACGGGCCGGTCGTCCTCCGCGGCACCCTCACCCTGCCCAGCGGGCCGCCACCGTACCCGGCGCTGGTGTTGGTGCACGGCTCCAATGCGCTGACCCGGGACGTGTTCGGTCCCTGGTCTCGCTTCTTCGCCGGTCTTGGCTTTGCAGTGCTGGCCTACGACAAACGGGGCACTGGTCATTCGACTGGTGACTGGAAACAGGCCGACTTTCCCACGCTGGCGACCGACGTGCTCGCCGGGGTCCGGTTTCTGGCGGCGCGCCCTGACATTCGGGGCGATCGGATTGGACTCTGGGGCGCCAGCCAGGCCGGCTGGATCATGCCGCTGGTGGCCGCCGAGGCACCGCGGGAGATCGCATTCCTCGTCGTCCACGCCGGGTCGGGTACGACGGTGCGTGAGGAAGGTGTCGTCTACCTCCAACACGAGCTCCGCTTTGCCGGGCTGCCCGAATCCTCGGTAGCAATCGGCACCCGCTACCAGATGCTGGACGATTCGGTCACCCATGCCGGCAGGGGCTGGGACGACCTCCGGCGTTACTATGAGACTCATCGCACCGAAGAGACCTGGTTGTGGCCGCCGCGTCCAGCCGACGACTGGTTCCGACCGTACTATCGAATGCTCATGGACTTCGATCCATCCCCCAGCTGGAGGCGGGTAAGCTGCCCGGTCTTGTTCTTCTACGGCGAGCTGGACGCCAATGTGCCGCCGAGGGAGTCCTGGCCACCAATCGCGCGAGCCCTTCAGAAGGGTGGCAATCGCAAGGTCACCCGGTTCCTTCTCCCCAGTGCAAACCACATGTTTCTCGAAGCCCGGACCGGCGCCAGAGACGAGTACCCGGGGTTGTCCCGGTTCGTCCCGGGCTACTTTGACCGCATGGCCCGCTGGCTCCACGATGAGGGGCGATAGGTCCGGGTCGGTAGCTGAGTAGGTGCGTGTGGTCAGGCTGCAGCGTGAACTCCTGGATAAAGGCGAGGATCGGTGGAGCTCACTCCCGCGTTCGTGGAAGCGCTCGTCACCCGGCTCTTCAGCCTCGAAGTCCGCGCCGAGGCGGCCAGTGTGCTCGCCCAATACGGCACACAATCCTACGAACGCGAGGAGATGCGGGTCCGCGTGGCGGCATTGAAGCTCAGCGATGGCTCCATAGACCGCCTGCGGGAGCTGATAGGCAGTGCGAAGCAGGACTATCGGGACGTCCTCGCCTGGGCCGAATACCCGGAGGAGTTGCGGAGCCCCACCTGGCGCTTGCCGGCGGCCGAGCAAGCCAGGATTCGCACGGCGGATCGGGCCCAGTACCTGGCCTGGCTGGAGACCCATCGGGAATAGGCGCAGGCTGCGGGCCGGGATGCGGCTTGACCAGCGCTTCCTGGTGCCGGGTCTTGGATGCGGCGGCTCGCCGCGGGGTATGTTTGGTCGGGAGGGCGGGGCGCAGGCCCCCGCGCCAGAAGGCGATCCGTTCGGCGACGACGTCGGGATGGGAGCAATCTTGGGTAAGCGGCTCAACCGGCAAGCACTCCTGAGTGAAATCGACCTCGAGCGCGCTGCACTCGACGAAACCCTTGCACTCCTGACGCCCGGTCAGATGACGAAGCCCGGTGTCACCCGGGGCGGGTGGTCGGTCAAGGACGTCCTCGCCCACCTGGTCGAATGGCAGCGGATGAACCTCGACTGGTATGCCGCCGGGTTGCGTGGGGAGACGCCCGCAATGCCGGCTCCGGGATACACCTTGCGCGAGCTGCCTCGCTTGAACGCAATGATCTATCGCAAGCACCACCGTCGCTCCCTTGAGGCCGTGCTGGGCGACTACCGGACGCACCACCGACGAGTCGTCGCCCTCATCGAGACCGTGCCCGAGGCCGATCTGGTGACCCTCCAGCGGTTCTCCTGGACTGGTCCGTCCTGGACCCTCAGCGACTACCTCCGCGCGAGCACCGCGGCACACTACCTGTGGGCCCGCACCCGTATTCGTCGCTGGTGGCGCGCCCAGGCGAAGAACCCGAAAGCACCGGCCGGATGAGGTTCCGCGGGCTGCGCCGATCAGGCCACTAGCCCAGGTTCGATCCCATGGCGGATGTTCTGCAAGCCGAAAGCCTCGAAGCGTCGCTCACCGTCGGTGATCTCGACCGCAGTGCGGGCTGGTACTGCGACGCCCTCGGTTTTGTGATCGATCGGCGGCACCAGCGTGACGGCACGCTGGCGGCGGTGAGCTTCTACGATGGGCTTCGATGAAGGCGTGCCACCTGACCAGCGCGTACAGCCGCCAGGGAGCCGTGGCTGGAGGACGAGTGTAATGCGCGGGCCTACTCCAAGCACCATCCGTTCTGCTTTGCAACGAGCGGCGCCGCGCACGGTCCCGGCGTGGCGACGGATGCGGCGGGCGTGGTCTCGGCAACTCGGCTCCCGTCCGGCGCGTGAGGTCATCCAGCTCGCCTGCCGACTCGTCGATGACGGTTCCTGGGGTCGCCTGACCGCCTATGAGCTCGTGGCTCATCATCCCGGCGGGCTTGCGGCCCTCACTCCGGCGTCCATACGTCGCCTCGGCCGGGGGCTCGCCGACTGGGGCAGCGTCGATACCTTCGCCTGCTACCTGGCCGGTCCGGCCTGGCGGGAAGGCCGGCTCCCGACGCGCCAGGTGCACGTCTGGCTCCGATCCAGGGACCGCTGGCAGCGTCGCACCGCGGTCGTCTGTACCGTGGCGCTCAACGTCCGAGCCAGAGGCGGGCGGGGAGACGTCGCTCGGACCCTGGCGGTCTGCCGGCGAGTGGTTTCGGATCGTGATGATATGGTCGTCAAGGCGCTGTCATGGGCGCTGCGATCGCTGGTAGAATGGGATCGCGGCGCCGTGTCGGCCTTCCTCGCGGAGCACGAGGGCGCCCTGGCCGGCCGGGTGCAACGCGAGGTGGGCACCAAGCTCCGGACCGGTCGCAAGAACAGCAGAATCACGATCCGTCGGGCGCCAGGACGACCTGGGAGGACGAACCGGAAATGACCTCCACCTCCGATCTGGGGCCGACGCTCATCGCCGCCTGGCGGACCAACAGCCGCGTTACGGCCTACCTCGTCGAGCATCTTCCGGATGGACTGTGGGACGTTTCGCTTCCCGGCGTTCCCCGGCGTACGGTTCGCATCATTGCCGCCCATCTTCACAATGCCCGGAGCGGGTGGCTCAAGACCCTTGGCACAGCGCACGGAATTGCCGTGCCTCCGCTGGTCGATCTGAGGAGGGTCGCGCGCCGGAGCTTGCTGTCGGCCCTCCGGCTGAGCAGCCGGGGTATCGAGGAGCTTCTCGAACTTGGTATCGCGGCGGGCGGCCACATCCCTTCTTCGAAGGCCTACGTATGGCGCAACCTGCCGCTCGATGTCGGGCACGTGCTGAGCTATTTCGTGGCGCATGAGGGCCATCACCGCGGCCAGATCGTACTGTTGGCCCGCCAACTCGGTCATCGGCTGCCGGCGGAGGTCACCAACGGACTTTGGCAGTGGACTACCCGAGTCCGGGAATGGCAGGGTGCGCCCTGATGCCGCGCCGCCATGCGTGATGCTCGACCCCACCGGGGGCTCCAGGTCATCGCGATCTTCAAGTTCCTGAAAGCCATGGTCCTGGTGTCGGCCGGACTCGCCGCGCTAGGCCTCCTGAGCCCGGCCCGGGTCGCGCTCACGGAGGCCTGGCTGGAGCGCCTGGCGCTGCACCAGGGCCATCGGCTGATCGCGACCTGGGCCGGGCAAATGGCGGTCCTGCTGAGCGCGGCCAGTACCCGCCGGCTCCTGGAGGTGGCCGTCGGGGCGTTCCTTTACGCCGGTCTGTTCCTGGTGGAGGGGATCGGACTGCTCCGGGCCAGCGTTGGGCCGAATACCTGACCATCGTCGCGACCAGCTCCTACTTGCCCCTTGAAGGGCTGGCGCTCTGGCGGCATCCCGCCCCGGCCCCGGCCGGGACCATGGTCCTGAACATCGCGGTCGTGGCCTACCTCGTGGTACAGCTCGCGGCGGATCGCCCGGAATCCGGCCCGGCTCGCCGGGATGGCCCAAGGGCCTCGGCCGTTCCCTGAGCGCCGCCTGACGCTGACGGGAGCGCGGGCATCCTGGGCCGGTAACCCGCGCTGGTTGGAAGGCCAGCGCCCTGCGTTTGCCGAGGTGCCGATTGCAGGATAGGTTACGCCTCTTGCCACATCCATCGTTGCGAACGGAGCACATCATCGGGTGGTCCTGGTCCTGGAAGTAATCCTCTCGCGATCCCGGGTAGGATAGCGGTGAACGCTCCCTCTGCTTCGCGCCGCATACCAGCATCGCTCGTCCTGCAGGCAGCCATCGAAGCCGGGGGAGGGGAGGGCATGGACCTACGAACAATTGCGAGCCTGGTCGGACTCGGGTTCCTCTGCGGATCGCTCGGCTGCGGAGATTGCGTTGACATCGGCTACCCCGCCGTGAACCTGACGGTCGTGGACGCGCTGACGGGAGTCCCGGTCGGGATCGGGGGAGCCGTACTGATCGTGACATCGAGTCGGCCATACCTCAGACGGGATTCCGTCGACACCAGCTTTCAAGGCGGCGAGAACCACCATTCCGTGTGTTGCGTCAGTGGGTCGGTGCAGATTCATCTTCAGCAGCTGCCCTATGTCGCGTGGGACACGACGGTCGTCGTGACGACTTCGGGGCACTGCGAAATCCCGGACCAGGTTGCCGTTGTTGCGCGTCTACGGCGGGGGTGACCGGGTCCGGAATCTGTCAGGGAGCCGCGATGCACACGTCGCTCAAGCAGGAGGGCTGAATCATGAATTGGGACTGGTACCTCCAGCACCTTCTCCTCGTCCTGATCAATGCGTCGCCTTGGCTCCTTGGGGGCGCGGCAGGTCTCGGCGCTCTATTCTTCAGCCCGCTGGGACGGTCCCTGGTCCGGTATCTCCGGGAGCGGGAGCGCGATGTCGGGCTGACCGAGGATGTGCTGGCCGAGCTCACCCAGCTCCGACAATCGCTGTCCGAGGTTATCGAGCGCCTCGACGGAACGGATCGAGAGCTTGCGAAGCGCCGGCTTCCGTCCTCAGGCAAGACCCCGCCGCCCAGCGTGCAGGACTCGGAGCGAATTCCGACTCCGGTCTGAGGAAGTATCGGGCCCGATGCCACCGTTAGTCAGGGCAGCCATCCTGCTCATGGTCGCGGCCCTTGGGCTCTACTCCATGGGGGTCTGGGCGGCGGTCATCCGCAAGCGCCTCCGGCCCTGGCACCTGGCGTGCTTCTGGGCCGGCTTCGTCGCGGACAGCGCGGGGACGGAACTGATGCGCCGGCTGGCGGGCGGCTTTCAGTGGACCATGCACACAGCCACGGGCGCGGCGGCCTTGCTGCTGATGCTGGGGCATGCGGCCTGGGCGAGCAGAGTCCTGGCCCGCGGTGATGAACGCACCCTGCGGACCTTTCACCGCTTCAGTCTCGCCGTGTGGGGCCTCTGGCTGATTCCATTCAGCACCGGCGTCCTGTTAGGACGCCGCATGGGCCATTAGCGATTCACCGCGACGCGCTAACCTGCGACTATTTTATGCCGCTGATCAAGCACCTCCTCGGTCGCGCCATATTCCCCCCTCGCTACGCGTGGTTCCTGGAGGGACGATGGCGGCGGCTGGTCCTGAGCCCTGAGCGCCTGCAACAGCGTCTCGCGTTGTCAACCGACCTGACGGTTCTGGAGATCGGAGCAGGGGGCGGCTACTACGCGCTGCCGCTATCCCGTTTGGTGCGTCGCTTCATCGCTCTCGACCTTCAAGCGGAGATGCTGAACCGTCTGCGGCGCAAGGCCGTTGGCGCGCAGCTGCACCCGGTCCGGGCGGACGCGACCCACCTCCCGCTCGCGGCCGGCTCCATCGACGTGGTCGTCGCCGTCACGGTGCTGGGCGAGGTCCCTTCGGCGGAGAGTACGATCGCCGAGGTCCGCCGAGTCCTGCGGCCGGGCGGGGTCTTCTCGGTATCGGAGCACTGGCCGGACCCGGATTTTCTGTCATTCGCCCACGTGAATGAGCTGTGCCGCCACAGCGGGTTCCAGCTGCAAAGGCGATACGGCGGGCGGGTGAACTACACTGCTATCTTTCGTGCCAACCCGGCTTGACCGGCAGCCGAACCGCCTGTCGTCGGGCTATTGGCGCTGACTCCCGCTTCGGCCGCCGCCGGATAAGTCTCCATGGCCGGGACGGCGGCGGTCTCTTCCAGGCCTCGCAACCGAGGCGCGGGCAGTCAGGTGGAGCCTTGTGATGGAGGGAGTATGTTCGGGTCCGAGTCGGGTCCCCGAGGCGACATTGTGACGCCGGCGGTGCTGCTCCTCGTCGGGCTGCTCCTTGGCTGGCCCTCAGGAGTACGGGCACAGCGCATCGCCACCGTCACGGTGGTGGGCCTGGACTATGCTTACCAGGCTCCCGCCACCCTCCGGCCAGGTCTCCCGCTTTCGCTTTCGAAAACCACGGCAAGGTCCGGCACGAAGTCGTGATCGCCCGATTGCGGGCCGGCACCACGCTCGACTCCGTGATCCGCAGCGTGCCGGGTCCGGCTCGTCAGCTGTTGGTCGAGGGCGTCGGCATCCTGGTGGCGGACCCGGGAGTCCACCCCTTGGGTCGCCTTCTCGTGGACCTCGTTCCGGGCCAGACCTATGTCCTCTACTGCAACTTCCAGGACGGTCCGGACAAGCCGCGCCATATGACCATCGGCATGTTCGCCAGTGTTCAGGTGAAGTAGGCGACCGGGAAGCGACGAATGCCTGCTGGTACTGGCGGTAACGTGCGCTGGATCACCTACGCGGCTTGCGCATGGGCCGTTGTATTTGCCGCCCCGCACACCTGGTGGGCCCTCGGCATTCCCGCGGGATTCCCGGGCGGGGAGGACAACTACCATTTTTTCATGTCGTCGACTTGGCGATACATCTACGATCTGGTGGTCATCCTGCTGAGCGCCCTCGCGCTTGTCGTCGCACTCACCCTTCTCAGACCTCCCGGCCAAGTCCCTCGACGCTGGATTCCCCACACCGCGGCATGGATCGCCTGCGGGATGCTGAGCCTGCGCGGAGTGGCGGGATTGATCGTCGACGGCACCTCGGATCCGATTTGGTGGCCGACCTTTCTGATTGGCGGCATCCTGTTCGGGGGTGTCGCCTGGTGTGCTCGCCGGCCGAGGTCCGCTCCAGCGTAGGGATCGTCCCTCACCCGAGCCCCCGATGCGGAGGGGATATCCCGGCTTCAGCGCGGCTCCTGCCCCTGGGAAGACTGCGAGCGGCCCGACTCCACGGTACACCCGGCGAAGCGCGATTTTGTGCTTCGAGCCGCCCCACGTCGCGGCGCATCCGTGATCTGGCGTGGACACGTGGGCGACCCGATTCGGACCACGGAATACGCGCTCCAGCTCCTCACGGTCGGCGTCATCGTCGGGGACCGCGCGGTGACCCTGGACCTGGACGGAGAGCGATCGCCTGCTCCCGCGCCCGGAGACACGGTGTTCGTCGTCGGGGTCGAAGATGTCTACGATGTGCTGTGGCTGCATGGCAAACTCCTCACGAGAATTCCGCCGGCTCAGCCGAGTGACACCACCCGCTACCGCGCCGATGCCGATGCTCACACCGTTCAGGCCAGCCGGCTGGCAAGGGCACCGAGGTCTGGGTCCGGCAGTAGCGACCTGCCGGTGGTGGCCCCCCGCCGGAGTATGTTTGACCGGCTGGAGGGCGCCGCCGCGGGCCCCAGAGCCGGCCTGGCAGGGGCCGAACTTCGATCGGAATGCCCATGACGCTTCGCTTCAGTCGGTTGGCCCTCTGGGCGCTAGCCTCGGCAGCCCCCCTCGGCGCCCAGGTCCCGACGGTGGCCGCAATGGACCGCCTGCTCGGTCGCATGGAGGGCCATTGGCTCATGACGGGAACGGTGCGGGGCAAGCCCGCCACCTATCGGCTGGATGTCCAGCGGGTATTGCGGGGCCGCTTCATCGAGCTGCATATGGAGGATGTGAGCCAGCCATCCACCTACGAGGCGCGGGTCTTCGTCGGGGTGGACAGCGCCAAGGCACAGTACATCGCCCATTGGCTCGACAACACCGGGGCGGGGTACTCGATTCCTCATGCCACCGGCCAGGCGCGCGGTGATACCATTCACGTCGTGTTCCCGTATTCCGAAGGGGCGTTCTCCGACACGTTCGCCTACGATCCGGCCGAGGACGCGTGGCACTTCCGGTTGGACGCCGCGGACGGACATGGAGGCTGGAGGGTGTTCGCGGAATATCGACTTCGTCGCCGATGAGCTGGCGGGTCCTCCGAGTTGTGAAAGCGAGCCTCGAGACATGGGTGTCATCCCTGAGTGGGCCGTCGGTGTCGCGGTCATCGTGTTCGCCGTCGCGCTGGCCCAGATCGTGGTGGTGAAGTTGCGGGCCTCGGTTCGAACGCTGCCTCCCCCGGATAGCGAGAGCGGCGAGCTGCGCCAGGCCGTCGATGCCATGCAGGCCCGTCTGGGAGAGCTGGAGGAGCGGGTTGATTTCACCGAGCGCCTCCTGGCCAAGCCTCGCGAAGCAGACCGGCTGGAGCCTCCCCCCCAGTAGACAATTCTCAAACGAGCCGCATCGCCGATGCGCAAACACGTACTGCTCTACGGACTCCTCGGCGGCCTCCTCATCGCCGGACTCAAGCTCATCGAGTACCGCTGGCTCGTGGTGGAGCATTCGGTGGAGATCTACGGCGGGCTGGTGGCCGCGGTGTTCGCCGGTCTGGGCATCTGGCTCGGCCTCCGGCTTACGCGGCAGGCCGAAACCGTCGTGGTGCGCGAGGTCGTGGTCGCGGGGCCGGTTACGTTTGTGCGGGATCAGCGCAAGCTGGAATCCCTCGGCATCACCCCCCGCGAGCTGGAGATTCTGGAGCTGATCGCCGAAGGGTTAAGCAACAAGGAGATTGCCGCCCGCGTGTACGTGAGCGAAAACACGGTCAAGACCCATTCCAGCCGGGTGTTCCTCAAGCTCGGCGCGCGGCGGCGGACCCAGGCGGTGCAGCTGGGAAAGGAACTCCGATTGATCCCTTAGGCAGGTTGTTGGGCTCTCATCCCCCCCAGACTTTCGTATGATTTCGCCAGGAATCGTCCAAAATCACCCCTTTGGGTGACGCGCGGGCCGGGGGTGGCAGGTAGAATCGGCTGTCCTCAACCACCGTGGAGTGGCCATGCGAAAGATCGTGCTGACCTTCGGGCTCATTGCGGGCGTCATCCTGTCGGGGATGATGCTCATCACCCTGCCATTCCAGGACCGGATCGGCGTCGGCCAGGGCGAGATCATCGGCTACACGACGATGGTGCTCGCCTTCCTGATGGTGTTCTTCGGGGTCAAGTCGTACCGCGACAACGTGGCGGGTGGACGGGTGACGTTCGGCCGAGCCTTCAAGGTGGGCCTGATGATCACGGCCATCGCCAGCGTCTGCTACGTGGCCACCTGGGAGGTGATCTACTACAAGCTCGCTCCGGACTTTGGGGAGAAGTACGCGGCCTACACCGTGGAAAAGGCCAGGAAGGCCGGCGCCACCGACGCGGAAATCGCCGCCCGGATGAAGCAGGCGACGGAGTTCAAGGAGATGTACAAGAATCCTCTGGTGAATATCGCGCTTACCCTGCTCGAGCCGTTGCCGGTCGGCCTCGTGTTCACGCTGGTGGCGGCGGGGGTGCTGAGCCGAAAGCGGCGGGCGGAGGGCGCGGCGGTCGCGTAGGCCTTCGGCAGTGGCAGACACCTCATTGGCAACGCATTCAACCCCGGAGCACGATATGGAGCTCGGCGTGTTTTCCGTTAGCTTGGCGGTCAAGGATATTGAGGCGTCCCGGACCTTCTACGAGAAGTTCGGGTTCACGGTCTTTGCCGGAAAGGCGTCTCAGAACTGGTTGATTGTGAAGAACGGCCACCACGTGATCGGTCTCTTTCAGGGAATGTTCGAGAAAAACATTCTGACCTTCAATCCCGGCTGGGACAGCGACGCCGCGAAGCTCGACCGCTTCACCGACGTACGCGATCTGCAGCGCCAGTTGAAAGCGGCGGGCGTGCCGCTGTTGGCCGAGGCCGATGAAGCCACGGTGGGGCCGGCCAGTTTCATGGCGGTTGACCCGGATGGAAACCCTATCCTGGTGGACCAGCACGTATGAGCGGCGTTCCTGCGCATTCACGAGCCGGGCCCTCAGCCCATGCGGCCGCGGTGGCTTCGCCGCCACGGACGGGATACAATCCGGAAAGGGGCGATCGCCGCTGCCCAATGCTCCGCTGCGGCGCTAGGGGGATACCAGGGGTCTTGGGAAGGCACTCGCAACCGTCGTTGGCACCGCCCTCGGCTTCGGAATCGGAGGGACCGCGGTCGGGGCGCTCCTGGGGCGCTTTGCGCCGGGGTCCTTCCGCCAGGTCCTCCCGATTCTCGACCCGGCGACCTTCAACCCGATGGAAGTGGGGACCGGTTGACGACTCTCCGCACTCCCGAGACGGATCACTCTTGCGCAGCACCGGTGCCCTCAGCCGCGACGCTGCGCCGTTGAACCCCTGCCCATCGGCAGGTATCATCCCCGTATGACCTCCGTCTGGTGCGTCCCATGAAGTACCGGTCCGGGATCTCCCTGTGACCTTCAAGCCCTCGGTCTGGTACCCGATCGCCGTCCTGTTGAGCGTGGTCAACGTGGTCGCAGTGTGGTTCGCGACCGGGCCGACGCCGCCGTGGCACGCGACCATCCATGCTGCGCTGGCGGTGGGGTTCGGGTCGTGGGCCTACCGCCTGCGGCAGAGGCGTGGCGGGAGCGCGCGCCAGGTCGGGCCCGAAGCGGTCGAGGCCCTTGACGCCCTCGAAGCGCTCGAAGCCGACATGAGCACGCTGCGACAGGAGCTGAGCGAAACGCGGGAGCGGCTGAACTTCGCCGAACGGATGCTGGCGCGGGAGGCGGAATCGCGCCGAGTGGGGCCGCAGCGCTAGGTCCGCACGGGGCGTCAGCCGCCGCGGGCGAGGGGAGCTCCCCGGCTCACCCGCGCGATATGACACCCGGCTTCTCCGTGACGGACGTGCAGGTAATCCACGTCCGGATCCGCGAAGAACTCATCGAGCACCGCGTCGACGTCCGCTCCAGGTACCGCCCGTGCCGAGGGAATCCGGTTTCCCCGGGCCCGGGCCTCGATCAACAGCGGGAGCGACCGGAGTCCCGGTGGAAATCCCGCGCCGCGGTATTGGCGACAAGGCGCGGCGTGAATGAACACCGGCCCGGGCGCTCCCAAGGTCCCGTCGCCGCCGGCGGGGCGGTAGGTGAAGAGCAATCGGTCCTCCTGGCCCACCTTGAATTGTTCGAGGCAGGCCCGGCACGGTCCGGTCCCCCCGGCCAGCTCCCGAACGACAGGATGACCGTACTCGGGAGCCCGGAGGGTTTCGCGTACCTTCGCGGCGAGATCGTCCGGGAGGCCCAGAATGTGGTAGTCCGCCATGTGACCATCCTCTCGAGGGTGGCTGGCAAGCTCGTGGCGCGGCGCGAGCCACGCCACCGCGGACTGCACCTGCAATTGGGTATCTTTTCGGGCGGACGGCTGGGGGTCGGCAGGCTGCCGCGGCGTTCACCGCTTCCCGAGGACTATGTTTGGTCATGAGTGAGCGACAGTACAGTGACGAAGAGGTGGCGGCGATCTTCCAGCGGGCATCGGAGGCCGAGCATACCGCTCGGCCCGTCCCTGCCGAGAGCACCGGGTTGACGCTGGCCGCCTCGCAGGAGATTGGGCGTGAAGTAGGCATCTCGCCGGAGTCGATCTCGCTCGCCGCCCGATCATTGGACCAGGCCGGACGTCCCGCGCAGCGAAGTTTCCTGGGCCTGCCGATTGGTGTCGGACGAACCGTTGAGTTCGACCACCCGCTCTCCGATTCGGATTGGGAGCGTCTGGTCGCTGACTTGCGCACGACGTTCGAGGCGCGGGGATCGGTGCGGTACGATGGCCCGTTTCGGCAGTGGACCAACGGCAACCTGCAGGCGCTCCTCGAGCCCACTCCGACAGGTCACCGGCTCCGACTCCAGACGGTCAAAGGGGACTCGCGTGCGCTGATGACCGTGGGAGCCTTGGCTCTGGGGGGAGCCACCGCGACGGTGATTGCCGTGGCCATGGCCGGTGGCCTGGGCAACGCCGGAACCGTCACGGGAACCGGATTCATGGCCCTGATGGGGCTTGGCATGTTTGCGGCCGGGGCGCTGCGCGTCTCGGGGTGGGCTCGCCGGCGGAGAGCGCAATTCGAAGGGGTCATCGCGCGGCTCGCCGGTTCGGCCCCACCGCAGAAGGATTCGAGTTCTGAAGGCTCTCGATAGCGGCAGCGCATCTACCCATCCCGAGGTGCGGTCGTGGCTACCGGATGTACCACGAACGCCCATAGACTGAGCCCTCCATGCCTCGATTCGACTCCAAGGCACTCTACGCCGCACTGGAGAGCCAGAGGCTCGCCCGCGGCATGTCCTGGCAGCAGGTCGCGGCGGAGATCGGCGTCAGTGCCGCTACGATCGCCCGCACTCGAACCGGGGGCCGCATGGAGGTCGACGGCATGCTCGCCATGGTATCATGGCTGCGGCGGCCGGTCGAACAATTCGTTCGGGATTCTGCGAAGTAACCGGTGGAGGCGCCGCGCAGGCGCGGGAGCGATCGATGGGTCTTGATGGTCCCGGCGAGCCGGTCGCCGGCGTGAATCGGGCCACCCCCGACAGTCGGTTCCTCGGCTTCCTCAGGACGGTGTCCCTCGTCGCCACGGTGGCGGGGGCCACGGGCTCGCTCGGCCTGATGCTCCGCGCCGGCCGCAACACGCCCCGGCTCCTGCTGGTGGCCTTCGTCTTCTGGATACTCGCACCGTTCGCGGCCCTCACCTGGGCCAACCTGGTGTCGAGACGCTGGGCGGTTCCTACCCGCGCAGCGCTCTACTGTGTGACGCCGGCGATCGCGCTGGGGTCCCTGGCACTCTATGGCGGGCTGGTTGTGCCGCCCGCCGGGACCTCTCACGCATTCGCGTTCGTGATCGGCCCCGCAGTCTCCCTTCTGGCGGCCGTTGTTCCGGTTACCGCGATCGTGTCGCGCAGGATGGCACGCCGGAGCCCCGGTGTCTGACCGGAGCTCGGTGGCGCGGGGTCCTGCTGAAGCCGGCCCGAAGATATGTTTGGCCGCCGGTCTCCGGGCGCTCGTGCTGCTCATGGCGGCGGCCACCACCGTCGGGTGCAGCACGAGCCCCACGGAGTCGCATCCCCTATCCCCCTTGCTGACCAGGCTCCACGTCGTGATCTCGATCGTGGATTCGGTTCCCTCGGGGCCGATTCCGTCCGGGTCGGCGCTCTTCAGTGTCCAGGCCTTCCTCGACAAGGGCCGGGACGCCAACGGTCAGGTTCGGCAGGTCATCCACGACTCCCTGCGAGTGCTGGGATGGACGCTCGCTCCCGTCCCGAACAGCTCCAATACGGAGCTGGACTACGCCGGTACCTTCGCCTACCCGCGCGCCACGATCGGGACGGAACCGCTCTCGATTATCGCTCCGCAGGTCGCCGGCGTGACCGCCGATTTCCCGATTCTGTCCTGGCGGACCATCCGGCAGGCAGGTCCCCGGGACCTCCACCTCCTGCCGGCGGAGGATCTGCTCCTGGATCTCGGCCTGCCCCCGACGCCGGCCGTGCCCGCATTTGGCACCGTTCGCTGGAGTCTTGACGTGATAACCGTTACGGGAGCCTTCCAGGTGCTGCAGCTCTCCGGGACCGGGCTGCCACCGGCGCAATTCAGGGTGGACCGGGCACTCCTGCCGCAAGTCGCTCCGGGCCGGCTGCAGGCGCAGCTCACGTTCTTCGTTGCCCGCGAGGACAACGTGCTCACCATGGGGCCGTACGTCGTGACTCCCGTCATCCAGACGACGCTGACATGGAACGTCAGTCTCCAGTAACGGTCCCGGTGCGTCGAACCGCGAGCACCAGCCGGACCCTACGCCCCATGCGGCGGCCGGTCTCCTCAGGGCATCAACGCCACGACTTGGACCCCGGCTCCCTTGCTCCGGTCCATCGCGGCAATCACCTCCTGGTATGGCGAAGGGCGAATGGCTTCGCTCCCCATCTACCCGGCCGAAGCGATTTCCATGGCAAGTCAGGCTGACGTCCGCCGTATCGCCCTGTCGCTGCCGGGAACCGAGGAGGCGCCGAACCACTTCGCCTTCGAAGTCCTCCACAAGGGCAAGCTCAAGGGGTACGCCTGGGTCTGGATGGAGCGTGTCAATCCCAGGAAGGCCCGGGTGCCGCAGCCGAACGTCATCGCGGTCCGGGTCGCGAACCTCTATGACAAGGATTTCCTGCTCGCCCTGGACCCCGCGAAGTTCTTCACCGAACCCCATTACGACGGGTTCCCTGCTGTGCTGGTGCGCCTTCCTGCGGTGACCGCCCGAGAGCTGAGGCCGATCCTCACGGAGGCGTGGCGCTGCCTGGCCCCTAAGGACCCGGCCCCGAAGGGGAAGACCGGCCGCGGTCGAGGCGCCGGGCCCCGGCGGCGCTCGCGAGGTTGAGCGCGCGAACCGTCGCCCGCCACGGCGCGTTCAGCGGTTGCCGTGCTCGCAGTTCTTCCGTCACTACCAGGCCGGGAGTCGAGTGCTCGGAGCGCCGGCCCGTTGGTCCTGCACCCGGCGGCCCGCCGCCGGGCTATGTTTGGACCGGGATCGGGGGCCGTCCGAGGGCCCCCGGGGCAACGGTCCCACCTCGAGACAGCGCGGGAGGAAACATGCGGCGAACGACCCTGTCGGCCGCGGCCGGACTCGCCTTTACAGTGTCCTTCGGGTACGCCCAGACCGTACCCGTCTGGCCCGGTGTCGCTCCGGGCTCGGAGTCCTGGACCCAGAAGGAGCGCGTGATCGAGAATACTCCGCTCGGTACCGTGGTCTTCAACGTCGTGACGCCGACGCTGACGGCCTACCTTCCCGAGCGGGCGAAGGCCACCGGAACCGGCGTCATCATCGCGCCGGGCGGTGCATTCGTCGCCTTGACGATCGATCTGGAAGGCAACCACGTGGCGCGCTGGCTTCAGGAACGCGGCATTGCCGCGTTCGTGCTGAAGTATCGCATCGTGGAAAAGCGCCAGGACGGCATTCCGACGATGAACATGGACACGGCCGGCCGGTATGGGATCGCCGATGGGATTCAAGCGGTCAAAGTCGTGCGGCAGCACGCGGCCGAATGGGGCCTCGCGCCGGGGCGGGTCGGATTCCTGGGGTTTTCGGCCGGGGCGATGGTCACCGGCGCCACCGTGCTCCAGGAGGACGTCGCGGCGCGTCCTGCCTTCGCGGCCATGATCTATGGCGGTCCGTTCGGCGCGATGCCGGCCATCCCGGCGAACCTGCCGCCCTTGTTTCTCGCCTGGGCCCAGGACGACGCCGTGGCGCTCGACCCCGTGGTCAGGTTTCATGGGGCGCTGATCTCGGCGGGCAACAAGCCGGAGGTCCACATCTTCAGCGCCGGAGGCCATGGCTTCGGGATGCGCAAGCAGGGGACCAGCAGCGACCACTGGATCGATGCATTCTACTACTGGCTGGAGGCCCGGGGCCTGACCAAGCCGGTGCACTGATATGAGCTACATCGAGCGGCACCTCCTGACCGGCGAAGCCGTGACCTTCCGCACCCGGCTGCACTGGAAGATCTACTTCCTGGCCGGGCTCGGTGTCACCCTGGTCCTGGTGCCCCTGACGGTATGGGCCCTGGTTTCGACCCGGAAGGTGCTCGCCGTGCTGCCGTTCGCCGCAAGCCTCGTCGTCCTGGCGGTCCCCTACCTGAAGCGGCGTTCCTCGGAGTTTGCCGTTACCAACAAGCGAGTGATCATCAAGCTTGGAGTGCTCAAGACGCGGTCCATTGAGCTCCTCCTTCCCAAGATCGAGGGTATCGCGGTCACCCAGAGCCTGGGCGGCCGGCTCTGCGGATATGGCGAGATCGTCGTCATCGGGACCGGGGGCACCGAGGAGCGCTTCGCCGGCATTCAGGCGCCCCTGGACTTTCGGCAAGCGGTGCAGGCAGCGACCGACGTGAAACCCTGAGGCATTGGCCGCGCCAGCGGCTCGTCCTCCAGATCCAGGGCTGCCTATGCCGGCACTTTCCCGAGAGTTCCACGGCGCCGTTCCTCCCCTCTTCCTGGCCCTGATCGGGGTGCAGGGCCTCCACTCGCTGGAGGAGTACTTCACCCGGCTCTACGACGTCTTCGCGCCGGCCCGGTTGGTCAGCGGGCTCCTGACCACGAACCTGTCGCTGGGATTTGCCGGATTCAACGTGGCCCTCGTTGGGTTCGGCCTGGGATGCTACGTCTTCCGGGTTCGCCCGAATCACCCGCGCGCGGCGGGCTGGATCTGGTTCTGGATACTCCTTGAGCTCGGGAATGGCGTTGGACACCTCGCCCTGGCGGTCGCTCGAGGTGGCTACTTTCCCGGTGCGGCGACCGCTCCCTTCCTCATCGCGCTCGCGGGCACGCTGGCCTATCGGGTGACCCGATCCGCCTGAGCAGTCTCATCGCCCGCGGCCTGCGGTCCATTGCCTCGTCGCCGCCAAGAGGGCATTCTAGGTGTGGCGTTCCATCCCGAGGTAGGGCCATGCGCCGTCCGTTGCCGCTTCTGCTCACCATGCTCCTCGCGGCCTGCACCAAGTCGCCCCCGCCGGCCCCGGGTGCCAGGACGGGAGATGGGGTTCCGTCCAGTACGGCCGCACCCCGGGAGTCTCCGGCGCCGATCTCCCACGGGGAGGCTCCCATCGGGTCGGCCATGACCGCGCCCGATCGCGCCGCCGATGCTCCGCCGCCCGGCGGAAGCCATCATCGCCGCATTCGGTTCGTGACCGCCCACGTCCGTCACCAGGTCGCCCCCGGCGTCGTCTACGAGGCGTGGACCTTCGATTCCATTGTTCCCGGCCCGACCATTCGCCTCACGGTCGGGGACACGGTCGATTTTACCCTGGTGAACGCCGCCGGAATACCGCACTCGATGGATTTTCACGCGGCCGAGCTTGCGCCGGACCGCGCCTACCGCAACGTCATGCCGCGTGACAGCATCCAGTTCCGGTTCGTCGCCAGGGTGCCGGGCGCCTTCATGTACCATTGCGGGACGGCCCCCGTCGCCACCCATATCTCCAACGGCATGTATGGCGCCCTCATCGTCGATCCGAGGACGCCCCGGCCCCCGGCCCAGGAGTTCGTGCTGGTCCAGAGCGAGTTCTACATGGGCGTGCCCAGCGGGCCGGACTCGATCCGGAGCATGGCATGGGACAAGGTGCTGAACGCCTTCCCCGACTACGTCGTCTTCAATGGAGTCGCCTCCCGTTACGCGACGCATCCGATCCCCGTGAGCGTCGGGAAGCCCATCCGGCTGTTCGTGGTGAATGCCGGCCCCAACCGGATCAGCTCGTTTCACGTGGTAGGAGCCATCTTCGACCGGGTCCTGGCCGACGGATTCGGGCGCCCGTTCGAGGGGATGCAAACCTGGAACGTCCCGGTGGGCGGTGGGGCCGTCTTCGAGCTTCGACTGGCGGAGACCGGCCTCTATCCCTTCGTGACCCACGCATTTGCGGACGCCACCAAGGGAGCCGTTGGCGTGTTGCGTGCCGGGGAGCCCGGCCCATCCGCCCCGCACCAGTGAGGCGACGCGGCGCGGCAGCCTGGGGCCTCCTTGGCCTGCTCCTGGGCGGTAGCGGGCTGGCGCAGACCCCGGCCATGCCGAACAAACCCTACCTCACGATAGGGCTGTTCTTCGGACGCATCGAAGAAGGGGCCCGCATCTTTACCCCGGTCCGGCTGCTCCCCTTCGGGGATCCCGAAGGCGGGACCCATCAATTCCCGACGCTCCAGCAGCTCCATGGCAGTGAATTCGCCGCCCTGGTCTGGCTGGGCAATCAGGCCGGGCTTCGGCTCGCCTCGACCCTCCAGCGATATCCTGCCGAACCGGCGGTGGATTGGCCCTATTCAGCGTTTGCGCAACCACCCGATTCGAGCCGCCTGCACGGGGCCGCGATGGTTCACCATCCCGGCTCGGACGCTCCGCTGCCCGGCCTCCGGGCGGTCTTGTATGACGCCCGGCACCCCATATTGTTCCTCGTGGATACCCGCCGGCTCACGCTGGCGGAGCGGGGGATGAGCGGGTCGACCGCCATGGGGCTCGATATTGCCCGCGCCGATCTGCTTCGGGCCCTCGAACAGGCCAG
>JBGPLG010000083.1:0-17857 GCA_041486305.1 Gemmatimonadota bacterium
CTGGTCCCAGGGTCTGTACCACGAGAACCGTCCCGCCGCTCGCGCCTACGACGACAAGGACATCGTGGCGGCCGAGCTGCTGGGCACTGCGCCGCTCCGGCGCCGGAAGCTCACCGGCGGCGCCGAGCGGGGGCGGGAGATGTCGCCAGCGCTGGCGCGATGGCCCTCGAGCCGCGGCGAGCGCTACCTTCTCGCCTCCCTGAGCCGGGCCGGCGACCGTCCCTACCCGCTCAAGCTCGCGGCGTTCGACCGGCGCTGGCGGCTCCGCTTCAGCCGGATCATCGCGCGGTCCGCCGGAGTGATCGCGCGTCCATCGCTGCTGGTGCTGTCCGGTATGCCATACCTCTCGTGGGTGGACGACGCCACCACCGATGTGACGGTGGCGCGCCTCTCCCCGTCGCTCCGGGTCGGCGCGCGCATCAGCCTGCACCAGGCGCTCGGCGGCACCGAGTTTTCCTCCTTCGGCCCGGCGCTCGCGGGATTGTCCGGGGCCCGGCTCTTCGAGGACGCCGGGCGCCTGGCCGTGGCGTTCGTGGCCACCATGGAATACCAGCCGGCCGGGGGCAACATCCGTCAGGAAATCTTCCTCGCGACCCTGTCGACTCCTGAGTGAGCGCCCCAACCCCGAATCGTCTCGGCCGCCACCTCGGCCTCGGCTCTGCGCTGGCCCTGGTCATCGGCGAAGTCCTGGGCGTCGGCATCTTCCTGACGCCCGCCGGCATGGCCCGCAGCCTGGGCTCGCCCTTCTGGCTCCTGGTGGTATGGCTGGTGATGGGGCTCATGGCCTTCTGCGGCGCGCTCTGCTACGGCGAGCTGGCCGCCCGCTTTCCCGAAGCCGGCGGCGGCTACATCTACCTTCGCGAAGCCTACGGTCGCGCGGCGGCATTCATGTACGGCTGGAAGTGCCTCATCGTGCTGGACCCCGGTCTCACCGCGGCGCTCGGCGTGGGCGTGGCGAGCTACCTGGCCTATGCCACCGGTCTCTCGCCCGCCGCATCGAAGGCCGTGGCCATCCTGTGTATCGCGGGCATCGCGGCGGCCAATGTCCGGGGCGTGGGCTACGGCGCCGGCGTGCTGCGCGGATTCACCTTCCTCAAGCTCGCCCTCCTGGCCACGCTGATCCTGTGGGGCTTCGCGCTCCGGCTCGGCGATTGGTCCCACTTCTCCCCCTTCATCGCCCAGCGGGCCGGCTCGGCTCCGCTCCTGGGAGCGCTGGCGGGCGGGATGGTGGCGGCATTCTTCTCGTTCGGGGGCTGGTGGGATGCGGCCAAGCTCGCCGGCGAGGTGCGCGATCCGGCCCGCACCCTCCCGCGGGCGCTGGGTCTGGGCGTGGCGGTGGTCACGCTGGTGTACATCCTCACCAGCGCCGCGTTCCTGTACCTGGTGCCGCTCGAGGGCGTGGCGTCCGGAGAAGCGTTCGCCGGGCAGGCCGGCCAGGTGCTCTTCGGAGCCGCCGGTGGCCGGATCTTCGCGGGCGTGGTCCTGGTGTGCGTGCTGAGCAGCATGGCCGGCTTCATGATGGCGGCGCCCCGGGTCTACTACGCCATGGCGCGGGACCGGGTCTTCCCCGCGGCGATGGCGGCGGTGCATCCCCGCTTCGGCACGCCCTACCGCGCCATCCTCCTCCAGGCCGTGCTCGCCGTGTTCCTGGTGCTGTTCGCGACATTCTCCCAGATCGTCGCCTACTTCATCTTCGTCACCGTCCTGTTCGTGGCCCTCACCGTGGCCGCGGTGTTCATCCTCCGGCGGAAGCACGCGCCGGAAGGCGGCTACCGCACGCCGGGATACCCCGTCACGCCGCTGGTTTTTCTTGGGCTGGTGGCGGTGCTACTCTTCCTCCTGGCCTCACAGAATCCGGCGCAAGCCGGGCTCGGCGTCGCGGTCGTCGCGCTGGGGTGGCCGGTGTACAGTATCGGGTTCAGGGGTCAGGAGACGGGGGACGGAAGCCAGGGGAGGGACGACACATGACATGGATCAGGACGATTCCGCTCGACCAAGCGAGCGACGCGCTCCGCCGCGCCATCGAGGCGCAGCGGGCCCTCTACCCCGCGGAATACGCCCAGCCGGTGCATCCCACCGGAGACGGCACCTCCGGCATCGTCGCCTCCCACAGCCTGATTCCCGGCGCGCTCTACCACGCCTTCTCCACCTTCGGCGAACTGATGTCGCCCAAGTTGCCGCTGACCCGCTCGCAGCACGAGATGATCACCACCATGGTGTCGGTGACCAACCGGTGCCGCTATTGAATTGATTCCCACGCAGAGTTTCTGCGTCGAGTCACCCTGGATGAGTCCCTGGTTGGCGCGCTGCGCGACGACTACCGGACCGCGCCCATCACCGAGCAGGACCGGGTGATGCTGGACTACGTGGTGCAGATCACCAAAGACGCGACCCGGATCTCTCCGGCGGACCACGAACGGCTGCGGGCGGTGGGGTTCGACGACACCGGCATCCTGCAGATCACGCTCATCGCGTCCTGGTTCAACTACATCAACCGTGTTGCCGATGCGCTCGGCGTCGTAAGAGAGTTGGGAGGTGGGAGGTGGGAGGAGGGTGTAGGGAGGAGAAAACGGGTGTTGCTGGCGTTGAAGCGGTAGTGAAGCTTGGCTGGCCTGGATATATCATGGTGCCAGGCCGGCCCAGATCCACAGCTATCGCCACCTCCTGGTCTGGCAGAAGTCGATGGATTTGGCCGCGGACGTATGCATTCTGGCCAACGGGCTCAATCGACCTCAGTGGTTTGCGTTGGCGGACCAGCTCAGGCGGTCCGCAGTTTCCCTCCCCTCGAATATCGCGGAGGGCCGCGGACGGCGGTCGACGGCAGATTTCGCCCGGTTCGTTTCAATCGCGAATGGATCGCTGCGGGAGCTGGAGACCCAGCTCCTCCTGCTCGCACGACTGGACAAAACATTCGAAAAAGAAGCCGGTCGGATCCTCACGCACACCGACGAAATCTGCCGAATGTTGACTGGCCTCTACCGCAGCCTTCGCTCGAAGCGCGCCTGACTCGTCCTCCCTCCTCCCTCCAATCATATCAACGCCCTTCGCTTCAATCTCTCGTACTGCTGTACTACCGCCCTTGCCGCCCCGTCCGGCATCACGTCCACCACCAGCACGCCTCGGGACCGCAGCTCGGCCAGCGCCTCCTCCCGGGCCTGGAGCAGCTCCTCCGCCGCGGCGCGCTGATAGGCCCCCTCGACAGTCTCGGGCCGGGCATTGCCCAATCGCTCCAGCGCGGGATCGCGGAGCGTCACCGCCAAGGGCAGGTGGCGGGGCCGGAGCGAGCCCACCTGGGAGAGCACCGCGTCGCTGGCGGTCCGGTCGATCACATCGGTGAACAGCACCGTCAGGGCCCGCTTCCGGTTGCGCGCCGCGAGGTAGGCGAAGGCCGCCGGGTAGTTCGACTCCACCAGCCGGCCCTCCACGGCTGCCAGCGCGTCCAGCACCGAGCGGAGCGCGCGCCGGCCCCGCGTCGGCGCCGAGAAGTGGAGCACCTCGTCGGCGAAGATGAGCAGCCCCACGTTGTCGTCGTGGCCCACCGCGCTGTGGGCCAGGTGCAGCACCGCGTCGATGGCAGATTCGAGCCGCGCCCTCCCGTCGCTCTCCGCAGTGAGCAGCCGTCCCGCGTCGAGCACGATCATCACGTGCTGGCGCCGCTCGTCTTCGTACTGCCGGGCCATCGGCTTGCCCCGGCGCGCCGTGGCCTTCCAGTCGATGGTGCGCGGCTCCTCGCCAGGCACCCATTCCTTGAGGCTCTCGAAGACCCGGCCCTCGCCGATGCGCCGGATGTTGCGGAATCCCGCCTCGCGGCGGCGCTGGGCCTGCGCGGGTAACGCGCGGAGCGCCGCGGACAGCAGGCTCGGATACACCACCACGGGCCAGGAGAGATTCCGCTTGCCCTGGCGCCAGGCCAGCCCCCACGGGCCCAACACCCTGAGATGCAGCCGGCCCCCCGAGACCTTCCCGCGGCGGACCGGGGCGTAGAGCACCGTCTCCAGGAACGGCTTCGACGCCGGCAGCTCGAGCCGCCGCTCGGCCCCCGCCGAGGTTTCCAGCAGGCGCGGGGTCTCCTCCCGCACCAGCACGGTCAGCCGCCGCGCCGTGGGATTGCCCCAGCGATAGGTCACCGGCAGCGGCCGCCCCACCGAGAACGCGGGCGGCGGTTCCCGCTTCACCGGGAAGCGGGCGAAGTCGAGCCCGCCGATCCGCCAGGCGTCCACCAGGAACGCGACGACCCATGCCAGGTCGGCCAGGAAGAGCGCTGTCGCCGCATGGCGCACCAGCAGGGAGAGCGGCGCCAGGATCCCCAGGCTCGCCGCGACCAGGAACCAGCGGCGCGACGGGAGAATCATCCCCGCGGGGCTTCCACCCGGTCGACGATGGTACGGAGCGCCACGTCCGCGGTGACCCCTTCGAGCTCCAGCTCCGGCGCCACCACCACCCGGTGGCGCAGCACCGCGAGCGCCAGCCCCTTCACGTCATCGGGCACCACGTACTCCCGCGCATCCAGCAGCGCAGCCGCCTGCGCCAGCTTGAGCAGCGCCACGCTCGCCCGGGGCGACGCGCCCAGCGTCAGCGCCGCCGCGTCCCGGGTGGCCCGCACCAGCGCGGTGATGTATGCCGTGAGGCTGGGCTCGACCCGCACCCGCCGCACCGCATCCCGGAGTCCCGCCAGCCCGGTCTCGTCCACCACCCGGGTAATCCCGAAGCTGGCCGGCTCGGCCGCCTCGAACCCGCCCAGCACCTTCTGTAACAACGACTCCTCGGTGCCGGCATCGGGATAGTTGAGGATGCTCTTGAGCAGGAACCGGTCGAGCTCCGCCTCGGGCAGCGGATAGGTGCCCTCGAACTCGATCGGGTTCTGGGTCGCGAACACGGTGAAGCTGGGGGAGAGCGCGTGGCGCTCGCCGTCCACCGTGACGCTCCACTCCTGCATCGCCTCGAGCAGCGCCGCCTGGGTCTTGGCCGGGGCCCGATTGATCTCGTCCGCCAGCACCAGGTCCGCGAACAGCGGCCCCGGGCGAAAGGTGAAGCTCCCTTGCCCCGTGAGCATGCTGACGCCGGTGATGTCCGAGGGCATCAGGTCGGGCGTGAACTGGATCCGCCGGAAGCTGAGCCCCAGCGCCTCGTTGAGCGCCCGCACCAAGAGCGTCTTGGCGGTGCCGGGCGGACCCTCCAGCAGCACGTGGCCCCGCGCCAGCAACGCCAGCAGAGCCTCGCGCAGTACGGCGGCCTGGCCCAGCACCACTCGGCCGAGCTCGGTGAGTATCCGGTTGGCCGAGTCCGCGTGGACCCGCACCTCCTCCGGACTCAGTGTCTCTGATCCTCCCACAGATCCTCCACGGCGATCGCGGCCCGGAGCACGGCGATGGACGGCTGCCCGGGTCTGGTGAGCTTTTCGAGGTTGGCGAGGGCGGCGCGCCCCCGCTCGGAACGGGTGGACCGGCCGAGGCCGGCCAGCCATTGGCGCCAGTCGCCCCGGGTACGGAGCGCCGGGGGAAGCAGGCGGCGGCGGAGCCCCCGGACGATCGCGGCGATCGCCACGTCGTGGCCCCGGGCCGCCGCCAGCGCGGTGGCCAGCGCGCGCACGTGCTCCAGCGGTGAGCGCCGGGTCCGCCCGATGGCCGGCCGCGCCACGCCGAAGCGGATCGCGCCGAACAGCAGCGCCGCGAGGCCCACCACGGCCGCCTGCCAGACCAGCCATCCCCACGGTGATTTCCAGCTCCAGGCGATCACCGCGCCGGCCAGCGATCCGGACGCCCCGAACCCATGGTGGTATTCCTCGAACACCACCTGGGTATAGGTCCCCGCCACCAGCCCCAGCACGAACGGCCCCGCATCGGTGGCGCGGAGCGCCCGGTTCCGGAACAGCTCCACGTCCGCCACCAGGATCACCCGGCGGTCCAGGTCGTCGCGGGTTAGGCGCAGCGCGGCCAGCTGCCCCCCCGGAGACAGCAGCAGCGTGTCCACCCGCGCCAGCTTGGGTACGGTGCAGGCCTCGAACGCCACGTCGAACGCCCGGCTCGAATCCACCACCGTCGCCTCGCCGGTCGGCTGCAGCACGGCGTGCACCCACGGGGACTTCGCGTCGATCCCGGCGCCGGGCCGGGCCACCTGCACCGAGTCGAGGAACATCCGCTTCCTCTTGTACCCGAAGCAGCCCATCAGCCGCTCGGCGCCGTCGCCGGCCAGGATCAGGTCGGCCCGCCGGCCGAAGGCGAGCAGGCTGGTGACCTCGGGAGCGGAGAGCCCGACGGAGGGATCGAGCAGGAAGAGGACCTGGCCGGGAGCGTCCTCGATCCGCTCCAGCTCGCGAGGACGGAGCCGGAACCGGCGCACCGTGATGCCCAGGCGCTGCATCGCGTCGAGCAGCGCCCGTGACCCGCCGGGACCGGCCACGAAGGTCGAGGGTCGCTCGTCGCGAACCGTCGTGGTGTGCCGCGCCCGCCCCAGCAGACCGACGGTCATCCCGAGGACCGCCAGCGTGAGCACGGCCGCCAGGGCCTCATCCCGCGGGCGCATAACGCTCCAGCGCGGCCCGCGCGCGCCATTCCTCGAACTCGGCCGGCCCGCAGGATCGCCGCGCGAAGGCGTAGCCGTACAGCCGGCGGACCAGCTCGCGGAACTCCTCGCGCTCCTCCCCGCCGAGCCGCGCCTCCATCCCGTATTCCGCCGGGGTCTTGCTGGGATGGAACTTGAGCAGCCGCAATCCGTCGAGCGCCAGCACCAGCGCCAGGAAATCCGCCTGGACTGCCTCGGCGTAGCGGCCCTGCGCCGCCAGCCGGTCGGCCTCGCGGCGGTACCACTCCCGATCCCGCTGCTGGCCGGCCGAAAGCGGCAATCCGTCACCCGCCTGCCCGCCGGACCGGACCGTCCGGACGAACACCCACACCGCGTGCGCGAAGATCGCCAGCACCAGCACCAGCATGGCGATCATGAACCAGCGGAACGCCTGCGGATGCGACTCCTTCAGCTCGAACAGCCAGCGCTGCAGCGCCTCCATCCATCGCGCCACCACCGACACCGGATCGGGCCGCTCCCGCCACACGTAGTCTTTGCCGGCGAAGACGGTGTCGAGCACCGCCCGCAGCGAATCGGACGCCGGGGCCTGGACCGCCGCGAGCGTCACACCGGCGCCATCTGGGAGGCGAGCAGCTCCAGATCGAAGCCCTCCTTGCGCACCCTGAGGTCGTAGTAGATCACCGTCAGCACCACGTAGAAGAATGGGTAGATCAATATCGAGAGCAGCGAGGTGATGACCTCCATCCCGACCAGGCCCACGCTGCCCGTCGCCGCGCCGATCATCCCCCAGATCGCGCCCACGGTGATGGTGGGCACCATGAGCATCAGCCCGACGCAGAACATGGTCAGGAGCACCTTGCCCCGGAATCCCTTGGTCAGCTCCCAGGAACGGCCCATCGCCACCGTCGAGTTCGCCGGCGTCTCCAGCACCGTCACCACGGTGCTCAGGATCAGGCCCGAGATCAGGATCACCCCCGGAACGATGAGCAGGAGAAAGCCGATGCCGATCAGCAGCGAGCTCACCATCGAGACCACCACGATCCGGCCGAGCAGGGAGATCGCCTTGCCCAGCGCCGCCGAGGCCGAGGTCTCCCGACCCAGATAGGCGTCGGAAACGATGAAGGTGGAGGCCGCGACGCCGACCGCCGAGAGCACGATCGCGAGAGTGTAGTAGGCCAGGAGCAGGAGGAGATTGTCGAACATGGTGCCCTCGGATCCGAAGTAGATCCGGAGCAGCGACGGCACCAGCTGGCAGGCCACCGACACCGCGAGCAGCGCGGCGAACCGGGAGCGGTACAGCCCGAACGACACGTCGAGCACCTCACCGAGCGACAGCGGCCGGAGGACCGGGGCGGGCATCGAGTGTCTCCGTGAAGGTACCTTGGGGGATGGGCCGTGGCGCACCTATGATTACCGCGCCGGCCCGGTTCCGCCATCCCCCAGCTTCGGCCCCAGATGCCAGAGCGACCGCCCGTGGACTACCGCCAGCACCTCGAGGTCGAGACCCCGGAGCACGTGGTCCTCGACTACGAGATCGCGGGCGTGGGCAGCCGCACCCTCGCCGCCGCGGCCGACTGGATCATCATCACCCTCCTGGCCCTCGGCGCGACCCTGGCGCTGGGCCTCTGGCAGCGGGGCGGCTCGACCTGGCTCGCCGCGGTCCTCATCCTCGTGCTCTACGCCATCGTCTGGGGATACTTCACCTGCTTCGAGGGCCTCCGTCACGGCCAGACTCCCGGCAAGCGCTCCCTGGGCATCCGGGTCATCCGCGACACCGGCCATCCGGTGAGCTTTTCCGACGCCGCGGCCCGCAACCTCCTGCTCCCGCTCGATCTCTTCGGGATGCTGGGCCTCTTCCTCATCGCGATTCACCCCCGCGCCAAGCGCCTGGGCGACATGGTGGCCGGCACCGTCGTGGTGCGCGACCAGCCGGTCCAGGTCCGCGCCGCGCCCGCGCCGGCCGCCCAGGCCGAGCCGGAGGCCCAGGGCGCGCCCGAGCTCTCCGACGAAGAGTTCCGGCTGCTCCGGGAATTCGTGAACCGGGCCCCGGCGTTGCCGGCGGAGGTGCGGGCGAGGTTGGCGCGCGGACTGGTGACGCGCCTGGCCGAGCGCTACCCCGAGCGCCCCGCCAGCGACCTGCAGTTTCTCGACCGGCTCCACACCGACGAGCTGGCCCGGCGCCGCGGACGGTTCGGCGCGCGCAGCGGCGGTCCCGGCCGCCGGGCCGGCGGCGGAGTGGTGGAGCGGCTGGTGGCCCGCAAGAGCGCGCGCTGGGGAGAATTCCAGGGCATGGCCGAGCGGGTGTCGAAAGGCGGCCTCGATGTGCTCACCGCGGAGGAGCTGCCCGACTTCGCCCGCCGCTATCGGGAAGTCGCCGCCGACCTGGCCCGGGTGCGAACCTATGGAGCCGATCCCTCGGTCCGAACCCGGCTGGAACGCCTGGTGGCCGCGGGTCACGGCGCGCTCTACCACCAGGAGCGTCACACCTGGGCGCGGATGTGGCAGTTCGTGGCCCGCGAGTGCCCCGCCGCCATCATCGAATCGCGCCGCTACGTGCTGCTGGCGTTCCTGACCTTCGCGTTGCCCGCCGCGGGTGGCTATGCCCTGCTCCGGGAAAAGCCCGCGCTCGCGCCCGAATTGCTGCCCGACGTGATGCTGGAGCGGGCCGAGGCCGGCGTGACCCGCTCCGCCGGCGGCAAGGGATATGTGGACGTGGACGCGGGGGCGCGACCCATGATGGCCTCGTCGATCATCGCCAACAACATCAAGGTCGCCTTCACCTGCTTCGCCGGCGGGATCGTGTTCGGGGTGGGCTCGCTGGTCATGCTGGCCTACAATGGCCTCGCGATCGGCGCCGTCTCCGGCCACTTCGCCAACGTCGGATTGCTGGGCTATCTCTGGGCCTTCGTCATCGGCCACGGCGTGCTCGAGCTGTTCGCCATCTGGGTGTCGGGCGCGGCGGGGTTCCTGCTCGGCCGGGCTCTCATCATGCCCGGGGAGCTGCCCCGTCG
This sequence comes from Gemmatimonadota bacterium, assembly GCA_041486305.1. Taxonomy (GTDB): domain Bacteria; phylum Gemmatimonadota; class Gemmatimonadetes; order Gemmatimonadales; family GWC2-71-9; genus JABFSM01. The sequence continues at coordinate 9,534 of JBGPLG010000083.1, forward strand.
CGACGCCATCGTGCTGGCCGGCCGCCACGCCATGCGGCTGATCGGCGCGGTCATCGTGCTGCTCCTGGTGGCGGGAACCATCGAAGGATTCGTGTCCTCAGGGAGCTTCCCGGTTCCGGTGCGGCTGGCGGTGAGCAGCTTCAGCCTGATCTTCCTGGTGCTCTACCTCTACAATGGATGGAGGTCGGGGAGGGTCTGCGCGGGGGCTTGATCTTTCGGTTTTATTTCGGTATTATGCCGAACAGTTACCGAATCCGGTGCCCGCCATGCCTCCTGCAATCCACCCCAAGCGCCTCGAACAGCCCAAGAACAACCAGCTCACCGATGCCAGCATACGGGTCTGTCCGGAGTGCGCCGGCCCCATTGCCCGGACCTCGGGGTGCATCAGCTGCATCCAGTGCGGCTGGGGCAAATGCGACTAGCCGGCCGCCAGCTCCAGCTCCTGCCGGACGCCGGTCCGGCGCCCCTCCCGGTGCTGGATACCCGGGAGCAGCGGGGCGCCCGGTTCCTCGAGCTGCCGGTGCGCCGGGTGCTCAACCCACCCAGCACCACCCATATGCCGTTCTGGTCCATCAATCCCTACGTCGGGTGCGAGTTCGGCTGCTCCTACTGCTACGCGCGCCGCACCCATGAGTGGACCATGGAGCGCGCCGGCATGGACCGCGGGGCGGACTCGCCCCATCAGTCCTTCGAAACCCAGATCCTGGTCAAGCACGCCGCGCCCGAGGTGCTGCTCCGCACCCTGGAACCGGGAAAGCTGGGCGCCACCGAGCTGGTCATCGGCACCGCCACCGATCCCTACCAGCCGGCGGAGCGGAAGTTCCGGCTCACTCGGCGCCTGCTGGAAGCGCTGCTGCTCCACAAGGGGCTGCAGCTGGGCATCATCACCAAGTCTCCGCTGATCGTGCGAGACGTGGACGTGCTCCAGGCGCTCTCGGAGCGGCACGACCTCTCGGTCTACATCTCCATTGCCTCGGCGGATCCGGTGCTGCTGCGTAAGCTGGAGGCGCGCTCCCCCGCGCCGCACGCGCGGCTCCGGGCGCTGGCGCGCCTCCGGCAGTCGGGCATACAGGCCGGCGCGCTGATCGCGCCGATCATTCCCGGAATCACCGATGACTGGAAGGGGCTGGCGGCTCTGATGGAACAGGCGAAGGAGGCCGGCGCGTGCTGGGTGTCCGGGGGGGCGCTCCGCCTCGGGCCCGCGGCACGCACCGGTTTCCTTCCCATGCTGCGCAAGGAGTTCCCCGAACTGGTGGCCCGCTACGAGCGGCGCTACGGCGCCAACCAGCACGCCGGCAAGCAGTACGAGAAGGCCCTGGCCCGGCGGATCCGCACCCTCCAACAGGCCTTCGGATTCCCGGAGCGGGGCCGCCGGGACGGGGTTCCGGAGTCCACCGACCTCGAGCTCGCACCCGCCTAGGACAGGCACGCCGTTTGCCCCTCTCCGGGGCCAATGTCCACCCCCGACCCGCTCCCGGCTCCCCGCTCCCCGCGCCCCGAGGCTTCCCGCCTCGTAGCGCTGGATGCGCTCCGCGCCCTCGCCGTGCTGCTGGTCATCGGCCGTCACCTCCGGATTCCGTACTCCCTGAGCCCGTCCTCGCCCACCCGGATCCTGGCCGACGTCTGGCAGCGGGGCGGATGGATCGGCGTCGATCTCTTCTTCGTGCTGAGCGGTTTCCTCGTCTCCGGCCTGCTGTTCCGGGAACACCAGCAGTTCGGCAAGGTCTCCCTTCCCCGCTTCTTCGTGCGCCGCGGGCTCAAGATCTATCCAGCCTTCTACGTCTTCCTGCTGTCGACCCTGGCGCTCCGGTTCGCCTGGGGCCGCCACGTGGACCTCTCCCAGATCCTCGCCGAGCTGTTCTTCGTGCAGAACTACGTGCACGGGGTCTGGAACCACACCTGGTCGCTCGCGGTCGAGGAGCATTTCTACATCCTGCTGCCGCTGCTCCTGATCGTGCTGCTCCGCCGTTACCGCGCCCGCAGTGATCCCTTCGCGACGCTCCCCATCGTGTGCGCCGCGCTGATGGCCGGATTGCTCGGCCTCCGGATCTGGAATGCGGCCACGGTCCCCTTCGACACCGCCACCCACGTCTTCCCGACCCATCTGCGGATCGACTCGCTGATGTTCGGCGTGCTGCTCTCCTACTGGTTCCACTATCACCGGGACCGGTTCCGCAGCATCGTGATGCGGCACCGGACCGCGCTCACCGCGCTGGGCATCGCATTGCTGGTACCGGCCTTCGCGGTGGATCTGTCCCAGGAGCCCTGGCTGTACACTGTGGGCTTCACCGCGCTCGCCGTGGGCAGCGGCGCGCTGCTGGCCACCGCGCTGCACGCGCCCGAGTACTTGAAGAAGCTGCTGGCGCCGGCCGCCCGGATCGGCGCCTACTCCTATTCCATCTATCTCTGGCACCTTCCGATCCTCGGCTACTTCCTCACCTGGGTCGAAGGCACCCTGGGCACCCGGCTTCCCTGGTGGCCTCGCACTCTGCTGGGTGTCACCGCCTGCATCGTGTTCGGCGTCGGCATCTCCCAGCTCATCGAATACCGGGTCCTGAAGTTCCGGGACCGGATGTTCCCGTCCCGGAGCCGTCCGCTCGATCCACCCACTCTGCGGCTGCACCCCCGCAAGCAAACCGCCCCCCTGCCCGCCTTGCCCGTCCTGCCCGACTAGGCTGGCCCGTCCTGCCTGACTAGCCTGTACGCCCCTCCATCCAGACGTACGGTCTGTGACGGCTCCTCCCCCCTACCTGGTCGTGTCTTGACATAATTGACTACAGCTGTAGTATTACGGCTGTAATCTGGCCCCTTTGCTGCGCTCGGGGTGATTTCGTCGCCTTGCAACCCTTTCCCCAGGGGACCGATCCAATGGGTGAACCACAGGCGCTCACCGACCTCCAGCTTTCCATCCTCCGGGTCCTCTGGGACCGGGGCTCGGCAACCGCCGCGGAGATCACCGACGCCCTGCGCACCAGCCGAGGCCTGGCCCAGCAGACCATCGCGACCATCCTCTCCCGGCTCGAGAAACGCGGCATCGTGCGCCACGATACCCAGCAGCGCCAGTACGTCTACTCGGCGCTGGTGAGCGAGCCCGAGGTGCGGAGAACCATGCTGGCCGAGCTGACCGACCGGGTATTCGAAGGGGATGTGGCGGCGCTGGTAAGCCAGCTCCTGAACACGAGCGAAATGAGCCCCGGTGATCTCGCGCGGGTCAAAGCGCTGATCGCCGACCACGAAGTGAAGGGAGCGCGTCATGCCAAGTCCTGAACTGGCCGGCTGGCTGCTGACCTACCTGGTGCACAGCACCCTGCTGCTGGGTGGCGCCTGGCTGATCGCGCCGAGGTTCCGGAGCCACCGAGTGCGGGAGACGCTGTGGAAGACGGCACTCTTCGGCGGCTTCGTCACCGCGACGGGGCAGAGCCTGCTCCAGGTGAGCCCGCTTGCCGGGCGGATGACGGTGCCGGCGGCGGCCGTGGCAGCGGTTGATCGTCCGCAGCCCAAATCCAACTTGAGCGAAGACAAAACAGCAACAGCAGACGCGGGTACCCCTTCATTGCGAGCGAAGCGAAGCAATCCCGCGTCCGCTTTTGCCAATCTCAGCCAGGAAAAAATGCTGGTGTTGTCGTGGGGCATCGGCGCGGCGTTCCTCCTGGGCGTCTACCTGCTCCGAAGGCTCCGCTTCGCGCACCGCATCGCCTCCCGGAGAGACATCACCGGGGACCCGGTGAGCCTGATGCTGGCCGAGCTCTGCCAGGCCGCCGGCATCGCCCGGCCCATCCGGCTCTCCGCCTCGGCGGCGCTGCCCAGCCCGGTGGCGCTGGGCTCGAGCGAGATCGCGGTGCCCGAGGCGGCGCTCAGCGACCTCGACCCCGGCCAGCAGCGCTCCATGCTGGCCCACGAGCTGGCCCACCTGGACCGCCGCGATCCGTCCTGGCTCACCGCCGCGTGCATCGCGGAGCAGATCGCCTTCATCCAGCCGCTCAACCGGCTGGCCCGACGCCGGATCCAGGAGAGCGCCGAGTATCTCTGCGACGAATGGGCGGTCCGCCGCACCGGGTCGGGCGTCCTGCTCGCCAAGTGCCTGGCCAAGGTGGCCGAATGGCTGGAATCGTCTGCCCCGACCCTGCCGGTGTCCGGCATGGCCGAGAGCAAGTCTCACCTCGTTGCCCGGGTGCGCCGGTTGCTCGATGGCGCGCCCTTCCCCAAGGCCCCCGGCCGGAGAACTCTCGTGCTCGCTTCCTTCGCGGTCCTCGCCGTCACTGTGCTGGCGCTTCCCGGTGTCTCGCTGGCGCGGCGTCAGGCCTCGCCGTCCCCCAGCTCCGCGCCGGTCATTGCGCCGACCTCCGGCACGCCGTCCCCGAGCCCGTCACTGTTCGGGAAGGCTCCCCGTCTGGCCGGGCCGGGGCCGGGGCCGGATTTCGCAAAGCGACCCGGGTCCCAGGTCGCCGACACCGGCCGGATTGTGGCCGCGCTCATGAGCGTGCTCAAGGACCCCGACGTCGAGGTCCGCCGCGCCGCGATTCGCTCGCTCGCCAACTTCGAGGATCCCGCGACCGTGGCGGCGTTCCGCGAGGCGCTCCATGACAGCGATGCCGAAATCCGCTCCGCCGCGGTCGAGGCGCTGGGCAACCTGCACGACGCCGCCTCGGCCGACGCGATCGCCGCGCTGATCAAGGATCCCAACAAGGACGTGCGGGCCAACGCCATCGAGGCGCTCACCGACCTCGAGCTGACGGTGGCGCCGGCCGGGCTGCTCGACGCCCTGCGCGATACCAACGCGGATGTCCGACAGAAGGCAGCCGAGGCGGTCGGGCACTTCGAGGACGCCCGCGCGGTGCCCCAGCTGCGCCTCATGCTGGACGATCCCAACGGCGACGTCCGCGAGGCGGCGGTCGAGGCGCTGGGCGAGATCCGCAACCAGTCGGCCATCGAGGCACTGATCGGGGCGCTCAAGGCCAAGGACGCCAAGGTCCGCCAGGCCGCGGCCGACGCCCTCGGCAAGCGGGGTTAAGGAGTCTCCATGAAAACATCCACTGCGCTCGTCGCCGCGACGCTGACCCTCACGGGGGTCGCCTCGGCGGTGGCGCTGGTCCGGAACCAGCCGGTGATCGCCGGCGGCATGTTCCACGAGCACGGGAACCGTCACCCCGGGCCCGACAGCGCCCGGGTCGAGGCCTTCCTCGGCGCGCTCCACGCCACCGATCCGATGATCTGCGAGATGATCACCGATCAGCTCGGCAACTTCTGGAATTCCTCGGGCGACGAGGGCGTGGGGCTGCTGGAGGGATCCAACCGGAGCTGGGAGGAGAGCCGGGATTCGCTCGCCAGCGACGTCACCGACCCCGCCGCGCAACGCCGAATCATGAAGGCGCTGGACGACAACGACGCCTGCGTCCGGCGCACCGCCGCCAAGATGGCCGGACGCAGCACGCCCGCGCTGTCCTCGGCGCTTCGTACGGCGCTCCGCTCCGGATCGCCCCGGGCCCGCGAGGCCGCCGCGCTGGCCCTGGGCCACGCCGACGACAAGACGTTCAAGGACGACCTGGAGCGCGCCACCCGGGATGAGAGCCCCGCGGTGGTGGCGATGGCCACCTGGGCGCTGGGCGGGCTGGAGCTCAAGGAAACCGCGCCCCGGCTGATCGAGCTCACCGGGTCGCGCGAGGTGCGGGTCCGCCGTGCCGCGGCGTATGCGCTGGGTCAGATCGAGGACCAGCGGGGCCTGCCGGCGCTGATTCCGCTGCTCCAGGATGCCGACGTCGGCGTCCGGGTTCTCGCCGCGGAGGCGCTGGGTGACCTGGAGAGCGTGGCGGCCGCCGAGCCGCTGGCCCAGGCGCTCCGGGATGCAAATCCGAGGGTTCGCTACGCCGCGGCCGAAGCGCTGGGCCAGCTCGATGGCCTGGAGGTCGCGCCCCAGGAGCTGATCGACGCGCTGGGCTCCGATGATCTGCGGCTCCGCCACCGGGCCGCCGAGGCGCTGGCCGAGATCGGGGATGTAAGGGCGGTGCCCGCGCTGGGGCGGTACATCAACGATGCGGACCTGGAGACCCGGCGGGCGGTGGTGCACGCGCTGGCCGAGATCGAGAACGACGCCACGGTGCCCTACCTGCTCAAGGCCATCAAGGATTCGGATCCCGAGATCCGGAAGACCGCCGCGGAGGCGCTGGGAGACCGCAAGGAGAACTGAAGCTCAGGGCAGAAGCCCCAGGGCGCCGAGGTCCACGATGTAGATGTCGCCGAGGCCGTTTCCGGGCCGGTGCAGGAGATCTTCGAGCGCCCCGAAGGTCAGCGAAGGTCCGTGCTCGGTCAGGCCGCCCCGCTCGCTGGTGAACAGCAGCGACTTCCCGTCGGGCGAGAGCGCCGGGGACCCATCGTCGGCGGCACTGTTGATCGGGGCCGGAAGGTGCCTGAGCGCCGACCATCCGTCGCGCTGCCGTTCCCGCACGTAGAGGTCGGTTCTCGGGTAGATCCCCTCCGCCGAATGCAGCGCGTCCGCCCGTCCGACCACCGTCACCACCAGGAATCGCTCGCCGGGATCCACCACGGCGCCCACCTCGGCGGTTCCGGCCTGGTTCGAGTCGCCGGCCATCGTGGGGGGGAGCCAGCCGCTTCCCTGGGGACTCGAGCGCATCACGTGGGGTCCGTCGGCATCGCTCACGAAATAGAGCGCGCCGCCTCGGGTCAGCGAAGGGGACAACTGGTTGCCGGGACCATTGACCGGGGCGTCGAGGTGCCGAGGCTCCGACCAGCCGCTGGGTACCCGGTCCACCACCCAGAGGTCGTAGTCGCGCCGCGGAGCACCGTCTACCGGCCGGAGCGACGCGAAGTACAGGTGCGCCCCGTCGGGCGTCACGAACGGGGTCGCGTCGCGATACCGGCCCGAGAAGGGGGCCACCTCCGGCTCGCTCCAGGCTCCGTTCTTCAGGTGTGACACGCAGATCGCGCTGAAATAGGACCACATGGTCCGCTTGGTGAAGTAGACCGTGCGCCCGTCGGGGGTCAATGCGGCGTCGCGCTCGTAGTCGCGGGTGGAGACGACTCCCAGCGCGAACAGCCGGGGTACCGGGTTCGGGGCGGCGGCGGCCAGCAGCCCCGCTGCAACGGCGATGCCGAGGAGCTTGGTCATGGCGCCCGAAACGCCTCCAGCGCGGTCGCCTCGACCCGATAGATGTTGCCGCTGCCGTTGAGGGTGCCCCGCAGGCGCCCGACCAGCACGCTATAGGTCATCCGGTGGCCGATCGGGTCGAGCGCAAAGCTGCGCTCGCTGGAGATGAAGAGGGTCGTGCCGTCATGGGAGAGATGGGGGGAGTAGTCGCGCGCCGCCGTGTTGAATGGCGGCGGCAGGTGCACCGGCCTCGACCACCCGTCACCCGTCCGCCAGGCGATGTAGATGTCGAAATTCCCCAGGCCATCGGGGCGGCCCGATGAGCCAAGGAGGACGAATCGTTCATCCGGCGCGACCATCACATCGAGATCGTAGTAGGCCGTCGTGTCGGGCCCGTTGATCTCGCGGCTGATGTTCTCCGGCGCCGACCAGGCCCCGTTCACCAGCCGGGAGCGGTAGGCCTCGATGCCGCGCTCCCGGGCGCTGGAGAAGTACAGCGTCCCGTCCCGGGTCATCGAGGCGGCGAACTCGCTCGCCTCGGAATTGATCGGGGCCGGCAGATGGATCGGGGTGCTCCACCCACCGGTGGGTTCCCGCTGGACCATCCAGACATCGTAGTCGTGCTTCACCGCGCCATCCACGGGACGGTCCGAGGTCCAGAGGATCTTCGTGCCGTCGGGGGAGAGCACCGGATCGGAGTCGCTGTATTGGCCGGAGAAGGGGGCGACCCGGGGCGGACCCCAATGGCCGCCAGCCCAGCGGGATTCGAGAATCGTGTAGCGATAGGAGTGGGGCGCCGACCGGGTGAAGTAGATCGTCCGGCCGTCCGGCGTGAGCGCGCCGCCGAATTCGTCGTCCGGAGTGGAGATGACGCCCTCGCCATAGAGCTCCGGGGAGGCCGGGGGAGCGGCGGAGTCTGTGCTCCCCGCGGTCAGGAGGATTCCGAGGGCTGCCAGGCGGGCGGGGTTCATGATCTGAATTACGTGAAACCGGGCCAGCTGCGCCATACCAGAAGCTGCCGCCGGGCCATGCCGCCGGGAGTATCTTTCTCCGCCGTGAGGGAGGGGAGACCATGGCGTACCGGCGAATCGGTGTGGTTGGAGGGGTGGGGCCGGCGGCCACCATCCTCTACTATCGGCTGCTCATCGACGGGGCCCTGGCACGCAGCGACGGGCGGGACTTGCCCGAAGTCGTGATCGACAGCCTCGATCTCCACGAGATC
>JBGPLG010000084.1:0-17564 GCA_041486305.1 Gemmatimonadota bacterium
CCAGCTTCATGATGCCGCCGATATAGTCCGCCGGCGCCATGATCCGCGCCTTGACGAACGGCTCTTCGATCCGCTCGATGCTGGCGGGGTCGGGCAGGTGCGAAGGATTCTCCACCACCTGCATCTCGCCGTCGGTGCGGTAGACGTGGTACTCCACCGTCGGCACCGTGGTGATGAGATCCAGGTCGAACTCCCGCTCCAGTCGCTCCTGGACGATTTCCATGTGCAGGAGGCCGAGGAACCCGCAGCGGAAGCCGAAGCCCAGGGCCGTGGAGGTCTCCGGTTCGTAGTGCAGGGAGGCATCGTTGAGCTGGAGCCGCTCCAGGGCGTCCCGGAGGTTTTCGTACTGGTCCGTGGTGGTGGGATAGATGCCGGCGAAGACCATCGGCTTGACGTCCCGGTAGCCGGGCAGCAGCTCGGCGGCGGGCCGGGTGTCGTCCAGGATGGTATCGCCGGGGCGCGCATCCTTCACGCCGCGCAGGTTGGCCACCAGATAGCCGACCTCCCCGGCGGACAGCTCGTCGCACTCCTGCTGCCCCAGCTGCAGGTATCCCACCTCGTCGACGCCGTAGGCGTCATCGGGATGCGAGCCGAACCGGATCTGCATGCCTTTCCGGACCACGCCGTCCACCACCCGAATGCTCGGCACCGCGCCCCGATAGCGGTCGAAGTGGCAATCGAACACCAGCGCGCGGAGCGGGGCGTCGGCCTGGCCCCGCGGAGGCGGCACCCGCGCGACGACGGCCTCGAGCAGGGCCGGCACGCCGATGCCTTCTTTCGCGGACACCGCCAGGATTTCCTCCCGCGTGGATCCGATGAGATCCATGACTTCGCGAGCCCGTTTCTCGGGCTCCGCGCCGGGGAGGTCGATCTTGTTGAGCACCGGGATGATCTCGAGCCCGGCATCCATGGCCAGGAAGAGGTTCGAGAGGGTCTGCGCCTGCACTCCTTGCGAGGCGTCCACCACCAGGATCGCGCCCTCGCAAGCGGCGAGCGAGCGGGACACTTCATACGTGAAATCGACGTGTCCCGGGGTGTCGATCAGGTTGAGCTCGTAGTCGACGCCGTCCGCCGCGGTGTACTGCATCCGCACCGCGTTGAGCTTGATGGTGATGCCGCGCTCGCGCTCCAGGTCCATGGTATCCAGCACCTGATCGCGCATCTGGCGCTTGCCCAGGGTGCCGGTGGCCTCGAGAAGCCGGTCCGCCAGGGTGGACTTGCCGTGGTCGATGTGGGCGACGATACAGAAATTGCGGATGCGAGACTGCGACATGGGGAAGAATATAAGCCGTCCGTCTATTTTGGTCCCATGCCAAGGCGCGCCCGCGGTTTCACCGGCCACGATCTGGAAATGCTGCTGGTGGCCCTGATCTGGGGCGGCAATTTCAGCGTCCTCAAGTTCGCGCTGCAGAGCTTCCCGGCGCTGCCGTTCAGCGCCTTCCGGTTCGCCCTGGCAAGCGGGCTGCTGCTCCTGGTCGCCCGGCGCACCGGGGCGCTTGCTCCGCTGCCGAGAAGAACCCTCTGGGCCCTGGCCGGGCTGGGCGTGATCGGCAACACACTCTACCAGGCCGTCTTCATGACCGGCCTCTCCCTCACCACCGCCACCAACAGCGCGATGATCGTGGCCTCGCTTCCGGTGGTGGTGGCCCTGTTCGGGACCCTGCTGGGCATCGAGCGCGCCACGCCGGCCACCTGGCTGGGCGTGGTGCTGGGAACCGCGGGCGTCGCGCTGGTGGTCAGCGCCCGCGGGGTCCACTTCCACGCCGGGAGCCTGGCCGGAGACCTGCTGGTCCTCGGGTCGATGCTGTGCTGGGCCTTCTATACCGTGATGGTGCGCCGGGTCGGCGCCGGCGTCGACGCGCTCCAGATCACCGCGATCACCACCGTCGCGGGCGCGCCGGGACTGCTGCTGCTCGGCGCGCCGGGACTGCTGCGACTGGACTGGTCGGGACTCACCGGCAAGACCTGGGCGGCCCTGGCCTACGCCACCCTGCTCGCACTGGTGCTCTCCTATGTCCTCTACAACCGGGCGGTGCAGGCGATCGGCAGCGGGCGCACCGCGATCTACAACTGCGTCACGCCGCTGGTCGCCATGGTGGTCGCGTGGTTTACCCTGGGCGAGGTGCCGACCAGGATTCAGTTTGCCGGAGTGGCGCTGGTGCTGACCGGCGTGTGGGTGAGCATGCGGGGGAGAATGGTGAGCGGGGAGCGGGACGCGGGGAGCGGCGGATCTGCGCTATGACCGCTCCCCGGCCTTGAGCTCCTCGAGCCTGCCCATCGCCCGCCGCAGGTGGGGAATCACGATGCTCCCGCCGACCACCAGGGCCACCGCGAAGACCTCCAGCATCTCCGCGTGAGTAACGCCTTCCTCCCTGCAGCGGACCAGGTGATAGGTCACGCAATCGTCGCACCGGAGCACCAGCGACGATACCAGTCCCAGCATCTCCTTGGTCTTGACCCCGAGCGCCCCGGCCTCGTAGGCCCGGCCGTCCAGCGCGAAGAACCGGTTGATGGTGAGGTTGCCGGCCTTGAAGACCAGCTCGTTCATCCGGGACCGGAATTCCTGGAATTCCGCGAGAGAGTCGGACACCTCAGGGGATCACGATCTGCCGGTAGCTCGCCGGCACCCAGTGGGGGCGCTCCTTCGAGTTGGCCACTTCGTGGCCCACGAAGAAGAGCAGCTTCACGATCCGGCTCTCCTTCTCCGCGTCGATCTTGTCCGGCGAATCGCTGGGGCGGTGGTAGTCGGCGTGCACCCCGTTGAAGAAGAAAAGGATGGGAACTCCCTTCTGGGCGAAATTGAAATGGTCGCTCCGGGTGTAGAAGCTCTGCTCCGGCCAGCGGTCGTCGATCGCGTGCATGTTGAGCTCGGCGTGGGCCGCATTCACCCGGTTGAGCGTGCTGCCGAGATCCGAATGCTCCTTGCCGATGACGACGATCGTGTCGGTCCAGTTCCGCCCGATCATGTCGGCGTTGAGGTCCGCCACGATCTGCGGGAGCGGCACCGGCGGATGGTTGACGAACCACTCGCTTCCCCAGAGGCCGTGCTCTTCCCCGCTCACCGTGAGGAAGATCACCGAGCGCTTCGGGCGGGCGCCGGGCTGGCTGTACGCCTCGGCGAGCTCCAGCACGCCCACGGTGCCGGATCCGTCGTCGTCCGCGCCGTTGCAGATGCTGTCCGCGCCCATGGCGCGACAGGACGCACCCGGGGCGCCGCTGGTGCCGATGTGGTCCATATGGGCCGAGTAGACCAGGTACTCGTCCTTGAGGACGGGGTCGCTTCCCTCGAGAATCCCGACCACGTCCGGGGCGTAGGCGGTCTCCACCGTGGTATCCCGGAGCGCGATCTCTCCTTCCCAGTCCAGCATGGGCTGGACCACCATCGTCGGCGCCCCGCGGAGCTGCTCGAATTGCCGGGCCGCCTCCGGGAGCTGGGCCACGACCGCGCTTTCCTTGACCGCGATGACCGGCGCGCCGCGGGTCCGGTCGCCCGCGCTGGTGCGGGGCGTCCCCTGGCTCTGCATGTACGCCGCGACCACCGAATCCGAGCCGACCACCACCACCACTCCCCGGGCGCCCGAACGACTCAAGCGGATGAGGGTGCGGAAGCCCCCGGTGGGCTGGGTGGCCGCCGTGTCAGGCACATAGACGATGATCCGGTTCCGGAGATCGTCCGGCTTGAGGCTGTCCAGGATGATCGTCCCGCCGACCAGCACCACGCCGCCCTTGACCACGGCGTCGGTGGCCCCGCTCAGGAAGGCCGCGCCATCGGCGAGCGTGGTCCGGACGCCCCGGTCGCCCGAGACCTGGCCGAACCGGATCGCCGACTCGCCGGCCAGAATCCGCCGCGACGCGATGGGATAGCTGAGCAGGTAGGTGCCGCTGTCGCCGCCGGGCTTGAGACCCAGCCGCCTGAACTCACCGGCGATGTATCGGGCCGTCTGGTCCAGACCGGGGCTCGGGGTATTGCGACCTCCCATGGAATCGTCGGCGATCAGGTTGATCCGCCGCCGGACGTCCGATTCCGTAATGCTGGACGCGGCTCGGGTGACGGCCTTGGACTGCGCCGAAGCGAGGACCGGCGCGCCCAGGGCAATGAGCGCGACGACGCCGGGACGAACGTTCATGGCCTGCTCGGGTGAGAGAAGAGGCTACCTGACGAAAATGCTCGGACGGTAAGACGGTAAGAGGCTCGGGGCGGGAAAACTAGTCCGGCGGGCGGCGACGCTTGAGCACCGGCTCCCCCACCGGCTCCCCCACCGGCTTCCCGGGCGGCTTGGCCGGGGGTTTGGCCGCAGGGGCCGGTCCCGCCGCGGGACCGGCGGCGGGTCGCGGTGGGGCCTTGGTGGTGTCGGCCGCCACCGGGACTGATACCTGGCCAGTAAGCGCCAGGGCGAGGAACAGGTTCGTGAGCATCCCGGCTCCGTCGAGTGCAGATGCGATGCCACCGCCACGCCGAGATGCCGGCCTGCGGAAGTCGGTGCCCTGCTGGCACTTGGAAATGGGTGTCCGGTAGTCGGGCGTTCGGCTCCGTCCTCGGAGCTGGACAGTGACGGCTCGCGTTGACTCAACCATGACACGGCTCTACGTTGCGCGGGGCATATGCCCGCCGCCGTCGCATCCCCGCTCAAAGCCCGGCTCGATCTGCTCGACCCGGCCGAGGTCGCCCGCCTGGGCGGCCTCGAAGTCGTTACCGAGGGGATCGTCGAAGGGTTTCTGGCCGGTCTGCACCGCTCGCCCCGCCGGGGATTCTCGGTCGAATTTGCCGAGCACCGGATGTACCAGCCGGGCGACGAGCCGCGCTATCTGGATTGGCGTCTCCTGGCCCGCAGCGACCGCCTCTATATCAAGCAATTCGAGGAAGAGACCAATCTTCGGGCCATGCTGGTGCTCGACACCAGCCGCTCGATGGAATGGTCCGGCGCGCCGGCCAGCCGGCTGACCAAGCGAGCCTACGCGGAGCGGCTGCTCGCGGCTCTGGCCCTGGTGCTGCTCCGCCAGCGCGACGCCACCGGCCTCATCACCTTCGACGAAACGGTACGGGGCCTCCTGCCTCCTCGGGCCCGCCACACCCAGTGGCACCTGCTGCTCCGCGAGCTTGCCGCGACGCCGCCCGGCCGCGGCACCGCCGCCGAGCCCGCACTCCGGCGAGTGGTCGAGCAGCTTCGCCGCCGCGGCCTGGTGGTGTTCGTCTCGGATCTCCTCTTCGATCCGCCGCTCGCCCTCACGGCGCTTCGTTTCCTCAGGCACCGGGGCCATCAGGTTCTCGTATTGCACGTCATGGATCCCGATGAAGTGGAGCTGCGCGGCCCGGCCGAGGCCCGGTACGAAGACCCCGAATCCGGGCAGGCCGTGGTGTTGCGCCCGGCCGACTGGGCCGACGCCTATGCCCGGACCGTCCGCACCGCGGTCGACGAATGGCGGTCGGCCTGCCGGCGCCGCGGCATCGCGTATGAACGAGTGACGACCGACACGCCGTTCGGCCTGGCGCTGCGTCAGGCGCTGGTGCGATCGACCGGGCTCGCGTGATCGGTTTTGCCGCGCCGTGGGCCCTGCTCGGACTCGCCGCGGCCGCCTTCCCGGTGTTGCTCCACCTCTTTGCCCGCCGGGAGCCGCCCACGGTGGTGTTTCCCGCCACCCGCTACCTCGCCGAGACCGCCCGCGCCCATCACCGCCGGCTCACGCTGCAGCACTGGCTCCTCCTGCTGGTCAGGACGCTGCTGATCCTCGCCCTGGTGCTGGCCGCGGCCGGCCCTACCCTGCCGAGCGGCGGGGCCGCCACCCACGCGCCGGCCGCGCTCGCGATCGTGCTCGACAACTCCCTCTCGAGCGCGGCCACCGCCGGCGGCACCCCGGTCCTGGAACAGCTGCGCGGGCCGGCGGAGGAAATCCTGCGGGCCGCGCATTCCGACGACGCGCTCTGGCTCGTGACGGCCGACGGTCTCCCCCGCCACGGAACCGCCTCCGAGCTGGAGTCGGTGGTGCAGGGCCTCGCCCCACAGCCCCGGCGGCTGGACCTCGGCGTGGCGGTTGGAACGGCCCGGGAGGCCATGGCCTCGGAGCGGCTTCCCCGGAGCGTGATCGTGCTGAGCGATTTGCAGGCGAGCGCGCTCTCCGCGGCCGCGGGCACCGGTCCCGTCGTCGTGCTGCACCCCGAGGGGCCGGTCGTGACCAACCTGGGCGTCTCCGCGGTGGCCGGCGGCCGCCAGCCGTGGGGCCCGGAAGGCGGCAGGATCGACGCGAGGATCGCGGGGACCCCGGGCAAGACCGCGGCCCTGTCGGTGATGGTCGGCAACCGCCCGCCCCGAAGGCAGCTGGCGGCGAGTGGGAGCGTCGTCGGGGCGACCAGCGGGGGTCTGGCCCCGGGATGGTGGCCGGTGCGCGCCGAGCTCGAGCCCGACGAGCTGCGCCTCGACGACGCCCGGCTGGCCGCCGTGCGGGTGGCCCAGCCGGCGCGAGCCGCGTGGCGGAGCGAGGACCGCTTCCTGGCGACCGCCTGCGAAGTCCTCCTCGCCAACGGGCGCCTGGCCCGCGGCGCCGATCTCACGATCGGATCGCTCGGGCCCGGTTCGTCGGTCGTGCTGCCTCCGGCGGACCCGGCCGTCCTGGGCGCGCTCAATCGCGCCCTGGCCGCGCGCGGCGTCAGCTGGCGGTACGGCAACCTTGCGCCCGGCAGTGGGGTCATCGACAGCGGAGTGGTGCTGGGCCGGCACGAGGTGGCGCGGCGGTACCTGCTGGAAGACGCCACCGCGCCGGGACGCCGGGACGCGCGGACCCGGGGTGTTCTGGTGACGGTGGCTGGACAGCCGTGGGCCGTCCGGGACGGCAACACCATTCTCCTGGGCAGCCGGCTGGAGCCGGGATGGCTGTCGCTTCCGCTCGCGGCCGAGTTTGTTCCGTTCGTGGACTTCCTGGCCAATCGGGCGATCCGAGGCGAAATCGTGCTGCTCGACGTGCCTCCCGGTGACCCGGTCTTCCTCCCCGACGCCGCCACCGCGGTCATCCGCGACGGACGGTCCCGTGCGGCCGAGGGTGGCGCCGTCTTTCGTTCGGCCGAGCTGGGCCTCCATTTCATCCTGGGCGGGCGGGATACGATCGGTGTGGTCGCGGTGAACCCCGATCCGCGCGAGTCGGCGCTGGCCCGCGCCGGTGACGAAGAGGTCCGGCGGCTCTGGTCCGGCGCCCGGACCGTGCCGCTCGGACGGGCCGCATCGGCGGCCTTCGCTTCAGGCGGGCGCGCCGATCTGCGGGGGACGCTGCTGCTGCTGGCCGCCGTGCTGGCCCTGGCGGACGCCGTGCTGGCCGGCTCGGGCGCCCGCCGCGCGGTGCGGAGGCCCGCGTGATCGAGCCGATTCTCTCCTCGTTCGGCCGCTCACCCTTCGCGGCGGATCTGCCCGGCCGGCTCCCGGCGGCGGGCCAGGCAACCCGAATCGCGGGACTGGCGGGCTCGAGCGGTGCGGTCATGGTCGCGTGGCTGGCGGAGCAGCTGCCCCAGCGTCTCTTCACCGTGGTGGCCGCGACGCCGGCGGACGCCGAGCGATGGCTGGCGGATCTGAACACCCTCACCCGGAAGCCGTGCGCCCTCTACCCCCAGCGGGAAGCGCTGGGCGACGAAGAGCCGCACTACGAGATTGCGGGCGAGCGCTCCGAGACGATCGAGGCCCTGCTGCGCGGGCGGCTCCGCGTGCTGGTCACCACGGCGCGGGCCACGGCCGAAAAGACCATGGTACCGGCCGCACTGGCGCGGCTCCGGCTCGAGCTGTCGGTCGGAGGCCGGCGGCCCCTCACCGAAGTCGTCGGTGCGCTGGAGCGCATGGGGTACCGCCGCGCGCCGGTGGTGACCGAGGTGGCCGAGTTCAGCGTGCGGGGCGGCATCGTCGATCTGTACGGGTTCGGCATGGCCGTGCCGTCCCGAATCGAGTGGTGGGACGACAAGATCAGCTCGATCCGCGCCTTCGATCTCACCTCGCAGCGGAGCGGCGAGGAGCTCTCGGAGGTGACGGTGCTCCCGATCGGAGTCGGGCGGTCGGACAGTGAGGACGGACGGACGGACGGTGAGGACGGTGGGGACGGTGGGGACGGGAGGTCGGTCCGTCTGTCCTCACTGTCCTCACTTTCCGCCCCGTCCTCACCCTCCGTCCGTCAGACCCTGCTCGACCTCCTGCCCACCGACACCCTCATCATCGAAGAGGCCAGTCACCCCAACGCCGAGGAGGTGGCTCGGGCCTGGCGTGAGGCCGAACACCACCTCGAAATCGCCCGGCGACTGGGTGAGGTGCCGCCGCCCCGGGAGGAGTTGTTTGCCGACCCGGCGACCTGGGCGGCCCGGCTGGCCCGGTATCCCCGGCTCCTCCTGCGCGAGGAGCGCCCCGACCTGCAGGCCGGATTCCTTCCGCCCGAACCGGTGGACCGGAACCTGGGACGACTGCGGGCGTTGCTGACCGGTGGGGCGCCGACCCTGATCCTCTGCGACAACGCCGGCCAGCTCGAGCGGCTCGACGAGCTGCTCCACGAGGGCGGCCCCGAAGGTTCGGCCGCGACGCTGGTGGTGGGCGCGCTGGACGGCGGGTTCGTGATGCCCACGCTCCGGGTGCTCACCGATCACGAGATCTTTCGCCGGGCCCGGCGGCTCCGGAGAGCGCGGCGCTACCGGCAGGCGGCTCCCTCGCTCGCGACCGGAACGCTCTCCGCCGGGGACTACGTGGTCCACCTCGACCACGGCATCGGGATCTACCGCGGCATTCAGACGATCATGGTGGGCGAGTCGACCATCGAGGTGGCGGTGGTCGAATACGAGGGGGGCGACCGGCTCAATGTGCCGCTCTATCGTCTCGACCAGCTGGAGCGCTATCGCGCCGCGGGAGGTGACGGCGACGAGGCGCCGCCCAAGCTCCATCGCCTGGGCGGTACCGCGTGGAAGAAGCAGCGGGAGAAGACCCGCGAGGCCATCCAGCAGATGGCCGCCGAGCTCCTGGACCTGTATGCCCGGCGGACGGTGAGCGCCGGCTATGCTTCCCCGCCGGATACCGGCTGGCAGCGGGAGCTCGAGTCGGCGTTCCTGTATGAAGACACCCCCGATCAGCGGAAGGCCACCGAGGACGTGAAGCGGGACATGGAGCGTCCGGTGCCCATGGACCGCCTCCTGGTGGGTGATGTCGGATACGGCAAGACCGAGGTGGCGGTCCGGGCGGCCTTCAAGGCGGTTCAGGGCGGGAAGCAGGTGGCCGTGCTGGTCCCGACCACCATTCTCGCCGACCAGCACGGCCGGACGTTCACCGAGCGCCTGGCCGACTACCCGATTCGGGTCGAGGTGATTTCGAGGTTCCGTACCGCCAAGGAACAGAAGCAGGCGCTGGTGGAGCTGGCCGGGGGGAAGATCGACGTGATCATCGGGACCCACCGGCTGCTCTCGAAGGACGTGGTCTTCAAGGACCTGGGACTCCTGGTGGTGGACGAGGAGCACCGGTTCGGCGTCCGGCACAAGGAGCGGCTCAAGGAGCTTCGCCTGTCGGTGGACGTCCTGACCCTCACGGCGACGCCGATCCCCCGAACCCTCCACATGTCGCTGGCCGGACTCCGCGACCTGACCCTGATCGAGACCCCGCCTCGCGATCGCTCCCCCATCCTCACCTTCGTCGAACCCTGGGACGACGGGCTGCTGGAAGAGGCCATGGCCCGGGAGCTGGACCGGGGCGGGCAGGTGTTCTTCGTCCACAACCGGATCGAAACCATCGAGACCATCGCGGCCCGGGTCCGCCACCTGGCCCCGCGGGCCCGGGTCGGCGTGGCGCACGGGCAGATGGCGGCGGAGACGCTCGAGAAGGTGATGCGCGGGTTCGTGAACGGCGAGGTGGACGTGCTGGTGTCCACCATGATCGTGGAATCGGGGCTCGATGTTCCCAATGCGAACACCATGGTGGTCCATGACGCGCAGAAGCTGGGCCTGGCCCAGCTCTACCAGCTGCGGGGCCGGGTGGGCCGGAGCCATCGCCGGGCCTACTGCTACCTGATCGCGCCGGACCTCATGGATCCGGTGGCGGAAGAACGGTTGAAGGTGCTGGAGCATCATACCGACCTGGGGGCGGGCTATCGCATCGCGCTCAAGGATCTGGAGATTCGGGGCGCGGGGAACCTGCTGGGCGCCGAGCAGTCGGGGCACGCCCACGCGATCGGATTCGACCTGTACCTGCGGTGGCTGGAGGAGACGGTCCAGGCACTCCGGAGCCGGCGGGATGCCGCCGCTGAGCCCCCGGCTCCGCCCGAGGTGGTCTTCGACCGTCCCACCCACCTCCCGGACCGCTACATCATGGACGACGACACCAAGCTCGATCTGTACCGCCGACTGGCGCGGGCGCTCGGGTCTGGCGAAATTGATGAGTTGCGGCAGGAAATGCGGGAGCGGTTCGGCCCCCTCCCTGAGGAGGCCGACCGGCTGCTCGACCTGTCCCGCCTGCGGGCGCTCGGCGGGGCGCTGGGAATCCAGCACATCCTCGTCCGCGGGGACGAGGCGCGGGTCACCTTCCGAACGGGCGCATCCCCGCGGATGGCCCGGTTGACCACAGCCCTCGACAACGTGCAGCTGGCGGCGGATGTCCGCCGGACGGTGCCCTTGTCACTCCGGCTGGTCCGGCTGGGCGGGGAGCCGCTGATCCCGTCGCTGGTTCGGGCGCTGAAGACGGTGAGCGGGGAGCGGGGAACGGAGAGCGGGGAGAAGTAATCGGGCAGTCCAACTTTCACCCAAGAGATCGTATGCGTCGAGTCGGGTTTGCGGTGTTGGTCGCCGGAGTCATGGTTACGGGGTGCAGCAGTTTCCGGGACGTGTTTACGTCGCACGCCGAAACCGCTGCCCGCGTCGGATCGCGCGAGCTCAAGTCGGCGCGCGTCGCCGAGATCATCGGTCGCCTGGGCGGCCCGACGGCAAATCCGCAGGCGGCGGAGCTGGTCACCAACATCTGGGTGGACATGTCGCTGTTCGGCGACCGGATCGCCGCCGGGACCCTCCAGACCGATTCCGCGACGACCGAGCGGCTCATGTGGCCCCAGATGGCCGAGCAGAAGGTGTCGGCCTGGCATGACTCGGTGCTCGCCAAGCGGATCGCGGTTTCGCCGGCCATGGGCGACAGCGTCTACAACAAGGGCGACGTTCGGCTGTTCCAGCACATCCTCTTCATGGCGGCCGGTCCCACCCCGGCCGACACCGCCAAGGCCAAGGTGGCCGCGGACAAGGTGCTGCCCCAGACCAGGAAGGGCGACGCGGCGAGCTTCGGGAAGCTGGCGGCCCAATACAGCAGCGACGGGAGCAAGAACGACAGTGGTTTCCTCTTTGTCTCGCCCCGGGGCGCGTTCGTGAAGGAGTTCGACGATGTGGCCTGGACGCTGGAGCCCGGCCAGGTGAGCAACGTGGTGAAGACCCAGTTCGGGTTCCACATCATCCGGCGCCCGACGCTGGCCGAGAGCCGGGACCGGTTTCTGGCCAAGGTCAAGGAGACCAACACCGCGCACCAGGATTCGCTCTACATGATCGAGCTGACCACCCGGCAGGCCATCGTGGTGAAGCCCGGCGCCGCCGCCGCGGTCAAGAGCGCCATCTCCGACCTCGCCGCCGCGCGGAAGTCCTCCAAGGTCCTGGTGACCTCCAAGACCGGAGATTTTACCGTGGGCGAGCTGGTCCGCTGGCTCGACGCCTTGCCGGCCCAGGCGATGGGCTCCATCCGCCAGGCCGATGACACCCTGCTCAACACCTTCGTCAAGACCCTGGCCCAGAACGCGATCCTGCTCAAGGAAGCCGACTCCGCCAAGATCAGGATCAACCCGACGATCTACCAGGCGCTCTCCCTGCAGTACAAGTCGCAGGTCGGTGGTCTCAAGGAATCGATCGGGCTCGACGGGCTGGAGTTCTCGGACTCCTCCAAGACCCCGGTGGCCGAGCGCCGGAAGCACGCGGGCGAAAAGGTTGAGCAGTACTTCGAGAAGCTGATCAATGGGCAGGTCCAGTTCCGCCCGGTCCCTCCGACCCTGTCGGCCGAGCTGCGGTCCAACGGCGACTACAAGATCTTCCCGGCGGGTGTGAGCCGGGCGCAGGAACTCATCATCGCCAAGAAGAAGTCCGACTCCGCCTCCGGCGGTGGCGCGCCCGGCGCCCCGCGCCCGGGCGGCCTGCAGCCGGCCCCGGGCGGGCCTCCGGGACAGGGCCAGCCGGCCGACACCGGCAAGAAGCCGTGATCCTGGGCTCCCGAATCCTCCTGGTCGCCGCGCTGCTCCTTCCGGGGAGTGGCGCGGCGATCGGGCTTGGGGCCCAGCAGCGGACCGGCGCCGGCGGCGATTCGGTTGTGGTGGACCGGATCGTGGCGGTGGTCGGGTCCAAGGCCATCCTGGCTTCCCACATCGAGGAGCGGCTGCTCCAGGAGTTTCCCCAGGGCAAGGGTCTTCCCGGCACGCCGGACAGCCTGAAGGCCCTCAAGAAAGACCTGCTCCGGCTCCTCATCAACGAGGAGCTCATGGTGCAGGAGGCCGGCCGCGATACCACGATCAAGGTCCTCGACGACGACGTGACCAAATCGGTGGACGCGCTGATCAAGTCCACCCGCGCCAAGTATCCTTCGGAGGACGCCTACCGGAGGGACATCCGCACCTCAGGATTCGAGACTCCGGATGAATACCGGAGCTGGCTGACCGAGCAGCAGCGACGGGCCCTGCTCCGGCGCGAGCTCCTGAGCAAGCAGCGCGGCAAGGGATCGCTCAAGCCGGTCTCGCCCACCGAGAAGGAAATCCGGGACTACTACGAGCGGAACAAGCGGTACTTCCCGCCGCGGGGCAGCACCATCTCGTTCCAGCAGATCATCACCCAGCCCCCGGCCAAGGCCGAGGCCAAGGCGCGCGCCTACGCGATCGCGGATTCGATCCTGACCGAGCTCCGGAAAGGCGGAGACTTCGCCGCGGCGGCCAAGCGCTTCTCCATGGATCCGGGAAGCAAGGAAGCCGGCGGCGAGCTGGGCTGGATGCGCCGGGGACAGAATCTCGACCAGCATTTTGAGGACGCGGCGTTCTCGCTGCGCCCGGGCGTCGTCTCCGATCCGGTGGAGACCGCGTTCGGCTACCACCTGATCCAGGTGGAGCGGTCTCAACCCGCGGAGGTGCAGGTCCGGCACATTCTCATCATGCCGGTGCTGGACTCGACCGACGCCGACAGCGCCGCGAGGGTCGCCCGAAACATCCACGACGCCATCGAGCACGGGGCCTCGTTCGACTCCCTGCAGCGGATCTGGCACGACAAGACCGAGGAGAAGGAGCTGGTCGGGTTTCCGTTCGACAGCCTGCCGGCGAGCTATCATGACGCGCTCGAAGGCGTGGCGGTCGGGAAGATCTCCCTGGTGTTCCTGCTTCCCGCCCCGGGAGACCCGCTCCGGTCCAAGCGGGTGATCCTGAAGGTCACCGAGCTCCTGCCGGCCGGGCCGGTGCGCTACGAGGACGTGAAGGAACAGATCCGCTCCGGCCTCTCGGAGGAGCTCACCCAGCAGCGCTATATCGACAAGCTGCGGGCCGCCACGCTGGTCGAGGTGCGCTCCGGATGACCCCGCGGCCGCGCCTGGCCGTGACCCTGGGCGATCCGCGGGGTATCGGCCCGGAGGTGGTGGCGGGAGCGCTGGCCCAGCCGATCGATGCCCACATCACCATCATCGGCGCGGAAGAGCAGATCGGGCCGGTCGAGGCCCACGAGCGCATCGCGGTGGGAAGCTGGAAGGCCGGACCCGGCCAGGAGGGCGCCGATCGGCTCCGCTCGCTCCGCGCGGGACAGATTGCCGGACACGCGCTGCAGCGGGCGGTGCAGCTCGCCCTGGAAAAGAAAGTGGACGCCATCGTCACCGGCCCGGTGGAGAAGCATGCCCTCCACGCGGCCGGTTTTCCGTTTCCCGGCCAGACCGAGTGGCTGGGCCAGCTGGCCGGCGGCGTGGACGTCGCGATGATGCTCGCGGCGGGTCCCCTCCGAGTCGTGCTGGTCACCACCCACGTGGCCCTCCGCGATGTGCCCTCCCTCCTCACCGCCGACCGGATCCTGCGAACCGGGCGGGTGACCCGCCAGGCACTCATCGACTGGTTCGGTATCCCGGAACCGCGACTGGCGCTCTGCGCCCTCAATCCCCACGCCGGGGAGCAGGGACTCTTCGGCGATGAGGAATCCCGGATCCTCGCGCCGGCCGCCCGGGCCCTGGGCGCGGCGGGGCCGCTCCCGGCCGACACGGTGTTCGTGCGGGCGATGCGGGGGGAGTTCGACGCGGTGCTGGCGCCCTATCACGATGTCGGGATGACCGCGATCAAAGTGGCGGCGTTCGGGCGGGGCGTGAACATCACCCTCGGCCTGCCATTCATCCGGACTTCACCGGACCACGGAACCGCGTTCGACATTGCGGGGAAGGGAATCGCCGACTGCGGGAGCACCCGGGAGGCACTGGAGCTGGCGGTGACGATGGTCGCTAGATCTCCGCTGCCGCCTTCTTCTCCCCCGGCAGCAGGCGCACCCGTTTGACCCTCCGTCCATCCATCTCTGCGACTTCGAACAGATGATTCCCCGGCGATACCCGGTCTCCCACCCGGGGGAGTCGTCCCAACTGGCCGAAGATCCACCCGCCGATCGTGGTGTAGTCGATGTCGCTCAGGTTCTCGTCGTACTCCGAGTTGAACTGCGAGATCGGCAGCGCCCCTTCGAGCAGGACGGTGCCGGCGGGGGCGGTCGGCCGCTCGGCGGCGTCGAACTCGTCCACGATCGGCCCCACGATCTCCTCCAGCAGGTCCTCCATGGTGACCACGCCCGCGGTGCCGCCGTATTCGTCGAGCACCACCGCCATATGGGTCTTGAGGCGCTTCATGTCGGCGAGCACGTCCTCCACCTCGCGGGTGCCGGGCACGAAGAGGGGCGGGCGCACCACCGCGCTCACCCGGGCGCCAGGTGTCTGCCGGATGGCGCGGAGGATATCCTTGGCGTGGACGATGCCGGAAATCTCGTCCAGGGTCTCGTTGTACACCGGGTACCGGCTCCGGTGCGCCTCCGCCACCACGTCGGCGGCCGCCTCGACGGTCGCTTCGGCGGGAATGGCGACCACGTCGGTGCGGGGGGTCATCACCTCCTCGGCGGTCTTCTCGCTGAACTCGAAAACCCCTTCCAGCATGCGGGCGTCCTGGGCGTCGAGGCTGCCCCACTCCTGGCTCTGCTCCACCAGAATCCGGAGCTCCTCCGGCGAGTGGACCTGCTCCTGCTCGCCCGGGGACTTGAGGCCGAAGGCGTGCAGGGTCCTGGTGGCGGCGCCGTTCAGGAGCTTGATGGGCAGGGCCATCACCCAGGCGAACCCCATGAGCGGCGGGGCCAACCAGCGGCTCACCTGCTCCGGCTTCACCAGGGCGATCGATTTGGGCACCAGCTCGCCGAAGATGATGTGGAGCGAGGTGATCAGGGCGAAGGCGATCACCACCGCCACCGAGTGGGTCGCGAACTCGCGGAGACCGGCCGGAAAGTTCGCGAACAGGCGCTCGAGAGTATGCGCGATACTCGGCTCACCCACCCAGCCCAGTCCCAGGGACGTCAGGGTGATGCCCAGCTGGGTGGCCGAGATGTAACGGGGGAGCGATTGAATGACCCGGGCCGCCAAGATAGCTTTGCGATCGCCGGCCCGGATCAGCTCCTCCAGGCGGGACCTGCGGGCGCTGACCAGGGCAAATTCGGTGGCGACGAAGTAGGCGTTGGCCGCTACGAGCGCGAGGACGGCCGCGATACCCAGCAGCGCCGATCCCGACCCCGGCTGTGGAGGCTCCATACCCGAGAAGGTAAGCGGTTCCCCGACGGCTGGGCGAGGGGCGGTGCCGAACCGCCTCCTCGTCGTGCTGGTGCTCACCGCGCTCTTCATGGTCGTCGAAGCGGTGTCCGGCTGGGTCAGCGGCGCCCTCGCACTGCTGGCCGATGCGGGGCACATGCTGACCGACGTCGGCGCCCTCGGCCTCTCCATGTTCACGGCCGTGCTGGCGCGACGCCCGGCCGACCTCCGCCGCACCTATGGGTACCTGCGCTGGGAGATCCTGGCCGCGCTGGTGAACGGCGCCGCGCTCTTCGGGCTCGCGGGATGGGTGGTGGTAGAGGCGGTGGGCCGCATCTCGCATCCGGCGCCGATCCGGACCGGCCTCTTCATGGCCGTGGCGGCGGTCGGGCTCCTGGTCAACTGCGTATCCCTGTGGGTGCTGCATGGCGCCCACCGCGGCTCGCTCAACGCCCGGGGCGCCTACCTCCATGTGATGGGGGATGCGCTGGGCTCGGTCGCGGCGCTCGGAGCGGCGGTGACGATCCGGCTTACCGGCTGGACTGTGGCGGACCCGATCGTCTCGATCGGGCTTTCCCTCCTGATCCTGGTTGGGGCCTGGCGCCTGGTGAAGGAGAGCGCCGACATCCTGCTCGAGGCGGTGCCGCCCCATATCTCGCTGGCGGACGTCAAGGACCGGATGCTCGATGTCCCCGGGGTGTCCGCGGTGCATGATCTCCACGTCTGGGCCGTCACCAGCGGCGTGGTGGCCATGAGCGGCCACGTGGTCGTTCCGGAGTTGAACTCCCACCCCACCGCCCTCGCGGACATCCGCAAGGCACTGGCCGGGTTTGGCATCGGACATGCCACCATCCAGCTCGAGGTCGAGGACGAGTGTCTGGGGGTGGACTGCCTGGAACCCCTTGCCGCCCATGGGGATACCGGTCATTCCCACCCCCATGACCATTCCCACGGGCACCGGCACTGATTCAGGGTTGCGGCGCGGGCGTCCGACTCTTATTTATGGCCCGGCAGGGGTGGACAGTGAGGTCGGTGAGGACAGTGAGGACGGGTGGGCTAGAGACGATATCACGTAGCGTCTTAGCGTCATAGCGTCGTAGCGTCCCTGAAAGGTCTGTAGTGGAAATCCGGAACGTAGCAATCATCGCGCACGTCGATCACGGCAAGACCACGCTGGTGGATCAGATGCTCCGCCAGGCGGGGGTCTTTCGGCAGAATCAGCACGTGGAAGAGCGGGTCATGGACTCCAACCCGCTGGAGCGCGAGCGGGGCATCACCATTCTGGCCAAGAACACCGCGCTGCACTGGGGCGGGGTCAAGATCAACATCGTGGACACGCCGGGCCATGCCGACTTCGGCGGCGAGGTCGAGCGGATCCTGCGGATGGTGGACGGCGTGCTCATCCTGGTCGACGCGGCGGAGGGGCCGATGCCGCAGACCCGGTTCGTCACCCGGAAGGCGCTGGCGCTCGGCTTGCAGCCCATCGTCGCCATCAACAAGATCGACCGCGCCGACGCCGAGCCGATGCGGGTGCACGACGAGGTACTGGGGCTGTTCATCGATCTCGAGGCCAGTCACGACCAGCTCGACGCCGCGTTTCTCTACACCTCGAGCCGGCACGGAACCGCCACGCTGGAGCTGGACCAGCCGGGCACCGATCTGAAGCCCCTGTTCCAGGCGATCCTCGACCGGGTCCCGGCGCCGACCGGAGACCCAGCCGGCCCGTTCCAGATGCTGATCTCGACGCTGGACCATTCGCCC
>JBGPLG010000085.1:0-17414 GCA_041486305.1 Gemmatimonadota bacterium
GACTCGAAGTCCCGCTCGAGAAACGCCTTGACCTTGGGGTCGGTGGATTCGCGAAACTCCTCCGGAGTCCCCTGCAGCACGATCTTGCCCTCGGACAGCAGGGCGACCTTGTCGGCGACATTGAAGGCGCCGCGCACGTCGTGGGTGACCATGACGCTGGTCACCCCCAGCTCCTTGTCGAGCCGCTTCACCAGCGCGTCGATCACGTTGGCGTTCACCGGATCGAGTCCCGAGGTCGGCTCATCGTAGAGCAGGTACTTGGGCGCCCCGGCGATGGCGCGGGCGATGCCGACCCGCTTCCGCATGCCGCCGGAGAGCTGGGCCGGGAGCTTTTCCGCCGTCTCGGGCGCCAGGTTGACCAGCTTGAGACATTCCGCCACCCGCGCCTCGGCGTAGGCCATATCGTTGAACTTGTTCTCGTCCGACAGCCCGAGCCGGACGTTCTCGAATACGTTCATCGAGTCGAACAGCGCGCCGTTCTGGAAGACGTAGCCGATGTGGGTGCGGAGCTCGGCCAGCTCGTGCCGCTTGAGCGACGTGACCAGCTGATCGTCGACCATCACCTTGCCGGCATCGGGCCGGATCAGCCCGTTGATGTGCTTGAGCAGCACGCTCTTCCCGGTACCCGAGGGTCCCAGCAGCGCCAGGGTCTCCCCTTCCCGGACCACGAAATCGACCCCGTCGAGCACCACCTGCTCGCCGAATCGCTTCCGGACCCCCTTGAGCTCGATCATGGATTGAGCAGGATCTTGGCGAGCAAGGTGTTCAGCAGCAGGATGACCACCGAGCTGGTGACGATTGCCGCGGTGGTGGACTTGCCGACTCCCTCGGCCCCCTGCTGGGTATTGAAGCCCATGTAGCACGACAGCAGCCCGATCGCCAGGCCGAACGACATGGCCTTGATTACCGAGTAATAGGCGTCGAACGGTCTCCAGTAGTAGCGTGCGCCGTACGCAAAGTCCGAGTTGGTGATCGGCAGCACCTGCTTCACGAAGTACCACCCGGCGCCCACCGCGATGACATCCGCGATGATCACCAGAATCGGAAGCATCAGCGTCGAGGCGAGTACCCGTGGGATGATCAGGTGCGAGGCCGGCGAGCGGCCCAGCGATTCCAGCGCGTCGATCTGCTCGGTCACCCGCATCGTCCCCAGCTCGGCGGCATAGCGCGCCCCGATCCGGCCCGCGAGCACCAGGCCGATCAGCACCGGTCCCAGCTCCAGGACGATCGTGTTGGTGATCAGCGTGCCCAGCACGTACACCGGAAGGCTGCTCTGCCATTGATAGCCGGCCTGGAGCGCCGTGACCGTCCCGGCAAAGGCGGCGATCAGGACCACGATGGGCAGGGAACCCAGGCCGACGGTGGCCGCCTCGGTGAACATTCGCGGAACCCAGATCCGCACCTCGGCCAGGCCTCGGACCAACTCCACCACCAGCAGGCTGATCCGGCCGAAGTGCGCCAGAAAGCCCAGGGAAAGCCGGCCGACGAAACGGGGTAGGCGGATTACGCTCGACTCCATGGCTTATCTTGGTCCTTTATGCCCCCGAAGTCCACCCCGCGCGCTCCGGCCCAGCATCGGCTATTCCGGCGCCGGCTGATCGCCTGGTTCCGGCGCCACGGCCGTAACCTTCCCTGGCGCAACACGCGCGATCCGTATCATGTGCTGGTTTCCGAGGTCATGCTCCAGCAGACCCAGGTATCCCGTGTGGAAGGCTACTACGGCCGCTTCCTGGCCGAGTTTCCTGACGTGGAGACGCTCGCGCGGGCGACTCCCGCACGAGTCCGGGAACAATGGGACGGACTCGGGTATTACCGTCGCGCCGCCAACCTGCACCAACTGGCAAAGGAAGTGGTGGCGTCGGAGGAGGGAAGGATTCCGCGGGACACGGCCGCCCTTCGGCGCCTGCCCGGGGTCGGCCGTTACACTGCGGGCGCGGTGGCGAGCTTCGCGTTCGAGCAGGCCGAACCGGCGGTGGATACCAACGTGGCGAGGGTCCTGCGGCGCGCGTTCCATCCCCGCGCGGGCAGGAATGCCGGAGGGAACAAGCGGCTCTGGGAGACCGCCGCCGCGATGCTCCCCCGTGCCGGCAGGAACGCGTGGGCCTTCAACCAGGCGATCATGGAGCTGGGAGCCATGGTCTGCACCGCCCGAGTGGCGCGATGCGGGGAATGCCCGGTGGCCGAGGTGTGCAAGACGGGCAGGAGAGTAACTCGGTAGGTCGGTACCGACCTACCGACCTATCTCAGCAGTACTCCCGCAATCAGCGCAATCATCGCCAGCAGTCCCGTCAGCCCCCCCGCGATACCCATCTTCTTGCTGAGCGCCTGAAACAGCGGTGCGTGCTCTCCGGCGGGATCGAGCCGCGAGAGGCGGCCGACGGTCGGGAAGATGACCACCAGCACGATGATCGCCGCGAGAAGCCCGGTGCCCTGCATGACCATCAGCGGAGCCGGATAGCCGTTTACGCTGGTGGCGCTGCCGTACAGCCGCAGCGTGAGCAGCAGTCCCGACAACACGACCAGGACGCAGCCGGGCAGGATCAGCTTGCTGTGCAGCCTGACCTGCACGCCCAGCAGCGCCGGCAGCTCGTCTCGGGGACCGTTGCGCATGGCGATGCCCACGGTCATTGCGGCCAGACCACCGCCCATCCACAGCACGAATCCGATGATGTGGGCGCCGAGGTAGAGATGTCTCAATGGAGTGTCGTGGTGAGGAAGGTGGCGTCGACCGGTTGCCGCCCCGCGTAACCGGCTTCGACGTCGTGCCAGTGGGTGATGTGGTCCTCGTCGACCCGCCAGCAGAGGAAGACCAGGCGGTCTTCCCGGAGGGTGTAGAAATCCACCAGGCCGGCATCGAAGCCCTTGAAGAGACACCCGATGGCCTCGATTTCACCGAGGTACGCGCTGATCCGGTCCGCGGAATCGGTGACGGCGCGCCGCGCGGCCAACAGCTCCTCCGTTTCTCCCTGCTCGGCCCGAGTGCCGCCCGTGAGGAGTTCGTAATCTCCCAGGGCTTCCTGCCAGACGCGATATTCGGTTCGGAGATCGGTCAGGATGCGGCGCAGGAGGGGAAGAGTCCGCTCCGCCTCTTCGAGGGTGAAGATGCGCGCTTCGGCCACGTCATCCTCCGCCGTCGTTGGGGTGTGACGTAACATTCCGTGTCGTGGCCCTCGCGTCAAGTGCGAAGTGCCGCGAGCTCGGCGGCCGCGGCACGCTCGCCCTCCGCGAGGTACCACCGCAGTTGATCGGTGGCGAAGGTTTCTCCCTGCCGAACCCGCGGCCGGATCCACAGCAGTTCTGGCTTTCCGGGCGTTGCCCGCCAGAGCGCGAGGGTGAGCGCCGTGTTGCTGGCCATGAGGACCCGCTGGGCATCGTTCTGCAGCTGGATCAGCGCCGGCTGCCGGGACTCCGACTGGCTGGGCTCCATGTCGAAGCCCGAGCCGACATCCACCGCGACCACGAGGTCCGCCGCGAAGCGCCCCGCCACCGCCAGCGGCACCACCTCGCGCAGCCCGCCGTCGGCGCAGCGCCGCCCTCCCAGAGCGAAGGGAGGGAAGAATGGCGGCAGAGCGCAGCTGGCGCAGAGCGCATCCAGCAGCGGGACGTCCTCGCCGCCGGCGCCGAACGTGAGCTCCTCTCCGCTGTCGATGTCGGTAGCGGTGATGCTGAGCGGGGCCTTGAGTTCGGAAAACGTCGCGACCGGGAGCAGCCGCTCCAGGGTGCGCCGCAGCGATTCGGGCTTGAGCAGCGCGCGAGCCCAGACTCCCTTGAGGAGCGCGGTGCGGTCCACCGCGAAGATCGCCCGGTGCCCGATCGCCAGCAGCCGCTCGGCGATCGCGTCGGGATCGAGCCCCGCGGCGAGTCCGGTGGCCACCACCGCCCCCATCGAGGTCCCTACGTAGCGCGTGGGTGTGAGCCCCGCTGCCCGGAGCGCGCGCACCGCGCCCAGGTGGGCCGCGGCCTTGGCCCCGCCGCCCGAGAGGACCAGCACCACCCGCTGCGCGGGGGCGGAGCTCACCCGCGCTTTCGCGCTTCGTGCCGGATCCGGGCCGCTTCGAACCGGGTGCGCTCCTCCTCGGTCTCCGGAATCAGCCTGGGCACCCGCTTCGGCCTCCGATTGGCGTCGATCGCCACGAAGACCACGTGCGCGGTATGGGTGTGCTGCATCTCTCCGGTGCTCACGGTTTCCGAGTAGACGTTGACGGTGATGTCCATGGAGCTGTTGCCCACGAAGTCCACCGTCGAGCGGCAGGTGACCAGCGCGCCGACCGGAATCGGTTGGTGGAAGTCCAGCCGGTCGATGGACTTGGTGACGGCGGGACCGCCGGCATGTCGGATCGCCGCGACGGCGGCGCACTGATCGACCAGGGCCGCGAGGTGACCCCCGAACAGGTCCCCGAGCACGTTCTGCATGTGGGGCATGACGAAGGTCGAGATTTCGCCCTTCGAGTAGGACATCGGGCGGGAGTCTGGCAGCACGCTTGGGACTCCTTGTCGGGGAGTTCTGCCCTCAGAAATCCACCGGCCTCAGATAGAACTCGTTGATCGCCGTCTGGCTCAGCACCGCGACCGTCGGGAGCTTCCGCTTCCAGTGGGTCGAATCCAACCGCTTGCGCACCAGCGCCACGTCCGCCGGCGTAAACCCCAGCGCCACGATCCGGGCCGAATCGTATCCCTTGAGCAGCCAGTGGAGGATCGTATCGGCCTTGGCGTAGGTGATGCCGAAGTCGCCCTCGTCGGTCTGGCCCGAGACCAGGTCGGCGGTCGGGGGCTTGGCGAGAATCACCTCCGGCACGCCGAGATGCCGGGCCAGCGCCACGACCTGCGTCTTGAAGAGATCGCCGATCGGATTCACCGGCGGCGTGTCGTCGGCGTGCCAGGTGAAATATCCGAAGAGCCGTTCGGTCTTGTTGCCGGTGCCCAATGGAAGCGCCCGCAGCGCCGCCGAGCGGTCGAACAGCGCCACCATCCGGAGTCGGGCCAGAATGTTGCCCAGTCGGGCCGGATCGGGACGGCCGGGCAGTGCGCCGGACAACCCGTCCGCGGCGGCGCTGATGTCGATGGTTTCCGCCCCGATCCCCAGTCGATCGATCACCAGCGCGGCATGCGCGAGCGACTCCGGGCTGGAGTGCCGGTAGGGCATCCGGACCGCGGTGACGTTGCCGGGTCCGAGCGCCTCCGCCGCGAGGAACGCGACCACCGCGCTGTCGAGCCCGCCCGAAAGCGCCACGAGCCCCTTCTCGAACCCCCGCCGGCGGGTGACCTCGTCCCGGAGGAATTCCACCAGCCATCGCCGGGTGAGCTCGGGGTCGATCTCGAGTGGATCGGGTCCCCCGCCCAGGCGAGCCGATTCGGGCGCGAGGACCACGGGAGGGCGGGATAACGGGAGGACCGGACCGGTGCCCGCTTCCCGGCTTCCCGTCATCCCATCCTCCCGTCCGCCCGTCAGAACGTTCAGCAGGCGCGGCAACCGTGCCCGCAGATCCGAAAGCAGCGGAGACTCCGCCCGGACCCGCGGAATCTCGTCGAGATCGATGGTCACCCGCAGCAGATCTTCCTCGAACACCGGCGCCCGGGCCAGCAGCTCGCCGGACGGTCCCACCACCAGCGAGCCCCCGGGAAACCCCTTGCCCCCCTCGAACCCCACCAGCTGGGCCAGCACCACGTACATCCCGTGCTCCCCCGCGATCGCCTGCGCGGTTCGCTCCCAGCGCAACAGGCTGCCGGGCCGCGCCTCCGATCCGTTGCCCGATTCGGGCGGCATGAGGCCGCGCGCCGGACTGGCACTGAGCACCAGGAGTATCTGGGCGCCGTCGAGCGCGGCGATGGTCGGCACCAGGGAGTGCCAGGCATCCTCGCACACCACGACCGCGCCACGGCCCCAGTGGGCATCGAAGGCCGCCACCGATTCTCCCGGCTCGACGAAGCGCTCCTCGTCGAAGACGCCGTAGGTGGGTAGGAAGATCTTGCGGTGAACGTGCCTGATCCCGCTGTGGGCGCCGCCCAGGGTGGCCACCAGCGCGGAATTATGAAGCCGGGTGCGCCACAGCTCGTAGAAACCGATGGCGATATCGACCGGTGGCGCGCCGGCCATCCGGTGCTGCTCGGCCAGGTCGGCGTAGAGCTCCTCGGCGGTTCGAGCCAGCTCGCGAACCGCTCCTTCGAGGAAATAGCCGGTCAGCGCAGCCTCAGGCATGACCAGGAGATCGGGCGGCTCCGGGCCGGCGCCCAGGGTGCGAAACAGCTCGCCCACCCGCGCGAGATTCTCGGCGTAGGCGCCTTTCCTCGGCTTGAGCTGGGCGATGGCGAGGCGGAGCATGGGTGAAAGGTAAGAGGCGAGGCTATCATTGTCTCCATGGCCTCTGCTCTCCCCGCCATGGCCGGCGTACCCAACGCCGCCGAGCCGCTCCCGGGCCTCCTGACATCCGGCCAGCCCGAACCGGGGCATTTCAAGGCCCTGGGCGCCCAGGGGGTGAAGACGGTCATCGATATTCGCGACGCGATGGAACCCCGGTCCTTCGACGAGCCGGCGCTGGTCCGGCAGCTCGGCATGACCTACCTCAACGTGAGCGTTCGGCAGGGAGCGCTCGACGATGCAGTGATGGACTCGGTGCTCGCCGCGATCCGGCAGAGTGACGGCCAGCCGCTTCTGCTCCATTGCGCCAGCGCCAACCGCGTCGGCGGAGTCCTGATTCCCTATTTCATGATGGACAAGGGAATGAGCGAGGAAGACGCGGTGGCCGCGGCCATGAAGGTGGGGCTCCGCGGCGCGGATCTGCTGGAGTGGGCCCTCGACTATACCCGACGCAAAACGGGCGGCTGACGCCGCCCGCTCTACCCACCTACCGACGTACCGACCTACGGCCGCCTTGGCCGGGACGGCGGAGGAGACGAGTGCCCACCGCCACCACCTCCTCCTCCTCCGCTGCTGTGCGACGGTTCGGAGCGGTGCGACGGCTCGGAGCGAGGGGGCGGTGGGGCCGACCGGCCACCCTGGTCGCCGCCCCGGGGGGCGTACGAGGTAGGATCCCGGCCGCGATCGTTGGAAGGGCTGCCGCCCCGGCTCGCGGGATAGTCCACCCCGTCCCCGCGCGCCCGCCGAGCCGGCGGAGCGAAGTCCGGAGCCCGGTCACCGCCGCGGGAGACGCCCGCGGGGGCGCGATTGCCGACGCCCCCGGCCGGACGGGCCCGTGAGCGCCAGTCGATATCGGGGACCCTGGTATCGATGCGGCCGCTCGGCAGCGCACCGCCGAACCCACTCACACCGGCCGCCGGAGTCCGGGGAAGAACCGCGTAGCCCCGGGGCCGCCCCACGATGGTGGGGCCGCGATTGTAATTGCCCGGCCGGTAGGGATAGTACCCGCCATAGGGGAAGTAACCGCCGTAGGGGTAGTAGCCCCCGAACGGGTATCCGTACCCGAAAGAGGAGTAGCCGAAGCCAAAGGCCAGGCCGCCATCAAACGGCCACCGGTGGCAGCCGTTGTAGCGCCAGCTCCAGTTGTTGCAGTAGAGGTAGTCATCGTACACGTAGATCGGGCGGCCGGGATATGAGGACCGGTAGTAGCCGTCGGCGTTGTCGCCGTACACCCGGTATCCCATCACGTCGTAGTCGAACCCCTGCGGTCCGGCGATACTCTGAACCAGGCTGGAGAGATCGGCCTCGGGGTTGGTCGAGGAACGGTCGATCTCGATCCGTGTGTAGTCCCAGCGGTCCGCCAGCACGACCTGCTCGAAGCGCCAGGGATCCTGGGCGACCGCCGTGAAAATCAGCCCGGTACCATCTCCGGAGGCCCGAAAGGCGGCCTGGGAGTCGTTATCCCGGACTTCATAGCGACGCCCGGCCTGTACCCTCGCATCGTCGCGAGGATCCAGGGGGAAGAGCACCCGGACCCGGCCATCGGTGTCGTAGTTGAGCACCAGGAGGTACCCGTCCACGTCGGCATCCACCTGGAGCCGAACCCGGTCCCCCGAGCGGAAGCGACGGTCGTTGTTCATCCACAGCCGGACCGGGGGCCGATTGGCGTCGGATCCCGCTGCCGGCGGTTGCTCCGCGAGCCGGGCTCCGGAGCCGATGGTAGTGAGCAGAGCGAGCAGAGTCAGCATAGGTACCTCCGAGACGACCCGTCGGCCGAGGACGACACTTGTTTGGGAAAGGACACCCGCCGAACACCTCTGACGATATCCAGATCCGTGCCAACGGTCACGATCAAGTTAAGTATTTGTAAAACAACAACTTCCGTTACGCTCCCATGGTTCCCCAGTGTCCGCGCCACGGGACAGCCCGGGCGTCACGTTCTCATCTGTGGGACTCATGGCCTCCGGTGCCAGTACATCCGCATCTCGGAAATCCTGACCCCATCAGTCTCGCAGAACATCGCTCCCCGGGCTTCGACCCAATCGCCGGTGCGCCGGCGCCGGAACACCGATTTGAACTCGGTGGAAAACCAGGGACCCACCAGGAAGATCTCCCCCGTGGAAACGCTGATCTCGGACTGGTGGTAGGGGACGTCGCTCCAGTACTTCCGGATCGCGTCGGAGCCGGTGAGCGGCTCGGCGAAGGGCGTCTCGAGGAACACCGCGTCGGTGTTGAACACGCTGATGATCAGGTCGATCTGGCCTTTGGACCACCCCCGGGCAAAGGTGTCCACCAGCTCCCGGGCTTTCTCGCGGGAGAGGGTCGGGGGGGCGGCGGAGGTCATGTTGCAAAATACCTACTTGGCGTCCGGCCGCCCGAACCCGGAGAAAAGGCCCCGGTCTCTGGCGTGATTCCAGACCCTATCCAATATTATGGGCTTGGATCTCTGCTGGACGGAGACCCCGGGCGGTGTCTCCGGTACGCTGGGCCACCCTTGTCCTTCGGAGGTAGGCATGAGAGGCACTGTGCGTGCGATGGCGGCCACCGGACTCCTGCTCGTGCTTGCGGCCGGAGGGGTAGCTGGGCAGACCCGAGTGGTGCTCGGCGTCGGCGGAGGAGCCCTGCAGCCAACCAAGGGCGCCAACAGCTTCGGGGGAACGGAGTCGGGCCAGGAGCTGAAGGCAAAGCTCGGATACCATTTTCAGTTTATGATTGGTATCGCACCAAACAAAAGCAAGGTGAGTTTCCGGGTGGATGCGCAGTATGGAGGCTTGCACTACGGGAAGCTCACCAGCGGGGTCACCCCCAAAGACAAGATCTTCGCCGTCAACGCAGACATCGTGTTGCACCCCTCGAATGGCGGCGGTGTCCGGCCCTACATCCTGGCCGGGCCGACCTACGGTCACTTCAGTTACCGGAACGGTCTCACCGGAACCGCGGGCGCGGATGAAACGACCAATGGCGCCGGATTCAACGGGGGCGCCGGCCTGAACTTCGGCAACGGCGACAAGATCTGGTTCTTCCTCGAGGGGCGCTATATCTACACCAAGGAGCACAAGTACATCCCCATCACCCTGGGCATCCGGGTCAACACCGGTCAGCCATACACCAAGGGGAAATAGCCCCGTCAGCTAGGCCGTCGTCACGTAGACAGCGCCGCCGTGTGCAGGTTCGCACCGGCGGCGCCGTCATTTCTGGTGTGACCAACTATATTAAGTTCACCTAATGCTTGGACTCGTGACCTCGAGGGGTCGAGGAGGAGGCTCACCTTCGCGTACACGCCGTGGAAGAATGGCTGGATCAACGTGCGTTCACGTTTGGCAGGGTGCGTTCTCGGAATAGGGACTACCAACTTCCAGGAGGAGATTTCAATGCGTGGGAAATTGATGAGCCTCGCCGTAGCGTCCCTGCTCGTCGGCGGCGCGGTCAGTTCTGCGAGCGCGCAGGCCCGTGGCTACGTCGGGTTCGGGGCGGGCCTTTCGCTCCCGATCGGGAGCTTCAAGGACAACTACAAGCTCGGCTGGCTGGGACAGGTCATCGCCGGTGTGACCGGTGCCAACGGAATGATCGGCGGTCGAATCGACGGCATGTACGCCGCGAACAAGCTGAAGGGCGCGACCGGCACCACCTACAGTTCCTCAACCCTCAAACTGTTCGGCGTCAACGCCGACGTGGTCTGGACCCCGGGCAAGCGCCCCGCCAAGGTGCATCCGTACCTGCTCGGAGGCGTCGGCTTCTTCAATGCCAAGGGCGGCTCCGCGAGCAGCACCAAGCTCGCGATCAACGGCGGGGGTGGGGTGCAGATCCATGCCGGAAACAAGATGGACTTCTACACCGAGCTCCGTCTCATCTCGGTACAGACGTCCGGAAAATCCACGAACTTCATTCCGATCTCGGTCGGCCTCCGCTGGGGCGGCATCTAACCCCGAGCGGGCTTTCTCGAACGCCACGAGGAAGGGGCGGCCGACGTCGGCCGCCCCTTCTTGCCGTTCAGCTCCGATCGGTGAATGACGTATGGACCGATGTCACCACCGCACGCAACCTCGAGCCCCGCCGGGCGCCAGGCCCGGTTGACGATCCAATCCCGACACAACTAATCTTAATTCAGTAATTACTTGATAATCATTATCATTTATAGATCGTGACCACTCATGGCCCTGCTCCGGTGCTTCGCCTTTATCGCATGCCTCCTCGGGATCTGCGCTCCTGCACGGGCCCAAACCGGACTGCTCGTCGTTGCGCATGGCGCAACGGCCCAGTGGAACGACGGCGTTCGCCGGGTGATGACCCAGGTCCGATGGGAGGGGCCGGTCGCGGTCGCTTTCCTGATGGGAGACGAGGGAGAATCCAGCGGCTGGAACGCGGCGGTACAGGCGCTGGTCCGCGACGGAGCGAGGGACATCGTGGTCGTCCCGCTCATGATCTCCTCCCACGGGGGCCACTACCGGCAGATTCGGTCCTATGCCGGCGAGATCCCGGAGCTTCCCGGCGACATGGATCACATGCACGGCGCAGCCGCGATGCGCCCGGTTCCGATGCGGGTTACCGAAGCCCTGGATTCCGCGCCCGAGTTGGGAGCGGCCCTGCGGGAACGGTGGCGCGCGCTGAGCCGCGTGGACCGCCGCCGCCCGCTGGTGCTGATCGCGCACGGGCCGAACAGCGATGAGGAGGCCTTGCTCTGGATCAGGGATCTCCAGACCTCCACCGCGATCATCGCCCGGGAGGGCGCCATACCCGTTGGCATCGGCCTGCTCCGGGACGATGCGCCGGCCGAGGTTCGCGCCGCGGCGGTGCGGCAGACCAGGGAGCTGGTCGACCGCCTGGCGCGAAATGCCGATGATTCAGTGACCGTCCTCCCGGTCCTCATCTCGACCGGATCCATCGGCACCATCACGATCCCCACCGACCTGACCGGGCTGCCGATTCGGTATACTCCCGCGGCGCTCGCGCCGCTGCCGCAGCTGGCCCGGTGGATCGAGCGGGTCGCGCTTGCCAATCGCCCGGTCTCCCAATAGACTGTCGGCACAATTGATCCACGGCAAACGCGGCCACCCGGAAGTCCGGTGCAACACCGGCGCGGCCCCGCCACTGTAAGAGGCTGATCACCGTCGCTCATGCTGCCACTGGGGATTCCTCCCCCGGGAAGGCCGGCTACGGCGCCTCGAGCCAGGAGACCGGCCGCGTCTGCTCCCGCACGATTCCCTCGAGGGGGGGGAGCGGGGCCGAGGTGCCTCTACCGACGTCCCCGTCTCGCCCTGCGCCTCCCAAGGTCGCAGGGCGATTTGTGTCGGGACCCTACGCCGGTTCCGGAGAACAGCTATGTCCGCCCGTCCGTCCGTCCGCCTTTCCGCCTGTTTGACCGTCCTCGCGGTCCTCACCATCCCTCCGGTCCTCCCCGCCCAGTCCCGCGACTCCACCCGGCTCCAGGAAATCATCGTCACCGCCAACCGCGCGCCCACCCCGATCACGGCGCTGGGCAGCAGCGCCGACGTCATTGGAGCCGCCGAGCTGTACCGTCGACAGATGCATTCGCTTAGGGAAGCACTCGGTCTCGTGCCGGGAGGCGCCCCGCTCGCCAGCGGGGCTCCCGGTGGGGTGTCCTCGATCTTCATGCGCGGAGCGTCCTCGAGCCAGACGCTGCTCCTCGTGGATGGCATCCGGGTCAACGACGCCAATACCAGCTATGGCAGCTTCCTGGGCGGAGCCGATGCGGCAGGGTTGGGACGCCTGGAAGTCGTGCGCGGGCCGCAGAGCACCCTCTACGGCGGCGCGGCCATGGGCGGCGTGGTGTCGATCGACGCCGCTCGGGGCGGGGGGCCCGGCCGGGCCGAGATCGAGCTCGAAGGGGGATCGTTCTCGACCTGGCGTGGCGGCCTTACCCTCGCGGCCGGTTCCGACCGTAGCGGGGTCAGCGCCGCGATGACCGCGAACGGCGCCGACAATCAGCGCCATCCCAACGGCTGGGACCAGCGAACCGAGCTGCTGCGCTTCGATCAATGGGTGCTTTCCGGTGTTTCGGTCGGCGCCACGTTTCGCGGGCTCCAGCAGCGCTACGCCAGCCCCGGCGACATTCGTTCCAGCAACACCACCCCGGACGGCACCACGATCTTCGAGAACCACCTCGGCACCGTCTGGATCGAAGCCATTGGGTCCTCGGCGTGGCGGAGCCGCCTGGTGATCGGCGGACAGGAACAGTTTACCCAGGGCACCGGCCGTTTCAACGGCGGCAGCGAGTTCAAGTTCAACCTGGCGAACTCCCGGCGGGTGATCGACTGGCAGAACTCCGTGCGGCTGAGTCCCAGGCTGCTGGTGGTGGCCGGAGTGAACCGGGAGTGGAGCACCGCCACGGCCGATGGCGACCCGAAGGACGAGCGGCTCTGGGCGTCCTACGCCGAGGCGAGGGTGTCGCCGATCGCGCCGGTCACCCTGACGGCGGGACTGCGAAGCGATGACTACACCACATTCGGCCGCGCGGTCACCTGGCGGGTAACCGGAGCCTGGAACCTCGCCGGCACGGCGACCAAGCTCCGGGCCTCATATGGGTCCGGATTCATGCCACCCAGCCTGGCCGCGCGATTCGGAAGCGTGTTCCAGGAGCCCAACCCCGCCATCCGTCCGGAGCGCTCCCGCGGTT
This sequence comes from Gemmatimonadota bacterium, assembly GCA_041486305.1. Classification (GTDB taxonomy): domain Bacteria; phylum Gemmatimonadota; class Gemmatimonadetes; order Gemmatimonadales; family GWC2-71-9; genus JABFSM01. The sequence goes on from JBGPLG010000085.1 coordinate 12,990, forward strand.
GGGACGCCGGGCTCGACCAGGGCCTGTTCGGCGGGAAAGGGCTGGTTTCGGCCACCTGGTTCCGGAATTCGTTTCGGGATCTGATCGTCTTCCAGGGAGCCGACTTCCCGGCGCTGGGGAGGGAAGTGAACCTCGACCGGGCCCGGACTTCGGGGGTCGAGCTCAGTGGCCGCCTCGTGGCGGGCGCCGTCGATGCCCGGATGGCGTGGACCATTCTTTCGGCGCGAAGCCTGTCGGCGACCGACCCCGAGGAGATGAGCCTGATACGCCGGCCGCGCCACGCCCTGTCTGCGGACCTGGGGATCGCGATGACTCCCAAGGCAACGGCCGGGGCCGGTGTGGTGGCGGTTGCGAATCGGCAGGACACGGACTTCAACAGCTTCCCGTCGGAGCCGGTGAACCCGGGAGATTACGCCCTGGTCCGGGTATACGGGTCGTACGATTTCTCCGCCCACCTAACCATAAGAGTGCGCGCCGAGAATCTGTTGGATACCCGGTACGAGCCGGTGTATGGCTTCCCCGGTTTGGGACGCAGCGTCCTGGTGGCAGCCGCCGTACGGTTCTGAGCGCCCGGATCGCAACGTTTCCTGCCCCTGGAGCGTTAACACTCGTACAGGTTCGAGCGTCGTACTGGTATACCCGAAGCTGCTGGAGATCCGATGCGTGATCGTACGAGGCGGATCCGGCCGTTGCTGCTGGTCCTGGGCCTGGGCTTGGTTGCGGCCGGTCCGGTACCGGCGCAGCCGGTCAGTACTGCGCCGATCTCCGGCCTCTGGAAGCTCAACGCCGACCTCAGTGATCATCTCGAGGACAAGCTCCAGGACGCCAGGCGGCCGGGCGCGTACACCGGCATGGCCGGTGGTAGGATGCACGGCCGCGTGCGCGGGACCCAGGACCGGAACCGGCCACAGGAGGATCAGGAAATGGCCAACCTGATCTATCCGGTCCTTCAGCTGCTGATCCGTCAGGACGACTCGACGGTGGCCATCAGCGATGCCGCAGGACAAATGCAGACTTTCTACACCGATGGCCGGAAGGTAAAGGAGCCGCTGCTGACCGGGCCCGACCTGGAGACATCCGCGCGCTGGAAGGACCGGAGGCTCACGATCGAGCGAAAACAGGACAAGGGTGGGACGCTCAAGGAAACCTACGACATCGATCCCAACAGCAAGAAGCTGGTCCTGTCGATCCGGATGACCAGCCCGACGCTGTTGCACGCCCTCGAATTCCGCCGGGTGTACGATCCGGCACCCGGGAACTGAGCCATGCGAATTCGAATCGCCGCGGCGATCGTCCTGCTGGGGTTCGGAATCCCGCTTGGGGCGCTGGCCGCCCAGGTCGGCACGACCACCGATGTCCTGACCGGCATCGTGAAGGACAGCACCGGCAAGCCGATTCCCGACGCGATCGTCGAAGCCACCTCGCTCGAGACCCAGGTGGTCCGCACCACCAAGACCGATCCCCGCGGCCGCTACACCATTCTCTTTCCCGATGGCGGCGGACAGTACCGGCTGATCGTCCGCTCCATCGGAAAGACTCCGGTGATGCGCACCATCGCGAGGCAGGCCGACGAGGACCGCCTGGTCACCAACGTCACCCTGGGCATCGTGGCGACCCGGCTGGCCGACGTGGTGGTGCGGGCCCGGCCGCCGCAGCCGGTGGGCCGCGGGGGCGACGGGCCGCCGACGCCAGGCTCCACCGAGCGCGCCATTCCCGCCGACCGGGCCGCACGGCTGCCCATCGAAGCCGGCGACCTCACCATCCTCGCCACGCTGGCGCCCGGGGTGGTCTCGGTCAGCGGCAGCGACACGACCGCGGCGGGCTTCTCGGTGGCGGGGCAACGGCCCTCGAGCAACAGCACCACCCTCGACGGCCTCACCTTCGGCGGCGCCAGCGTCCCCCAGGACGCGGTGCGGAACACGAGGGTCATCACCAACAGCTATGACGTCGCACGGGGCCAGTTCAGCGGCGGCCAGGTGGCTACGACCACCAAGAGCGGCACCAATTCGATCCAGGGCACCGCCAACTACTCGCTCCGGGACCGGGACCTGTCCGTGAGCGTTGGCGACACCAGCGCATTCACCCAGGGATTCACCCAGCATCAGCTCTCCGCCGGTGTCGGCGGCCCGCTCAAGCGCAACCGGATGTTCTATTTCGGGTCGATGTCGGGGCGGCTTCGCGACGACGGGCTGCAATCGCTGCTCTCGGCCACGCCGTCGTCGCTCACCCGGCTCGGCCTGGCGCCCGATTCGGCCCAGCGGTTCCTCGGGTTCCTCACCGCCCGCGGCCTGCCGCTGTCCGCGGAGGACGGCGCAACCAATCGCTCGACCAACGACGTCAATGCGCTGGGCCGGCTGGACTTCATTCTGGGACAGAACCAGACCCTGACCCTGCGAGGCGACTGGCGCCAGAATCACAGCGAGCCGACCGGCGTCGGCCCGCTGTCGGTACCCGCCGCGGGCGGCACCACCCGCTCCTCGGGTGGCGGGGGCATGGCCACCCTTTCTTCCCGGTTCGGCACCAAGGTGCTGAGCGAGCTCCGCGCGTATCTCTCGGGTAGCTCCCAGCGGGGCTCGGCCTTCAACGATCTGCCCCAGGGACGGGTGCAAGTCATCTCGGCGCTCGCGGACGGATCGCAGACCGTGTCGAACCTGGTGTTCGGCGGCAATTCCGGCCTGGCCCAGCGCCGGTCGAGCACCGGAATCGAGCTCACCGAGGAGCTCTCGCTGATCCCCGGCAGCGGCGCCCACCGGCTCAAGGCCGGGCTGCTGTACAATCGCGCCTCCTCCAGCCAGGTGGTGGCATCGAACCTGACCGGCACCTTCACGTTCAATTCCCTGGCGGACCTCGAAGCCGGCCATCCCACGAGCTTTACCCGGACGCTCCGGCCCTCCGACCGGGCCAGCACCGGCATCAATTCCGCGCTGTATTTCGGCGATACCTGGCGGATGTCCCAGGCGCTCCAGCTCACCTATGGCGGGCGGCTGGAGCGATCGATCTTCGGGCACCAGCCGATCTACAACCCGGTGGTCGAGCAGGTCTTCGGGTTCCGGACCGACCGGCTGCCCCGGGAAACCCATTTCAGCCCGCGAGTCGGGTTCACCTATACCGTCGCCAGCGGCGAAGACAATCCGGGTCCACCGACCATCACCCTGCGGGGCGGGTTCGGAGAGTTCCGCAGCCCCATCCCGGGATCGCTCGCCTCGGCGGCGCAATCGGCGACCGGACTGTCGACGGCGGAGACCCAGCTCGTGTGCATCGGCGCGAACACGCCGATCCCCGACTGGAGCGCCTACCTGAACGATCCGGCGTCCATTCCCGGCGCCTGTCTCGGCGGCGGGGGCTCGCCGTTGCCGACCCAGTTGCCGCAGGTGACCGTCTTCGATCCGGACTTCGGGGCGCCCAGGGCGTGGCGCGGCTCCTTCGGCGTGGCTCGGCGGCTGGGAACCTGGATGCTGGGCGCCGACTTCAGCTGGGCGCGGGGCGTCAGCCAGTCGGGATACACCGACCGCAATCTCGGAGACCGGAAGTTCAGCCTGGCGTCCGAGGCGGGCCGTCCGGTGTTCGTGCCGGCGGCGTTGATCGACCCGGCCTCGGGCGTCCTGCCGCTGGCGGGCTCCCGCAAGGATGCCAGGTTCGGCCAGGTGCTGCTGCTCGATTCGAAGCTCGGCTCGCGCTCCACCGGGGTCACCCTGTCCGCCAACGGGATCACCCGGGGCGGCATTTCTCTTCAGGCGTCGTACACCTGGTCCCACTCGCGCGATCAGTCCTCATCGTCGGAGGGGGGCGGCCAGCGCGGCTTCGCGGGACAGACCGCCGGCTTCGATCCCAACGCCCGCGACTACGCCACCAGCGATTTCGAGCGGCGTCACTCGCTCCTTGCCGTCGTCACCTGGCCGGCCACCGCGGCACTGGAGGTGACCGGCATCGCGCGGCTGACTTCGGGGGCGTCGTATACGCCCCTCGTGGGTGGTGACATCAATGGAGACGGGGCCCGGAACGACCGGGCGTTCGTCTACGATCCGGCGAGCGCACCCGACACGGCCATCGCCAACGGCATGCAGCGGCTCCTCGCCGGCGCCTCGTCGGGCGCCCGGGCCTGTCTGACCGCACAGTCCGGCACCATCGCGGCGCGGAACAGCTGCCGGGGTCCCTGGCAGCCCTCGCTCGATCTGCAGCTCAACTACCGTCCGGCGTGGGGCGGGCTCAACCGGCGTCTCACGTTCTCCCTGGTCACCAGTAACCTCCTGGCCGGTGTGGACCAGCTGGCCCACGGGTCGGCGAACCTGCACGGCTGGGGCCAGACGGTACGGCCCAACACCACCCTGCTCTCGGTGCGAGGGTTCGACCCGGCGGCCAATCGCTTCCTCTACACCGTGAATGAGCGCTTCGGGGCCACCTCCGCCTCCACCAACGCGATCAGGA
>JBGPLG010000086.1:0-17385 GCA_041486305.1 Gemmatimonadota bacterium
GGTTGATGAGGCCGCCGGACATCTTGCCGCCGGCATTGCGCAGACCGGTTCCCGCCGTGCGGACCACGACGGCTACCAGAAGAACCACCGCGCCGAGTATCAGGGTGCCCATAAGAAACGCTTCGATCTGTGAGAGGATGCGGGAAACATAGGCCTTGCCGCGCCGGGCGCTACAGTCGGCCGGCAACTGGTTGGCGGGGCGAGAGTTCGGCCGGCGGAGGAGACAGCGGGATGGGACCCCGCACAGTAGATTAGCCCGCGCCCGATGACCCGCCGCGCCCGAGCCTTGGATCCCGGCATGAGCCGTTCATCCATTCCCGACAATCAGAGCAGCAATCAGCTGCTCATCGGAGTCGTCGCCGTCGCGGCCGTGGCGCTCGCCGCGTCACTGGCGGGGCTCCGGAACGAGTTCGCGCAGGACGATGTCTACCTGATCCAGAACAATCTCAGGATCCACAGTCTGGGCAACTGGCGGGAGATGCTCACCTCCCCATTCTGGCCCCCGCCGCTCAACCAGGAGCTGTACCGTCCGTTCACCTCGCTGCTCCTGGCGCTCGAGTTCGCGCTCGGCGGGGGGGACCCGCTCCTGTTCCGGGTCGCCAGCTACCTCTTCTACGCCGCGACCGCGGTCGGAGTGTTCATTCTGGCGGGGAGACTCCTCCCCCGGAACATTGCGCTGGCCATGGGGCTGCTCTTCGCCGCGCACCCGGTGCACGTCGAGGCCGTGGCGTTAGGCGTGGGTCAGAGCGAGCTGTTGGTGGGACTGCTGGGCCTCATCATGACCATCCGCTATGTGGATCGACGGCGCCAGGGAACACTGGAATTTCGCGACTGGGCGCTGCTCGGCGCCCTCTACGTCAGTGCAAGCCTGCTGAAGGAGCCGGGGCTGATGCTGCCGGGGCTGCTCCTCGCGACGGAATTGTTCCTGCTGCCGGGGCCGGCGGGCCCGCGGGTACGAAGCCTCGTGGGGGGATACGCCTACCTCGCCGGGCTCGGCGTACTGGTAATCCTGCTACGGCTCGCGGTACTCGAAGGGCGCTTCGCCGGGAACTTCACCGCGGAGGCGCTTCAGGGGCTCACCATGGGGGGCAGGGCCCTCACCATGCTCAAGGTGGTTCCGCAGTGGGCCCGGCTGCTGTTCTGGCCGGCGCACCTGCAGGCGGACTATTCGCCGCAGGAGCTGATAGCATCGACCCGATTCGGCCTGGTCGAAGCGCTGGGATTGGTCCTCCTGCTGGGCACTTTGACGGCGGGCTGGCTCGCGCGGCGTCGGGCGCCGGTTTTTTCCTTCGGCGTTGCCTGGATGGCCATCGCCCTCTTGCCGGTCAGCAACTGGCTGATCCCGACCGGAATTCTGTTGGCTGAGCGCACCCTTTTTCTTCCCAGCGTCGGGATGGTGCTGGGCCTGGGCGGCCTGGTCGCCGCCGGCCTGAGGAGCAAGGCGGGCTCGCCTTCACCCGGTCGGGCCGAGCTGAGGCTGGTCACCGCCGGACTCGTGCTGGCGGGGGTGGTGCGAAGCGGGGAGCGCCAACGGATCTGGCGCAACGAGGTCTTCTTCTCGGTCCGGAGCGTCCAGGACGCCCCGCGGAGCTTTCGGACCCAGCGAGCCTATGGCGAGGTGCTCTTTGAGCTGGGGCAACGGGAGCTGGCGCTCGAGGCGTACCAACGGGCAATGGTGCTGGCCCCGGCCGGCCAAGCCTGGCGGGTGCGCAACGACCTGGCCCGCCGGTTTCGGTTGCTGGAGGAGACGGCCCCTGAGGTTGAGCAGCTGCGGAGGAGCCTCGAGGAGCAACCGGCTCAGGAGGATACCCGAGGGTATCTGATCGCCGGCTACTTGTCGCTCGGGCGGTACGCCGACGCGGCCCGGGAGGCCGACACCGCGCTGGCGCTGGGTGCTACGCCCAAGGTGTTCCAGGGCCTTCGTGCGCTTGCCGACAGCGCCGCCCGGGTGGGGGCGCCGCCCGGATCGGTGCGGATCCGGATCAGCACGGGGCCTACGGAGCGGGCGGCTTGGTCGCCCTCACCAAGGTAACCATCACCGCCCCACCACTGTGCTCGATCCCGAATTGGTCTTCGGCCTTGGAGGGATCCAGGTAACGCACCTCCTCGACGTCCCGGGCGGAGATCAGTTTCAGCCCGGAAAGGTCTCCCATCTTGTTCCCGTTGACGTAGAGCACGGTGGCCGCCGGCGGAGCGCCGCCAATGGACCGGACCCCCCTGGGCGGGGCCAGAAAGTGGGGCCGAAGGCTCCGCACGACCACGAAAATATCCAGCTCCCTCTGGGCGGAGGCCAGGATTTCGTCCCGCGTGATCACGTCCCGCTGGCGCTTCTGGGCCACCGCCTCGCCGGGGGAAACCGCCAGCCACGCCCCCGTCAGCAGAAGCGCTGACAGTGCCCATTGCATTGTCCTCATGCGTCGCCTCCTCCCAACTGTGGGGCTCCGATACCGGACCTCGTCGACGTCGGTGGTCAGAATCCCTCGTAAGATGTCCGAATCGCCGGAACGGTTGCCGCCGAGCCGAGGTGGGAACGCTGAATCCTAGCCATCGCCCCGTCGCGTGAAAGGGCCGCCGGGCAACCTGCCCGGCGGCCCTTTCGAGCTCGGTGCCGCGTGGAGCTCGTTAGACGCCGGGTGGCCGGGGCGGCCGGCGGTCCCAGAGGAAGATGATGCCCGGCGTGGTGAAGCTGGCCGCCTTGCTCCCGGCGACTGATCGGGGCACCACGAACCCGCTGATGGCGCTGCCGGCGATGGTGGTGCCGGGGATACCCTCGATATCTACCGTGGCGGGCGTGCCCGCGGGGGCTGTCGGGTCGGTGAACAGCGCCGCGCCGCCGCCGGCGGGCGTGACATTGTACTTGATCGCGCCGGCGGCGGTCGCGACGTAGGCCGAGGCGGTCAGCTCCACGACACTGGCCCAGGTTGCGGTGGCGGGGGCCGCGCCGGGGGTGGGATACTGCCTGCCGTCGATCCCGCCGAGGCCGGCGCCCGCGTTCACCAGCCGGAGTGCCACTTGGGCCCCCGGATCGGCGGGGTTGTCATCCATGACGGTGAGCTTCATGCCCGGCGTGGAGCCGGTCCGGGCAAAGCCCCAGAGAATGAAGGTGTAGCGGTGTCCCGCCTCGAGCGTCACAGTGGTGTCCTTCACCACGGTAGCCGCGATGGCCTGCTGCACCTCGGCGGGAAGGGTCAGATCGGTGTTCGCCATGAAAATCCGGAAATGGCGCGACCCCGCCATCGCGTTCTTGTAGAAGATCTGCCCGGTTGCTCGGAAGGCGACGCCGTAGAAATCGCTGTTCTCCACGATGTCCACCGGCCGGAAATCCATGGCCCCGGTATCGGGAACCGCGTGAATGAAACGGACGCCGGCGGTCGGAATGTCCGCGGTCTTGATGACCTCGGCCGGCTTGCACGCATTCACGGCACCGGCGGCGAGACACAGGGCGGAAAGTTGAAGGATGTGTCGCATTACGGACTCCGTCGAAGTTGAGGTCCCGGACCAGATGTTACGGCCGACCGAGACGAGTGTTCACGGTGTCAGGTGGCGGAACCTTGCTGTCGCCCTGGCCCGAGCCGAGCAGCGACCGGGTGATCATGAAGGCGGTGAATCCGCCGATGGTCGCCGCGCCCAGGCCGATGCTGCGCCCCACCGACAGCCGGCGCTCGTACGAATTACCCACGTATTCGGGCTTCAGGCGTACCTGTTCGCCGCTCCAGACCTGTTCGCCACCGCGGAGCAGCCGGATGTTGGAGACCGCCACCAGGAAACCCGAACCATCCTTTTCGACCAACTGTCCTTCGATTTGCGCGATCTCCGGGCCCATGGTCCCGCCCAACGCCACCCGGCCGGCGTCATTCACGTCGAACGCGACCTTGGTGCCCACCTCGGGTGCCGGGCCCCGGGCGGGTTGCAGCGTGTAGCAGCCTGCCAGGACCGCCCCGAGTGTCACGGAGCCGGCGAGCCGGAGCCGCGGAGAAATCATGCTACCAGCCGTAGGTCCCCTTGACCGCGCTGCCGGTATTTCCGGTGGTGCCCCCGGTGCTGTAGATCGCCTCCCCGCGGGCCTGGAGGTCCTGGAAGGGAGCCGCCCAATGGACGCCGGTACCTTCGGGCAGGTCACCCCAGCCGCGGCTGTCGAGGAACCAGGCGCCGAAGTGGGTATACGCGGTTTCGACCCGCTTTTCCCATTTCATGGCCTCGAACATGTTGCCGCAGGAGACGGTGGCGCCCCCGCCCGCCGACGCGTTGGCCGGGACCTTGGGCACGCACGCCGCGCCACCGGGAACCGGACTCGTCGCGTCGAAGGCGGTGATCGCAGGGAGTCCGCCGTTCGCCACCCGCGAGTTGTTGATGAGGGCGGCAGCGGCGGCGTAGTTGCCCTTGCGAATCTGGCCTTCCGCCTGCAGCAGATCCAGCTCCGCCTTGGTGAAGAAGATCAGCTTGCCGTTCTGACCGGTCCCGTCACCCGAGGTGCGCCAGCTGTAGAACCGGACAAAATCGTAGTTGGACCAGCCCCACGATGAGCCGGAGAAGGTGTCGTTTCCCGAAGGGCGGTTGACGAAGTACCGCTTGCAGGGGGTCGACGGGGTGCTGCATGACGTAATGGCGAAGTCGGTCTGCTGGGCAGCGCGGGTGGCTCCCTGGGGGAAGCGCTTGTCGTCGGTGACCATGAAGAACGAGCTCGCCGTGCCGCGGTTGTCGATCGCCGCCGAGATCCAGGCGGAGTAGGCGCCCGAGTTGTCGGCCATTCCGATGACGAACGGGGTCATCTGGTGCCAGGTCGTGAACGTCAGCCACTGCGCCAGCCAAGAGTTGAACGGTCCCGTCACGGTGTTGGTGGTGTTCAGGTGATCCGCGGTAATCCCGTTCTGCGCGTCCGCGATGACCAGGTCCCAATTCACCGCCGCGCGCTCGGTTGGCGTGCGGGCAACGCTGGCGCGCAACCGGGCCCGGTAGGTTCGGACCAGTTTGATGAACTCCGCCTGGGTCATCGACGTCGGCCCCGGAATCCAGCCGCCGGGAAGCGGGAAACCGTTCGCTCCCGTCACGGTGAGGTTGGCGGCGTCGAGCGACTTTTGCAGGGCGTCGAGGGCGGCGGCCATCACCTCGTTGTAGCCCACCAGCGTACCCGCGTCCTGGGTGCTCATCTGCGGCGTGACGATCGCGGCCTGGTCGTAGACCAGCGCGAGATATCCGAGCGCCAGTCCGCGGACGAACTGGGCGAACGCGCGGGCCCGGGCGTCCTGGGCCGGAGAGCCCAGAGTGAAGGTCGGATCATCCAGCTTGGCGAGGACGTTGGAAGTGATCCGGGCGACCTCGCTGTCGATGAAATACATTCGGCTCTGTTCCGTTGCACAGCCGTTGCCGATGGTGTTGTCATTGCCGGCCCGCGGAATGCCGACCCGCTGACCCATGCAGTTGTTGGAGAGACTGGAGTAGTCCTCGAACGACTGCACGTTGGCCATGCCCCAGACGTTGGAAAGGCTGCCGTAGATCGCGATGTGCCACCGGAGATACTGGGTGCCGAGCAGATTCTCGACATCGGCCGCGGTCTTCAAGACCCGCTCCGTCTCCGGTTGATTGGGGTTCTGCACGGCGAGCTCACACGCCCCCAGGACAACCGCCCCAGCAAGCACGCCGTATCGGATCATCGTACGAATCATGGCGGGCGGCTCCTAGAAGCGCGTGGAAAGAGAGAAGGTGAAGGTCCGCAGCGTCGGGAAGCCGAACCCGTCGGTCTGATTGATCAGGCCGGACCCGGTGTTGTTCGTCCCGCTGCCGCCGGTGGCTCCCAATTCCGGATCGAGGCCGCTGTACTTGGTGAAGGTCGCCAGGTTCCGGCCGATCAGACCGACGGTCCAGTCTCCCACGCCGGCGATGCGCCCCACCTTATAGGTCAGGCTGACCTCGCGAAGCTTGGCATAAGAGCCGGTCTCGACCACGTAGTTGTTGGGTCCGAGGACGTCGTAGAACCCGCCGATGCCGGTGCTCTCCGGAGAGCCGGCCCGCCAGGAATAACCGACCGGCTTGGCGGTTTCGACGGTGTTCTTGGCCTGGTCGAAGTAGGAGGAGCTGATGTCCAGAAGCCCCCAGCCCTCGCCCTGGTTGTTGATGTCGTTGCCGATGGTGGCATCCAGCAGCGTATACAGCGTGAGCCGCTTGTACTGGATGTCGTTGGTGAAGGTGAACCGGAAGTCGGGGAACACGTTGCCGAGAATCTGCTGGGTGCCCGCGCCTTCGAGGGGTTGGCCCTTCAAGGGGCGGTCGACGATCGGATGGCCCCAGGCCAGCGCGTAGTTCCAGGGCGACTGGTCCTTCGGGAGCACCGTCGTCCACAGGTTCTTGGTGATGCCGTCGCGCCAGCTGTTGCCGGCCCCGACCCAGACCAGCCAGCCCTTGTCGTTGACCTGGTAGGCCTTGCCGTCGCCGCAATCAGTCTGGACCGCTGACGGCAGGTCGCTACAGCTCTTGTAAAACTTGCGGCCCCAGATGTTGCCGAGCCGGTTCTTCTGGAAGCCGTTGCTCTTGCCTTTGTCGGCCGTCATCAGGAAAAAGCTGCCGGTGCCCTGCCCGGTGCCGCCGTCATACAGGAAGTCCGGCACGAGCAGCTCACTGATATACGTCCGGGTCCGGTCCCAGGTGCCGCGCATCTGCCAGAACAGGCTCTTGCTGTTGATGATCGGGAGGTTGAGCGCCACCTCGAAGGTCTTGTTGTCCAGGGTGCCGGCGTTCTGCCACTGGCTGGAGAAGCCCAGCGAGGCCGGCGTGCTGACGTTGAGAATCTGATCCTTGGTAATGCCGTGTGCATAGGTGAACTCGACGCCGAGCCGGCGGAACAGGGTGAAATCGGTCCCCACCTCGAGCTCGGTGGTGGTCTCGGGCCGCAAGTTCCGGTTGCCGGCCTGGCCCAGCGTGATTCCAGTGGCGCTCACGGTGTAGGTCTCATACTGCGCGTCGAATCGCGGAGTGGAGCCCGCGGTACCGCGTGAGGCACGCAGCCGGAGCTCGTCGAACAGTCCGCCGCTGTGCCAGAACGGCTCGTGCGACACTTGCCAGACGCCGGAAATCCGCCCGAACGGGGCCCACCGGTGTCCCGGTCCGAACTCGGAGCTGCCGTCGTACCGGAAGGAGCCTTCCAGGACGTAGCGGTCCTTGTAGTCGAGGCTGGCCCCGGAGAAAAGGCCCACGTTCTTGATGGTTTGCGACGTGGATGAGGTGGCGAAGTTGGTGCTGAGGTTGCTGGTCTGGTACACGTCCTTGACCCGATAAATCTGGCCAGAACTGCTGTTGTCCAGGATGTTCTCCTGGTCGTAGACGCCGCGCACGCTGAACTTCCCGTTGAGCTCGTTGCCGAGCTTCTTCCGGAATGTGGCGGTAAGGGCCCCGTTCAGCGACTCGTCGCTCCGGTTGCCTAGGCCCTGGTTCCCGCTGTTGGTGGCGGTTGAAATGGTCTGGGTTCGGAAACCCTTGACCACGATGCTGTTGTCGGCCCGGTTCCGGTTGTCGTAGGCGAAGGTGCCCTCGAAGGTTACCCAGGGGGCCGGGAAGTACTTGGCTGTCATGCTGCCGACGAACCGGTTCGAGCTCCGATCGCTGAAGAAGTTTTCGTTTTCGTACAAGAAGGTGCCGCCGCCGTTGCCGGTGGGGCGGAACCCGGTTCCACCGGACCGGATCAGATAGCGGCCCAGGGTGTCGCGGGCCAGGTAGTTGAAGCCCGGCAGGGCGCCGCGGAGCACCTGGCCGAAGAGGGCGTTGTTGCTGCGGAGATCGCTGCTGGAATTGTCGTACAGGGTGCTGAGCGAAATCTTAAGGTCGGACCGGGCGCTGTAGTCCAGATTGACCCGGGCGCGCCGGCTCTGAAAGCCGTTCAAACCCCGGAGGGCACCCGCTTCGTCCTGATAGGAGCCGCTCACGTAGAAGCCCACGCTCCCGATCTTGCCGGTCGCGTCGATGGCGGTAAGCAGGGTCGGGTTCCGGGTGGTGACCTGGCTCAGGGTGTTGTAGTACTGGCCCGGCCAGCGCTGGGCCTGGAAGATGTTCCGCAGGTCGGCGGCGGTGGGGGAGGAGTAAACGACGGTTTGCGGAGTGCGGGTGGTGTCCGCATTCACGTTGTTGATCCGGAGCATCTCGGTCATGAAGTCGAGCGTCCGGGAGCACGGCGCCGCGCCGGAGACGACCACGCAGAATCGGGTGCCGGTCTCGTCGAGCTGCAGCGGATGGTTTTGGGGCTGACCGTAGTTGGTGCTGTTGAGGTCGCTGATGCCATACTCGGTCCGGACGTTGAACCGGACGCCATCCTGACCGGTGAGTCCGCGCTTGGTCCGGATGGTAATGACCCCGTTGGCCGCCCGGGTGCCGTAGAGCGAGGCACCGGCGGCGCCCTTGACCACCTCAATCGACTCGATGTCCAGGCCGCCCAACTCCTCCAGACTGCCGACGTTCATGACCGCGTCGTCCACGATGATCAGCGGGCCCTGGCCCCGCCCGGCGCCGTTGATCGACGTCGGCCCCCGGAGCTGGATTTCGGGGGTGCTTCCCGGCCGGCCGCTGACCTGGGCGATCCGCACTCCGGGCACCTTGCCGGAGAGGGCGCGGATCGGATCGAGCGCCGTGACCGGCATCTCCGCCGCGGTCACTCGGCCCACCGTGAACGGGACCTTGGCCCGCTCGGTGCCCTCGAGGACGCCGGTCACCACGATTTCCTCGAGCTTGTTGACGTCGGCCTGGAGCGCGAACTCCACCGCCCGCTCGCCGCTGCTCAAGTTCTGGATGATCCGGGAGACCGACCGGTAGCCGATGGCCCGCGCGGTGAGGGTCACCGACTGCCCGTTGACCCGGGCGGCCGGCACCGTCAGGACGTACTGGCCCGCGGCGTTGGTGAGCACGGTGAGCTGGAGCTCCCCGATCCCCACCGCGGCCCCGACCAGCGGCTCACCGGACTTCTCGGAGATCACCTTGCCCCGGAAGGTCGCGCTCTGGGCCAGAACCGGTGCCACCACGACCGCGCTCAGCGCGAGCGCGGCTAAGCCGGCCACGACCGTTCGACGAATCGAGAAGCCGATCATACTCGTAATCCTCGAGGAGGAGTGGGACCTGCACGATCCACCCTCCACGCAGCACGCGGAGGGTCTTCAAACGTCAATTCCGAATCTGGCAATGCACCCCGCCCAGCCCGGTGGGGTGGCCTACGGAGCTATTTATTAGATGATGAGCGTGTGACTATAACGCTTGGGCCGTGCCAAATTCCCGGCCCCGGTATCTGATTGTCTCACAACGCGATGCGTCGGGCGCCCGCGGGGCGCCGTGTCACTTCACCACACCCCAATCCTCACAGGTGAGACGAAACGACACGAGGAGGCGGGTGTGGCAATTACTTGATCGAGGGACCCGCCGTACGGATGCGTCGGTCACCGCCGGAGCGGCGCGATCGTCGGCAGGGTCAACCGTCATTATATCATCTCGCCGGTGGTCCCGCGAGACCGGAGGGCGTTTCCGTTGCCAAGCCTCGGCTCGGCGGGTTTCTTACAGCCCATGACTGCTCCATCGGCGGTGGTCGCTCGACCTCGCTCCGCCGCTATCCTCTCGCCGGTCATCGATTTCCTCTGCGTGGGCGGGCTGTCGCTCCTCGTCCTGATCCCGCTCCTGTTGAGCGGGGAGGACGAGCTCGCCTTCGTGTCAATCGGAGTGCTCGTCTGGGTTCAGCTCCTCCTCAACATGTCGCATTTCATGGCGTCGTATCGGGTCGTTTATCGGGACCGGGAAATGATCCAGCGGCACCGGTGGGCCGCGATCTGGGTGCCGCTGATCCTGCTGGGGTTCGCCGCCCTCGCGCTGGTGGAGGCCCAGGACCCGCCCATCCTCCTGGGCGCCTTCTTCGTGGTCTCCAGCGGGTACTTGGCCTGGCACTATACCGGCCAGGTATGGGGCATGATGGCCTCGTTCGCCTATCTGGAAGGGACCGGCTTCGACCAGACCGAGCGGAGGCTCATCCGGGGGAGCCTTCGCATCCTCTTGGCGTGGCATGTGACCTGGTTTCTCCAGTATTGGTTCCTCCGCACCTCGTCTCCCCTCGCCGACCCTTTCGCCCTGGTCTACCAGATTGTCACGGTAGCCACCGCAGCGGCGTTCGGCCTCGGGGCGTTCGGGCTGCTGCGGATGCGGCGGCGGACCGGACGCTTTCCACCGCTCCGCTCGCTGGTACCATGGCTCGCGATTTTCGTCTGGTACGCCGCGATTTTTCGCTGGGGGCTGACCGGGCTCTTCCTGGTTCAGCTGGCCCACGCGCTTCAGTACCTGGAGTTCCCCGCCCGCGTCGAGTTGAATCGGGCCACCCGAGAGTCGGCCGGACGCGCCCTTCGGCACATGGCCGGGTATGCTGCCGGCCTGCTGGCGGTGGCATTCCTGGTGACCCTGGCGGTGCCCGGGCCGCCGATGAGTGTGGCGGCCAACTTCCTGGGCGTGGAACCCGGCAAGGTGGCGCCGATCCTGCTCCTCTATTTCATCAACATCCACCACTATTTCACCGACGGGGTGATCTGGAAGATCAGCAACCCCGAAGTGCGGAAGGAGCTGTTTGCTCACTTGGTGCCGGCCGAGCCAGCCCGGCCTTCGGGCGAGGCCGGGACGAGCGGCCGGGGAGGAAGGAAGCGGCGGAGGGTGAAGCGCTGACTCCCGGGGCCGAGCCTCCGCGGATGAACGTTCGCCGTCTGCGCCTGGCGCCGGCTCTCCTCGGCGCGGCCGCCCTCGCCGCATGCCGGCCCGCGTCCACGCCTCCGTGGCACCAGGAGTCCGGGTATCGCTGGCGCGAGCTGACCGTTTCGGGCGGGGACCCCGGATTCAGCCGGATGCCGGACGACCGGACCGGCATCCGGTTCCAGAACGCCGCCAGCGATTCGCTGCTCCTCAGCAACCGCATCCTGGGTCAGGGCGCCGGCGTGGCACTCGGCGACGTTGATGGCGACGGGCTGGTGGACGTGTTCCTGGCCCGAACCGAAGGGTCGAACGCTCTCTACCGGAACCTTGGTGGGTGGCGCTTCGAGGACATCACCGAGGCCGCCGGCGTTGGAGCGCCCGACCGGCATTCGACGGGAGCCGCGTTTGCCGATGTCGACGGCGACGGCGATCTCGATCTGATCCTCCTCGCCACCACCGGTCCGAACGCGATCTTCCTGAACGACGGCCACGCCCGATTCACCGAGCACGGGGCGGACATCGGGATCGATCCCACGGGCAAGGGCGGCACCACGGTGGCAATGGCCGACGTCGATGGCGACGGCGACCTCGACCTCTACGTCGCGAACTACAAACCCTACACTCCGATCGACCGGTTCTCGCCTCAGCAGCGGGCCTTCAACCAGGTAGTGCGTCAAGTCGCTCCCGGGCGCTTCGAGGTTGTGCCCGAGCTGCAGCGGGATTTCAAGGTGGTAACCCGCGCCGACATGGGTGGACCGGTCCTCACCATGCGCGCCGAACCGGACGATTTCTACCTCAACGACGGCAAGGGTCATTTCACCCGCGAACCGATCGGCGCCGGCCGATTCCGGGACCCGACCGGCCGAGCCGTTATCGCGGAAGACGAGTCGTTCGGCCTGGATGCCCGCTTTGCCGACCTCAACGGGGACGGCGCTCCGGATCTCTACGTGGTCAACGATTTCGAGGATCCGGACCGGTTCTTCTTCAACGACGGACACGGCGGGTTCCGCCTTGCCGACTGGACCGTCCAGCGCCAGATGAGCAACTCGGGGATGGGGATGGACGTCGGCGACGTGAACGGCGACGGACTTCCCGACCTCTTCGAAGTGGACATGCTGAGCAACGATTCCCGCCGCTTGAAGACCCAGATCCCCACCCACACCGCGATTCCCAAGCGGCCGGGGGAGCTGGAGATCCTGCTTCAGCAGCAACGGAACACCCTGTTTCTCAATCGGGGCGACGGCACCTTCGCGGAGACCTCGAACTACGCCGGCGTCCAGGCCAGCGGGTGGTCCTGGTCCACCATGTTTATGGATGTCGATCTGGACGGGTGGCAGGACATTCTCATCGCCAACGGACACGCCTGGGACGTGATGGATGGCGATACCCAGGAGCGGCTGCAGACCGGCTGGAGCACCGTCCCCTGGCAACGCCACCTGGCGGAGTACCCCCGCTTGCCGCTCAAGAACGTGGCCTACCGCAACCGCGGCAACCTGACCTTTGAAGACGTGAGCCAGCGGTGGGGCTTCGGAACCGAGGAGGACATCTCCCACGCCTTGGCGGCCGCCGATCTCGACGGCGACGGCGACCTCGATGTCGTGGTAAACCGGCTGCGGGCCCCCGCGCTGCTGCTCCGGAACAACGCCAAGGCACCCCGGATCGCGGTCCGTCTGCTCGGTGACCCGCCCAACACCCGGGCGGTTGGTGCCAGGATCCGGGTGCTGGGGGGCGCTACTCCGTTGCAGGAACGTGAAGTGGCGGTCGGGGGATTGTATCTGTCGCATAGCGACTACCTGGCCAGTTTCGCCACCGGCACGGCCAGCCGGGTGACCCTCGTCGTGGATTGGCGGGACGGCCGGCGCAGCGTGTTAACCGACGCCCGGCCCAACCGGCTTTATGAGATCACCTCGGCAACCGTCACCGCGCCGGTGCTCGCCGATTCTGCCGCCGCCGTTCCGCCGCCGGCGCTCTTCGAGGACGCCACCCCGGAGCTCCGGGGCCAGGTTCACGTCGAAGACACGTTTGACGACTGGGGGCGTCAGCTCCTGCTCCCCGACGCCCTTTCCCAGCTGGGCCCCGGCGTGGCGTGGTTCGATCTCGATCGCGACGGCGACGAGGACCTGATCGTCGGCACCGGAAAGGGCGGCCGCATCGCGGTGTTCCGGAACGATGGCGGACGGTTGGTGCCCGAGCCCGGGCAGGGACCGATCGCCCCTGCGGATCTCACGACGATTCTGGGGCTGCCGGTGGACGGAGGCGCCCGGCTGCTGGCCGGGGTGTCCACCTGGGAAGCGCGGTCGCTGGCCGAGATGACCGGACAGCCCGCGGCGATCAGCGTGCTGGTCCGGCGCGGGGCGCTCACCGGAACAGCCGAACCGTTGGTGGGGTCACACGAGTCCGCGACGGGGCCGATGGCCCTTGCCGACTACGACGGGGATGGCGATCTCGACCTCTTCGTTGGCGGGCGCGCTATCCCGATGCGCTATCCCGCGGCGGCCTCATCCGGCCTGTTCCGGAACGTCGGCGGCCGGTTCGAGCTGGACACCGCCGGGACGGCGGCGCTCCGGGATGTGGGCCTGGTTTCCGCGGCGCTCTTTGCCGACATCGACGGTGACGGCATGCCGGATCTGCTGCTCGCCCGCGAGTGGGACTCGATCCTCCTGCTGCTCAACCGGGGCGGGCGCTTCGTTCCCGCGCCGGCTTCTTGGGGGCTCGCCCGGTGGACCAGCCGATGGAACGGGCTCGCGGCGGGCGACCTGGACGGCGACGGACGGCTGGACCTGATCGCGACGAGCCGGGGGCGCAACACCTTCGCTCAGGCCGACAGCGCGCGCCCCCTCTTTCTGGTCCACGGCCCCTTCGGGGCCGCGGGCGAAGAGGAGATGCTGCTGGCTCGGCACGATCCCCGGCTGGGCGGCCTCGCCCCACTCAATGAGCTCACGCGGGTGCGCACCGCGGTTCCCGGTCTGGCGGGCCGGACTCCCACCTTCGCCGCCTACGCCGACGCGACGGTGGAACAGGTCCTCGGGCCCGCGGCGAGCAGCACCCAACGACTGAACGCCGTCACCCTCGACCACATGATCTTTCTCAATCGGGGGGATCACTTCGAGGCGGCACCGCTTCCGGTCGAGGCTCAATTGGCCCCGGCCTTCTATGCCGGTATCGCGGATTTCGACGGAGATGGCCACGAGGACGTGTTCTTGAGCCAGAACTTCTATCCCACCGTCGTCGGCGCTCCGCGCTACGATACCGGCCGGGGACTCCTGATGCTGGGCGACGGCAACGGCGGGTTTCGGCCGATGACCGGCGCCCGCTCCGGCATCGTGGTCTACGGAGACCAGCGCGGCGCCGCGTACGCCGACTTCGACGCCGACGGCCGGCTCGATCTTGCCGTGTCGCAAAACGGCGCTGGCACGCGGCTCTTTCACAACCGCGGGGCAAAGCCCGGACTCCGGGTGCGCCTCGAAGGACCGCCGGCCAATCCCGATGGCGTGGGCGCGCAGATCCGAATAGTCTACGGCGTCCGCCTGGGGCCGGTTCGGGAAATCACGGCCGGGTCGGGCTTTTGGTCGGAAAACGGTGCGGTCCAGGTATTCGGGCTGGCGGCCCCACCCACTGCGGTGTGGGTCCGCTGGCCGGGCGGCCCCGAGGTCCGAGTGCCGGTTTCCGCCGGCGCCAAGGAGGTGGTGGTACGGCGATGATTGGCCGCTCCGTCCTAATAGTTGCCGTCCTCGCGTCCGCTGCGAGTTGCCGGAAGGCCGCCAAGCCGGCCGCCGGTCCGCGCGACGCCGGAGAGATCACCGTGGCCAAGGTCGGATTCGCGACGCCCGAATCGGTGCTTCACGATCCGCTGTCGGACCTGTACCTGGTCTCCAACATCAACGGAGCCCCTCTGGACGCGGACGACAACGGCTTTATTTCCCTGGTGTCGCCTGAGGGCAAGCTCATTGCGTTGAAGTGGATCGACGGCGCCGCCGATTCGGTGACGCTGAACGCGCCGAAGGGGATGGCGGTGGTGGGGGGCCTGCTCTATGTCGCGGATATCACGACGGTGCGCCGGTTCGATCGGCGGACCGGTGCCCCCCGCGGGGAAATCCCCATTCCGGGGGCTACCTTCCTGAACGATGTGGCGGCGGGTGAGGACGGTTCCGTGTACGTCACCGACTCCGGGCTCAAGGCCGGTGCCAAGGGGTTCGAGCCGTCGGGGACCGATGCCGTCTACCGGATCAACCCCGGCGGAAAGCTGGACACCTTGGCCCGAGGTGAATCGCTGGGGCGGCCCAACGGGATCGCGGTCTCGAGCGACTCCGTCTGGGTGGTGACCTTCGGATCGGGGGAGCTCTATCGGGTGGCGGGGGGCCGGAAGACCGATATCCGGAAGCTCCCGAAAGGAAGTCTCGACGGCCTGGTGGTTTTCAACGGAGAAGCGTTCGTATCGAGCTGGGAGGGCCAGTCGATTTTTCGTGGCCCGCTCCGCGGCCCCTTCCGGCAGGCGATGGACGGGCTCCAATCCCCGGCTGACATCGGTCACGACCTGTGGCGCAACCGGTTGCTGATCCCGCTCTACACCGACAACGAGATCCGCATCGTCCCGCTCGCCTTTTGAGCGGGGTCTGACATCCGTGGCCACCCACTCCGCCGGAAACCGCACACCGTGGGACTGGATCGGAGTGGCCGCGGTCGTCGCCGTCGCGCTCGCGGCGTCGCTTCCGGGGCTCCGCAACGCCTTCGTGCAGGACGATGTCGTGCTGATCGTCCAGAACGCGCGAGTTCACGATCTGGCCCACTGGCGACAACTTCTCACGTCGCCATACTGGCCACCGCCGTGGTCCCAGGATCTCTACCGGCCGCTCACCTCGCTCATCCTGGCCGCCGAGTTCGTCCTCGGCGCCGGCGGTCCGCTGCTGTTCCGGATCGTCAGCTATTTGTTATACGCCGCCGCGGCCGTTGGCGTCCTGGTACTGGCCCGGCGGCTCCTCCCGGAACGGGTCGCGCTCGGGGCGGCGCTGTTGTTCGCGGCGCACCCGGTCCACGTCGAGGCGGTGGCGCTCGCTGTAGCCCAGAACGAGCTGCTGGTCGGGCTGCTGGCGGTGCTCATGACGGCTCGGTATCTGAAGCGCCGGCGCAGCGACTCGGGGGCGGTGGGAACGGGAGATTGGGCCGTGTTGGGAACGATGTATGTCGCCGCGTGCCTTGCCAAGGAGCACGGCCTGGTGCTGCCCATGCTGCTGCTATCCGCCGAGGTGTTCCTCGTCCCGGGGCCGGCGGGACCGCGGGTCCAGCGCCTCGCGCCGGGTTACGGGTTCCTGACTGCCCTCGGAATCCTGCTGCTCCTGGCCCGCCGCCTGGTGCTTTCCGGGGACCTCGCCGGCAGCTTCACCGCCGAAGCGCTCCAGGGCGTGACCCTGGGGGGCCGGACCCTCGGCATGCTCGCTATGGTGCCCAACTGGGCCCGGCTGCTCACCTGGCCCGCGCACTTGAGCTCCGATTACTCGCCGCAGGAGATCGTGGCCTCGACCCAGCTCGGCCTGCCTGAGGCCATCGGCCTCGGCGTTCTGCTTGGAGCCGTCGTCGCCGTCTGGCTGGGACGCCGCCGGGCGCCGATGGTCTCCTTCGGCCTGGTCTGGGTGGCGGTCGCGCTCCTCCCGGTGAGCAACGTGCTGATACCCACGGGTATCGTCTTGGCCGAGCGTACCCTCTTCCTTCCGAGTATCGGGTTAGTCCTGGCTGCGGGCGGTCTGGCCGCCGCCGCGCCCGCCTGGGGGCGGCGCGCGATGGCCGTCGCGTGCGGGGTGCTGGTGGCGGCCGGCGGGTTACGCAGCGCGGAGCGGCATGGAGTGTGGCGCAACGAGGAGACGCTCTCGGTTCGCAGCGCCGAAGATGCCCCGCGAAGCTACCGGATGCAGAAGGCCTACGGCTACGCGCTGTTCGAATCGGGCCGGCGGGAGCGGGCCATCGAGGCGTACCAGCGGGCGGTCGCGCTCGCGCCGGCCAACCAGGTGTGGCGGGTCCGAAACGATCTGGCCCGCCGATACTGGGAGGAAGGGAAAGATCAGGAGGCGCTCGACCAGCTGCGCCAGAGCATGATCGCCGCCCCGGATCAGGAGGAAACCTGGAATTACCTCATCCTCGCGTACCTTGCCCTGGGCGCCTACGCCGAGGCGGCTCGGCAGGCCGACACGGCGTTGGCCCGCGGCGCCTCCGTGCAGGTGTTCGGTGGGCTGCGCACCCTCGCCGACAGTGCCGCCCGGGCTGGAGCACCCCCCGGCTCCATCCGGATCCGGGTCGTTACCGGCTCCGGTCCGCAGGCTCCGCCCGAACAGTAGGCCTCGGCGGTTCGGGCGGCGGCCCGGTTCCGCGCGCAAATGCCTGCGCCGGCGTAAGATCGATGGTGCCACCGGGAGCTTGATGAGGTGAATTGAGCTGAGCACCGGCGCCCCGCCGCGGCGTCCTCGGGAATTGACAGCGGGGCGGGGAGCATGGTACTAGTTTGCCCGCGCCGCGAAGGATCTCCGGCTCTGGAGATCCTTTGTCGCGTTTACGCCCAAAGGAGATTCATGGCGTCGCTGGTCATCGTCGAGTCGCCCACCAAGGCGCGGACCATCAAGGACTTTCTGCCCCGCGGGTACAAGGTCCTGGCGTCGATGGGCCACATCCGCGATCTGCCCGACAAGGCCGCCGACATTCCTGCCA
>JBGPLG010000087.1:0-17260 GCA_041486305.1 Gemmatimonadota bacterium
CCGCTCCGCGGTGAACGGGAAGTCCGCTCGCTACAACAAGTCATCCATCCCGGCCACCCGCAGCAACCGCGCGTAGCGAGGGTCGACCGCCAGCCCGCGGCGATCGAAGGGGAGATCGGTGAGCATGCGCCGCAGCCGTCCGGGGCGCTGCGCGTAGGCCCGCTCGACCCAGTCCATCGCGGAGTGCCATTCCCCCAGCTCGGCGTAGGCGAGGACGATCCGGTCGGCATCGGTGCGCGAGGTGTAGTACTGCGCGAACACGTCACTCTGCTCGGCCTCCCGGAGCAGGCGCTCCAGGTCCCGCCGGATATCCCTCCGCAGCGCCTCCGCATTCCCCAGCGTCCGCCCATCCTCCAGAATTCGCTCGGCCCGTTCATGGTCTCCGCCGAGCCGGATCCGCGAGGCCCGGGTCTCGAGGGCCAGGTCGAGCTCGCCCAGGCGGGTCTGCGCCAGCTCGAGCCGCTCCAGCGCGGCGACGTACCCCGGCTGCAGCGCGAGGGCCTTCCGCAACGCGTCGGCCGCCTCCGCGTTCCGCCCCGCCGCGAGCAGCGCGTCACCCAGCGCGTTCCAGAGAATCGGGACGTCCCCGGTCCGGGCCACCGCGTCGCGCGCCGCCTGCACCGCGTCGTCGACCCGGCCGAGGATCTTGTAGACGATGCTCTGGGAGCGCAGCATTTCGGGATTGTCGGGGTCGAGCTCGATCGCGCGGCGGATGTGGCGCGCGGCGGCGTGCCAGTCGTCGTCGTAGTACAGCGCCATCTTCCCCAGGGAATTGTGCACTTCGGCGCAGCGGTCGTCCGCGGCGAGGGCGGCCAGCACCAGCTCGCGCCCCTTGGCGTACGATTCCTCCTGGGGAGCGTAGCGGTGGTTGCCCATGATGTAGTACCAGCCCCCCAGGGCGCAGAGGGCTGCCGCGTGGCCGGGGTCGGCGGCCAGGGCGCGACGAAAATAGACCTCCGCCTGCTCCAGGTGAGACCGGGCCGCCCGCCCGGGGCTGGTGCCGAACCGGAACGCCTTGACCCCTTGCTCCACGAGACGGTCCGCTTCGCTCACGGTCCGCGGGGGTGGGGCACTCGACTCCGGCCGCGCCCCACGCAGGACCCGCGCCACCTCGCCCGCGGTGGGGGGGCGCTGGCCCGGATCCTTGGCCAGCAACCGCATGATCATGGCGTCGATCGCCGGGGGGATGTGCGGGTTATTCGAGCTGGGCGGGAGCGGGGTCTCGGTGATGTGCCTGGCCAGCACGCCCATGGCCGACCCGCCGGTGAACGGCGGCGCCCCGGTCAGCAGCTCGTACAGGACACAGCCCAGGCTGTAGAGGTCGGAGCGCCCGTCGATCGCCTCCTCACCGGTGGCCTGCTCCGGGCTCATGTACGCCACCGTCCCCAGCACCATCCCCGCGCTGGTCAGGTCCGCGCTGCCCTGGGGCCGCTCGCCGGTGATGCGCGCGATCCCGAAATCCGCCAGGACCGCGCGTCCCCCGACCGTGAAGATGTTCTCCGGCTTGACATCCCGGTGGACGATGCTGGCGCCATGGGCGTACGCCAGCGCCTCGGCGACGTCTCCCCCGAATCCCGCCGCATCCTCCACCGTCATCCGCCGCTCGCGGGTCAGGCGGCTGCGGAGCGTCTCCCCCGCCACGAACGGCATGACGTAGTAGAGGCGGCCGTCCACCTCGCCGGAATCGAATAGCGCCACGATGCCGGGATGCACCAGCTTGGCCATCAGGGCGATCTCGCGCTGGAAGCGCTCGACCCCGACGGCGTGCGACAGGCCGGGCGAGAGCACCTTGATAGCGACGAAGCGATCGAGATGGTCATCGTGGGCGCGGTAGACCACGGCCATTCCGCCCCGGCCGATCTCGCGATCGATCCGGAACCTCCCGGGAAGGGCAGGATGGTCCCCCAAGGAGGTCACGCCGTTACCCGGCAAACGGGGTGTCCGGCTGGGGAAACTTCCACGGCTTGCCGCGGTCCAGCGCCTCCAGCTGCAGGAAGAACGTCCCCACCCCGGCGGCGCCCTGCATGAAGCCGGTTTGGGCCACCAGGCCGTCCGGCGAGACCCGGTTCTCGGCCTGGACCCAGCGCAGTCCGTCGACGTCGTTGGTGGCGCGCGACACGGTGTTCGTGATGATCCGCTCCCGGAACGCCGCGGCGGCCGGCGCCGGATGGTGGCGGGCCAGGTCGATACAGTACTGCCCGATCCCCACGTTGCCACAGCACTGGCTGATGTTGTTCCAGTACCCGCTGGTCCGCTGCTCCGGCACCCCGCTCGCGAACACCGCCCCGGTCAGCGAATCGACCCAGTCGAGCCACTGTTTCTCACCGGTGATGCGGTGCAGCCGGTAGAACAGCCGCGCCGTGCCCACCGGGCCGTGGCACCAGCTCAGGTAGAAGCGGTCTTCGCCGCCATCCGAGGAATGGAAGATCTTCGTGGTGCCGTTCTCGCGGTGGGCCACCGCGTCGAGGTAGCGAACCCCGTCGAGCGCGGCATCCAGAAAAACCTGCTCCCGGGTCTGCTGGTACAGCGTGGCCAGGAAGTAGGACACCCCCGAAGTGCCGTGGGAGAAATTGGGGTAGTTCTTCCGGAATGTCGCCGAGGGATACCACATCCTGCCCCCCTCCGCCGGCTCACCCGCCTCCACCAGCCGACGGCCGGCCCGCGCGGCGAGCGTCACCAGGTCCTTCCGCTTCCACGCCCTCCCGGCTTGCAGCAGGAAGAGGCCGGTGCCGGCGGTGCCGCCGATGATGTCGTAGGAGTCGGACCACTCGGCGCCGTCTCCCACCACCTTGGCCCGGGCCAGGATCTGTCCCGCGGCGCGCTCCGCCGCGGGCCGGTATTCGTCTCCCACGCCGGCCTGGTCCAGGCACATGTAGGTGTACCCCAGGCCGGCCAGTCCGGTGTAGAGACCGGCGTCGATGTCCGCCTTGCCCGAGTCCATCTCCCGGATCAGGTAGCCCGCCCCGCTCCGGGCGGCCGTCCGCCATGCCGGATCCCGAGTGGCGTCGAACAGCATGGCGTAGAACGCGACCACCCCGGTCATGCCATTGTAGAAATCGAGCCCGAACGCTTCCGGCTTCAGCGGATCGGCGGGCCACCGGGTCAGGCCGTCCACCGGCTGGGCGCTCTTCTCGATCCACCGGGCGCAGCGCACCGCCATCTCGACCCAGGGCCGGGGAGAGCGGCGTACCACGGCGGCAAGCTCGGCCTTGAGCGAGAGCGGAAGGCCGGCGGCGGCGGCGAGGGCGACGAAATCGCGGCGTGTTGTCATCGGGGAGTCCGAACGAGACAGAGTATCTTTACCCGATGAGCGACATGCGCGCAACCGTCATCGGTGGCGGCCTGGCCGGCTCCGAAGCCGCCTGGGCGCTGGCCAATCGCGGTGTCTCCGTCACCCTGCGCGAGATGCGGCCCGCGGTGGCCACCCCGGCGCACCAGACCGGCACCCTCGCCGAGCTGGTGTGCAGCAACAGCTTCAAGTCGGTGGAGACGGCCAACGCCCACGGGCTCCTCAAGGCCGAGCTGCGCATGCTGGGCAGCCTGCTGCTCGAGTGCGCCGACCTGGCGCGGGTGCCGGGCGGCTCGGCGCTGGTGGTGGACCGCACCGTCTTCTCCGACGCGGTGGACGCGCGGATCCGGGCTCATCCCAAGATCCGGGTCGAGGTCGGCGAGGCGACCGAGCTGCCCGCGCCGGGCATCGTCGCCACCGGGCCGCTCACCTCGGAGGCGCTGAGCGCCGCGATTGCGGCCCGGCTGGGCAGCAGCGCGCTGGCGTTCTACGACGCGATCGCCCCGATCGTCAATGACGAATCGCTCGACCACGCGGTGCTCTACAAGCTGTCCCGGTACGGGAAGGGCGACGGAGACGACTACCTCAACGCCCCGATGGCGAAGGACGACTACGACGGGTTCATTGCCGCGCTGAGCGCCGCCGATCAGTTCCACGGCCATGAATTCGATGCGGTACCCTACTTTGAAGGGTGCCTCCCGGTGGAGGAGATGGCCCGCCGCGGGCCCGAGACCCTCCGCTTCGGGCCGATGAAGCCGGTGGGCCTGGCCGATCCGCGCACCGGAAAGGAGCCCTGGGCCGTGGTGCAGCTCCGCCGCGAGGACAAGGCCGGCCAGATGTGGAACCTGGTCGGATTCCAGACCCGGCTCCGGATTCCGGAGCAGCAGCGAGTGTTCCGCTCGATCCCCGGCCTCGCCGGCGCGGAGTTCTTCCGCTACGGCAGCATCCATCGCAACGCCTACATCAACAGCCCCGCCAGCCTGGGCCCTGGGCTGGCCACCCGGGAGGGGGAGCCGGTGTTCTTCGCCGGCCAGCTCACCGGAGTCGAGGGCTACACCGAGTCGCTGGGCACCGGGATCCTGGCCGGGATCAACCTGCACCGGTACCTGATCGGGAAGCCGCCCGCCGCGCCGCCCCCGACCACGATGCTGGGCGCGTTGCTGCGCTATCTGCGCGAGGCGGAGCCGAAGCACTTCCAGCCGATGAACGCCAACTTCGGCCTGCTGGAACCGCTGGACTCGCGCGCGAAAAAGTCGGAGAAACGGGCGTTGCTGGTGGCGCGGGCGCTCACGGAGTTCAAGGCGTGGGTGGGGACGCTATGAAGACGGACAGACGGACAGACGGACATTCGGACGAACGACCGCCCGTCCGTCCGTCCTCACCGTCCGTTCGCCTCCTCGAGGAGTTCCTCACCCACCTCGCCAAGGAGCGCGACCAGTCGCCCCACACCATCAAGGCCTACCGCCGGGACCTCGAACGGTTCGCCGAGTTCGCGGGGCGACACTACGGGGGCGTCTGGAGCTGGGAGTCGGTGGACCGGCTCGGCATTCGCGGCTTCATGGGCGAGCAGGAGCGCCGGGGTCTGGCCCGCCGCTCGGCGGCGCGGTCGCTCTCCGCGCTGCGATCGTTCTACCGCTACCTCCAGGTCCACCATGGAGTGACCAACGGCGTGGCCCGCGCCGCGAAGAGTCCCAGGGTGGAGAAGCGGCTGCCCACCTATCTCGTGAAGACCGAGATGGAGGCGCTCTTCTCCCTCGCCGAAGCGCGCGCCCAGGACGATGAATTCACCGGGATCCGGGACCTCGCGATGCTGGAGCTGTTCTATTCCAGCGGCCTCCGGCTCTCCGAGCTGGCGGGAATCGATCTTCGAACCCTCGATCTGCTGAGTGATCAGGTCAAGGTGCGCGGCAAGGGCAGGAAGGAGCGGATCGTCCCGGTGGGGCAGAAGGCGGTCCAGGCGCTCCGGCGTTATCTTCTCGCCCGCGAGGCGGTGGCCCGGAAGCCGGGGGCCGACAAGGCCGCGGTGTTCCTGAACCGGAGCGGGCGCCGGCTCGGCGTGACCACGATTCAGCGCCGGATGCACCGGCTCTTCGACGGGATCGCGGCCGGCGGCCATCGGGTGCACTCGCTCCGGCACACCTTCGCGACCCACCTGATGGATGCCGGCGCGGACCTGCGGGCGGTGCAGGAGCTGCTGGGCCACGCGTCGCTCAGCACGACGCAGGTCTATACCCACACCAGCGTCGAGCGGCTGAAGCAGGTGTATCGGCAGGCGCATCCCCGAGGGGGCTGAGGAAAGATCGATGACTTTTCACGGCACGACAATATTGGTGGTCCGCAAGGGCGGCCGCGTCGCCCTGGGCGGCGACGGCCAGGTCAGCATCGCGGACACGATCGTCAAGTCCACCGCCACCAAGGTGCGCTCGCTCAAGGGCGGCAAGGTGCTGGCCGGGTTTGCCGGGTCGGTCGCCGACGCGCTCAACCTGTTCGAGCGCTTCGAGGAAAAGCTGGACCGCTATCCCGGGAACCTGCCCCGCGCCTCGGTGGAGCTCGCCAAGGACTGGCGCAGCGACCGGGTGCTCCGCCGGCTGGAGGCGCTGCTCATCGTCGCCGACCTGGACCACAGCTTCCTGCTCTCCGGATCCGGCGAGCTGATCGAGGGCGACGAGGGCCTGCTCGCGGTCGGGTCGGGCGGCAACTATGCGCTGGCCGCCGCGCGGGCCCTGTTGCCCGATCCCGCGTTGTCGGCGCGCGACATGGTGGAGCGCTCGCTCACCATCGCGTCGGAGATCTGCGTGTTCACCAATCGCAATCTCACCATTCTCGAATTGTGAGCGAGGTCGCCACGGGCGCTTCGGGCCCTCGCGATGACAACGCCGCGCCCCAACCACTGCCGTGGCTCGAGGAGATGCCGCCCCGGCAGATCGTGGCGGAGCTCGACCGCTACATCGTGGGCCAGGAGGCGGCCAAGCGGGCCATCGCCATCGCGGTGCGGAACCGCTGGCGCCGGGCCCAGGCCCCCGAGCCGATCCGGGACGAGATCACCCCCTCGAACATCATCCTGATCGGCCCCACCGGCGTGGGCAAGACGGAAATCGCCCGCCGGCTGGCCCGCCTTGCCGGGGCGCCCTTCGTGAAGGTGGAGGCGTCCAAGTTCACCGAGGTGGGCTACGTGGGCCGCGACGTCGAGGGCATGGTCCGCGACCTGGTGGACGCGGCCGTGAACCTGGTGCGCACCGAGCGGGAGGACGAGATCTATCCCCAGGCGGAGGCGGCGGCGGACGAAAAACTGCTGGATCTGCTGCTGCCGCCGGGGCCCCCCGAAGACGCCAAGGCGCCAGGACGCGAAGACGCCAAGAAAGAGCAGGACGAAAGCCGGAAGCGCTCCCGCGAAAAGCTCAAGGCCATGCTCGCCGAGGGGAAGCTCGACGAGCGCGAAGTGGAGATCGAGGTGACTCCGCAGGGCTATCCGCCGATCGACATGATGCAGCCGCCCCAGGGCATGGAGGGCACCGACTTCAATTTCACCGAGTGGCTCCAGCAGATGCTGCCCAAGGGAAAGAAGCGGCGCAGCGTGCGGGTGCCCGAGGCGCGCCGGATCCTGCTCGACGAGGAGCTGAAGCGCCTGGTGGACATGGACGACGTGGTGAACGAGGCGCTGGACCGCACCGAGAATCACGGCATCATCTTCGTCGACGAGATCGACAAGATCGCCGGCGAGCGCGCCACCGGCGGCCCCGACGTCTCCCGCGAAGGCGTCCAGCGCGACCTGCTGCCGATCGTCGAAGGATCGACGGTGCAGACCCGCTACGGCTACGTCCGCACCGACCACGTCCTGTTCATTGCCGCGGGGGCGTTCCACGTGTCCAAGCCCTCGGACCTGATCCCGGAGCTGCAGGGGCGCTTCCCGATCCGGGTGGAGCTCACGCCGCTCACCGAAGCGGACTTCGTGCGGATCATGACCGAGCCGGAGAACGCGCTCACCCGCCAGTACGCCGCGCTGGTGGGCGCCGAGGGGTGCACCCTCGAGTTCTCGCCCGACGCGATCCTCGAGATCGCCCGGGTGGCCAGCATCGCCAACGACCGGATGGAAAACATCGGGGCCCGGCGACTGCACACTGTCATGGCCACCCTGATGGACGAGGTACTCTTCGAATTGCCCGGCTGGCCCGAGAAACAGATCGTCTTCACCGCCGAGAAGGTGCGCGACCGGCTGGCGAAGGTGATCGGGGACGATGACTTGAGGAGGTACATCCTCTAACGGGGAGCCGGAAGCGGGGAGCACGGAGCGGTCGGTGACCCGG
Source organism: Gemmatimonadota bacterium (assembly GCA_041486305.1). Taxonomy (GTDB): domain Bacteria; phylum Gemmatimonadota; class Gemmatimonadetes; order Gemmatimonadales; family GWC2-71-9; genus JABFSM01. The sequence continues at coordinate 7,594 of JBGPLG010000087.1, forward strand.
GCAGCGGGTGTGCGACGGGTCCAGGCGGCCGGCCGCTTCGTCGTAGACTCGCATCGTTGCGCGCGGGTCGCATATCACGGCGATCAGGCGCGCGCGACCGAAAGCGCGCTCGATGGAAGACAACAAGAGCCAGCCCACAGTGTACTACGGCCCCTGATCGCCGTAGAAGATCATGGCCATTGCGATCACGCTATCGGGCGTGGTCAGGCGCCCCTCGGCGACATTCCCAATGAACTAATCGAGCTGGGCGAAATCCCGCGGCGGCTAGCATCGCGAGCCCCTCGCCGAAGGCGCCGAGCCGCGTAACCAGCCCTCGCCTCGCCGGCGACTCCAGGGTATCGCTCACTTCGGGGCAGGCCGCCGAGAAGGCGACGCACAAAGCTGTTCGCTTTCGGCTTGATGAGCGGGTAGAGGGTCGCGCCAATGAGCGTGCTGCCGGCAGGTAGGCCTGCGCGGGCTGGGGCTTCGGCCGTGCCAACGGCTCATTACAGCGTAGCGATGTACTCCAGCGGCAATCCCACTTTGTGACAGACTGACCGAAGCTTGGTCGCGTATTCCGGATTGCGTTCCGAGGGTGAAGGCGGCTCTGGAAGGTTGTAGCAGAGCGCGGCGACGACGCCACCACCTGCCAGGGAGGCCAGCACGGCTTGCGGCTCGTAGGCCTGGAGGCTCGGTTCCGAGTAGAGTCCTTCGAGCTCGGCAACCCTCAACGACAGGACGACGCCATGGACGCGACTCGATGCATCGGGGACAAGGGCAGCGCGCCGGCCGATTCGAAGCGCAAAGCCGGAAACCGTGGCAAGCTCGGCGTTCTCGGGCGCGAGGCCTTTGGCACGTAACAGGTCCTGATCCATGAACAAACCGTAGAAGAAGACGTCAGCGAGGCGAATGGGCATGATCTTCTGCCAGAGAGGTTCAGAAGGCGGTATAAAGGTACACGCGCAACTCGTCCCGCGCGTGCCGAACGTTTCGCATCAGCGCTGCCGTTATGGTAGCGTGAGGCACTCTGATCTGGCCAACGGGGCCCAGAGCGTGGCCCGTCTTCGCGCCCTGCTGGGCGGACAAGAGATAGGATGCTCCGACGGCGACCTTTGAGGATACCGATACCAGCGCCGTCCCGGGCGTTATGTAGAGCTGCCAGCTCGCGCGGCGTTCCAGCGGTGCGTACAGCTCCACCGTTCCCGAGACCGACAGCCGCGAAACAGTGAGTGTCGGCAGCGCGTAGAGCTGGGCATGCCAGCCATCGCTGGCATCGGCAGCGGCGGCAAGGAATGTTACTCCATCGCCGTTCGCATATGTGATCGAGATGCCCACACCGGCGAGTGCCTCGCGATACGACGAGCGGTGATCCTGGAGCATTCCCACCACCAGCAGCGTTCGACCGAGGCGGTATCCGCCATAGAGCGCGAGGGGACTCTGGCTCGCGTAGCGAGCGAACAGGAAGGCCGGGCCGGGACTACGCGGAGCGGCCTGGCCGCTGAGTGACCCAAGCGGAGCGATCGCGATGCTAAGCCCTCCCAGCACCCGCATGATCACATTGAGGCTCCTGCTGGGGCGACTGCGATCGTTCCCCGCCCGGCGACATCGATGGTGACGACGACCGGCCGCTCCGGCGAGATGTGCACCGGAATCCGTCGAGTCACTCCGTGCACCTGAATCTCGACGATGTGGGGTCCAGCTGGGACTCCTGTGAAGCGTACTAATCCGTCAAGGTCGGTGGCGTCTCGCTGCGGCGTACCCGCGATTCCGACAAGCACAAAGGCCACCGGGCTGCACGGAGTATGCTCATATGCGACCACAACGACACCTCCGGTCGAATCGGCTCTGATCGCAGGGTTACCGCCGAGGAGCATGAGAGCCTCTCCGCATGAGCGTGCCCAGGCAAGCCCGATCGACATGGTATCCGTTCCTCCCACCGTTTATGGCGGTTGCGCTGGCTGGACAAGTCTTGTGGGGCGACTCAAGCGTTTGTGGCGACAGGTTGTGCTCCGGCGTCCGTACTCTTCCTACATTAACAGCAAACATCGCGCATGCCATCGAAACGGCCCACCGCGTTTTGAACATCCAATTCCTCGCCTGCCGGCGGTGTGTCGGCGACGACCTCAGGCCCGCCGTTGTCATCCTGCCAGCATTGCAATCTCGTTGAGATAGTCGCGCGGTAACTCCAGCCGCTCGGCGATATCCCGTAGCGTCCTGGCGCAGTCCGGGGTCTTCCCGGCCGCAGGCGGCTCAACGAGGTTGTAGCATAGTGCAGCGATGACCGACCCGTCATCGACTTCACGGAGCACGGCCTCCGGCTTGTACATCCGCAGGGTCTCTTCCGTGTGGAGGTGCTCGATGTCCCCGTGCGTGAACGATACGAGCATTTCGGGGACCCGCCCGCCTGGATCCGGGGCGAGTGCGGCGCGTTCCCCAAGCCGGAGCGAGTAACCGCGGAGAAGCGCGCGTCGGGGGTGGTCTGGCTGGACCCGCTACCCGCGGAGCAGCTCGACATCAATGAACAAGCCGTGGAAGAACACGACCGCCGGTCGAGGGGCCATGTCAGTCTCCACTCAGGACGGATGGCGCGGAAGTTCTCACGGGATGAGGAGTAGCTTGCCCGTCGTGCTTCGGCTTTCGAGCGCGACGTGTGCCTCGGCCGCATTGGCAAGCCGGTAGCGCCGGTCAACATGCACGGTGAGCGTTTTGTCTCGAATCCAGGTGAACAACGCGCTGCTGCGCTCGGCGAGTTCCGTGGTCGTCGCGACGTGATGAGCAAGCGTCGGCCTGGTGAGGAAGAGTGACCCGTGACGATTGAGAACCTGCGGGTCGACCGGGGGCACCGGGCCGCTCGATTGGCCGAAGAGGGCCAGCGTGCCGCGCCGCCGGATGCACCGCAAGCTGTCCGTGAACGTCGCCTGGCCGACTGAGTCGTAGACGACGTCCACCCCGCGGCCTGCCGTATACTCCTGAACCGCCGCGACCAGCCCGGCATAGTCCACGGCATGTTCGGCGCCGGCTCCCAGCGCAAGTGAGCGCTTCGCATCGGACGACGCAGTTGCAATGACGTGTGCCCCGAGGTTTCGCGCAAGCTGGCACAGCAGGAGCCCGACGCCTCCCGCGGCCGCGTGAACGACGCACCAGTCGCCGGCGCGGATCGGATACGTGGAGTAGAGCAGGTAGTGCGCCGTCAGGCCCTGGAGCATCACGGCAGCGGCCGTCTCCATCGACACGTCCGGGCCGAATCGGACCAGGCGTTCTGCCGGCGCGATCGCACACTCGGCGTAGGAGCCGTGAAAGCTCTCGGACGCAACTCGGTCGCCGACGCGGACGGTCGAAACTCCCGCGCCAACGGCCATGACGACTCCGGCGGCTTCGCTTCCGGGCACCGCAGGGAGTGGCTCCGCGTACTGCCCCTTTCGCTGATAGACCTCGATGAAATTCACGCCGGTCGCGCCGATGCGGACAACAGCCTCCCCGGCCCCCGGCACGAGATCCGGCCGGTCCTCATAGCGGAACACCTCAACGCCGCCCGGCACGTGATAACGGATGGCCTTCATGGGTGTTGCGCGATCCGTGCAAGACGCGGAGCAGCCACCCGCTGGTAGTCCTCCGTCCTGAGCGCCAGGGATCGATCCAGTCGCCCGGCATTGAAGTACAGCTCGGGAGCCTCGAGTAGCGCAGGGTCGACGATCAGCTCGAGTCGTTCGTCGAAGGAGAAGGGCAGGACGGTGCCGACCACCGAGCCGGCCAGTTCTTCTGCAATGGCCGGAGAGGCGAACGAGACGTACGTCGCCCCGGTGAGGGCCTTGATCCTCCCCAGGTCCACCTTCGCGTTCCCGGGGACCACGGCAAGGACGTATCGGGTCACCTTCTTCCCCAGCTTGACCATCACGACCATGCACTTCGCAGCGTGCTCAACCGGATGGCCGCGTATCGGGCTCACCACGTCGGTACGACCCTCAGGCGCGTGATCCAGCACGCGGTACGATGCATAGTGGCCATCGAGCAGGGCCACCAGCGCGTCATATCTGGCGATGGTCATCGGGCAACCACTTCGATCTCGACCGTTGCACCGAGCGGAAGCGCCAGCACGGCGACGGTTGTCCGTGCCGGATAGGGAGCTTCGAACTGCCTCGCGTACACTTCGTTCATTGCGCTGAAATCCTTCATGTTCGTGAGGAATACGTTGACCTTGAACACGTCGGCGAGAGTCTTGCCGGTGGCGGCGAGCAGCGCGGTGAGGTTCTCGAAGATCCGGGCGGTCTGCGCGTCCACACCGCCTTCAATGAGTTTCCCGGTTTCGGGATCCTGGGCGACCTGCCCGCTCGTGTACACGGCATCTCCGTCGCGCACGGCGGCAGAGAATGGACCAACGGCGGGAGCGATCCTGGCGGTGACGATCGGCTGTCTCATGGCGCTCGAAAGGCAAAGGGTTGGTGGCGGCCTGGCTTCTGCTGACCCTGCCTGCCAAGGGTGCGTCGTAGTCTAGTAAGGACTTAGGAAATTGGCAATATGCCAATGCGACCGCCGCCACCCTCTTGCTCACGCATGCCCTTCCTTGCTACGTTATCCGCATGGACCTCGCCGTTGCGCTCAAGGCCGTCGCAAACGACCGCAGGTTGCAAGTCCTCGAATGGCTCAAGGCCCCGCGGAGGCACTTCCCCCCCCAGGTGGACGGCGACCTGGTGCGGGACGGCGTCTGTGGCGTGTTCATCGCCGAGAAACTCGGCGTGAGCCAGCCCACGGCGAGTGAACACCTCAAGGTCCTGACGCAGGTCGGATTGCTCCGGGCCAAGCGCATCAAGCAGTGGACATTCTACCGACGCGATGAGCGGCGGATTCGGGAGCTGCGCCGTGCACTTGCCGCTACAGTCTAGGGCCGCCGCCACCGTCGACCGGGACGGAATCGCCGCGACGCATGATGTAATACGTCGCCACATCCGCGAGACTCCTGTCGTCACCATCAATGGCGGCGATCTCGACCTCCCGGCTGCGGAGATCGCGCTCAAGCTCGAGTTTCTCCAGCACTCGGGTTCGTTCAAGGCCCGGGGTGCGTTCGCGAACCTGTTGCTCCGCAACGTCCCGCCGGTCGGCGTCGTCGCGGCCTCCGGCGGCAATCACGGCGCCGCGGTTGCCTATGCAGCGCGAAGCCTCGGTATCCAGGCCACGGTGTTTGTGCCGCAAGTCTCGTCGCCCGCGAAGATCGCCCGCATCCGGAGCTACGGTGCCGACCTGCGCATCGGAGGCGACTCCTATGCCGACGCGCTGCGCGAAAGCAACGCGCACGCCAGGCGATCAGGAGCCCTCGAGATCCACGCGTTTGATCAGGAAGAGACCATGCTCGGGCAGGGCACGCTGGCGATGGAGTTCGACCGGCAGTGCCCGGCGCTCGATGCCGTGCTCGTTCCGGTCGGCGGCGGTGGCTTGCTCGGCGGAGTGGTGGGCTGGTTTGCGGACCATGCCGACGTCATAGCCGTTGAGCCGGACGGTGCTCCGACGCTCAGTCGAGCGCTCGAATCTGGCCGGCCTGTGGATGCGGAAGTCGGCAGTGTTTGCGTGGACTCGCTCGCCCCACGACGCGTTGGTTCGAAGGTTTTTGCACTCATCCAGGGTCGAGTGAAGCGCGCGGTGCTCGTGTCGGATGACGCGATTCGTTCCGCGCAGCGGTGGCTTTGGGAAATGCTCAGGATTGCGGTCGAGCCTGGCGGTGCGACCGCGTTCGCCGCGGTGGTCAATGGAGCGTATCGGCTCAGGCCCGGTCAGCGGGTTGGGGTGGTGCTGAGCGGCGCAAATACCGCCGGACCTGGGTGAGGTCGGCCAACGATCCACGTGAGCCGTGAAACGGCGGCCCAAATGGAGGTGCGCCTCAGGCGCGTCGTGATGCAGGCCGAACTCAAGGTGTGCGAGGGTGGGTACGCGTTTTCGGAGTTTCCAGTTGCGCGGCCACCGGCCACATTCAGTGATCAGGTGGTTGCGTATGTCAGGGCTGACGACGTCTAGAGCTTCCTGCGGCCCTCCTCCGAAAGCTCATAGGAGCTCCCCCCCTCCCCGCTCACTGTTTCCTCGTCTTTATCATCAGAATCAGCCCCGTCACCGCCAGCGCCGTCCCAGCCAGCACCAGCCGGAGCCACGGCGCCTTCGCCACGAATACGATGCTGAGGCCCACGCCCACCAGCAGCATCGCGATCGCGATGACCTTGGCCCGGACCGTCATGGCCCGGTGCTGCTCCCAGTCGCGGAGCGGCGGGCCGAACCACCGGTGATGGTGGAGCCAGTTGTAGAACCGGACGCTGCCCCGGGCATAGAGAAACGCCGCCGCGATCAGGAACACCGTGCCGGGCAGCACCGGCAGCACGAAGCCGAGCACCCCCAGGGCCAGGCAGAGGTGACCCGCCACCAGGAACGCGATCCGAACTCCCCTGGAATGGTCTCCCTTGGGTTGGGTGAGCCGGGTCACGCCGCGCCCGGCCGCGGTTCGACCGGCAGGCCGCGTTCCAGGTACACCTTCCATCCTCCCACCAGCGCCCGTGCCCCCATCCACCCCGCCTTTCGAAGCTCTCGCGTCACCCGGACGCTTGTGTGTTCGTCCAGTCAGGCGCAGTAGGCCACCAGCCACGCCTCCCGCGGCAGCGCCAGGCTGGCCGCGCTCTCCACCGCCTTGTCGGGCCGGAGCCGGACCGCGCCGGTCGCCGCGAGCGGAGAGCCCTCGTAGCTCCGCGAGGTCCGCACATCCAGCAGCAGCACCGGCGCCCCCGACCCGCGGAGCTGTTCCAGCTCCTCGAAGGTGATCAGCTCGGGGTGCCCCACCAGCTCCGCCCCGGGCAGCTCTCCCGTCGCGCCGCGCGGCGCCTCGCTCCGCTCCACCCGGCGGGTCAGGCCGTGGGTGGCCCACGCCAGCAGCGCCCCGTGGCCCGCCACCGACAGCAGCACCACCAGCGCCGTCACCGGAAACAGCCGGCCGCTTCCCGGGATGCCCGCGAACACCGGCAGCAGCACCAGCAGGAACGACGACAGCGCGCGGGGCCCGAACCACACGATGATCCGCCGCGCCACCGGATCGAGCCCCTTCCGGGGCAGGAACAGCATGAGCACCAGCGGGCGGGTGAGCAGCGCGATCGCCGCAAAGAGCAGGGTGGGCCGGTTCAGCACCGAAAGCCCGGTCCAGACCAGCGACGCGCCGAACGCGATGAACGAGAGCAGCAGCAGCATCTCCGCGGTCGCTTCCCCGTAATCGTGGAAGCAGTCGCACAGCTCGACGTCGATCATGCTGACGGTGAGCCCCGCCGCGAACGCCGCCATGAACCCGCTGGCGCCCAGCGCCTCGGCGGCGGCGTAGGCGGTGAAGGCGATGCCCAGGACGTAGAGCGACTCGTAGTCCCGCCGCATCCCCATGTAACCGCGGGCCGTCACCATCGCCCGGATCGCCACCCAGCTGACCGCCACGCCGGCCAAAGGCCCGAGCAGGAACACCGAGCTCAGCACCTTCACCGTCTCGCCCATGGCGAGTGCCGCGGGCGCCGCCACCAGCGTCATCGCCACCAGCACGATGGGCAGCGTCACCACGTCGTTGAGCCCGCTTTCGATCCGCAGCGCGAAGCGCGCCGCGGCCGGCACCTCGGGCAGGCGCAACAGCCCCCGCATCATCACCGGGTCGGTCGAGGCCAGCGCCGCCCCCAGGATCGCGGCCGCGGCGGGCTCGAGGCCAAGGAGCTGCCAGGCGGCCAGCGCCGTGATCACCGCCGAGAGCAGCGTCCCCGGCCCCAGCACGATCGCGGCGATGCGGAGATGGGTGCGGACCTCGGCCAGGTTGACCGAGACGGCGTCGGTGAAGAGGACCAGCACCAGCGACAGGGTGGCGATGGCGCCGAGGGTCGGAGACTGGAGGCCGAAATCGAGCAGGCCGAGTCCGTGGGGGCCGAGCAGGGTGCCCAGCGCCAGGAAGACCGCCACCGCGGGGATGCCGAGGCGCTCGATCAGCCCCGATGCCAGGCTGGCCACCAGAATGACCAGCCCGACCAGCGCGACGATCGCGGTAAAGGCTCCCGGATCAAAGCCCGTCATGGTAGACTCCCTGCTGCCATTTTGACACCCGTGAAGCGCGACTTCCTAGCCGTGTCCGATTTGGCCGCCGACCAGCTCACGTCGGTGGTCTCGCTCGCCACCCGGCTCAAGCGCGGGGAGCGGGGTACCGAGAGCGGGGATCGGTTGCCCCTTGCGGGGAAGAGCATCGGGCTGATCTTCGCCAAGAGCTCGACCCGGACCCGGGTTTCGTTCGAGGTAGGCGCCTACCAGCTCGGCGCGCACTCGTCGTTTCTCTCGATGCGCGACATCCAGCTGGGCCGGGGTGAGCCGATGCGGGACACCGCCCGGGTGCTGTCCCGCTATCTCGACGCGCTGGTGATCCGGACCCATTCGCATCAGGACGCCGAGGAGCTGGCCCGCTACGCCACCGTGCCGGTGATCAACGGCCTCACCGACCTGCTGCATCCCTGCCAGGTCCTGGCCGACCTCCTCACCGTCCAGGAATCGCTGGGCACCTGGCAGGGGAAAATCGTCGCCTGGGTCGGGGACGGCAACAACGTCGCCAATGCCTGGATCGACGCGGCCGGCCTGCTCGGCTTCGAGCTGCGGCTGGCCTGCCCCGAGGGGTACGAGCCGGACCGGACCATCTTCGAGCGGAATGCCACCCGCACCCGGCTCAGCATCACGGAGGAGCCGGAGGAGGCGGTGGCCGGCGCGGACGTCGTCAGCACCGACGTCTGGAGCTCAATGGGGCAGGAGGAGCACGCCGAGCAGCGCCGCAAGGCGTTCGAGGGCTATACCGTCACGACCCAGCTGATGGACCGCGCGAAGCCGGAGGCGATCTTCCTCCACTGCCTCCCGGCCCACCGGGGCGAGGAAGTGGAGGAGGCGGTGCTGGAAGGGCCCCGGTCCCGGGTGTGGGATGAGGCGGAGAACCGGCTGCATGTGCAGAAGGCGCTGCTGGTGACGCTGGTCGGACAGTGAGGACAGTGAGGACAGTGAGGACGGTGAGGACGGAACTCTCTACGAGGGGATCATGACTGAGGAACTCAAACGCACGCCGCTGGCGGACATTCACAAGGCGCTCGGCGGCAAGATGGTGCCCTTCGCGGGCTGGGAGATGCCGGTCCAGTATCCCACCGGCATCATGGCCGAGCACCTGGCGGTCCGCACCGGGGCCGGGATCTTCGACGTCTCCCACATGGGAGAATTCGAGGTCACCGGGCCGGACCGGAACGCCTTCGTCAACCGGGTCACCTGCAACGACGTGGGCGCGCTGGGGAGCGGCGGGGTGCAATACTCCGGAATCCTCACGCCCGAAGGCACCTTCGTCGACGACTGTACCGTGTACCGCTTCGACGACCGGCTGATGATCGTGGTCAACGCGTCCAACCGCGCCAAGGCCTGGGAGTACATCGTCGAGCAGAAGCACAAGACCGGCCCCAATATCCGGCTCCGGGACATCTCGGACGACACTGGGCTGCTCGCGGTCCAGGGGCCCAGGGCCGAGGCGATGCTCCAGCCGCTGGCGAGCGTCAAGCTCCCCTCCATCGGCTACTACAAATGCGTCACCGGCAAGCTGGCCGATGTGGGGTGCTTCATCAGCCGCACCGGCTACACCGGGGAAGACGGCTTCGAGATCTACTGCCGCTGGAAGGACACC
>JBGPLG010000088.1:0-17031 GCA_041486305.1 Gemmatimonadota bacterium
AGCCTGGCATCCAGCGGCCGACGACCAGCTTCCCATCACCGACCGGTAATCGGCGTCCCGTGACCGACGCCGTCGCACGTTTCGCCCGGAGTCTGGGCTTCCTCGCCTGCGGCGTGGCATCCCTCGAGCCGAGCCGTTACGGGGACGCGCTGGACGCCTGGCTCAAGGCGGGATACGGCGGCACCATGCGCTATCTCCACCGCCGCGCCGCGAAACGAAAGCGGCCCGGGGAGATCGTGTCCGGAGCCCGGGTCGCCGTGGTGGTACTGGAGAACTACCTGCCGAGCGCAGGGAATGGGAAATCGGGAATCGAGAATGGCGGGATCAAGGTCGCGAAATACGCCCGGGGAGAAGACTACCATCGCGTCATGATGCGGCGCCTCGGGCTGCTCGCGGACTGGCTCCGGGCCAACGGCGCAACCGTTGCCCACCCCTGGGCCGACGACGGCCCGGTGCCGGAGCGGGAGCTGGCCCAGCGCGCCGGGCTGGGATGGATCGGCAAGAACACCATGCTCATCCGGCCGGAATCGGGATCCTTCTGCCTGATCGGATCGGTATTTACCGACCTGGCGCTGCCGCCGGCCGGCGCCGATCCCTACGATCGCTGCGGAAGCTGCACCCGCTGTCTCGACGCCTGTCCCACCGGGGCCATCCTGGAGCCCCGGCTGCTCGACGCGACGCGGTGCATCTCCTACCTCACCATCGAGTCCCGACTCCCCATTCCCGCGTCCCTCTCCGGCAAGCTCGAAGGCTGGGGCTTCGGCTGCGATATCTGCAACGACGTCTGCCCCTGGAATCAGCGCTTCGCCGAGCCCACCGCGATCCCCGAATACCACGATCGGGGCGCTGTCGATACCACGGATCCCTCGTTCTTCGACTCGATGACTGAAGACCAATTCGCCGAGCGCTTCGGCGACACGCCGCTGGAACGGCCCGGGCTGGCCGGGATGCGGCGCAACTGGGCGGCGGCCGCCAGGAGCCTGGAACCCCGATGATCGAACGCGTACAGTCCTTCGCCATCTTCGTCACCAATATCGACCAGGCCGCCACGTTTTATCGGGACGCGCTCGGCCTGCCGGTGAGCAAACAGGGAAGCTTCGGTCTCGAGCTCTTCCTCGAGCCGCCCCACCTGGGCGTGCATCCCGCGGTCCACCCCGACGCCAGGGCGTTGGTGGGGCGGCATACCGGAATCACCTTCTACGTGCCGGGGTTACTGCACTATTGCGGAATCCTGCACGAGCGCGGGGTCCGGTTCGTGAGCGAGCCGACGCAAATGTCGTGGGGGGTGATGGCGATGATTGCGGATCCGGAGGGCAATGTCTTCGCGCTGTGGGAAGACAAGATGCCCGACGAACCTGAAGGCGGTGCATAGAGCGCACCGCCTTGGGCTAGAACCGGGCGGCCTTGCGCTTGCGGCGCCGGGCGGCGGCGGACTTCAGCTTCTTGGCTTCACTGGGCTTGAGATAATGCCGCTTGGCGCGGAGATCCTTGAGGATCCCGGCCTTGATGACCTTCTTCTTGAACGCCTTGAGCGCACCGTCGAGCCGGTCGCCCTCGCCGATCGTGACCTCGATCATGCAGCCTCTCCGTTGGGGAAAACGAACCGTGGGGACGGCGGAGACGCTGTCTCCGCCGTCCCCACGATCCTCACATTACTTGGCGATCTTGACGACGTTCTCCGCCGCCGGGCCCTTCTGGCCCTGGACGATGGTGAACTCCACCCGCTCGCCTTCGGCGAGGGAACGGAAGCCCTTGTCCTGGATCGCCGAGTGATGGACGAAGCAGTCCTTCTCGCCATTCTCGGGGGTGATGAAACCAAAACCCTTGGCGTCGTTGAACCACTTCACTGTGCCGGTCGTACGCATTTCCTACTCCTGTTGTGTTTGTAATCGGAGTCCCGAAACGGTACATACCGACTACATGTGATCGCGAGAACTCCCCTCGCGAGGGGGCTTCACCGGTACCTCGGACTATTCCGAGGGAGCGGCTCGAACGAAAGATGGGGGCCGCCATGAGAGCGACCCCCATGCATCGTTCCCGAAGCCTGCTCGATTGCGCTGAACACGCAACCGGCATCCAATAAGTATAACACCAATAGTGCCAATGCTCAAGAGCCGGGGGCCCGGAATCAGCCCCCTCGAACCCGCGCCGGGGACATCGTCCCCAGACCGGCCAGGGCGAGCGCCGCCAGCGCCGCGAACGCGGTCAGGTGCCCGGTGGCAAAGACCACCGCCGCCCCGACCACCGCGGTGAGCTCGAGCAGCCCCCAGATCAGAAGCACCCGACCCGAGTTGTCGCCCCACCACTCCTCCGCGGACCTGCCGCCACCGGCCCGGGTGAGCCGCTTGCGCTGCTGGAACCCGGTGATGAACGCCGCGGATCCGGAGAGCAGCGCCAGCCAGTCGAACAGGCCGGCCGCGGTGGTGGCGGTTCCCAGGGCCACGCTGGTGGCGAGTGCGCCGCCGCTGATGATCAGGGTGCTTGCGACAATTCCCGCGTAGACGACCCGCGCGGCGGAGGAAGGGGATCGCGGACCGGGAGCCACTACGGCGTAGTGGGCGGTGGCTCTCGGCTATCGCCGCCCAGCTGGCTGCCCGCGTCCATGCTGTCGATCGGGAGAATGACGCCCTCGGCGCCGAGCAGCCGGAAAAGCTTCCACTGTTCCTGGCGCGCCGCCCAGACCCGGGGGCCGTTGTACATCAGCGAGATCAGGAGCACACCCTCGGTGCGTCCCAGGTACCCGGACAGGGTGGCCACGTCCCCGAGCGTACCGGTCTTGGCGCGAACCACCCCGGGGCCGGGAAGCCCCCGGGCCAGCTTGCGCAGCGTCCCGGTTCCATTGGCCGGCAAAAGCTGGGGAAATCCCCGGCCGCCGGGCGAGGAGGGGAACCGGGCCAGATAGGAAACGAACGCCATCGGTGAGGCGCGGTCATCATGGGAGAGACCGCTACCGTCCACCAGGTGCACGCTGGTGAAGTCCCCGGTGATTTCCTGGACGTGGGAGGTCAGCCGGTCCGCGGGACGATCCTCGCCACCGGCCCAGCGCAGCAGCAGCTCGGCGCCGATGTTGAGGCTGCGCCGGTTCACTTCGCTCGCAATCGAATCGAAGGGTTCCGAGGAGACTTCAGCCAGGGTGGTGGGCGGGTTGGGCGAGGACGGCGCCGAGATGCCGCTGGCCCGCTGCCAGTCGATGCCCGCCAGGTGAAGCGCCCGGGCCCAGCTCGCCTCGAGCATGACCCTGGGATCCGCCACCGGAGTCGCGAACCGGCGCGCGTGTGCGCGGATGCCGATGACTCCGGAAACCACATAGCGCCCGGCGCCCACCATGGCGTACTTGAGCCTGGTCCTCCGGCCGCTGGAGGTCTTGGCGGTGATGGTCACCAGCTCGCCGACGCCCGCCGGCGACTCGCCCACCAGCACCGGCTTCTGCCCGACCTTGGCGCCCGGGGCGATCACGAAGCTCAGCACGTTTTCGTTGAGGGTGAGCTGGCCGATGAGCGGAGCGAAGATTCGGCCCCGGTGCTTCTGGCTCCAGGCGGCGGGGTACGAGGCGCCGGCCGAGCCCGAAGCGGTAACGACGACCAGTGGACCCACCAGGTGCCGAACTCCGCTTTCACGCAGCTTGAGCGCCAGATCCGCGAGGCTGGGCCCGCCATGGGCCGACCGTTCCAGGGTCGGGTCGCCGTTGAGCTCGAGGGCCCAGGTGCCGATCCAGGTGCCCGTCGCCTCGTCGACATGGCCGACGCCCAGCACCCGGGTGCGCTTGCGGGCATCGCTCCCGAGGACGCTGCGCGCATAGCCGGTGGTGAACAGTTTGACCGTCGATGCCGGGATCATCGGCCGGGTGGGCTGGATTCCCCACATCAGCTGCCCGTCCTGTCCCGCGATCGCGATCGCCCAGTCGCCCGGGGCCGAGCGCGACGCCCGCGCGAACCAGCCGTTGAGCTGCTCCGTGAGCGCGCGCGAGGGCGGCACCGTGACCGGCTGGGCCCGTATCTCCCCGGGCAATCCGGCAGCCGCGATGCAGACGAGAATGGCAGAACGAAAGCGGGCCAAGACCATCAGTGAACCATCTTTCGACGCGAGGCGGCCGGGAGACTGCCCCGCCGGGACGATTAGGGTTTGATCATCGACTTGGCGATCGTCATCAACTGCATATTGCTTGTCCCCTCATAAATCGTGCCAATCTTGGCATCTCGGTAATACTTCTCGGCGGGATACTCCTTGGAGTAGCCGTAGCCCCCGAACAGCTCCAGGCAATTGGAGGTAATCCGGTCGGCCACCTGGGAGCTGAAGAGCTTGGCCATGGCAGCCTCCGCGGTGAACGGCTTGCCGCTGTCCTTGAGCCGGGCGGCGTTGTAGACCATGAGGCGCGCCGCCTCAAGATCGGTGCGCATCTGTGCCAGCTGGAACTGCACCGCCTGGAATTCGGCGATGGCCTTCCCGAACTGTTTCCGTTCCTTCACGTAGGCCAGGGCCGCTTCCAGGGCTCCCTGTGAGACGCCCACCATCTGGGCCCCGATGCCAATCCGGCCCTCGTTCAGCGTTTCGATGGAGATCTTGTACCCGAGACCGACCGGTCCCAGCACGTTGGCATCGGGCACCTTGCAGGCTTCCAGGATCAGCTCGCAGGTGCTCGAGGCGCGAATGCCCAGCTTGTCCTCCTTCTTGCCGATCGAGAACCCGTCGAAATCGCGCTCCACCAGAAACGCCGTGATGCCCTTGTAGCCCTTCGAGAAGTCGGTGTTGGCGAAGATGATGAAGATCCCCGCCTCGGCGCCATTGGTGATCCAGAACTTCCGCCCGGTGAGCTCCCAGTGATCGCCCTTCCTCTCGGCCCTGGTCTGGAGGCCGAAGGCGTCGCTGCCGGAGCTCGGCTCCGAGAGGGCAAAGGCGCCGAGGAGGCCGGCGGTCATTCGGGGAAAGAGGCGAGCCTTCTGTTCCTGGCTGCCCCAGCGGAGCAGGCAGTTGTTCACCAGGGTGTTGTGCACGTCGACGTAGATCGCGGCCGACGCGTCCACCCGCGCCAGCTCCTCGATCGCGAGCATCGCCAGGAAAATCGTGGCGCCCGCTCCGCCCCAGGATTCGGGGACTTCGACGCCCATCAGCCCCAACTCGAAGAACTTCTCGATGAGGTCGGGACGGAATTTGCCTGCCGCGTCCATTTCCTTGACGTGGGGACCCACCTCGCCCTCGGCAAACTCGCGCACGGTCCGGCGAAAGAGCTCTTCCTCTTCGGTCAGGCTGGTGAGCGCTGGAGCGGCGGTCAGGACCTGTGACATCAGAACCTCTCGGTGGTGAGCCATTCCCAGCCCGAAGATACCCGGGACGATCATTCTCCATCAACATTGGTGCCGCGTGTCGTCTCGACACGAGATCCGTGTCGCGCGGGCTTGATCCGGCGGCGGTCCGGGGGTCAAGCGGCCCCCCGGCAACGGGTTGGACGGTGGCTTGATCGATGCATTTCGGCGGGGCCGGTCCGGGTCGACGGGCCTGGTGCCGGAATTCGTGCAACTTCGACGCAGCGGCGCATCTCCCGCGGACCCTTGAGACCTACTCGTCACCCGGGAGGACGTATGAGCCGTCTCCGAAGTTTCCTGATCGGCGCGGTCGCGCTGCCGGCCCTTCTGGTCCCATCCTCGATCTCCCGGCCTCGGGCCACCGGCTCCATTGCCGGCAGAGTCAGCTCGCCGGATTCGACCCCGCTGGCTGGGGCCATGGTCGCCGTGACCGGCACGCAGCTCGTGGCGCAAACCGGCAAGGACGGCCGCTACCGTATCGACGCCGTTCCGACCGGCCGGGCGACCGTCACCGCGCGCATGATCGGCTATCGCGCCGTGACCAGGCAGGTAACCGTGGGTGAGGGCGTGACGGCAACCGCGGACTTCGTCCTCACCAACGAGCCACTTCGGCTCGAAGAGATCGTGACCAGCGGTGTGGCGGCTGGAGCCAGGACCAAGAAAGCCCTGGGGTTTGCGATCATGAAGCGGGCGGTTGCGGCAACCGCGATGCGGGACTACAACACCGAGGAATACCGCAGGATCTCCGAGAATGCCTGGCAGGCGCCGACCCGGACGCCGCTCTCGACCTTTTCCATCGATGTCGACGCCGCGTCCTACACCAACATCCGGAGGTTCGTCGGAGACGGGCAGCTCCCGCCGAAGGACGCCGTCCGGATCGAGGAGATGATCAACTACTTCCCGTACGATTATCCCGATCCGACCGGCGAGGCTCCCTTCTCGGTGACCACCGAGCTCGCGGCGGCGCCCTGGCACCCCGGTCATCGGCTTGCCCTGATCGGCCTGCAGGGGCGCCGCATCCCGATGGAGGCGCTGCCGCCCAACAACCTGGTCTTCCTGCTGGACGTCTCCGGTTCGATGGACGATCCGCGCAAGCTCCCGCTGGTCAAGTCGGCTTTCCGGCTCCTGGTGAACCAGCTCCGGCCCCAGGACAAGGTGGCCATCGTGGTATACGCCGGCGCCGCGGGACTGGTGCTGGCCCCGACCCCGGGCGACAAGAAGGACCTCATCCTGGACGCGCTCGAGCGGCTGGAGCCGGGCGGGTCGACGGCCGGCGCGGCGGGGATTCAGCTCGCCTACGAAACCGCGCGGAAGAACTTCCTGGCCGAGGGCAATAACCGGGTGATCCTCGCCACCGACGGTGATTTCAACGTCGGCGTCTCCAGCGATGGAGAGCTGACCCGGCTGATCGAGGCGGAACGCGGCCACGGAGTCTTCCTGACCGTGCTGGGCTTCGGTACCGGCAATCTCAAGGACGCCAAGATGGAGCAGCTGGCGGACCAGGGAAACGGCCACTACGCCTACGTCAACGACATCCTCGAGGCCCGCAAGGTCTTCGTGCAGGAGCTGGGTGCGACTCTCCTCACCCTCGCGAAGGACGTGAAGATCCAGGTGGAGTTCAATCCGGCGCGGGTCGCCGCGTACCGGCTCATCGGATACGAGAACCGCGTGCTGGCGGACCAGGACTTCAACAATGACGCCAAGGACGCCGGCGAGCTCGGCGCCGGGCACGCCGTGACGGCGCTGTATGAAATCGTCCCGGCGGGGAGTCCGCTCGACGTGACGCTGGGCAAGGTGGATTATCTCAAGTACCAGCCCAACGATCCCTCGGACCGGCAGACCAGCGTCGCGGGGCACGAGGACGAATGGATGACTGTGAAGCTGCGCTACAAGGACCCGCAGGGCTCGACCAGCCGCCTCCTGGCGCGCGCCGTCCGGGGCGAGACCCTGAATCCCTCCGAGACCTTCCGCTTCGCCAGCGCCGTCGCCGGCGTCGGCATGCTGCTGCGGGACTCGGAGTACAAGGGAAAGCTGAGCTACGACGCGCTGCTGGCCCAGGCGCGAGATGCCCGGGGCGCCGACCGCGACGGTTATCGCGGTGAATTCGTGCGGCTGACCGAAACCATCGCCACGCTGTCGCGGCGGATCGCGGCCGGCCCCCGCGAGCCCTAGCGGAGGACGTCGAGCGCGACCGGCACCTTGCCGAGCGGCGCGGAGACCTGGGCGCCGCTCAGCCGGTCGCGGACGGCGCCCAGCATTTCCCGCGCGATCGCCACGCCCTCGGCGAGGCCCTGCTCGCGGCCGCGCTCGCTGGCGCCGCGCATCCGGGTCAGGATCTCGTCGGGCACCGTCACGCCGGGCACCTCGTTGGCCAGAAACTCCGCGTTGCGGAGCGACACCAGCGGCCAGATGCCCCCAATGATCGGCAGGCGGAACGACTCAATCCGCTTGAGAAAGCGGTCGAGCTGGGCCAGATCGAAGACCGGCTGGGTGATCGCGAACTCCGCGCCGGCGTCCACCTTCCAGTGCAGCCGGCGGAGCTCGCGGTCCAGGTCGGGCGCGGCGGGATTCACGCCCACGCCGATCACGAACCGGGTCGGCGTGCCGAGCGAGTTATGGCCGGGGTCGAGCCCGCGATTGAGCCGCGCGACGAGGTTGGTGAGGCCGATCGCATCGATGTCGAACACCGCGGTGGCGTCGGGGTAGGGGCCCATCTTGGGGGGATCCCCGGTGACCAGCAGCAGGTTGCGGAGCCCCGCGGCGGCGGCGCCGAGCAGGTCGGACAGCATCCCCAGGAGATTCCGGTCCCGGCAGCAGTAGTGCACCACGGTCTCCAGGCCCACCTCGCGCTCGATCATGAGCCCGCTCAGCAGTGCGCCCATCCGGCTCTGCGCCCGGGGCCCGTCGGGCACGTTCACCGCATCGACCCCCGCCGCCTTCAGGGCGCGGCACTGCTCGAACATCGGCGCCGGGTCTACGCCCTTGGGCGGCACGATCTCCACCGTGGTGATGAACTCCCCGGCGGCGAGCTTGGCTCCGTAGTGCGAACGCTCCGCCAGCGGGACGGGGGTAACGCCCTGGGCCGCCTGCTCGGTGGTGGCGGAGGCGCTCACGTGACGGGGCGCCACCGAGTGCACGAATCCCGCGATGGCGCGGATGTGCTCCGGCGTAGTGCCGCAGCATCCTCCCACGAATCGGGCCCCCGCCTCCACGATGCGCTTGGCGTAGTTCCCCATGTACTCCGGCGACGCCATGTAGATCTTCCGGTCGCCCACATCCCGCGGCAGGCCGGCGTTGGGCTGGGCCGAGATCGGGCAGGTGACCGCCGGGGCGAGCTGCTCCACCGCCTCGAGGATCCCCTGGGGCCCGACCGAGCAGTTCACCCCGATGACATCGGCGCCCATGGCCTCCAGCAACGGGCCGAACACCCCGGGTTCGGTGCCGTAATGGGTGCGCCCGTCGGTGCCGATGGTCATCTGGGCGATGACCGGCAGATCGGTAAGGCGGCGGATGGCCTCGAATGCGGCGCGAAGCTCGTCCACGTCGCTGAAGGTCTCCAGGATGAATCCATCCACGCCGCCCTCGAGCAGCCCCTGGACCTGGCGGGTGAAATCGGCGCGCGCCTCGGCCACCGACGTCTCCCCGAACGGCTCGATGCGCAGCCCCAGCGGGCCGATCGCGCCCACCACCGCGGTTCGCCCGGCCGAGGCGGCGCGGGCCAGCTCGGCGGCGGCCCGGTTGATGCGTTCGGTCTCGTCCGCGAGCCCGTACTGGGCCAGCTTCCGGGGTGTGGCGCCGAAGGTGTTGGTCTCCAGCAGCTCGGCGCCGGCCTTGACGTACGCGCGATGGATTTCGCTGATCAGGGCGGGCTGGCGGAGATTCAGCTCGTCGTAGCAGACGTTGAGGAACACGCCGCGATCGTACAGCATGGTCCCCATGGCGCCGTCGAAGACGTGGGTCCGGCCGTCGTTCAGCAGCTCGCGCAGGGTCGGCATCGGGTTACCGGGTGCCCCTCTCGTATCCAAGGTTCGGCGACAGCCACCGCTCCGCTTCGTCGAGCGACATGCCCTTGCGCCGGGCGTAGTCCTCGACCTGGTCTCGGCCGATCCTGCCCACGCCGAAGTACTGCGCCTCGGGACGCCAGAAGTACCAGCCGCTCACCGCCGCGGTCGGCGTCATCGCGAAGCTCTCCGTCAGGCGGACCCCGATCCGTGCTTCGGCATCGAGCAGGTCGAAGAGGGTGCCTTTTTCGGTGTGATCCGGGCAGGCCGGATACCCCGGAGCGGGCCGGATGCCCTGGTACTCCTCCTTAATGAGCTGTTCGTTGCCCAGCGCCTCGTCCGGCGCGTAACCCCAGAGTTCCCGGCGCACCCGCTGGTGCATCCGCTCGGCGAACGCCTCGGCCAGACGGTCCGCGAGCGCCTTGGCCAAGATGGCGCTGTAGTCGTCGTGGCCGCGCTCGAACTCCTCCACCAGGGCATCGAGGCCGTGCCCGGTGGTGACGGCGAAGGCTCCCACATAGTCCGCGACTCCCGATGCGCGGGGTGCCACGAAGTCGGCCAGCGCGAAGTTGGACCGGCCCGCCGCTTTGGCCATCTGCTGCCGGAGTGAATGAATCGTCGCCCGGCGGGCACCCCGGGCGTCGTCGGCGTAGAGCTCGATGTCATCCCCCACCGCGTTGGCCGGCCAGAAGCCCACCACCGCCTTGGCGGTGAGCAGGCGCTGGCCCACGATCCGCGCGAGGAATCGCTGCGCGTCCGCGAACAGCGGACCGGCGGCCTTCGCGGTGGCGGGATCGGTCAGGATGGACGGATAGTGGCCCGGCAACTCCCAAGTCTGGAAGAACGGCGTCCAGTCGATGGCCGAGGCCAGCTCCTCGAGCGGGTAGTCCTCGAAGACCCGGGTACCCAGGAAGCCGGGGCGGGGCGGCGGCGGCGCTTTGCCGTTGGGAACGAACCGTGCCTCCCGTGCCTCGGCGAGGGTGCCGAGCCGGTCACCGGCGGAGCGCTCGGCGCGGGCCCGGCGGATCGCGTCGTACTCCCGGGCCACGCCGAGGGCGAAATCGTCGCGCCGGGTTTCGCTGAGCAGGCTGCCGGCCACGCCCACCGCGCGCGAGGCGTCGAGGACGTGCACCACGGGGTGGCCGTATCTCGGCGCGATCTTCACCGCGGTGTGCACCCGGGACGTAGTGGCGCCGCCGATGAGGAGCGGCAGGGTGAATCCCTCGCGGGTCATCTCCTCGGCCACGAAACACATCTCCTCCAGCGAGGGCGTGATCAGCCCGGAGAGTCCGATGACGTCCACGTTTTCGCGCCGGGCCGTCTCCAGGATCTTCGCACAAGGCACCATGACACCGAGGTCGATGACGTCGTAGTTGTTGCACTGAAGGACCACGCCCACGATGTTCTTGCCGATGTCGTGCACGTCGCCCTTCACGGTGGCGAGGAGCACCTTGCCCTTGGGCTTGGAGGGCGCGTCGGGAGTCCCTCCGGCATCCTTCAGCGCCTGCTTCTCCGCCTCGAGGTACGGGATCAGGTAGGCCACCGCCTTCTTCATGACCCGGGCGCTCTTCACCACCTGGGGCAGAAACATCCTCCCGCTGCCGAACAGGTCGCCCACCACGTTCATGCCGTCCATCAGCGGACCCTCGATCACGCTGATCGGCCGTCCCAGCTCCAACCGCGCCGCCTCGGTGTCCTGCACCACGAACGCGTCAATGCCCTCGACCAGCGCATGCGACAGGCGTTCCCGCACCGGGAGACTCCGCCAAGCCAGATCCTCGGCCCGTGCCTCGGTCTTCTTGGCCGATTCGGCGACGGCCAGGAGCCGTTCGGTGGCGTCGGGCCGGCGGTTGAGGACCACGTCCTCCACGCGCTCCAGGATCTCCCTGGGAATGTCGGTGTAGATGGGGAGCGCGCCGGCGTTCACGATCCCCATGTCCATCCCGGCTTTGACCGCGTGGTACAGGAAGACGGCGTGGATCGCCTCCCGGATCGCGTCGTTGCCCCGGAAGGAAAAGGAGACGTTGCTCACCCCGCCGCTCACGTGCACGTGGGGGATGTCGGCCTTGATCCGGCGGGTGGCCTCGAAGTACTCCACCCCGTAGTTGTCGTGCACTTCGATGCCGGTGGCGATCGCGAAGATGTTGGGGTCGAGGATGATGTCCTCCGGCGCAAACCCGGCGCGCTCGGTCAGCAGCCGGACCGCGCGCCGCCCGATGTCCAGCTTGCGCTGGGCAGTGTCCGCCTGCCCCTGCTCGTCGAACGCCATGACGATCACCGCCGCGCCGTAGCGGCGGACCAGCTCGGCCTGGCGCAGGAATTCGGCCTCGCCCTCCTTGAGCGAGATCGAGTTGACCACGCCCTTGCCCTGGACGCAGCGCAGCCCCGCCTCAATCACCGACCACTTGGACGAGTCCACCACGACCGGCACCTTGCTGATGTCGGGCTCGGCGGCCATCAGTCGCAGGAAGGTGCCCATGGCGCGCTCGGAGTCGAGGAGCCCTTCGTCCATGTTGACGTCGAGCATCTGGGCTCCGCTCTCGACCTGCTGGCGGGCCACCTCGAGCGCGGCGTCGTACTGGCCGTCCAGGATCAGCTTGGCGAAGCGCCGCGAGCCGGTGACGTTGGTGCGCTCGCCGATGTTGATGAACAGCGTGTCGGGGCCCACGGTGAGTGGCTCCAGGCCCGACAGGCGGAGCCGCCGGGGGAGCTCCGGGACGACGCGCGGCGGTAACCCGCGCACCACGGCGGCGATCGCCGCGATGTGGGCCGGGGTCGTGCCGCAGCAGCCTCCCACGATGTTGAGGAATCCGTGCTCTCCGAATTCCCGGAGCGTCGCCGCCATGGTTTCGGGAGTTTCGTCGTACCCGCCGAATTCGTTGGGGAGGCCGGCATTGGGATGGGTGCTCAGATACACCGGCGCCACCCGCGACAACTCCTGCACGTAGGGCCGCAGGGCCCTGGCGCCGAGGGCACAATTGAGTCCGACCGAGATCGGACGCGCGTGCATCACCGAGTGCCAGAAGGCCTCGGCGGTCTGTCCCGTCAGGGTGCGGCCGCTCTGGTCGGTGATGGTGCCCGAGATCATCACCGGGAGCCGCAGGGCGTGTTCGGAGAACCAGCTCTCGAGGGCGAAGATCGCCGCCTTGGCGTTCAGCGTATCGAAGATCGTCTCGACCAGAAGCAGATCCGCGCCGCCTTCGACCAGGCCCGCGACGGACTCGGCGTAGGCGGCCACCAGCTGCTCGAAGGTGACACTCCGGAACCCGGGGTCGTTGACGTCCGGCGAAATGGAGGCGGTGCGCGTGGTGGGCCCGAGCACCCCCGCGACGTAGCGGGGCCGCCCGGGATCGCGGGCCTCGAATTCATCGGCCACCGCGCGGGCCAGCCGGGCCGACTCGCGGCTCAGCTCGCGCGACAGTGCCTCCATGTGGTAGTCCGCCATGGAGACGGCGTTGGAATTGAAGGAATTGGTCTCGATGATGTCCGCGCCGGCGGCGAGGTACTCCTCATGGATCGCGCGGATGATCTCCGGACGGGTCAGCACCAGGAGGTCGTTGTTTCCCTTGAGGTCCGTGGGCCATGCGGCGAACCGGGCGCCCCGATACCCGGCCTCGTCCAGGTGATGCTGCTGGATCATGGTACCCATGGCCCCGTCCAGGACCAGGATTCGCTCGGCCAGGAGCGCGGGGAGGCGCTCGAGCCGGGCGGACCGCCGGTCCTGCCGATGCGGGTCCTGCGGGGGAATGCCGGGCACCGGATCCTTGACCTCCAGCAATAGAAAATCCCGAAGCTAAAACGGCCCCGGGCGGCGTTTTAGCGATTATTTAACGTGGCCGCAAGCAGCGCAAATCGCCACGATCAATTGTCCCGGACCACGAATCATAGCAAGGGCGTCAATCCTCCGCGAGTCCCAGCCGTCTCCCGGCATCGCTGGCGCTCACGCCGGCGACCCGCACCGACTTTCGGCGAGCCGAGTGGCCCGCCACCAGCTCGACATTCCCCCGTGGAACGCCCAGCGCCTCCGCCAAGAAACGGACCAGCTCCTCGTTGGCCGCTCCATCCACCGGCGGGCTTTTCAGGCGAACCTTCAGCGAGTCTCCGAAGGCCCCCGCCAGCTCGGTTCGCGCGGCGCGCGGCTGGATGTGAAGCCGAATGCGCACACCATCCCTGGTGGCCTCGATCGGATTCACAGCGGCCAGCCGGCGACCAGCGAGCGCAATACCAGCAGCACGAGATAGGCGACGAACGGGCTCAAATCGAGCATGCCGAACGGCGGCAGCCGCCGGGCGATCGGCCCGATGATCCAGTCGGTAAGCAGGAAGACCGGCCGCATCCATCTGGTGTAGCGACCGACGCCCAGCCAGGAGCCGAGCACCCGGACCATGATGGCGGCCATCACCAGCCAGATCGCCCCGCTCACTACCAGGCGGACCCAGGCGCCGGGTCCGGCCCCGCGCAACCCGGCCATCAGAGCTATTCCGCCATCGAGCCAGCCCACCAGGCTCTGGGCCAGGAGACCCCCGACCACAACGACGCCGAGCAGCCAGAGCGGCGCATCCACGGGATTGGCGCCGGCTCGTCGGAGTCTCTGCTCGAGCGGGGAGAGCAGAGGCCCGGCCATCCGGCGGACTCCGCGAGGCCACCAGCCGAACGGATTCAAATGCCGGTGGCGCACCGCCCAGTCGGTGCCCACAACGAGCAGCGCTCCCGCAAAGGCGAGGAGCGCGAGCCCGCGAACCACGAGATCAATCCGGGGTATCAGGTAACGTGGCGCTTTTCCAGCAGGAACCAGGTGCGCCCGCCGATGTAATCGTTGCGGGCGAAGATCCGCTGCCAGCCCATCACCGACAGGATAGCCTCTTCTTCGACATTGTCGGTCCAGAACTCCAGCACATGGGCGCCCTGCTCCATAGCGCGGGTTTCGAACGCCGACAGGAGCCGGTGCGCATGACCCTGGTGCCGCTCGCGAGGAAGGACGCCGATATCGATGACCTGGGCGACGCCGCCGCGCAACGTCCAGCGCAGGCCGCCGATCCAGTCCCCGATTTCATCGGAAAGCACCAAGTGGCGCTCTTCGACGGAGTCATCGGCACGACCGTCGTCGTAGCGCTCGGTGAGGTCGTTCAGCCAGGCGGCGAACTCCTCCCCTTCGTCCATTTCCCTGATGGTCAGCTGCCGATCGTCCTGTACCATATCCTCCTGGTTCCTGCGGTTTACGAAGACTATTCACGCATACGTCGTGCCGTTACTTCGTATGGCACTTGCGACTGACTGGAACAACATTCCCGCAGGCGATGGTGGCGTCCATGCCGGCCGCAAGTGGGCCGCAGGCCGTAGTTTGGGCGCCTTGGGCCGCGCTCTTCTCGTCGGCGCCCGAGGCCGTGGCGCAATTCCGGCCATTCGCGAATTCGACACACACCTGACACTCCACTTTCTGGGCGGAGACAGTGCTCCATGCCAGAAAGGCCACGAACGCCAGGATGCCCAGAACTACGAGAAGTTTGCCGGCGGGTCTTGCCATGGGCGTGCTCCGTCGAGGTGCCGGAAGTTGACTCGGTCACTATCGTTCAGACGATGCGGGCAAAGTCCGGGATTCACGCTATGATGGCCGCCGTGCTCTCGCTGGCGCTCCTGCTGCCCGGAGCGCGGCCGCACCGCACGGGCCAGCCCCGCGCGCCGATCGCTGCCGCGGAAGCCCACCGCCACGCCGGCGGCCATGATGCGGCCCCGAATAATACCCCGGATCACCGGTCCGGCCCCTGCCCGCACTGTCCGCCGGCCGAGTGCGCCTCCCCGCCAGGTTGTGCTTCTCTCGTCCTCGGCCCGGCGGTGGGGTTCTCATCGCGTCCCGCGCCCTCCCCGGTCGCTCGCCCGGAGCAGGGCTCGGTTCGCCTGCCGCTACACTCGACCCAGCCGCCCACTCCGCCTCGCCAGGACCGGTTCCGCTTCGGGTGAGTTTCGGCTCTTCACTTCGCACGGAACGAGGGACACGTGAAGCTCCTGACCATGTTGCTGGGGGCGACGATCGTCGCCGCTCCCGCCGCGGCCCAAATCGACTATCGCAACCTCGATCACGGGCGCCCCACCGCGGTGGAGGACGCCTACCCGCTTGAGCGCTACGGCCTCGAGCTGAGCGCGGGATATCGCTACCTGGGAGCGCCCGGCGGCGCCGAGGCACCTGTTCGAGCCGGAGCTGCTCTACGGACTGGCCCGGGAGGCCCACGTGGCCCTGCGGACGCCGTTCGTCGCGTCCTCGGGCCGGAGCGATACGCCGGGCGGACTGGCCGGAATTGACTTCTCTATCCTGCTCAACCTCTCGACCGAGCGTGTCAGGCTCCCCGGGCTCGCGGTGCGCGTGGACGCTTCGCTCCCAGCCGGAGCCGCAGGGGGGCACGGGATGGGGCGCGGGGTCACCGGGCTCGCCACCCGCTCCTTCGGCGCGGCGCGGATCCATCTCAATGCGTCGGTCGCGCTCGACCTGCCGGAAACGGCGGGAGGAGCCGATCATCCGCAGCGGTGGTGGGTCGGGATGGCGGTGGACCGGACCCTGATCCGGTCCAGCACACTGCTGGTGGGTGAAGCGACGGTCGGGTGGGTGCTGCGTGGCGCGCCGCTCCGATACTCGGTGGGAGGAGCCATCCGGCGGCAGGTGACCCCGACGCTGGTCGCGGACCCGGGACTCGGCTGGGAGTTCGCGAGCGGGAAGCGAACCGAAACTTCTCTCACCATCGGACTGTCGCACTCATTCGGTGTCGCCTTTCTCATGCCGGTGAGGGCGCGATGAGACGGCTGTTCCTGATTCTGGTCCTCCTCGCGTGCGGCGGGCCTCTGGTGGCCCAGCGCGGGGACGAGCGCACCTACCTGCCCGGCGGCTTCAATTGGAGCTTCCTGCGGCAGTACCCCGAAGCCGCTCGGCTCTTCAATGCGTTCGACCACGGTCACGCGGTGCTGTACGAGCGTCTCTGGACTCGGCCGGCGACCGCGGGGCCGCTGCTCGAGCAGGACTTCGAGTTCCTGACGAAAGACCTGCTCCGCCGCCCGCCGGCATTCTCGGTGGCCGAGGAAGCGGTGATGCCGTCGTACGCCCGGCTGGCGCCCCGAGCCAGGCAGATGTTCGACTGGGCCCACCTGCTGCACCGCCAGATCTACGATGTCTATGCCGACGACCGGATTCCCCCGGAGCGGAAACCGGCATTGGTGGAGCGACTGACCGACTACTACCTGAGCGATCACGCCCTGGCGTTCGCGAGCACGCCGAAGGCGATGGCACTGATGGACGACGCCTACTACAGCCAGGGCTTCCGCAGAGAGCATCCCGCATTCAACGGGTTGATCTGGGCCTACCACTGGTTGCCGGTGGGACTCTACGAGCCCCTGATCGGCGCCGACTCGCCGGCGGCCCGCACCGCGGGTATCGGACAGACGCTGGCGCGCTTCTGGGCGATGCTCGACGCGCCGGCGGGCGGCTTTCCCGAGCTGATGCCGATGACCGCCGCAGTGGCCCCCCGCTTCACCGCCCGGCACCCGCGGGCCGCCGTCATCTTCGACAACCTGCACATGATGCACGACATCATCTCGGACATTCTGAGCTCCGAAAGGGTGCCCCGGAACATTAAGGAGAAGACCATCGAGGCGGCCCTGACCGAATTCCGGGACGGGTCGAGGAGCGTGATGTTGACGGAGGAATGGCTGGGAATGGCGGAGATGATGGGCGGTGTGGCCCGGAT
>JBGPLG010000089.1:0-16829 GCA_041486305.1 Gemmatimonadota bacterium
CGATCTCAAGCGCCTGCTCGGCTATCACAGCGTCGAGCACGTCGGGATCGTGGCGCTCGGTCTCGGCTTCGGCGGCCGGGTCGGCACCTATGGTGCGCTCCTGCATGTGGTGAATCACGGGGTTACCAAGGCCCTGGCGTTCTTCGCGTCGGGGACGGCCATCGCCCGCTACGGCACCCGCGACATGCGGGCCATCCGGGGCCTCCTCGCCGTGGCGCCGATCGGCGCGACGCTCCTCATGCTCGCGGCGCTGTCGCTCGCCGGCGTGCCGCCCTTCTCGATCTTCGTGAGCGAATTGATGGTGCTGCGCGCCGGTATCGGTCCCGGCCACTGGCTGGCGGTCGCCATCTTCCTCGCGATGGTCACCATCATCTTCGCGGGCCTCCTCCACCACATCAGCGCGATGGTCTTCGGCCGGCCGCCCGAGACGGCCGGCCGGGAGCCGGAGGCCTGGTCCCCGCTGCTCGGGATGGCGCTGCTCGCGGCGATCATGCTCCTGCTCGGGCTCACCATACCCGCGGGCCTTCACGGGCTCTTCCGGCGCGCCGCGGAGATCGTCGGTGACTGATCCCGCCCTGCTCCTCGCCCTCCGGGCCAGCGCCGGCGGCACCGTCGCGGCCACTGCGGGCCCGCGTCCATCGGACCTCACGGTGCGCCTCGATCGCGCCGGAGACCTGCCGGCGGCGGCCGCGGTCCTCGTCGGACCCCGCGCGATGGCGCTGGCCACGGTGGTGGCGACGGATGAGACCGCGGCGGCCGGCGGCGATCTCAAGGTGCGCTACATCTTCGAGCCGGCCGTGGCCGGTTGCCCCGACCGGTTCGTCACCCTGCTGGTTCCGGTGGACCCGGCGTCCCCCGAGGTGCCTTCGCTGACCACCCTGATCCCGGCCGCGAACTGGCACGAGCGGGAGATGCAGGACCTCTTCGGCATCCGTCCGGTCGGGCACCCCGATCCCCGGCCGCTCGTGGTTCACGACGGGTGGCCGCGGGGCGAGTTCCCGCTTCGCAAGGCCTTCGACGGGTCGCGGCACCTTCCGGTCGAGCCCGCCGAGGAGTTTCCGCACCTGGTCGCCGAAGGGGAGGGCGTCTTCGAGATCCCGGTCGGTCCGATTCACGCCGGCATCATCGAGCCCGGGCACTTTCGCTTCACGTCGGTGGGCGAGACCGTGCTGAATCTCGAGGCCCGCCTCTTCTATACCCATCGCGGGCTGGAGAAGCGGATGGAGGGTCTGCTTCCGGGCGACGCGTTCTACGTCGCCGAACGGATCTGCGGCGTCTGCTCGGTCGCGCACGGCCTCGGCTATTGCGAGGCGCTGGAGCAGATCGCCGACGTCGCGGCCCCGGCGCGGGCCCGGGTTATCCGGAGCATCGCGCTCGAACTGGAACGGCTCTATAACCACGTCGGCGACGTCGGGAACATCTGCGCCGGGGCCTCCTTCCACTACGGCGCGGCGACCGGGATGCGCCTGAAGGAACGCCTCCAGCAGCTGAACGAGCGGCTGGCCGGCAATCGCTTCCTCCGGGGCCTGGTCAGCCCGGGCGGCGTGCGACTCGATTTCCCGGACGACCTTCTCGGCGTCCTCGCGGTGACCCTCCAGGAGACCCGCGCGGGGCTCGACGGCCTGATGGAGAGCATCGAAGCCAACCCGTCGGTCGTCGACCGGCTCGACGACACCGGCGTCCTCCAGCGCCAGGCCGCGCTGGACCTCGCGGTCGCCGGCGTGGCGGCCCGGGCCAGCGGCGTGAACCGCGACGCGCGCCGCGACCATCCCCAGAGCGCGTTCGCGGATCCCGACCCGCCCGACCTGCAGGTCCCCACCGCCGCCGACGGCGACGTCATGGCCCGCATGAACCTTCGCGCCCTGGAGGCCCGGGAATCGATCCGGCTGGTCGGCGAGCTGGCCCGGCGGCTCCAGCCGGGGCCGCTGCGAGTCGCGCTCCCGGAGCCGCTGCCGGCCGGACGAATCGGGATCGCGGCCATCGAGTCGCCCCGCGGCGAGGCGGTGCACTGGCTTCGCATCGATGCCTTTGGGCGCGTGGAGCGATATCACCTCCGTTCCCCGAGCTACCACAACTGGCCCGCCGTAGCGCTGGCCGGGCAGACGGCCATCGTCCCGGATTTTCCGCTCGTCAACAAGAGCTTCGAGCTCTGCTACTCGTGCACCGACCGCTGACATGCTGCGCATCCTCCTAAACGCGCTTCGCACCGGGGTGGTCACGACCCGCTACCCCTCGGAGCCGAGCCTCCCTCCGGACCGCTTCCGGGGCGCGCCGGTGCTGCGCTCCGGCAGCGACCTGCCCCCTCCCTCGGTCTGCCCTACCGGCGCGCTCTCGGAGCGCTTCGACCCCGGGCGGCGCCACGTCGGGCTCGATCTGGCGCGCTGCGTCTTCTGCGGCCGCTGCGCCGAGGACCGCTGGGCCGGCGCGGTCACCATGGGCCGGGACTTCGAGCTCGCGGCACGCCGTCGGGATGACCTGCGGATCGAGGTCGTGGCCGACGACCCTGCCGTCCCGGCCGCGACCCCGGCATCCGACCCGGCCGCCGAAGCGGCGCGTGCCTCGGCCGAGATCCGCCGGGTACTCGGCCGATCGCTCCAGCTGCGGCATCTCGACGCGGGCTCCTGCAATGCCTGCGATTGGGAGCTCAGCGCCTTGCTGAATCCGGTGTACGACGTGCGCCGCCTGGGGATCGACTTCGTCGCTTCCCCGCGCCACGCCGACGGAGTCGTGATCACCGGCCCGGTCACCCGGAACCTGGAGACCGCCGTCCGCCGCACGGTCGCCGCCATCCCCGACCCCCGCATCGTGATCGCCGTGGGTGCGTGCGCCGCCTCCGGGGGCATTGTGGGCGAGGGATACGCCAGCGCCGGCGGCGTCGACCGGGTTCTCCCGGTCGATGTGTACATCCCCGGGTGTCCGCCCAGGCCGGAGGCCATCCTGTTCGGCATCCTGGTCGCGGTCGGGCGCCTCGACGTCCGGCGCCCGAGCCGAGGCTAGGGGACCGGAGCGGGGGGTAGGGGACGCTTCATCCGAACTCCTGCGCCGTACCCGATCGGGCGTGGGAAGGAGCCCGGAGCCGGGAGGGTAAGGAACGCTTCATCCGAACTTCATGCGCCGCACCCGATCGAGGGGCTAGCGTGCGACAGGAATCGGAGAAGCGTGAAATGCCCTCCCTCTCGAAGCCGGACCGCCCGTGAAGTTCAAGACCATCATCGAGCCATTCCGGATCAAGACGGTCGAGCCGATCCGCCAGACCACCGATGCCCAACGGGCGGCGGCCATCCGTGCCGCGCACTACAACGTGTTCCAGCTCGACGCCGAGGACGTCCTGATCGACCTGCTGACCGACTCGGGCACCGGGGCGATGTCGGTGTATCAGTGGGCCGGCATGATGAAGGGGGATGAATCCTACGCCGGCGGGCGCTCATTCCACGCCTTCGTCAAATCGGTCACCGACATCACCGGGTTTCGCCACGTGATCCCCACCCACCAGGGACGCGCGGCGGAGCACATCCTCTCGCGCGCCATGCTGGTGCCGGGCTCGATCGTCCCCAACAACACCCACTTCGACACCACCCGGGCGAACGTCGAGCATTGCGGCGCGGTGGCGCTCAACCTGCCGATCGCCGAAGGGCACCAGCCGCAGACCATCCATCCCTTCAAGGGAAACATGGACCTCGCCGGGCTGGAGGCGGTCCTGCGGTCCAACTCCGGCAACGTGCCGCTGGTGATGACCACGGTCACCAACAATTCGGAGGGCGGCCAGCCGGTGAGCATGGACAACATCCGTCGCACCTCGGCCCTCTGCCGCGCGCACGGCGTTCCCCTGTTCATCGACGCCTGCCGCTTCGCCGAGAACGCGTGGTTCATCAAGACCCGCGAGCCGGGATACGCCGACAAATCGCCGCTGGAGATCGCGCAGGAGATGTTCCGGCTGGCCGACGGGTGCACCATGAGCGCCAAGAAGGACGGGCTCGCGAACATCGGCGGCTTTCTCGCGATGAACGACGACCGGCTCGCCGCCACCTGCCGCAACTCCCTCATCCTGACCGAGGGGTTCCCCACCTACGGCGGGCTGGCCGGGTACGACCTGGAGGCGATCGCGGTGGGGCTGTACGAGGCGCTCGACCCCGCCTACCTGCACTACCGGATCCGGTCGGTGGAATACCTGGCCGAGAAGATGATCGCGGCCGGCATCCCCATCGTCCGCCCGGCCGGCGGCCATGCGCTGTACCTCGACGCCAGGAGCTGGCTCCCCCACATCCCGTCGCACCAGTACCCGGGGTGGGCCCTGTCGGTGGCGCTCTATGTCGAAGGCGGCATCCGGGCCTGTGAGATCGGCTCGGTGATGTTCGGGCGCCAGCCCGACGGCACCGAGCGGGCCGCCGACCTCGAGCTGGTGCGCCTGGCCTTCCCGCGCCGGGTGTACACCCAGAGCCACATGGACTACGTGGCCGAGGTGCTGCTCCACCTGAACACCATCGTGCCGGACATCAGGGGAGTCCGGATCGTGGAACAGCCGCCGTCGCTCCGCCATTTCACCGCCAAGTTCGAACCCCTGCCCCGCCAACCGCGGGTCTCTGTCGCCTCGAGGCTATCACCGTGACGAGCCATCGCAGCTGGGCCGAGCCCTGGAAGATCAAGGTCATCGAGCCGATCCGGATGACCACCGCCGCCGACCGGGAGCAGTACATCCGCGCGGCCGGCTACAACACCTTCCTGCTTCGCTCCTCGGAGGTCTACATCGACCTCCTCACCGACTCCGGCACCAACGCCATGTCGGATCGGCAGTGGGCCGGCATGATGATGGGCGACGAGGCCTACGCCGGCTCGCGGAACTATTACGCGCTGGAGGAGGCGGTGCGGGAGTGCTACGGATTCCCGGAGCTCATTCCGACCCACCAGGGTCGCGGCGCCGAGCACCTGCTCTCCAAGATCCTCATCACCCCCGGCGATCACGTCCCCGGCAACATGTACTTCACCACGACGCGGGTGCATCAGGAGCTGGCCGGCGCGGTGTTCCACGACGTCATCATCGACGAGGCGCACGACCCGGCGTCGGAGCATCCGTTCAAGGGCGACGTAGATCTCGACAAGCTCGATGCCCTGGTGCGCGACGTGGGCGCCGACCGGGTGCCCTATATCTCGGTCGCGGCCACGGTGAACCTGGCCGGCGGCCAGCCAGTGCAGCTCGCCAATCTCCGCCGGGTGGCCGAGTACTGCCGGGCCCGCGGTATCCTGGTCATCCTGGACGCGACCCGGGCCGTCGAAAACGCCTGGTTCATCCAGCAGCGCGAACCCGGCATGCGGCGCTTCACGGTGGCGGCGATCCTCCGGCTCATGTGCGACTGCGCCGACGGCGCCACCATGTCGGGGAAGAAGGACTCGCTGGTGAACATCGGGGGCTGGCTGGGCCTCCGCGACGAGGCGCTGGCCGCGAAGGCGCGCGGCCTGGTGGTGGTCTACGAGGGACTGCACACCTACGGCGGGCTCGCCGGCCGGGATATGGAGGCGATGGCGATCGGGATCCGGGAGTCGATCGAGGAGGACCACATCCGCAGCCGGATCGGGCAGGTGCACTATCTCGGCCAGCGGCTGATCGACGGTGGAGTGCCGGTGGTGAGGCCGCTGGGCGGACACGCCGTCTTCCTCGACGCGGCCGCGATCCTGCCCCATCTGCCGCGCGACCAGTTTCCCGCCCAGGCGCTGGCCGCCGCGCTGTACCTCGAATCGGGAGTGCGGGCGATGGAGCGAGGCGCCGTGTCCGCCGGACGCGATCCCGCGACCGGAGCGAATCGCTACCCGGCGCTCGAGCTGGTCCGCCTGACCATCCCGCGCCGGGTGTATACCCAGGCCCACATGGACGTGGTGGCGGAGAGCGTGGCCGAGGTGTTCGCCCAGCGCAAGCTGGTGCAGGGACTGCGTTTCACCTATGAGCCCGAGCTGTTGCGGTTCTTCCAGGCCCGCTTCGAGCCGGTCGCCGCGCCGGCACTCGGGGGGCGCGCAACGGACGCCGGGGAGCAGCTGGTTGCATCCGGCAGATTAACGGCCGCGAACCTGGCCGACCTTCTGCCCTGATTCATCGGGCCTTCACGGTCTCCTTACTATGGGGGTGACATCATCGGGCATCGTCGGCTCACGTGTACATGCGAGCGTACGCCGTGAAGAACCGCAGGATGCTCCGATTGTGCCCTTCCCAGGATGTTCGCCCGGTCACTGAATTCCGGGCGCACGCCTCGGCATTCCTGCGACAAATCCGCGACACCAAGCGGGCCGTGATCCTGACCCAGCACGGCCGCAGCGCCGCCGTGCTGCTCGACGTCCTGGTGTACGAAGACCTGCTCGGCGAGCTGCAGCTGCTGCGCGACTCCACGTTCCGCGCCGCCGCGGCTCCCCCCGCTCCGCACGAACCACCCCCGGCCGTCCCCGCGCCGTCTCACCTGAGGACGCTCGCACCGTGACCAGCCCCGAAGCCGCCACCCTTGCCCCCGCGAGGCCGCGCATCACGCGGCTGACCGAGCATACCATCGAGATCGTCTCCGACGCCGGTGAAGGCGCCCAGAAGTGCGGCCAGATCTTCGGGGCGGTCTCCGCCAAGATGGGCAATGGCGTCTGGACGGTCGAAATCATCCCGGCGGAGATCCAGCCGCCGCCGCGGGTGCCCGAGGGCGCCAGCGGCTACCGGATCCGCATCGGCGAGGGACCGATCACCAACTGGGGCGACGCCACCAACCTGGCGCTGGCTTTCAACGAGCAGGTCCTGCTGGCGCGTCATCGCCTCGGTGCGCTGGCGCCCGACGCGGTGCTCCTGCTCGAGGACAAGTGGGCCACCGACGACGACGCCGACACTCGCGCCGCGTGGGAGCAGGGGCTGGCCGAGCTGTCGCAGGGCGGGTACCGGATCATTCCGGTGCCGATGGAGGCGGAGTGCCTTTCCATCGTGGACAATCCCCGCAAGGGGAAGAACATGTTCGCGCTGGGGGTGCTGGCCTGCATCTACGGCCGCGACATGAAGCGGATCGAGGACCAGATCGCCTACGCCTTCCGCAAGAAGAGCGAGGCGGTGTTCGCGCAGAACCTGTCCCTCCTCGCCCTGGGCCACGCCTGGGCCGAGGAGCACCTCGACTTCCGCATCGACGTGGCCCCGGCGCCGATTACCCGTGAGCTGGTCGTGATGAACGGCAACGAGGCGCTCGGCCTCGGGGCGATCGCGGCGGGCATGGAGCTCTGCGCGATGTACCCGATCACCCCGGCGACCTCGGTGTCGCACTATCTGAGCGAGGTCTTCGACCGCTTCGGCGGCACCGTGCACCAGGCGGAGGACGAGATCGCCGCGGTGGGCGTGGCCATCGGCGCCTCTTACGCGGGCAAGGTGGCCTTCACCGTGACTTCCGGTCCCGGCCTCGCGCTCAAGACCGAGTTCCTCGGGCTCGCCGTGATGACCGAGATTCCCCTGGTCGTGATCGATGTGCAGCGCGGCGGCCCGAGCACCGGGCTGCCGACCAAGGTGGAGCAGTCGGACCTGCTGGCCGCGCTCTTCGCGAGCCCGGGCGATGCGCCGCACGTCGTCGTGGCGCCGGCCACAATCGAGGAATGCTTCCATATCATGGTGACCGCGCGGCGCATCGCCGAGGCGTTCCGCACCGTGGTGATGGTGCTCTCGGACGCGAATCTCGCCACCGGGGTCACTCCGTTCCCCCGGCCGAAGCCGGACGCCCGCTGGCAGGCGGCTCCGCTCGACCTCGCGCCGGTGGCCGAGGGCCAGAAGGCCTATCAGTGGGATGCCCGGACCGGGCTGTCGCGCCGGATCATCCCGGGGCAGCCCGGCGGGGCGTACACCGTCACCGGCCTCTCGCACGACGAGGGGAGCAAGGTCGCCTACAGCTCGGGCGTGCATCAGCGCGGCTCGGCCATGCGGAGCCGCAAGCTCGCCGTGCTGCAGAGCCTGCTGGTGCCGCCGACGGTCTACGGCGACGCCAAGGGGGACCTCCTCCTGGTGGGCTGGGGAAGCACCAAGGGGGCGATCGAGGAGGCGGTGGACCGGGCTCGCCGCGAGGGCATCCGGGTCTCGTCGGTGCACCTCCGCTTCCTCGCGCCGCTCGAGCCCGGTCTGCGGACGATCTTCGCGCGGTTCCGGAAGGTCTGCGCGGTGGAGATCAACTACAGCGATGAGCCGGGAGATCCCTTCATCACCGAAGAAAACCGCCGACGCGGCCAGCTCACCTGGCTGCTCCGCGCCACCACGCTGATGGACGTCGATTGCTGGACCCGGGTGCCGGGTGAACCGCTGCGCCCGGGCTCCATTCTCGAGGCCATCCGCGCGCGGGTTCCGCGGGGAGGTGCCGCATGACCGCCGGATGCGGGCTCCCGGTCCTGCAGCCGGACCAGGAAGAGCCGAATTTCGAGATGAGCGACTACGAGGGCGCGCGGGCCCGCTGGTGTCCCGGCTGCGGCGATCACTCCATCCTCGCCGCGGTCCAGAAGCTGCTCGCGGCCGAGCAGCTCACGCCGGAGCAGACCGTCTTCGTGTCGGGCATCGGCTGCTCCAGCCGCTTCCCCCACTATCTCACGACCTACGGATTCCACGGCATCCACGGCCGGGCGCTGCCGGTTGCCACCGGGATCCGGCTCACCCGTCCCGACCTCACGGTGTTCGTGGTCATGGGAGACGGCGACTGCACCTCGATCGGGGCGGCGCACTGGGTGCACGCGCTGCGCTACAACATCGACCTCACGGTGCTGCTGCTCGACAACGGCATCTACGGCCTGACCAAGAGCCAGACCTCGCCGACCACCCCGCAGGGCTTCCCCACCAACACCCAGCCCCGCGGCAGCTGGCTTCCCGCGCTCAATCCGCTGTCGGTGGCGCTGGGGGTGACCAACGCCTCGTTCGTGGCCCAGACCGCCGAATGGGCGCCGGCGCACCTCTACGCCACGCTGCGCGCGGCGTACCACCACCGCGGGATGAGCTTCGTGCGGATCCTGCAGCGCTGCCCGGTGTATTCGTCGGCGGTGTACCAGGCCGCGATTCAGGACCCGGCGCGGATCGCCCTGCTGGTCCATGACGACGGCGTGGTGGTGCCCGACCTCGACACGATCTACCGGACCCAGGTGGCCCACGACCCCCGGGATCTCGACGCCGCGCGCCGGATCGCCGATGCCACCGATCACATCCACCTCGGGGTGCTGTTCCGCGACCCTTCGCGGCCGCGTTACGAGGAGCTCCGCCGGGTCGCGCCGCGCACGGCGGAGGAGCGGCTCACCCTGATCGACGCGGAGCTGGATCGCTATGCCGTCTGACGCGCGCCTGGTCCCGGTTCTCACGGCGATGGCCCGGCCCATCGCCGACTTCCGCGCCATCATCCAGGGTGCCATCGCGCAGGCCGTGGCGTTCCTCGCCGAGCAGGCAGCCGGCAGCGACGAGCGGGCCCGGCGCGCCGGCGTGGAGCTCGGGGCATTCGCCGCCGGGCGGATCGACCCAGCCCGGTTCGCCGCGGTCTTTCCGGCCGTCCCGCCGGCCGGCCTCACCGCGATCGCGGCGCTCACCCGAGCGCTCGCCACACTGCGCGCCATGGCCGATCGCGGCGACTCGGCGTTCCTGGTCCACCTCCCGGCCGGCGGCCGGCTGGGCGCCAGGGTGGGAGACGCATTGGCCCAGATCGGGCAGGCGCTCGGCGCGGTGCTCCTCGCCGACGCGGTGCGGGGCGGTCGCTACGAGGCGGCCCGGCACGATCCCCTGCTCCACCCGGCGGAGTTCCTGTCCTGGACCAGGGCGGAACGGCGCTACGCCCCGCCCCTGATCGTGTCGCTCGATGGCGCCGACCTGCATGTCGGGGCGCTGAGCGACTACGCCGATGGCCGGACCACGATCGTGCTGGTGGTCCGGGGCCCGGCGGCGCCGGCGCCGCTGGCGCGCTGCATCACGCCGGGCACCCTGGTGCTCCAGACCACCGACGCCAGCGGACTCGATCGGGTCGCCGGGTTCGACGGCCCGGCCGTGGCCGCGCTGATGCCCGAAGGCGCCGCGGTCTTCTTCCACGACCCGGCCGCGGGACGCGAGCCGTGGCAGCGCCTGACGGTGCGCACCCTGGGCGAGGTACCCCACCGCGGCATCGGCGGGATGAGTCCGTGGCAGATGGCCGAGGACCGGACCCTGCTGGGCGACCTCGCCCGCACCCCGTTCGCGATTCCAGTGAGCGGCGGGCCGGCCACGCCGGCCGTCGGGGCCGATGATGCGGTGGACCGCATCGCCGCCTGGCTGCTCGGTGGGTCCGGTCTCGCGGAGACCTGATCTCCATGACCCTGCTCGCGATCCTCATCCTCGGTGGAGTGGGTCTGGCCTTCGCGGTATTCATCGCGATGGCCAACCGCCGGCTCTGGGTCTGGGAGGATCCCCGCATCGACGTCGTCGCCTCGATGCTTCCCAACGCCAACTGCGGAGCCTGCGGGCTGCCCGGCTGCCGGGCGTTCGCCGAGCAGGCGGTGGAGGGACGCGTCGCGCCGAGCCAGTGCACCGTGGGGAGCGACGACGCCCACAAGGCGATCGCCGGCTTCCTCGGAGTCGACGCGGGCGCCGCGGTTCGCCGGGTGGCGCGGCTGCAGTGCGCCGGCGGATCCGACCTGGCCGCGCCGCAGGCGGAGTACCGCGGGCTCGCCACCTGTGCCGCCGCGGCGGCCGTGGCGGGCGGCGGCAAGGCCTGCGCCTGGGGCTGCCTCGGCCTCGCCGACTGCGAGCGGGTCTGCGACTTCGCCGCGATCACGATGAGCGACAACGGCCTGCCGGTGGTCGATCCGGTCAAGTGTACCGCCTGCGGCGATTGCGTCGAGGCGTGCCCCAAGGGGCTCTTCACGCTGCTGCCGGTGGACTACCACCTCCTGGTGCAGTGCAAGAACCTCCTCGGCGGCGACGCGGTGCTGGAGCAGTGCAAGGTGGCGTGCACCGCCTGCGGCAAGTGCGTCCAGGACGCCGCGCCCGGCCTGATCAGCGTCGCCTCGGGTGTGGCCGTGATCGACTATGACTTCAATCCGCAGGCCGACCGCCACGCGGTGGAGCGGTGTCCGACCGGCGCGATCGTATGGCTGAGCGGCGCGCAGTTTGCCCGCGTGCCGGCTCTCACGGGGAGCGAGCGACCATGATCTCGATTTTTCCGGCCCGCCGGGGCGCCAAGCCGCCCGAGGCGCCGGCCTTTCCCGGCACCCTCGAAGCGCTCGACGGCAGCGGGGCCGTGGTGGCGATGGAAACCGCCGCGGGCGAGGCCGCCGGCGCCTATCCGATCACGCCGTCCACCCAGATGGGCGAGGGATGGGCCGCGGCGGTGGCCGAGGGCAAGCTCAACGTCAACGGCCGCCGGCTCCTCTTCTTCGAACCCGAAGGCGAGCACGCCGCCGCCGCGGTGACGGCCGGCATGTCGATGGCCGGGCTCCGGTCGGCCAACTTCTCGAGCGGCCAGGGCATCGCGTACATGCATGAGTCGTTGTACGCGGCGGTGGGGAAGCGGCTGACCTATGTCCTCAACGTCGCGGCCCGCGCCATCACCAAGCAGGCCCTGAACGTGCATGCGGGGCACGACGACTATCACGCCGTCGACGACACCGGTTTCTTCCAGCTGTTCGCCAAGGACGTGCAGGAGGCCGCCGACCTCAACCTGATCGCGCACCGGATCGCCGAGCTGTCGCTCAATCCCGGGATCTGCGCCCAGGACGGGTTCCTGACCTCGCACGTGATCGAATCGCTTCGGCTCCCCGAGCGGGAGCTCATCAAGACGTACCTCGGCGACCCCGCCGACTCGGTCCCCTCCCCCACCCCGGCGCAGCGCCTGGTGTTCGGGGAGTTCCGCCGCCGGATCCCCGAGATGTTCGACCTCGACTACCCCGCGATGCTCGGCGTGGTCCAGAACCAGGACAGCTACGCCCAGGGCGTCGCGGCGCAACGGCCGTTCTACTTCGACCACATCCTCGCGCTCGCCGACCAGGCGTTCCAGGAGTTCGCCGCGCTCACCGGCCGGCGCTACGCCCGGGCGGCCGGATATCGCCTCGACGACGCCG
This sequence comes from Gemmatimonadota bacterium, assembly GCA_041486305.1. Taxonomy (GTDB): domain Bacteria; phylum Gemmatimonadota; class Gemmatimonadetes; order Gemmatimonadales; family GWC2-71-9; genus JABFSM01. The sequence continues at coordinate 12,046 of JBGPLG010000089.1, forward strand.
AATACGTCATCGTGGGCCAGGGGTCGGTCGTGTCCAACGCCGAGGCGGTGGCCGACTACCTGCGCGACAGCCGCGGGCTCGCGGTCGGGGTCCTCAATCTGACGATGTTCCGGCCCTTCCCGGCGGACCTGGTGAGCCACGCCCTCGCCGGCACCAAGGGCGTCGTGGTGCTCGAGCGGACCGACCAGCCGCTCGCCGTGGATCCGCCGCTGCTGCGCGAGATCCGCTCCGCGATGTCGCAGGCGGTCGAAAACGGCCGGGTGGGACCGGACGGCGTGATGGCCTATCCCGGCGTCGCCGCCCTGCGCCCGGAACAGGTGCCCGATTTCTACTCCGGATGCTTCGGACTCGGCAGCCGGGACCTCCAGCCCGGGGATATCGTCGCCGCGGTCGACAACATGCTTCCCAAAGGAGCGCGCACCCGGCAGTTCTACCTGGGCATCGATTTCGTCCGGATGGATACCCGGATTCCGAAGCTCCAGATCTGGCAGGAGAAGATGCTCGAGAGCTACCCCGACCTGGGAAAGCTCTCGCTGCGCTCCGCGGGGGACATCAACCTCCTGCCCGAGGGATCGACCGCCGTCCGGATCCATTCGGTGGGTGGGTGGGGCGCCATCACGATGGGCAAGAACCTGGCGATGACCGCGTTCGAGCTGTTCGGGATGCACATCAAGGCGAACCCCAAGTACGGCTCCGAGAAGAAGGGCCAGCCGACCACGTTCTACGCGGTGCTCTCGCACCACCCGGTCCGGCTCAACTGCGAGCTCAAGCACGTCGACGTGGTGCTCTCCCCCGATCCCAACGTGTTCCGCCACAGCGACCCCCTCGCGGGCCTCGCCGACGGCGGGGTCTTCGTGATCCAGAGTGACCTCGACCCGGCGGCCTTCTGGCTGACCCTCCCCGACCGGGCCCGCGAAACGATCCTGAAGCGGAACATCCAGGTGTTCGTCCTCGACGCCTTCGCGATCGCGCGGGAGGAGGCGTCCGACGTGGAGCTGCGCTACCGGATGCAGGGAGCCGCCTTTCTCGGGGCGTTCTTCAGCACCTCACCGCTGCTCAAGCGGGAGGAGACCACCGAGGAACGGCTGTTCGAGGGGATCCGCGACCAGCTGAAGAAGAAATTCGGCCACCGCGGCGCCGCGGTGGTGGAAGACAATGTCCGGGTCATCCGCCGCGGCTTCGACCAGGTGCGCGAGGTGGTCCCCACCCAGGTCGAGGCCAGCGTCGTTCCCGGCAGCGTCCCCCGGATCCCCGCCGCCCTCGATAGGACCGACGCCGAACCCGGCATCGGCAACCCGGGACGGTTCTGGGAACAGGTGTGCTCGGCCTGCGCCATGGGCCAGGACGGCATCGCCGATCCGTTCGCCGCGATCAGCGCCATTCCGGCGGCCACCGGCGCGGTGCGCGACATGAGCGGCGTACGCATGGAGATCCCGTCGTTCGTGGCCGAGCAGTGTACCGGCTGCGCCCAGTGCTGGACCCAGTGTCCCGACGCCGCGATTCCCGGGCTGGTCAGCAGCCCCGAGGAAGTCCTGAACGCGGTGATCGGCGCATCGGCAGGGGTCGACCGCTTCGAACGGCTGCGACCTCTCGCCAAGGGGTGGGGACGGGAGGTCCAGCGGCTGCTGGCCCGCGAGCCGGCGATCCCGGTGCCGGAGGCGTTCGAAAAGGGCTACGGCGTCGTCGCCGGCAAGATGGCGTGGGATGCGGAACGCCGGGCGGCCACCGACGCGGAGTTCGGGCTGGTGCGATCGCGGCTGGCCGAGTTCCCGATGGCGCGGACCCGGCCGTTCTTCGAGGCGCTGGAGCGGAAGGAAAAGGGGTCCGGCGGCCTCCTCTCGGTCACCGTCAATCCCGAGGCCTGCAAGGGCTGCAACCTCTGCGTCGAGGTCTGTCCCGACGGCGCCCTGGTGACCATCAAGCAGGACGACGCCGCGCTGGAGCGGCTGCGCCGCAACTGGGCCGTCTGGCAGCGGCTGCCCGACACCGACAACCGCTACGTCAACGTGTCCGATGTCGACGGGGGGATCGGCGTGCTGTCGTCGCTCCTGCTCAAGAAGGCCACTTATCGTTCCATGGTCGGGGGCGACGGGGCCTGCATGGGCTGCGGCGAGAAGACCGCGGTCCACCTGATCGTCTCGGCGATCTTCGCCGCGATGCAGCCTCGGGTCAAGCGGCACGTGGCCCACCTCGATGAGCTGATCGCCGCCCTGGACGGCGCGGCCCGGGCGCTGCTCGCCTCGGGCGCCGACCTGGAAGCGGCCGCGACGGGCGCCGGCGCCGCGTCGGTGCCGATCGATCCGGCCCGCCGCGAACGGCTGGCGCTGCTCAACCGCACCATGGCCGAGCTCCGGGACCTCAAGTGGCGCCATGAATCGGGGCCGAGCGGAGCCGGGCGCGCGCCGCTCGGAATGGCCAACAGCACCGGCTGCTCCTCGGTGTGGGCCGCGACCTATCCCTACAACCCGTACCCGTTCCCGTGGGTGAACCACCTCTTCCAGGATGCGCCTTCGGTGGCGATCGGCTTGTTCGAGGCCCACATGCGGAAGATGGCCGACAACTTCGGCACCATCCGTCGCGCCGAGCTGTTGCGCGACAGCGAGTACGACGCGGCGAAGCACGAACCCGGGCTCGCGTCGCTCACCTGGGCACAGTTCACCGACGACGAGTTCGCCCTCTGCCCGCCGATCGTCGCCATGGGAGGCGACGGGGCCATGCTGGACATCGGCTTCCAGAACCTTTCGCGCCTCCTCGCCTCGGGCAAGCCGATCCGCGTGGTGGTCCTCGATACCCAGGTGTATTCCAACACCGGCGGCCAGGCCTGCACCTCGGGCTTCACCGGCCAGGTGGCCGACATGGCCGCCTACGGCAAGGTGCAGCATGGCAAGACCGAGGTGCGCAAGGAGCTCGCCCTCATCGCCATCGCGCATCGCGGGGTCTACGTCCACCAGACGTCGCAGGCGGCCGCGACCCACCTGATCGGCGGCGTGCTGCGCGGGCTCCACAAGCGGCGTCCGGTGCTAATCAACGTCTACACCCCCTGCCCGGTGGAGCACGGGCTGGCCGATGACTGGGCCCAGCACGCGGCTCGGCTGGCGCTGGAGAGCCGGGCCTTCCCGTTCCTCACGTTCGACCCGGACGCCGGGCCGACCTACGCCGACCAGCTCTCGCTGGACGGAAACCCCTCCGTCGACGACGCCTGGCCGACCTACACGTTGCGGTACCTGGACGAGGTCGGGGTCGACCAGGCCCTCGAGCTGCCGGTGACGATTGCGGACTGGGCCGCCACCGAAGCACGGTTCAAGCAGCATTTCACCGAGGTGCCTCCGGCCCGGTGGGACGATGCCATGCTGCCGTTCCACGAGTACCTGGACTGCGCCTCCCTCGACCGCGAAGGCCGTACCCCCTATATCCTGGCGCTCTCGAAAGAACGCACCCTGCGCCGGCTCGTCGTATCGGCCGAGATCGTGCGGCTCGCCGAAGAGCGGCAGCAGTTCTGGTCGCAGCTCAGGCAGCTGGCCGGGCTGGAGGTCGCGCCGGTCGTCCGGGACCTGGTGGCCACATCGCTCGAAGCGGAGTTCGAGACTCGGACCGCCGCGCTCCGAGCCGAATACGAGGCCAAGCTGACCGACCTCCGCGCCACCTATCCGGCGCAGATGGCCCGCCGGCTGGCTACCGCGCTGCTCACCCGGGCCGGCGGCTCGGCAGCGGTCGCGGAATTCCTGGCCGAGCTGCCGGCGGTGGCGCATCCGGCCAACGGAGCGGCCTCGGCAGCGGCGGCGGCGCCCGCGCCACTCGCGCCCACGCCTGCCGTGGTTCCGGCCGTGGTGGCAGCGCCCTCGCCGGCGGTACCGGCAGCGGCGGCGCCGGCCGCCGTCGCCCCGGATGACGACGCGATGGTGATCGATCCCTGGATTGATTCGGCGCGATGCACCACGTGCAACGAGTGCACCAACATCAACAAGAAGATGTTCGCCTACAACGCCGACAAGCAGGCGTTTATCAAGGACCCGGCCGCGGGAACCTTCCAGCAGCTGGTGCTCGCCGCGGAGCGCTGCCCGGTGTCCATCATCCATCCGGGCACGCCGCTCCATCCCGGGGAAAAGGACCTCCCCAAGTGGACCGCACGAGCGGCGAAGTTCAATTGAGCGCCCCATGACGCGTACCGGCTTCCGGCACGGCGTGCACCCCCGGGAAGAGAAGGGGCTCACCAGCGGGCTCCCGATCCGGCGGATGCCGTTTCCCGAGGAGATCGTGCTCCCGTTGCGGCAGCACGCCGGCAATCCGGCCAAGCTGTGCGTCCGCACGGGCGATCATGTCGAACGCGGCGACCCGGTCGGGCTGGCCGACGGATGGGTTTCCGTGCCGGTGCACGCCTCCGCGGCGGGGACCGTGACCGATATCGGATGGTGGCCGCATCCCGACGGCTCGATGGCGATGTCGGTGCGCATCGCGGTGGACCGGTACGCCCCCCAGGTGGCGCGGCCGCGGAGGGTCCCGCGCTGGGAGGGACTGTCGACCGACGCAGTGGTCCGAGCGGTGCAGGACGCCGGCGTGGTCGGACTGGGCGGCGCCGCCTTCCCGACCCACGTGAAGCTCGCGCCGCCGCCCGGCGTCACGGTACACACCCTGATCATCAACGGCGCCGAGTGCGAGCCCTACCTCACCTCCGATCATCGCACCATGGCCGAGTACCCGGCGCGGGTGCTGTTCGGGATCCGGGTGATGATGCACGCGATGCGGGTGAACAAGTGCGTGGTGGGCGTGGAGCGGAACAAGCCCGA
>JBGPLG010000090.1:0-16752 GCA_041486305.1 Gemmatimonadota bacterium
AAGTAGGACGTAACCCACAACGACTCGAGGTAGGTCGAGAAGAAGAGGTGCGAGGGCCCGAGGACGTTGTCACTGTTGGGGAGCGCAAAATAGAGCTCGTCGTACGCCGCCAGCAGCTCCGCGGCTCGGGCGGCGGCCGCAGCGTCCCTCGTGAGAGCGGCCACCAGGGCCAGCTCGGCGGCGCGCTCGGCAACCCAGAGGTGTTGCGCGCGGGCCCAATGGAGGTGGTGCCGCCGGCCGGTGAAGGGCTGCCGGCAGCGGGGACAGCTGTGGCGGTCAGGATTCCAGGGATCGAACAGCAAGGGCGATCCGTCGGTCGGACAGACGCCTCCGTCCCGGGAAAGCAGCGCCTTATCCCCGGGTATCGACGGCCGCGTGGCCAGAACCGCGCCTCCCCGCTGCCGCAGAGTACCCAGTAGCTGGGTGAGGTCGGGATCCGCCGGGATGGCGGTGCTCCGAGCGGCCAATTCCTCTGAAGTCAGCATTCCGCGATTATAGTAAGCGGATCCATGGCGATTCCTACTATCCGGCCCGACGAAGCCGCGCTCGAAGAGCTGCTCTCCCGGCCCACCGCGGCGGTGGTGGAGGCCATGGCGGCGCTCGAGGGTGACGTGATGCTGGTCGGGGCCGGTGGCAAAATGGGCCCGAGCCTCGCGCGGCTGGCGCGACGGGCGTCACTGGAAGGCGGGGTCAAACGGCGGGTCATCGCGGTGGCCCGGTTCTCCGACCGCAACCTTCCTCCACTGCTCGAGCGTGAAGGGGTGGAGACGATCGCTTGCGATTTGTTCGACCACCAGGCGGTGGCCGCGCTTCCGGAGGCCCCCAACGTGGTGTACCTGGCGGGCCAGAAATTCGGCACGACGGGAGACGAGGCCGGCACCTGGGCGGTGAATGCGTTGCTGCCGGCCATCGTCGCCGAGCGATTTCCGGCGGCCCGGATCGTGGCCATGTCCACCGGAAACGTGTATCCGCTCTTCCCGATCGATGGCGACGGCCCGGCCGAGTCCGATCCGACCGGCCCCATCGGGGAGTACGCCCAATCGGCCCTGGCCCGGGAGCGGGTGCTCGAATTCTTCTCTCGCCGGAACCGCACGCAGATTGCCGTTCTCCGGCTCAACTATGCCATCGAACCGAGATACGGAGTGCTGCGTGACATCGCGGACCGGGTGCGGACGAGGCAGCCGGTCGACCTCGCGATGGGCCGAGTCAACGTGATCTGGCAACGGGACGCCAACGCCGTAGCACTCCGAGTATTCTCACACTGCGCGGCGCCCCCGCTGGTACTCAACCTCACCGGGCGGCCGGCGCATTCGGTGCGGTGGCTTGCGGAGGAATTTGGCAGGCGGTGGAATGTGGCGCCCAAGTTCAGCGGCACGGAGGCGCCTACGGCGCTCCTCAGCAACGCGGCGCGTTGCGACGCGCTCTTGGGGAAGCCGGAAGTGGGAATCGGGGAGATGATCGACCGGGTCGCGGAATGGGTGGAGCGGGGGGGACGCTCGCTCGGGAAGCCGACGCATTTCACGGCCAGGGACGGCAAGTTCTAGCCCGGGCGCCGAGACAACTGCGACCACAGATTACACAGATGCCACAGAATTCAGACTTGGAAGGCAAAATCGGTGCGATCTGTGAAATCTGTGGGAGGCGATTGCTGACATGACTTCCGCTGGTTGGCGGGCCGTGCTCCGGCAGGGAGTGGTCATTCCCGCCCATCCCCTCGCACTTACCTCCTCCCGCAAGCTCGACGAACGGCGCCAGCGGGCCCTGACGCGGTACTACCTCGACGCCGGCGCGGGCGGTATCGCGGTCGGGGTGCATACCACACAGTTCGGCATCCGCGACCCCAAGGTGGCGCTCTACCGGCCGGTGCTCGAGCTCGCCGCCGAAACCGCCGCCGAGTGGGAGCGGCGGCGCGGCCGGCGGGTGATCCGGATCGCCGGCGTCATCGGTTCCACCGGGCAAGCCCTCCGGGAAGCGCGGGCGGCCGCCGATCTCGGATACGACCTTGGCCTGCTCGGCCTCGGTGCCCTCGCCGTGGCATCCGACGCGAGGCTCATCGCGCATGCGCGGGCAGTCTCGGAAGTGATCCCCCTCATGGGATTCTACCTCCAGCCCGGGGTGGGCGGCCGCAAGCTCTCCTACCGGTTCTGGCGGCGCTTCGTCGAGATCGAGAACGTGGTGGCTATCAAGATTGCCCCGTTCAACCGCTACGACACCGGGGACGTGATGCGCGCCGTGGCCGATGCGGGGCGGGAACGGGAGATTGCGCTCTATACCGGAAACGACGACACTCTGGTGACCGATCTGCTCACCACGTACCCTGGCCGGGTCCGTATGGTCGGCGGGCTGCTCGGACACTGGGCGTTCTGGACCCGGAAGGCGGTGGGAATGCTGGAGCGGGTGCGTCGATACGCGGGCCGCGGCAGTGCGGTTCCCGCCCGGCTCTTTACCCTTGCGGCGGAAACCACCGACGCCAACGGAGCCGTCTTCGATGCCGTCAACGGATTTCGCGGCTGCATCCCCGGCATCCACGAGGTGCTGCGGCGCCAGGGGTTGCTCCGGGGTCGGTGGTGCCTCGATCCGAACGAGGAGCTCTCACCCGGTCAGCGCGGGGAAATCGACCGCGTCTGCCGCGCCTACCCGCACCTGGCGGATGATGAGTTCGTCCGGGAGCGGCTGGACCGTTGGCTGCGGTGAAGCGCCTGCGCTATGTGTGGGTTGCGCCCCCTTTCGGGATTGTGCCGCCGCAAGCCACGGAGGAACGGCTCGCGGCCGAGCGTGCCTTCACCTAGAGGCGGAATGGGTTGCCGCACGTAATCGCCGAGTGGACTCGGGCCCCGGGAACGGTTGGCCAAAGATCCGCTGCCACTTTTCGACTTCTGTCTCATCCCACCGAGAGCGCTGGACGTCCGCGCAGTGCCGGAGGGCCACCTCGAGACGATTGCGAAACCGATCCACAGACCCCATCTCCCACCGTTCCGCCACGTTCACGTCAGGGAGTGCGGGATCGGGCACTTCGGGGCGGCCCCAGGGAAACCAAGCGGGTCGGCCGAAGTTCCATCTGTGCAACTCCTCCAGGAGCGTGAGGAATGCATCCCTGATGCTCCCCACGAAAACGGACGGCCTTTCTCTCATCGCGTGATAACCTGCACACTCGAGCACAAAGGATGAGGGGCGGTCGCGGGCGGCCACCCGCGAGATGGACCAGGCCTTCAGAAGCCGAACGAGGCGGCTGTAGTTGCCCCTCGTGGCGCCACCCAGCTCGGACGTCAACGCCAGTTGTGCTTTCGGGTGGGTAACGATCCACTTGTCTAAGTGGCGGTCCGGGATCCGCAGCGGACCTTGGCCGCCGTTCGCAGCTGCCGCAATCAGCACGTCAAGCTGCATATCATATAGCGTCACCCGAACAGCCCGTCGTTGCCGGAGCGTGCGCCGCTGGTCGTAGCGTTGGGCGAGCTTCCGGCGCAGGCACTCCATTGCCACCGCCGGCGAATCCTTCAACCAGTCCTCGGCCGTGACGACGATGATGTCCACGTCCTTGATCGGCCTGATGACAGTATTCCTGGCGTACGACCCGTTCAGAAACGTGGCCACGATCATCGGGCCGAAGTAGTCATCGGCAAGCAAGAAATCGCGCAACGCGTTGTGGCTGCGCTGCGCCGCCTTCATCTCGGTGCTGGGAGGCGCGATCCGCGAAAGGTACAACTCGAACGCGTTCTCTATGAGATCCATGTAGACCTCCGGCTAAACCCTATCCCCGGAACGAGCGCTCATACATTGACCAATCAATCGCCGCCACGGTACCGATCCGCTGCAGCCGCCGCACGAGGGCGAGGAAGAGCGTCACTAGAGCTGTTTCAGGGGGAGAAACCTCTACCTCGCTAGGTCGTTGACCTTCCGGGACCTCGAACGCACCTGCGTGCAACGCGCACCCGATGTCAAGCGCGTGGTCACCGGAATGTGAGCCCAACTGATCCCGGAAGGCCTCGCCGAGACCCTCCGCCCAGTCGCTGGCAAGGGCCACGATGCCTGCTAGGATCGGTGACAAATCCCGAGCAGATCTGTCTTGACCGCGATCTACGATCGCAGCGCTCGTCCGCCGAAGGCGGCGTACCGATTCTGCCTTCTCAGCCGCCGCAGTAAGCTGCGCTGCATTGATTACCTGCTTCGCTTCGAGAACGGCATACACACTCTCGGACGGCACGAAGTTCGTACCACCGTGGTCGAGGAACCTCGGACAGAAGTGAGCGTCGTGGATGATGACATCGATCTGCTGGCTTTGGCCTCCGTCACAGTCGACGACAATCCCTGTCGTAACTCGGTAGCGGCGAGGCAGGTGAGTCGCGAGCATGGTGCGCCAGTGCTCCTCAGATGCATCCCCTTTCAACCCGGAGTGGTCAATGGCTTCTCGATCGGCGCTTAAGGCAGCGCGAAGCTGCTCCTGGTGTCCCAGGAAGAGGCGGTGGAGGACTGGTTCTTGTGTTTGTACCGTCACTCGACCTCCTTCAGGGCATTGCCGTGCGGGGAACTAGGGCCGAGCCATTCGTAGGTTGTGCACCACAACTCGTAGTAATAGAGCCAAAACGCTGCCCACGGGATGATCGTGTCGGCCAATGATTCCCTAGGGGTCCAACGCCACTCCCTCGGCCAAAACAGGCACAACGATCGGTCCTCGTCATACCGATGCGGGGCATCCTGCCTGATTTTCGGTGTCGCAATCCGGACTCGTGGTACACGATTCGGTTCGTGAATCACCCGAAGGCTGTAGTGCGGTGAGTCCGGCGTCGGTTGGAGCGCACCTGACCAGTCCACACCACCGGTACGTGTCATCTTCCATCGAAACTGTGGAAATGCGGCCCTGACACGCCCGATTTGGCGGACGGGTTGCTCACGTTCCCGAGGCACCCTCCGCGGCACTCATCCACCGTGGAAGGTCGTGTGCCTTGTGGCGATCACGGCCGAGCCACCGATGACGAGGCCCGAAGGGCTGATCTTGGCTACCCCCGGTTGATGGCGTCGTGCCTCCTCACGAGCGGCCTCTCTCACTTCGTCGTCGGTGGGCCAGCGAGTCCCGAAGACTCTCTTCCATTCCTCGATCGCTGTCGCCTCGTTGTCGGTAGCGATCGCTCGGTCGGCGGCTCTCCTCGCTTCACGAAGCCGGCGCATGAATGTCTCAAAGTGCTCGCGGGACCAGCCACGTGTGATGTAGGTATCGGTGACCTGGGGGTCGCGAATCCGGGGCGACGCGGAGCCGTTGTCCATCAGGTCGGCGTACTTCTCGGCGATGTGGGTGAATACGTCGCGTACGTTCTCGGCGCGTGAGCGGTCACGAAGCACCAGGAGTCCCTCCTCCACAGCGTACAGGAGGATGACCTCCAGCACGTAGCTCTTGGGTCGGCGGTACACTAAATGCTCGTCGCGCCACCCCTTCAGCAGCTTGATGAGTGGCACCAGTTTCCCACCCTGGTTCTGGTTTACCTCAGTCAGGCGCTTGGCGTAGCCGAGTGGGTCGGACGGGATCCACGCACCCTGTGGGCGATCGGGCACGAGCAGCGGCCCATCGAACCCGTCCTTGAGAATTGCCGGGACGATGTCGAGGCACAGACCGTCTTCCGGGAGCTCTAGCCGCACCGACCGACGCTGGCCGCGTAAGTCTACAGCCCCCCCATTCGGGTAATCCTTCAGCACGCCGTGCAGTTCCCGCAGGATCGCGTTCGGGGTGCGTTTCTCGTGCTCGTCCGGCACAAACACGAGCACGTCCACGTCAGGGATGAGCTCGATGGCCGTCTTTCGGTCGTAGGAGCCGCAGAGACGAGTGTGCGGTTCGGAAGTCTCGAACTCGCAATCCCCTAGCCACTCACGCACATTGCCGACTCGCGCCGAGGCCAGCTTCACGCGTTCCTCGGGTGGATTCATCTTCTTTAGTAGGGCATCGAAGTGATGCCGGACGTTGGGCACGTGATCCTCCCTTACTGTCAGTGCACTGCTGCGTAGATGAATTCGCGGCCGCCCCCCTTGAGCGGCCGCTCCGTCACTCGCCGGGCGAGCCCGGATTTCGTGAGTGCTGCCAGTCGGTTCGTGGTTGCCTGAGTGCTGTTCAGCCCCAGGTCGCCTTGTAGGTCGTTGGCCGTGGCCATCGGGCGAGCGAGAAGGGCCATGAACGTCTGTTCGAGTGCGGTTTCGACTTGTCCCAAGAGTCGCGCCCCCGCAGGCGAGGATGTTCGCTCGACACAAACGAGTTGTTCTCCCTGGAGCATTACTTCGACGTTGTATCGGCTACTCCCCCCCAACTTCGAAACCACCAGGTAGCGATCACTCAACTCGCCGCCCCGTATCCTCTGCAACACGCGTCGGAGCAGCTGCCGTGCGGCCTCGGACGACACCCTGATGCCGTCAAAGTCCAGCACCAGTAGGCCGCCGGGTTCGAGGGCCTCAACGGTGTCAAGGACTGCTCTTTCGGCGGCTTCGGCCTCATTGGCTTCGAACATCACGTTGGTCCCCAAAGCCAGCCCCGCAATGCTGACGGTTACTTCGCGGGAAAACGGCGAAGTCATTGAAGTAATTTACCTCGCTTATATCGTGGAATCAAGCCCCGTGCCTAGTCCGGATGCCTCCGTAAGTGCCTCGATGCAATAATTCATGTCGTTTGGACAACCAAACTCTCATTCGGTCACCGGAACGGTGACCCTCACCTGGGTGCCGTACCCATTCCCCAGCCGGACCCCTGTTGGACGACCGTCGATCCGTCCCCCGATCTGGACAAGGCCGGCGCCTGAGCGGACCAGAACCACCCCTCCAAAGTCCTTCACGATTCTCTTCGCGAGTCTGCTAAAGCCCCCACCGCGAGCGTCGGACCGGCCCGTCAGGGCCTGCGTCACAACGGTTTCGAGTACTGTGAAGTCCGTGAACGGCGTGAGCCTCTGGTGTTCAAATTGCTGGAGAAGATGATTCGGCACGCCGGGGCCGGCGTCTGCCAACCCTATCTGGATTCGGGGTGGGCGTCGACGATACTCGATCAACGCGACCACAGTTGCCCACACGCCCCTGGCGTGCGCCAGTGAGTTCTGAGTGAGTTCAACAGCGACAGCCTCGAGGACCTCCGCTTGCTCCTTGCGCATTCCTAGATGCCCGAGCTCCTGTCCTAAACCATCAAGGAACCCCACAATGTTCCCCCGACCGAGCAGGCCACCAAAGATGGCCCCCGGTACAAGGGCTCGGACCCGATGTGCTCGGACAAGGTCGCACTCAATCCAAGTGATTCTACGTGGCCAAGCGCACAAGCCGAGGTCGGTCAACGCTGTGCGAAGGTCGGAGCAAGCCGGCCCACACACCGTTACCTCGAGTGCAGCATCCAATAGCCGCCGCACTAACACCGAGTAGAGAGCAAACCCCTCGGCGGTCATTGTATCAACCTCTGACCAGTCGAGGATGACGCGACCTGGCGGTGCGACTGCGGGTAGTCCTTCTATTCCCGTTTGTAGGAGCAGCCGTTGGAGGGCGCTGTGATCATCTGGTCGATCGAGAGTGAGACCAGTCAGCTTCGCCCATGCGGCCAGCCCTTGTTGGAGCTCCCTCCTTAGCAGGTGCCTGAGCCTGCCTACGGCGCCCAGTTCGGGGCTAGGCACGGTGATTTTGCTCTCGCTTGCGAACCACGAGGTCCGAGGGCGCGAGAGGCATGCGAGTATGGAGGAAAGGCGGCATATGGTCAGAGTTTTCCCGCAAACGCCAGCTGCGCCAGCGAGTCGAAGAGGTTCTCGGCCTCGCTTATCGCTTCGCTAACCTTCGCCCGAACTTCGTACGTCCTCCAGACGAGATTTGTGAATCGCTTCTGAAGCTCCAAGGGGGGGATAGGAATGCTGAGGCGCAGGAGCTTGTCTTGGGAAACGTTGAGCATCGAGCCGCTAGTGCCTGTTGCATGCCGTGTCAGCGTCGTATGAAAATCAGGATCAGCTAACAGGTACCTCAGGTATTCACTTGTCACGACCTCCCCGCGCGGCGTGATCTTCCAAAGCTTGTCAGGGAGGAAGACGCGCGGTGCCTCGCGGTGTACGATACAGGTCGCGGCCACCAACTCTCGAGTATTGGCCCTACTGAACAGCAAGTCTCCCCGAGCCGGGACGACTGGCCCTCTCGGGGCCATCGCGACCACTTTACACTCGTTCGGCCGATACTCTCCTGACGTAACTGCACTGATCTTCAGCACCGCCCATTCGGTGGGTCCAGGAATGCGCTCTTCCCCCCTCACGCTCGTACCGGGCTCGATGGAGCGTATCACGGAGTCGAATCGATCGAGCTCCCACCCACTACCGTTCCCCACGGGGTCCCCAAACATTTCCAAGAATGCCGAACGCAAGAATCCATCGAGCAGTCGCAGACTCTCCCGCCACCGCCGCCGAATGGCGTCAGCTTTGTCGAGGACTGTGGCGATATGAAGCTGCTGAACAAGGGGAGGGACCGGAACCAACAGGTTGCCAAGCGACTCGGTATTGAGCGTCACTCCCTTGACGGCCCGCTCGCCAAGACCTCTAAAGTCAAGCGCTCGCAGCGCGTAGTAGAGGTATTCGGCGGCAATCCGCCCGTTGTCGCGAATGGGAAGCGCGGCGATTGCTTCATTAGTATACATGTTCTTCCGAGTAAAGCCGACTTTACCTACACTTAGTTTGAAGCTGATCACCAGGGTACCGGAGGGGACAAGGGGACAGTTCTGTTCCTGGACGGCTGCACCCGTAATCGTTTCCTTGGTTTCAGCCAAGTCCTTGCCCTGCTTCATATCCGCGATTGACAGCCACGGAAACCCCCGACCCCAGTAGCGAGGTTCAGATCGGGAGGGCGTTCGCCCAATCCGGATTTGACAAAGATCCCCAAGCCGGGCTCGAGGCGGGCTGATCATCGTAGTAGCCTCTGCAGCTCATCCAACCCTTCTGCCACTTCAACCTCGATGGCGCGAAGGTGGGCAAGAATCTCCGTCGGCGGTTCGTGGGCAGTCGCCTCGTAAGTCAGTTCCCTGTATCTGCTTATTGACAAGTCATAGTTGTTCTCTCGAATCTCCCCGACTGGCACAAGGAACGCCTTCGCCGTCCGATCGCTGTCCTTTCCCGGATCCCGCGCTTTCCACCGCGCGATCACGTCCGGAATGTCATTCTCCGGCACCCTCTCCCGCTTGTCGTCCAGCGAGAACCCGTCGGCCTCCATGTCGTAGTACCAGACCTGCTCCGTCTTCCCACCCTTGACGAAGATCAGCACCGCCGTGCTCACGCCCGCATACGGCTTGAACACCCCCGCCGGCAATTTCACGATACCCTGAAGCTCGCACTCTTCGATCAGTATCTTGCGCAGATCCTTGTGCGCATTGCTCGACCCGAAGAGCACGCCGTCCGGCACAATGACTCCTGCTCGCCCCCCGATCCGGAGCAGATTCATGATCCGGTTCACGAACAGGAGCTCGGTCTTTGTGGTCTTGAGCCGGAGGTCCTCGTTGATGTCGCCCTTGTCGATGCTGCCCTTGAATGGCGGATTGGCCAACACCACGTCGTAGCGTTCTCGCTCAGTAAACCGCTTGGAGAGGGTGTCCATGTAGCCGAGGCTGGGTTGGTCGATCCCGTGCAGCAGGAGGTTCATCAGACCAATGCGCACCATCGTGGTGTCGAAGTCGTAGCCGTGGAAGGTCTTCTCCTTGAGTGCCGCCCACTGCCTCGGGTCGGTGAGCTTGTCTCCCACCAGGCCCCGTTCGATCCCGTCCTCTCCAACGAAGCGATGTTCGGGACTGGTATGCTGCGTCAGGATGTGCTGGTAGGCGCCGAGGAGGAATCCGCCGGTACCGCAGGCCGGATCGCAGACCTCCTCGCCCAGCCTGGGATCCACCAGCGAGACGATCATCTGGATCAGATGCCTCGGCGTGCGGAACTGCCCGTTCTTGCCAGCCGAGGCAATTTCGGAGAGCAGATACTCGTACAAGTCTCCCTGCACGTCCTGGAAGTTCTGTCCCCCCTGCTGCCGTTCCCGCTCCAGCTCGGCGTAGATCTCATCGATGATGCCCACCGCCTCCACCAGGAGCGACGGCTTCGGGATCATGAACACCGCGTCCTGCATGTAGCGGGAAAAGATCTCCCCGCCGCTCTCGAGGCTCTTGATGAACGGGAAGACGGAATCCCGGACGTGCTCCAGCATTTCCTCCGCGGGCAGGTGCCGGAAGCTGCTCCAGCGGAGCTCCTGCCGAGGACGCTCCCCACCGCCCCTCGGTGGGTAGGTGCCTTCGAAGAGGGACCGAAAGTCCTGCCTCAGGAAAGCCGCATCGCCCCGGCGCTTCTCGTCCAGCGCGTCCAGCCGCCGCATGAACAGCAGGTAGCTGATCTGCTCGATGGCGGTCAGGGGATTGGCAATCCCGCCCGACCAGAACTTGTCCCACAGCGCGTCCACCCTCGATTGCAACACCGGCGTCAGCATTGGTTCTCCTCTTACTGGTCCACTCTGCGCCACTTGGCGCCCCGGCCCTTGCCTGAGCCCACGATCTTCCCCTCATCCCTAAGCCGCCGCAGCACGATACGGATCCAGTCTCGAGTCACCCCCGGGCAATTCGCCTCGATGTCGGAGATCGCAAACGGGCTGATGCGCCGGGCAACGGCTTCCTCGACCAGGTCAGTCTTGGCGCCGCGGCCGGTCCGCAGTGTCCCCACCCGATCTTCGAATTCATGGTAGGCCCGCTGCAACATTCCCCAGGAATAGCGCAGCCACGGCAGCGCATCGTGGGTACCGCCGTGCCAACCCCGCGAGCTCGCCTCCAGGGCTTCGTAGTAGGTCTCCTTCGACTCCTCTACGATGCGCTCGAGACTCACATAGCGGCCGACCTGATAGTCGAACTGGTAGAGCAGTTGAAGCATCAGCAGCCGAGCCATCCGGCCGTTGCCATCGGTGAATGGGTGAATGCACAGGAAATCCAGTACCGCCAGCGGCAGGACAACCAATGGTTCCCGCGACTCCGCCACCGCCCGCTGGTATCCGTCGGTGAGCTTCTCCATCATGCCCGGTGTCTCCACCGGACCGGGAGGCGTGAAACGGATCCTCGTGACGATACCTTTGCTATCCCGCTCTACGATTTCGTTCTGCGCCATCTTCCAGCGTCCGCCCTGCCCCGCGTGATAGCGGTACAGGATGGTGTGCAGCTGGAGGATCACGTTCACCGAGAACGCCATGTCCCGGGCCGATTCGTGAATCAGATTCAGCGCGTCCCGGTAGCCGGCAATCTCCTGCTCGGAGCGATCCCTGGGCGCGCTGTTGTGGAGCACCAGCGCCTCGATCCGCTCGTGCGGCGCCACTACCCCTTCGATGCGGTTGGAGGACTCGCTCGACTCGATGATGGCCGCCTCCCGAAGCGCGCTGAGTAATTCCGGTGTCTGGCGGCGAAAGAGCTCCTGCCGGCCCCGGTGCTCCCCCAGCGCCTGGAGGGCGGAACCGTCCGCAGTGTTGAGGCTGAGGTGGTTGAGGTAGGACGGCGCGAAGGACTTCAGACGGAGGTTCCCTGAATGGGGTAGTACCAACCTATAAATAGGGTAGTGAAATGTCAATACTACCCCATTTACGATACATTACCCCATTCCTCAGGCCACCAAGCCAGTGGCGAACCGCAGGACCTCTTCGATCTCATTGGCGGGGAAAACGCCCCGGACTCCGTCGGGGTGGAGGCGGGTGAAGGGCGCATCGACCAGATCCCGGCGCTCCAACTTGCCCCTTTGCAGCACGAAGGTCCGGAGGGTCTGGAGGAACCGGATCTGTAGCGCCGAGTAGGTCGTGTGGTGGGCGATGAACTCCTCGAATTTCCGGCTGACCGCGGTGGACCACCGCTCCAGTGGCTCGACGCCGAGCACGTGGCGGATGAGCTGCACGAAGCTCGCGGTCCGGACGTCGTAAACTTTCCGGAGCCGCTCCTCGTCGATTCCCGGGTCCTGCCGGCGGAGCAGATCGGCCAAGTCGCGAAGATCCTGCTGGGAGACCGGAGCCCCGCTCTGGATTCGCTGCAGAACGGGATTGGCAGCCAGCAGCGACCGCACCGTCGCTTCGACCCGCTCCCGATACGCGGCAATAGGCATGTCCCGTCCATCCGGGCCGGCGGTGATTCGTTGGTGTACCGCGGTCACGTCAGCCAGGTTGAGCGAGAGCATCGGGTCTCGGCGCTCCTGGCGGAACCGCATTAGAGGCGCGAGCAGCGCCACGAGTTGTCGGAGCCTGGCATCGTCCACCGCCGCCCACCATGCGGGCGTCTGCACCGCCTCGATCAGCTCCCGTTCCCGCGCCACCAGGTTGACGCCCATCGGAAGCTCGGCCACCTGCTCGACGATCGAATCCTGGAGGGCTTCCGCGGCGGCCCGATTGCCGGAGAGAAGTGCCGTTCCGAACTCCACGACGTCGGTCTCAAAGCGGAGAGCCTTGAACTCGGCGTCCGACTGGGCGCGAAGCAGCGGGGCGACGGTCCCTCGCAGGAAACCGAGATCAGTGCCGCCCAAGCGGCGCCAGAAGCCGTCGTCGCGGGCAACGGCCAGATGGGCCTGGTTTTCCAGTACCACGACGTTGTTGGCCGGGAGGGCGGCCAGGGCGGCACGGAGGTCAGCCTTCAGGCCCTCGGCGATATCGGCGGCTGAGTTCGCGAGCGCCGCGTCGAGCTGGTCCAGCCGAGCGCGGAAGAGCCGGACCGGCATGGGAATCAGTTGTCCCGGTTCCACCCCCTTCGGGTTCATCTCGAAGTATTCGAAGTTGGCCCAGCAATCGATGATCAGAAACTTGCTCTTTTCCGGGCACCAGGGCTTTCGCTGCGCCGGATCCTCCTCCAAGACCCGAGTCCCCCGCCCAATCATCTGCCAGAACTTGACGTAGGAATACACCGGCTTGGCAAAGACCAGGTTCACGATCTCCCGTACATCCACACCGGTATCCAGCATGTCCACCGAGATAGCAACCCGGGGCATGTCCTGGGTGCGGAACTGGTCCAGCAGGCCGCGCTTGCCGTGAACCCGGGAGTCGTCGGCAACCAGGACCCGTGCCAGCCGGCCGCGATGCTCCGGGTAGAGCTGGTCGAAGAGATCCTGTAGCCGGCGGGCATGCTTGACCGAAACGGCGAAAATGATGGACTTGCCCGGGAGGGTGCCGGAGGGGTCCTTGATGGCCTCTTCCATGAACTCCCGAACAATGACCGCATTGCTGCCGCTGTTAGTGACCTTCTGCTCCAAGTCGGTGCCTTCGAAGTCCAGCCTGTCCGGGTCGAGACCTTCGAGCTCGAGCTGCTCTCGCTCCGGCGCGCCCAACTGCGGGCCGCGAATGCCTTCCACCTGGAACTTCGAGCGAACCTTCAGCACCTCGAAATCGCAGAGGTAGGGCGGCTCATGACCGATGGCTTCTTCAAAGCCGTAGGCAAAGGTGGGGTCGTGGGTGGGGCACTCGAAGAGCGAGAAGGTGTCGTGGTCCAGATGGTCCCGCGGGGTGGCGGTCAGGCCAAGGGTCAGCCCGCTGAAATAGCGGATGACCTGCTGGTAGATGTTGTAAATGCTGCGATGACTCTCATCCGCGACGACCAGATCGAAGAAGAAGGGTGAGATCCAGGTTGCCGGAGTCGTGCCGGCATGAATCAGATTGAGCATCGTCGGATAGGTGGTGACGTAGATCCGGCGATTCCGGTCGAACTCCTGCTCCCCCTGCTCGGGCCAGCGCGGCGCCGCCGGGAGATGGTTCTTGAAGGCCAGGAGCGCCTGCTCCTGCAAGGCTATCCGGTCCACCAGAAAGAGCACGCGCTTGACCCAGCGCGCCCGCATCAGGACATCGACCAGCGCCACGGCAGTGCGGGTCTTGCCGGTTCCGGTGGCCATCACCATGAGCAGCTTCCGGCGCTTTGCCTCGATTGCCTCGAGGAGGGCCCGAATCCCCTCGATCTGGTAGTCCCGCCCGGCAATGGCGGTATCGATCAGCTCGACCGAGAGAGGCCCCTGTGATCCCTGGCGCTCCGACATCCACTCCAGATCCTCGCGAGTCGGGAAACCGGTGACCGGCGAGGGAGGGTAGTGTTCGGAGTCCCAGAAATAGGTGTCGTGCCCGTTGGAGTACATGACAAACGGGATGCGGCCACCGTGGAGGAGCTTCAACTTCTCAGCGTACTGGAGCCCCTGCTCCTGGCCGAGCCGGGCGTCCCGGCTGGTTCTCTTGGCCTCGATGACCGCGAGGGGTTTGCCGCGAAGCACCAGACCATAGTCCGCGAACTGGTGCCCGGTGTAGGGTGTGCGAGGTTCCCGGACCACGCCCGGCTTGCCGTCTTCGAGATAGATATCCAGCTCCTGGATGACCTGGGTCGGGTCGTCCAGGGCCCACCCTGCCAGACGCAGCCGTTGGTCAATGAGCTGCCGCCGGGTATCCGATTCGGAGTAGGGTTCCGGCATCATCGGGCCCATTGCTCGAGATTGCCGGATTCTATCATTGCGCGCTGATTTGGCGACAAGTCCAGCAGATCCAGCTTGGCCACGCTGTTTTCCGGAATGCGCAGCGGCATTCCGGTCCCGAAGGTGAACCGATTGGGGCCGACGGTTCGGAGCAGCAACGCCAGGTGATCCTCGGGCGGCCCCCAGATCCAGCAGATATCCCATAGGATTCGCGCTGCCTCCGCCGGCGTCGAGCCGAAGTGGACCTGCTCGATGAATTCCCGGTCGGCGTGGGTAACCAGCAGGCGCGCCCGGGGGTTCGACCGCACCAGCGCCCGGATCGCGGCGGGAGACAGCTCCTGCGCGCCGTCGTTGGGATGTCGCTGCCGCCCATCCTCCAGCCGGACCGCGAGCAGCAGCGGAATTCCCGCCGCGCCGCACGCGGCCGCGAGGGAACCCATCTCGGCTCCGGCGGGATCCAGGCCGTAGAATGACGGATCTGAACGCACGCAGGGCGCCCCGCGCTGAACCGCTTCGCTCACCACGGTCCGCCAGTTGCCCAGCCCGGGGTGCACCGCCGGCACCGGACGCAATCGGGAATGCTGGGTCGCGGCGAGGTACACGACGGCGTTTCCCTCGGTTGGGTCCTTCCAGAAGACGGCCGAAAGATTGGAGATCCAGGCCTGATCGATCTGGTTCCGATCCATCGCCTCCTCGAGCGCCTGGGCCGAGCCGCCCGTCACTTTTCGGAAGGGGTAGCGGCCGAGGAACGCGTTCACGTCAATGCGCATAGGGGAGCCGATCCGCCGTCAGCTATCGGTGGTCAGAGAGCCGGGCGGAAAAATCTTCGCCGCGTTGCGCCACCGGACGGCATCGTAGTGATCGGCGGAAACCAGGTGCTCCAGATAACGCAGCTTGGCCCACCCGGTATCCAGAGTGATGTCCGCCCCCCAGAGCAATCGCTCCGCGCCGACCGCATCGAGGCACGCTTCCAGCATTCCTCCGTCCACTCCGCTCCCGGACAGATCCACGTAGACGTTGGGGAGCGGCCCAACCGCATGGAGCGAATGGAGCCAGTCACCACCCCCGCCGATGTGCGCGAGGATGAATGTCACTTCCGGATGCCGGCGGGCCAGCGTCCCCAGCTCGGCCGCGTCCGACGCTTCCTGTCCGGGCCAGTCCCGCCGCCGGTGCTGCCAGACGTGGTGCAGGATCGGCACCCGATGCCGCCGAGCCGCCTCGCAGATCGGGTCGAGCAGCGGGTCATCGGCCCGCCGGCTTGCGGCCAGCTTGATTCCGACCATGCCGGCCGCGAGGCACCGGGCAATCTCGGTCACCGCGTGCTCGGTGTAATTCGGATTGACGCAGGCGTACCCCCGGATCCGCTCCGGATGCTCGCGCTGGAGCGCCAGGAGCGCTGCGTTGCCCGCGGTCACGTCCTCCGGTGACGGAAAGTAGGTGGGTGACGTGCGCCCCCAGCTCCCCAGGATCGAGGCGACGTGCCTGGTGATCCCGATCCGCTCCCCGGCGCGGAGCCGGCTGGCGTTCCGCTCGGCCCAGTCGGCGCGGAGACCGGCGGGGTGGAGGAAGTGGGCGTGGACGTCGATCAGGGTCATCGCACCTCTTCCAGGGCCTCCTCCAGGATTCCGAGAGCGCGAATCACGGCCTCGGGGTCGTGAGCCAGGGAGACGAAGTTATAAGCCGTCCGTTTGAACAGGAGCCCTCGTCGAGCGCACCCCCGTGCCACCCGTCCCGACACCTCGTCGTCGGCGTACCGCAGGTAGCACATTTCGGGTATCCCGCCGACGCCGGAGATTTGATCGGGGAATCGGCCCGCCAACCGCGCCAGCCCGGCGAACAGCCGCCCGCCGATCTCAGCCAGGCGTGCCGGCAGCTCCACCTCCGCCGCGATGCGGAGGGTGGCACGCGCGGCGGCGAGCGAAACAAAGTCGGTCGCCATCGTGGAGGAGATCCAGGTCTCGCTCACCCGCCCCATCAGCTCCGCTCGGCCGCCGACGGCGGCAAGGGGATAGCCGTTCGCGAGTGCTTTACCAAGCACCACGAGGTCGGGCTCGCCGCCCCAGCGCGCCGCGGCGCCACCCAGGGCCACCCGGAACGCGGTCTTGACCTCGTCGAAAATCAGCACGGCGCCCACCCGCCGGGTTTCCTCTCGCAGAGTTTGCAACCATTCCGGCAAAGGTGCCGCCTCCACCACCGGCTCCACGACCACGCAGGCCAGGGCGTCTCCGGCGGCGCGGATGAGGGCGACACTCCGCTCCACGTCATTGAAGGGAAGCGCACCGAAAAGGGCTTGCACGTCGCGCGGCACGCCCGCGCCTCCGCTGCACCAGTCGAGCCATCC
>JBGPLG010000091.1:0-16752 GCA_041486305.1 Gemmatimonadota bacterium
ATTGATGACCCTCACCAAGCAGCTCCCCGCCGCGGACACCATCGCGCGGGTGGGGAAGGCCCTGGTGGCGAAGATCGATTCGCTGGAGGGACAGCTGGTCAACGTGAAGAGCAAGACTTCCCAGGACGTGGTGAACTACCCACCGGGGCTCAACGCGCAGTTCCAGGCGCTGGTGCAGTCCATCGATGGCACCGATGCCCCGGTGACCGGTGGGGTTCGGACCAGGTTCGCGGATCTGGAAATGGAGTGGATCCTGATAAAGACCAGGGTCGACGCGCTGCTGGGTGCCGAGCTGGGGCGGTTCAACGCCCTGGTGCGGGAGAAGGGGATGCCTGCAGTGATGGTGCCGGATGGGTCGCGCTGAGCAGTCCGGCGTACGCGCCAGCATTTTCGAAGTCTGGCTGGCGGCCTGAAATTGATTCGGAGTTCGGGGTAGGGACCTGCTGATCTCAGCTCTGGAGAGAACTGCGTTGCCTCCACGCGTTCGCGGAGTCGTGTCACAAGGCCTAAGCACTTGGGGTGATTGAGCTCCCGGACGGTTTGGGGGTGGCCTGTGGCAGACTGGCTGGGGCGGCTACATCCCAGTAGAATGCATTAACACCTCGCAATCCTGACGAGTCCCCATGCGAACCATGCTCCATCGCGGGTGGCCTAGCGCTGCGTTGCTCCTCGCAGCCTGCAGCAGCACCACGGAAGTGGTGCCGCCACCGCCCCCTCCGCCGCCCGCCGGGTTCGCGTTCACCTTTGCCCCGGACCCTGAGGATGCGGCGACCGCCGCGGCATTGAGCTGGCAGAGCGGCATCCCCCAGTTTGTGGTGACCGTGACGCCGGTGGACTCCAGTGTAGCGGGGCGGACGTTCACCGCAACGGCCACCGGGACGCTCCTCGTCACCGACCTGCTTGCCAAAGATTACATCGTGGAAGGGAATCGCTGGCTCTCGACCACCGAGAAATCCCGGCTTTCCGCGAGCGACGATGCGCTGGGGTTTGCGGGGCGCTGGACGGTGCCGGTGGCGAGCCTGGCCGGGTCGACCCGATTGGAGGTGCCGGCGGACCGGAAGAAAGGCTTGGTGATCAGCGAATGGGCGTTCAACGGAGGCTCGTACGAGTTTGGTGGTTTTCTCGAGCTGCATAACAACGCGGATACCACCGTTTACCTGGATGGACTGATTCTAGGGGAGGGGTGGTGGGCGTCGCTGGAAGCTCCGTCCTTCCCCTGTCAAGTATCCGCATCATTCCGCAACGACCCACTGGGCATCTGGGCGCGATTCTTCCAACAGTTTCCCGGAACCGGTCGAGACTATCCTGTCGCCTCAGGTGGTACCGTGGCCATCGCGACTGACGCGATCGACCACCGCCCCCTTGGGTCCCGAGCCCTCGATCTTTCACACGTGGGCTTCGAATTCTCCGGACTCGCTGATGCGGACAATCCGGCGGTACCCAACTTGATCGATGTTGGGCTGATTCCGCACAGCGACGGGCATGGTTTGACCTACTTCGGTTTGGTCAACGTCCCGTTCATTGCCCGGTCCGTGAGTGTCCCGTCGCTTACCCGGGCGCTTGGCCCGCAAGGCAACACCGAGTGGGCTCGCTTTCCGGCAGATGCGATCATTGATGCACTGGCGATCGGGACAAACTATCCCCCGCCTCCTGGTCCGGCGGACTGCCCGCCGCTGGTAAATACGAAATTCGACCGCAAGGAATCTCGCGCCCGCGGGATCGATGATGTCATTGAGTACCTATATTCGCTCAGCCGGCGTCACATTCCCGGTACCAACCTGCTGCAGTGGACCCGAAGTGGGAACGCGGATTTTGTGCGGTCCAGCCGGACTCCGGGGGTACCCTGATGCTCCCGGCAAGGCTCCTGCGATTTGGGTTGCCGACCACCCTGTTGCTAGCCGCGGCCTGTGGTTCCGGTACCACCGAGGTCATCCCGCCGCCGCCCCCTCCGCCGCCCGCCGGGTTCACGTTCACCTTTGCCCCGGACCCTGAGGATGCGGCGACCGCCGCGGCATTGAGCTGGCAGAGCGGCATTCCCCAGTTCGTGGTGACTGTGACGCCGGTGGACTCCAGTGTGGCGGGGCGGACGTTCACGGCAACGGCCACCGGCACGCTCCTTATCACCGACTTGCTTGCCAAAGATTACATCGTGGAAGGGAATCGCTGGCTCTCGTCTACAGAGAAGTCGCGCCTTCCCGCGAGCGATGATGCGCTGGGGTTTGCGGGGCGGTGGACGGTGCCGGTGGGGAGCTTGGCCGGGTCGACCCGATTGGAGGTGCCGGCGGACCGGAAGAAAGGCCTGGTGATCAGCGAGTGGGCGTTCAACCAGTTTACGGGATATAGTTTCGGCGGATTTCTCGAGCTGCACAACAATGCCGATACCACGGTCTACCTCGACGGATTGATCTTGGGCGAAGGCTGGTGGGCGTCCCTGGATGCTCCGATCACGCCATGCGCCGTTACCGCTCCCTTCAGAAATGACCCCCAGGGTATCTGGGCGCGATTCTTTCAACAGTTTCCCGGGACCGGACGGGAATACCCTCTGGCACCGGGAGGCACCGTGGCCATCGCGACTGACGCGATCGACCACCGCCCGCTCGACCCGCGGTCATTGGATCTCTCACACGCCGGGTTCGAGTTCTCTGGTCTGGCCGACGCCGATAATCCCGCCGTCTCCAACATGATAGATATCGGACTAATTTCTTATCAGTCCGGCCACGGATCTCAGTTTAATGGGTTAGTGAATGTTCCATTCATCTCTCGATCGGTGAGTGTCCCCTCGCTTCCTCGTGCCCTTGGCCCACAGGGGAACAGCGAGTGGGCGCGATTTCCAGCGGATGCAATCGTTGACGCGTTGGCGATCGGGACCAACTATTTGCCGCCCGCGGGGTCTCTGGACTGTCCTCCGTTGGTCAACGGTCGCTTTGATCGCAAGGAATCTCGCGCGCGGGGTACGGACGATTCTGACGAGTACGAAAAGTCGCTCAGCCGGCGGCACATCCCTGGAACCAATCTGCTGCAATGGACCCGCAGCGGGAATGCGGACTTCGTCAGGACCACCCGGACTCCTGGAGTGCCATGATCCCGCGATCGCCGGGGCCGAGGGACCCCGGCGACGGTTACCTCAGAACAGGCACCTGCAGCAGTGGTTGATCGGGCCCCAAGGCCACTCTTGCAGATCCTCTCCATGAACTCCATAGCACGCGTAGAAGCATGCATTCTGACTGATCTGCTCCCCTAGGAAATTCCACCCATCGTTCGCACACGATCTCGCGTTGGCCGGCGTCGCAAATGCGACTGTCGCCCCAAACGCCATAGCCAACACTACGAACAGTCCAACGGCCCATCCTGCGAACTTCGGAATTCGACGCGACATGTGACCTCCCTATGGTGAGAAAACTCGAAATCATTGGCCGCGCACTTGCCGAGCTGGTCGTGCGGCGACCGTCAGCGACTGGAACAGCGAGTCGAGACCTGGGCCTTTCTCCAGAAGGCCCACGTGAGAGTAGAGGACCACGCCGAAGTGGCTCAAGACGAGGGTCTGTGGAACGGCGTGGGCTCGGAAGAAGCGGGGCGATTTCCAATCCGGAAAGAGTGCGATCGGATACCGAAGTTGATGTTTGGCGGCGTAGGCTGAGGTCGCGTTCGTGGAGTCGAGACTCATGGCAACAACCTGCACATTGCTCGACGGCAGCCGGGCCAGAGAATCGAAGACCAGCCCCCAGATCGGCAGAGTAGCCCTGCAGTAGGGGCAGGTTGTGGTGAAGACGTAGACAATCTGTCGGGCCATGGTGTCGGCCAGTTCCCCGACCACGAGTGAATCCCCGTTCAGCGCCCCGACGTGCATCGTCGGGACGACATATCCGACGTGCGGCTGGCTACTCAGCGTCTTGAACTCGAAGTAGGCGCGGTTCAGGTCTACGACCCGTTTGCTCAAGAACACCACGAGAGAGGAGGCCACTATGCAGCCAGCGACCGCGAGGACAACAATCCAGTTTCGTCTCATCGAAGAGCCTTGGTCTCGGGCGGGTTTTCGAACCAGCGCCACGATACCATTTCCCCACGTGCCGTTCGAGTCTCACGGAGGCCAGAAATGATGCACGTGGCGGCAACTACTCGCGGGGCTCGGGGAAGAGACCGAATCCATGAACAACGACTGAAGGGGCCTCCGGTTCGCTAAGCCCAATGCGTGTCGAGGTCTACGCACGAAATCGCGGGTCGTCTCGCAATCGACTATTAGATCTTATAGTCGACAAACTCCCGGCCGAGTCCTATGTTGCGTCGCAGATCCCCAGTTGCTGCTCTTGCTCAGCCGGTCAGCTGTGGCTGAGGAGCTACCTGTGAGTGTTGTCCTTGTCCTGACCCGCAGCGATCAGGCCCGTGACCGTCTGAACCGCCTGCCTCCGCCCTTTCCGATCCGGTTGTTGACCTCATATCGGAACTCGAGAGCGCTGCTCGGGAGGGCGGCGTGCTCGCCGTGATCGTCGATGTTCTCGATCGTGGAGGGCAGCCGACGGCCCCCGGGGTCGAAAGAATCCTTCAGGAACATGGAGACATGCCGAGCATCCTCTGGTGTTCTCGGGCTGACGTGGGCCGCCCGGAGTTCACCCACACGGTTCGTACCGGCATCTCCGCGATTCTGTTCCACTCGCCAGACCCATTCGAGAGCGCCATGATCGCGGGGTTGGTGCCCCGAGGTGCGGTGGGATATCATCAGTGGCTGAATGCCACGCTTAACCGGCGTGTCCCTGAACCGGTCCGCGCACTGGTTTCTTTTTGCTTGCATCCGGCCAACGCGCGCCTGACCGTCCCGGAGGTGGCCTTGGCACTCCACCTCCCGCGCCGGACCTTGACCCATCACCTGTCGGGAGCCGGAATGCCGCATGCCAAGGAGCTGCTGATCTGGTCCCGAGCGCTCCACGCGGCATGGGAGCTGGAACATGAGATAGGAAAACCGCTGGAACGGATTGCGCTGGACCATGACTTCGGCTCGGCGTCAGCGCTGCGCGGTGTGTTCATCCGCCTGATTGGCGAACCACCCGCCGGGTTGCGAAAGGATGGAGGCTTTGGCTGGGTGCTTCGTTGCTTCGACCGAACCCTGGCCACACCCTCGAGACGCCGGATCCGGGCTGGGGATGGACATGACACGACGCACTAGCACCGTCGGATGACCGTCCCACTCCGCTGCGGCGCGCTGTTTGCGCTCACAATCCTTCTGGCACTCTGCAACCCGCTGGCCGGCCAGGCCGTCCCCGATTCGGTATCGAGTGTCGTTGGTCGGGTCACCGACCTTTCCTCTGGCAGTCCACTCGCAGGTGCCACCGTCTCAGTGGAAGGGACGATCCTTCGCGTCACCACTGGTGCCGACGGCCGCTATCGGTTCCCCATGCTTCCTCCGGGACCGCAAGTGGTGCGCGTCATTCGTCTGGGGTACGCCCCGCTCCGCCAACCGGTCTTGTTTCCGGGGCACGCTTCGGTGACGCTGGATTTCGCGATGGCGCGGCAGCCGCTCAACCTCGCCAATTTGACGGTGACCGCGGATCCCGCAAGCCGTGCGAGCGGAGAGCTGGGAACCGCGAGCGTCATCGATCAGGAGGCCATCAAGAATCAGACCGCTACCAGCCTCTACGGAGTGCTGGAACTCATTCCCGGGGTGGTGCTGCAGCCTCCCGGACTCGACGGCGTGCAGCAGATCGGCCTGCGCTCGGTGGGAGTCTCAGCCGGGGGCGCGGCGGGCGGGGGAGCCGGCCAGCCCAGTGCCCAATCGATTGCATCCTTTGGCACCCAGATCGTGCTGGATGGAATTCCCGTCTCCAACAACGCGAACCTTCAGTCGCTGGGTCCGCGGGGCGAGCTTTCGATCAGCAGCTCGGCTGGCGGCGGTGTGGACCTCCGGCGGCTCCCGGCCACCACCATCGAACGCGTCGAGGTGATTCGCGGGATCCCTTCGGCGAGGTTTGGCGACCTGACCCAGGGCGCCATTCTGGTGGACACCCGCGCGGGGCACTTCACACCCGAAGTGCTGGTCAGGCTCGACCCCCGCACGCTCGAAGCCTCGCTGGTGGGTGGAAACGGCTTTTCGAAGAATCAGACCGCCAGCGCCACGCTGAATCTGGCGCGCACCCGGATCGCACCCGGCCAGACCGAGGACATGGGCACCCGGGTTTCGGCACAGATCGCCCATCACTACGAGGACGCCAGGCTCACGTTGGACACGAGGGTCGATGGCTTCCAATTGCTCGATGACCGCCCCGAGAACGCTCTCTTTCCCGGGGTTGCTTCGCAGAGCCGGGACAATGGATATCGAATCTCCGAGCGCGCCCGGCTGGCGCTTGGCGGGAAGGCTCGGCTGGAATGGACCGCCGCCCGTGAATCCGGACGGCAGCGCTCATTCAGTCAGCTACCCCTGCTTCGGGGGGCGGCGCCCTTTACCAATCGGCTTACCGAAGGGCGACAGGTAGGCAAGTTCGTCGGCGGGAGCTACATCGCCCGGGTCGACGTGAACGGCGACCCGCGGTATCTGTACAGTCGCATGGAACTCATCGCGGAGCCGCGCTGGCTGGGGATGGGGCAAACCCTGCGCGCCGGCATGGAGCTTCGGCGCGAGTCCAATTCCGGACCGGGTTACCAGTTCAATATCGAGTTCCCTCCGCAGGTGGAGTTCAACGGCGTGAACGGGTACGACCGCCCCCGCGCATTCGATTCAATCCCTCCCCTGGCCACTTCGGCGGTCTACCTCGACGATCGACTAACCACCCAGGTAGGAACCGCCGGGTTCTTCGCGGGACAGATTGGCCTGCGTGCCGAGGCGCTACACGAAGGGGGGAAGTGGTTTTCGGCTCCCCGCGACGGGGTGATCCAGCCGCGGCTGAACCTGGAGTTCGCACCGTTTCCTGCCCTCAGGATCCGGGCCGGTGCGGGACGCCTCGCCAAGGTGCCCTCACTGGCCAGTCTCTACCCGGGGCATCAATACTATGATCTCGTCAACGTCAATTACTACGCCAACAACCCTGCGGAGCGCCTCGCGGTAGTCACAACGCGTATCGTCGACAAGACCAACCACGATCTTGGCTATTCGGTTGCGGACCGGCTCGAGGCCGGCCTCGAGCTCAATCTGCCTAACGGGGTACAGGCGTCAGTGGTCGGGTATCACGATCGGATCAGGGGCGCGATAGGGTTTCGACCCGAGGTGACCTACTTCCTCCGGGAACGATTCCGTATCGTGGATTCGACCATCGGCACCGGGCGCCCTCCCCTGTTCGAAGAACCTGCCTTCGCGACCGATACCGTGCCGGTGCTGATCGACCGGCCGGCCAACAACCAGGACCTCACGACCAGCGGGATCGAGCTGGTTGCCACACTGCCCGAATTTGCCCGGACCCGCCTCGCCTTTCTCGGTTCCTGGGCCAGGAGCAGGCTCCGGAACCGCGACATCGAATTCAGCGGCGGGTTCTCTGACTTCCAGCTCAATCAGAATGATCCCAGAACCCCCTACTGGGACGGCGGCATTCGAACCGGAGAGGTAGCGCTGCTCACAACCCGCATCATTCACCACCAGCCCAAGGCTGGCCTGGTGATCACGGGCACCATCCAGTTCAATCTGCGTGAGCGACGACAGACCGTAGCCGGAGTCGATACCCTCGCCTTTGCCGGCTATCTGACGCGAGACGGGACCCTGGTGCAGGTGCCGCGGGAGCGGCGCACCGATCCAGAGTTTCACGATCTCCGGGTTCCGCGTTCAGGTTCGACCATTCCGCAACAGGGCCCCACCGACTGGCTGTTCAGTCTGCAGGTCAGCAAGTCGCTCCCACTGGAGGGCCGGCTGTCTTTTTATGCGTTCAACGCCTTCGACCGCGTCGGCAATTATGGAGATGCGTTCACCACTGCGCGGTTCTTCGCTCCAGTCAGATTCGGATTGGAAGTGCAGATGCCGGTGGGCTTGTGGCAGTAGTCAAGCGACGCGGATTCATTGAGGTGCTGTGCATCGGTCTGGCTGTCGGGCTGTTGCCGACCATCAGTGCAGCGCAAGCACTCGGCTTGAGCCCGGCGCATGACCGTCCCCGCTGGCTCACGGCGTGGAGCCCGCTCGATTGGGATCTGGATCTCACAAGGCGCCTGCCGGCGGCGAGTCTGCTGATACCGGGGTATCGGACCCACATTGGTGCATTCTGGACCGCGGGAAATCCCGCAGCCCTGGCCCGCGACGTCGACTCGTCGCATACGGAGTTCGCGCTGGCCTGGAGCCGCCAGCGGGGGGACTACCGCCGTCCTCTCGATCCCGGAGGCACGCGGCTGGTACGGCTTCAGGGCGAGAGTTGGCGCAGTATCCAACCCCGCTTTTCTCTCATCGGCCGTATCGTCGCGGATCGCGAAGAGCTCGATCCGGGTACGGCCTCAGACGAGACCGAGCCATACTCGTCGAGCCCGTTCGTCACCTTGGACACATCGCTGGCGGCGGTGCGCCGGACCCGCGTCCGCCTCGAAGGGGCAGGCGGCTGGCAGCTGGGCTCCTGGGGGCTGGGCCTGACGCTCGGCCTCGAGGACCGTGATCACCAGACTAATGAATCGGGTTTGACGCGCCGGCTTCATGGCGCGACGGCCGGCGTGGTCCTGGGCGCTTCCAGGCGGCTGGGCTCCTTCGGACTCGGAGTGTTCGGCCGCTATCGCAACCGCAACGAAACAATCCGGCTGACCGAAGTCACCGAGCAGGGCAGGGTGTACCAGCTCGAGGGCTTTCGAGACGCGCTTCCGATCGATTTCATAACGGCGTACTATCGCCGCATCCAGGAGGTGAGCACCGCCGCGGGCGCCAGTCTCAGCGGCGCTCTCGCCGGAGGGGTCGTTGCGGCGTCCGCCGAGGTGCGCCGGCTGACGGAAAAAATGACGGTGCAGGAACAGAACAATCCCCTGGAAGATACCTGGCGGGTTACCGGGTGGGCGGCTGGGTTGTCATGGCGCCGGTTCGTGAGCACGACGTGGAGCATCGAGTCGAGTCTGAGCGGCGAAGGATTCAATGGGAAGGCAGACGCAGCGTTCGACTCGACCGGCGTCTTCTACGTGGCCCATGGGAGTGTGGCCAGCGCACAGGTGGAATTGCACTTCGATTCAGGAGACTGGGAAGCCGCGGCTGGATTGGGCTTCCGGCATGAGAGCTGGGACGGCGCCGACACGTCTCCTGACGTCAGCGCCCGGCTGAGCTCCACGTCGCCCGGTGTGCAGCTGCTGGCCGGCCGGCAGCTTGGAGCGGTCAGGATCATCCTCTCGGGCGCGATGCTGTTCTATGGACCCAACAGCCGCATTCCCGACCCCAGCTCCCGCGGCCAGGCCTATCAGCGATTCATTGCTCCTGCGCTCGATCTCTACGCGCTTGCTGCGCACCCGGGCGCTCTGGCCGCACGAGTCGAGTGGAGCGTATCAGGGGGGTCGACCCTCTGGACGGTACTTCGGTTCGAGAACCTGAGCCCACGGGCCGCCGCCCTCACTCCATTCAGCCCCACGGGCACCCGGCGGGCCACGGCGCTTGAGCTGGGAATAACGCTAGGCAAGTAAGGCGAACCCTCCGCCCGCACTACTTCCCGAACGGGTCCTCCAGCGACGGGCTCGTCGGAGTGAACAGCTCGGCCCCGTCCTCGGTGATGTGCATGTCGTCCTCGAGGCGGATGCCGAACTCCCCGGGGATGTAGATCCCCGGCTCGTCGCTGAAGGTCATCCCCGCCTTCATGGGCAGCGTGTTACCGCGCACCAGGTAGGGCCACTCGTGCCCGTCCATCCCCATGCCGTGTCCCACCCGGTGGCCGAAGTACTTGTAGTCGGGCCCGAACCCGCCGTCGACGATCACCCTCCGCGCCGCGGCGTCCACCGCCTGGCACTCCACGCCTGGCCGGGCGGCCGCCAGCGCCGCCTTCTGGGCCCGCTGTTCGATCTCGAAGACCTGCTTCATCCGGCTGGTGGCCTTGCCTAACACAAAGGTCCGGCTGATGTCGCTGGCGTAGCCCTCCACGGTGCAGCCCCCGTCGATCAGCAGGATCGACCCCATGCGAATGGTCTGGGGGGTGGCCGATCCGTGCGGCAGCGCCGAGTACTTGCCGACCTGCACCCCGGCCCCGCCCTCGAAGCCGAGCCGGTTGTGCGCCAGGGCCACCAGATCCGCGAACTGGTCCTGGGTCATCCCGTCGTGCAGCGCCTTCCAGGCGGCTTCGTACGCCCTGAGGGTGACGTGTGCGGCCAGCCGCATCAGCGCCACCTCATGGGCATCCTTCACCATCCGGCAGCCCGCTGTGATCGGGGTTCCGCTCACCAGCTCCAGGGCGGGAACCGCCGCGCCGACCCCGGCCGCAAAGACCGCGCGCACCGTCTCCTCGACCCCCACCTTCCCCGTGGTAACGTGTTGCTCGCGGAGCCCCTCCGCCACCCGCTGGTAGGGACTCTCGTGCTCCTCCCAGGTGAGTACGTCCGCCGTTCCCTTGAGCGGGCCCGCCTCGATCTGTTCCAGGGCCCGATCCCGCTCGAACATCGGGCAGACCACGAAGGCGCGACCGTTCTGGGGAAGGACCAGGGCCAGCAGCCGTTCCGACAGGCCCCAGCTGATGTTGGTGAAGTACTTGAGCGAGGTACCGCCGGTCAGAAAGAGCGCGCCGATCTTTTCGGCGGCCATCAGCTCCCGCGCCTTCGCAAGTCGCCCTTGGCGCTCCTCGACCGTGATGGGCTTGGCCAGGCTCCGCATCGAGACCAGCGCCTTGATCGACGGTGGCACGACGGGGCCCTGCTCGGGACCGGGCGCCGGAGTGGCGCCGGCGGGCCGCGCCACCAGACCTGCGGCGACGACGGCGGAGGAGCGCTCGAAGAATTCGCGGCGGGTAGGCATGACTTATAATACATCCCGATGCCGCTTCGACGCGTGGGCGTGTTCTGCGATCCCGACCCCAACGCGGGCCCCGAGCACCTGGAGCTCGCCGCCTCGGTGGGATGGCTGCTG
The DNA here is from genome assembly GCA_041486305.1 of Gemmatimonadota bacterium. GTDB lineage: Bacteria > Gemmatimonadota > Gemmatimonadetes > Gemmatimonadales > GWC2-71-9 > JABFSM01. The sequence goes on from JBGPLG010000091.1 coordinate 10,976, forward strand.
GCCGACAACGGGATCACCCTGGTGTACGGCGGCGAGACCCGGGGAGCCGCCGGCGCCCTGGCCGAGGCGGTGATCAAGGCCGGGGCCGGGGCGATTGCGGTGGTGACGGCCGCGGTGGCTCTCGAATCCGAGATTCCCGCCGGCCTTACCGAGCGGGAGGTCGTCGCGACCGTCCAGGAACAGCGCGCCACCTTGGCCGACCTGGCCGACGGGTTTCTCGCCCTGCCGGGCGCCTTCGCCTCGCTCGAGGAGCTGTTCCAGCTGTGGACCTGGGGACGGCTCGGCGGCCACGACAAGCCCTGCGGTCTGCTCAACCGGGCCGACTACTACACCGGCCTGCTCCATACCCCCAACGATGACCTGCTGGACCGGTACGTCCGGGAAAGCCAGCGCGGCATGCTGGTCGCGGACCGCGACCCCGCCACCCTGCTGCGCGCCCTGGCAGAGTACCGCCCGCCGGAGACCCGGCGTTCCCAACCGTACGACGATTCCTGAGGAACCTTCCGTGATCTCCCTGCTGCTCTGCTTCTGCCTGGTCCAGCCGCCGGGCGAGGCGTATCGCGCCCTGTTCGTGCGGGCGGCGCCGGGCCGCCTGATGGAGCTGGTTTCCCTGGTGAAGGCCCGGCGGGACTCGGCGCCGAAGGAGTCGCGCGCGGTGATTCTGCGGCACTCCCAGGGCGACCAGTGGGACCTGGTGCTGCTCCAGCCGGTGGGGAGCCTCTCCCGGTACTTCGCCACCAACCGCACCGCGCCGGATCCGCTCTGGGACCGACTGGTGGCATGGCAGGAGGAGCTGTTCACGTCGGGACCTCCCGCCGGGGAGTTCCGCGAGGCCGCAGAGCACGCCGGATACTTCCACCTGGAAATCTTTCTGGCGCTGGCCGGCGATCGGGACTCGCTCCGGATCGAGCGGGAGATGGAAAACACCTTTCTCAAGGCCATCGGCAAGCCGGGCAACTTCGTCTTCACCCGGAGCGTCGGGGCGTCGTGGGACCTCTTCACCGTGGGCTTCTACCGCGACCTGCAGCACTACGCCGAGCTGTCGGGGCGCACCCCGGAGCAGGAAGAGGCGGCGGCCCGGGCCGCGGGATTCGTGTCGCGAGAGTCGATCGGGCCCTATCTGAGGCGGTTCATCAACGGCCACCACGACACCTTGGGCTCGGTGGTGCGGTGAGCAGGTTCGAAATCGTGGCGGCGGCGTTCGGGATCGTGTCGGTATTCCTGAGCACGCGGCAGAACATCTGGAGCTGGCCCACCTCGCTGGTGAACGTCTCGATGTACGGGGTGTATTTCTTCGAGCACAAACTCTACGCCCTGATGGCGCTGCAGGCCTTCTTCGGCGTCATCAGCCTGTACGGTTGGTACGAGTGGCTGTTCGGCGGCCAGGCGAAGACCGAGCTCAAGGTCACCCGGGTGCCGCCGCGGCAGGCGATGGTTCTTGCTCTGGGCGGGGTGGTGTCGTGGCTGGGCATCTGGCTCCTGCTCAGCCACCACACCGCCGATCCCGCGCCGGCGATGGACGCGGGCTTCTTCGCGGCGAGCCTGGTGGGGCAGTACATGATGGCCCGCAAGTTCGTCGAGTGCTGGCCGCTCTGGATCGCGATCAACTGCGTGTCGGTGCCGTTCTTCTTCCTGCAGCACTCCTATCCGACGATGGTGCAGTACGCGGTCTTCCTCGGGCTCGCGATCATGGGGTGGAGACAGTGGAAGGCATCGCTCGTCGCGTCGTCCTGACCGGCTCCGAGTCCACCGGCAAGACCACCCTCACCGCGGACCTGGCCCGGCACTACGGGGTGGTCTGGGTACCGGAGTACGTGCGGGGGTTCGCGGACTGGAAGCGGGCGCCGCTGGACGCGGGGGACGTGGAAGCCATCGCCGAAGGACAGATCGCGGCCCAGGACCTGGCGCTGGAGCGGGCCGAGAAGATTCTCCTGCTGGACACCGACCTGCTCAGCACCGTGGTGTACGCGGAGCACTACTACGGCACCTGCCCGGAGTGGGTGCGGGCCGCCGCGGACCTCCGGCGAGCCGATCTCTACCTGCTCTGCGACATCGACGTGCCCTGGACCCCGGACCCCCAGCGGGACCGCCCGGACGACCGACCGGTAATGCACCACCTGTTCCGGTCGGCACTGACCCAGCGGGGGTTTCCCTTCCAGATCATCCGGGGCGGGTGGCGGGAACGGTTCCTCTCCGCGCGATTGGCCATCGAGGAGCTCCTTACCCAGCCGTGACGCAAGTCACACCGCGCCGTGACGCCGGCTTCTAACTTGGAGGCATGCTTCCTTCCACGTTTCGTTTGGCCCTCCAGTCCCGTGATCTCACCACGATCGTGCGCGCAGTCTTCGGGGAGCCCATCCTGGGCCGCCGGCCCGGATCATCCGGCGCGTCGGTGCCTCGACCAGAACCGGAACACCGGAACCCCGGCCAGCAGCAGCAGTGCCCCCCGCAGGGCGTTGCCGGGGTTGGACCGCATCGATCCGCCGACCACGTAGAGCGCCGCGAGGACGAAAATCGCCAGGGTCCAGGGATAGCCGGGCAACCGGAACGAGGGTCCGGCCCCTCCTGACGGATCGCGGCGGCGATAGACCACCAGCGTGGCCGCGGTCAGTCCGAAGAAGATCCAGTCGGCAAAGGTGACGTAGTCCAGCAGTTGCCCGTAGCTGCGGGTGGCCAGCAGGAGGCAGGCCCAGGCGCCCTGGAACACGATGGCGGCGACCGGGGTCCGGAATCGCGGGTGCAGCCGCGCGAACGAGTCGAAGAAGAGCCCGTCGGCGGCCATCGCCTGGTACACTCTCGGCGACACCATGATCACCAGGTCGAGGAACCCGAAGGTCGATGCCAGGATCCCGATGCTGATCAGGGTGCGGCCGCCCGGGCCCAGCAGCGCGCTCATGGTGTCTGCGGCGGGCGCCAGGCTGACCGCCAGGCCCGCGACGCCCAGGACCTTGAGGTAGGCGATGTTGGCGAGGATGTAGACGATCACCACGCCAGCCACTCCCAGCACCAGCGCGCGGGGAAGATTCCGTTCCGGCTCGACCAGCTCCTCCGCGATGAAGTTGGTCTGCTGCCAGCCGCCGTAGGCAAACAGGACCGGGACGAAGGCGGTGGCGAGGGCGACGAAAACCGAGGTGGCGGGCAGGGCGGGCAGGACGGGCGAGGCGGGCAGGGCGGGCGTGCTGGGCGACAGCAGCAGCCCCGCCACGATCAGGATCGCCAGCGCGGTGAGCTTGAGCACCGTGAACACGTTCTGGGTCCACGCGGCTGGGCGCACCCCGACGTAGTTGAGCGCGGTCAGCAGGATGATGGCGCCGCCGGCTACGTAGGGGAGGCTCACGGCCGGCAGCCCGAAGACGGCGCCGGCGTAGCTCGCGAAAGTGAACGCCACGGCGGCGATAGCGCCGGTGGCCATGATCAGGAGCAGAGCCCAGGCATACAAGAACGCCGGCAGGGGACCAAAGGCGTCTCGCAGGTAGGCATACCCACCGCCCACTCGCGGCACCCGCGCGGCCAGCTCTCCGTACACGAAGGCGCCCAGCAGCGCCACGACACCGCCCAGCACCCACGCCAGCAGCGTCAACGGCGCGGTGCCCACCCGCGCCGCGACGACCGCGGGATTGATGAAGATGCCGGAGCCGATGATCCCGCCGATCACGGCCATGGTGCCGCTGAAGAGGCCCAGGCCGCGGACGTAGGTGACGGGTGAGGACGGGGAAGGCGGCGAGGACCGTGGGGACGGCGAGGACGGTGCCATAAGCCAAAGCTAACGCTCGCCCGGCCGCTGGGTTAGAATCATTGGGTATGCGACACGCGCGAACGCTTGCCGTGCTCCTGGGTCTGGCCGCTTGCGTGGGCCCCGAGGTTCCCGAAGTGGTGAGCGGGGAATGGGGAGGAGTGCACCTGGGGCTGGTGGTGACCGCGGCCGGCGCCGATCTGGAATACGACTGCGCCGCAGGACGAATCACCGGCGCGGTTCGTCCCGATGGGAATGGACGGTTTGCGGCGGTCGGAGTGCATTTCCCGGGACATGGCGGTCCAATCGGCATCGACACGACCGGCGAGTCGCACCCGGCCCGCTACGTCGGGACGGTTCGCGGGGACCAGATGACCATCACCGTGACACTCACCGACACCGGCGACCAGCTCGGCACCTTCACCCTGATTCACGGAGCCTCTCCCCACGTCTTCAAGTGTCTCTGAGGGCAGGGGGCGCGTGAGCTCCGGCCCGGACTACAGGAGAGCGCGGGTCGCCGCGCTGCTGTTGCTGATCGCCGCTCCTGCCGCCGCGCAGAATTCACCCACAGTGCACCGCCTTCCCGCCACGCCGGCCACGGTGGCGTACGGGTACTACTGGGCCGAGGCCAAGCCGGCGCTCCGGATTGCCTCGGGAGATATCGTCGAGGTCGAAACCCTGCTGACCAATGTCCCCGATCGCCTGGTGACGGCCGGCGTGGCCCCCGAGGCGGTGGAGGCCTCGCTCCGCGCGGTGGTCTCGCAGGTGACCGACAAGGGTCCCGGCGGACACATCCTCACCGGGCCCATCTACGTCGAAGGCGCCGAGCCGGGTGATGTGCTCGAGGTTCGGATCCTCGCCGTCGGGCTGGGCATACCCTACGGCTACAACGGATGCAGCGGGTTCATGCGGGAGGCCTGCGGTGATCCCCGCACCCGGATCATCCCGCTGGACTCGGTGCGCATGACCGGCGAGCTGGCGGGCGGGATCAAGGTGCCGCTCCGGCCCTTCTTCGGCAGCATGGGAGTGGCCCCGCCTTTGGACTCCGGGCGGGTGAGCAGCAACCCGCCGGGTATTCACGCCGGGAACCTCGACAACCGCGAGCTGGTGGCGGGCACCACGCTGTTCATCCCGGTCCACGTGGCCGGCGCGCTGTTCGAGGTGGGAGACGGCCACGCCGCGCAGGGCGACGGCGAAGTGGACCAGACCGCCATCGAGACCTCGCTCCGGGGTCGCCTCCAGTTCATCGTTCGAAAGGGGCATCGGCTCACCTGGCCCCGCGCCGAGACGCCGACCCACGTGATCACGATGGGGACCGATACCAGCCTCACGGTCGCGACCCGCATCGCGCTCCGCAACATGATCGACTACCTGATGGAGGCGCGGGCCCTGCCATCGGTGGAGGCCTACCGGCTTGCGAGTATCGCCGGGGATTTGCGAATTACCCAGTTGGTCGACGGGCGGGTCGGGGTCCACATGATGATCCCGAAAGCGCTGATCGGCGCCGGTGCCCTGTCGCCGGACGCGCCGCCGCCCGGGCCGGCCCAGTATCAGGTCGAGGTCGAAACCAGCCGGGGGAAATTCCTGGTCGAGGTCCACCGCGACTGGGCGCCGGCCGGGGCGGATCGCCTGTACCAGCTGGTGAAGTCGGGATACTTCGACGACTCGCGCTTCTTCCGGGTCCGGGGGGGGGACATTGCCCAGTTCGGCATCCCCGGCGTCGGGACCGGCGGGCCACCGGGCGCTCAGCCGGTTTGGAATGGGTGGCGGTATCGCCCCATCGCGGACGATTCGGTGCGAAAGAAGAACGAGCGGGGCACCCTCGCGTTCGCGATGACGGGTCCTAACACGCGCACCACCCAGCTGTTCGTGAACCTGCGGGACAACTCGGCGCTCGATGCCCAGGGATTCTCGCCGCTGGGCCAGGTGGTGAAGGGCATGGAGGTGCTCGACCGGCTCTATTCCGGTTACGGTGACGATGCCGGCGGCGGCATGCGGGCCGGACGGCAGGACCCGATGTTCCAGGGCGGCAATTCGTATCTCG
>JBGPLG010000092.1:0-15546 GCA_041486305.1 Gemmatimonadota bacterium
CCCACCTGGCGGGCCCGGCCGGGCAGCCCGGCCAGCCGGGCCACCTGCCCGTAGGACGCGATCCGGCCGCGGGGAACCCGCCGCACCACCGCGTAGATGCGGCGATAGGTCGTGCCGGGCCCGCCCTTCACCGGATCAGTCTTCTCCCGGTGCCTCACCGAAGGCGCGGCCCTTCTGTTCCCGGCCCAGGCTCACCACGACCGCGCCGAGGCTGAAGACCGTCACCGCGGTCAGCGCCATGGCGGTGGCATAGCCGGTGCGTTTGGCGAAGATCGCTTCGATCTGGGCGACCGTGCCCGCCAGCGCGACGCCGCACTGGTAGGCGAATCCCGGCAGAAACCCCCGGACCGAGTCGGGCGAGAGCTCGGTGATGTGGGCCGGGATCACGCCCCAGGCCCCCTGCACCATGAACTGCATGGCGAAGGCGCCCACCACGAGGAACGGCAGCGAGGGCGCGAAGGCCCAGAGCGGAATGACGAGAATCGCCCCGACCAGGGCGCCGGTGATGGCCCGGCGGCGGCCGATGCGGTCGGAGAAATGGCCGACACAGAGCCCGCCGATGATGGCGCCGACCATCGAGAACGCGGTGAGGGCGGCCCGTTTGCCCGGCGTGAAGTCCCAGTCGCGCTGCAGGAAGGTGGGATACATGTCCTGGGTGCCGTGGGACACGAAGTTCATCATCGTCATCAGGACGAGGAGATACAGGAACAGCTTCCAGTGCGACACGATGGACTTGCCCAGCGAGCCCCAGTCGGCGTGCCGAGTCTTGATCCAGACCGCCGACTCGGGAACCTTCGATCGCACGTAGACGGCGAGGAGCGCGGGCAGCCCCCCGATGAAGAAGAGCGGGCGCCACCCGAAGCGGGGGAAGACCAGGAAGTAGACCACGGCGGCGAGGAGGTATCCGCAGGCGTATCCCTCCTGGAGGAAGCCGGAGAGCAGGCCCCGCCGGCCCTTGGGCGCCGCCTCCATCGCGAGCGATGCGCCGACGCCCCACTCGCCGCCCATGCCGATGCCGAAGAGCGCCCGGCAGATGAGGAAGGTGGTATAGGTGGGCGCGAGGCCGGAGAGCACCTCCATGACCGAGAAGAACACCAGGGTCAGCATCAAGGGGATGCGGCGGCCGTAGCGGTCGGCCATCAGGCCGAAGATGAACGCGCCCACCGGGCGGAAGGCGAGCGTGATGGCCAGGGTCGACGCCATCTTCGCGTCGCTGGCGCCGAACTCCTTGCCGATGGCGGTGAGGGTCATCACCACCAGGAAAAAATCGAAGGCGTCGAGGGTCCAGCCCAGAAAACTCGCGAGCACGGCCGAATTGGGCGAGCCGGATCGGGTCGTCGTCTCAGGCATAGAGACCAGGGAGGAGGAAGGAGGGAGTAGTGAGCGGAAGGTAACACCGGGCGCCAGGGGTGCGTATCTTGGTGGTCCCACACCCACGAATCTCCGAGGCTATGGTCATGCACCGCCCGAATTCCCGCCCTATCCTGGCCGCACTCCTGATTCTCGCCGGGTGCGCACCGAAGGAATCCGCCGCTCCCGCCGGCGCCGGCGCCCCGCCCGCCGTCCCCGCCGAGGCCCTGGCCGCGATCGATACCGGCTCATTCATGAACGCCATTCGGGCGCTCGCGGACGATTCCATGCTGGGCCGCGGCCCGGGCAGTCGGGGAGAGGATCGCGCGGTGGCCTACCTCACCGGGCAGTTCCAGGCCGCGGGGCTGGCCCCCGGCAACACCGACGGGACCTACATCCAGAAGGTGCCGCTGGTGGGCATCACACCGGTGAACAATCCGAGCCTGTTCCTCGCGAAGGGGTCGCGGGTCACCAGCCTGAAGTGGCACGACGATTTCGTGGCCTGGACCAAGCACGTGGCCGACCAGGCCCGGCTCGATCGGTCGGAGATGGTGTTCGTGGGCTACGGCATCGAGGCGCCCGAGTTCACGTGGGACGACTTCAAGGGTGTCGACCTCGCCGGCAAGACGATGGTCGTGCTGGTGAACGATCCGCCGCTGGCGGACACCACCCAGTTCGGCGGCCGGGCCATGACCTACTACGGGCGCTGGACCTACAAGTACGAGCAGGGCATGAAGCACAAGGCGGCGGCGGTGCTGATCGTGCACGAGACCGAGCGGGCCGGCTACCCCTTCGCGGTGGTCCAGGGCAAGACGACCGAGCAGTTCGACCTGGTGACGCCCGACAAGAACATGGGCCGGTCCGAGGTGGAAGGGTGGATCACGCTCGACCAGGCCCGGGCGCTGTTCACCATGGCGGGACAGAACTTCGATACCCTGAAGGCTCGCGCCGCGACCCGGGAATTCACGCCGGTGCCGCTCGGCGTCACCGCGTCGGTGACCATCAAGAACAAGCTCCGCACGGTGGACTCGCGCAACGTGGTGGCCCGCCTCGAGGGAAGCGATCCGGCGCTCAAGGACCAGTACGTGGTGTATACCGCGCACTGGGACCACTTCGGAATCGGCCTCCCGATCAAGGGCGATTCGATCTACAACGGGGCCTACGACAACGCCTCGGGGACTGCCGGGCTCTTGATGCTGGCACGGGCCTTCAAGGCGATGCCGACGCCGCCCAAGCGATCGATCCTGTTCCTGTCGGTCACGGCCGAAGAGCAGGGCCTGCTCGGATCGCAGTACTACTCCGTCACGCCGATCTACCCGCTGGCCAAGACCCTCGCCGACATCAACATGGACGAGATCAACAAGTGGGGCCCCACCAAGGATCTCACCGTCATCGGGCTGGGCGCCTCGGAGTTGGACGACTACGCCGCCGCCGCCGCCGCGGAGCAGGGCCGCACCCTCCGACCCGATCCCGAGCCGGAAAAGGGGTCATACTATCGCTCCGACCATTTCAACTTCGCCAAGCAGGGCGTTCCGGCGTTCAATCCCGGCGTGGGAGTTGATTTCGTGGGCCAGCCGGCGGGGTGGGGACTGGAGCGGCTGCAGGAGTACACCAGCAACGACTATCACAAGCCGTCCGACGAGGTGAAGCCCGACTGGAACATGAGCGGCGGGGTGGAAGACCTGAAGCTGTTCCTGACGATCGGCTACCGGGTGGCGCAGGCCGAGAAGCCTCCCGAGTGGCGGGCGGGCAACGAGTTTCGCGCCATCCGTGAAGCTTCGTTGAAACAGTGAGGCCCTTGGCGGGAAATACAAGCCGACGCGGATGACGCGGAGTTTGGCGGAGTACCCGGAGAGCCCCCGAGCTGCACCGATCAGGGAGCACTCCGCGAGTTCCCTGTTTCGACCATCCAGAATTGCACCGCATACTCCCAGATCGTCACCGCGATCTGCTTCCCGTCCGGCGACCAGGCGGGCTGGGTCTTGTCGGTCGGATCGAAGGTGAGCTGTCGGGGCGTTCCGCCCGCCATCGGCATCCGCCAGAGCTGAAAGTGCAGGTCGGCGGCGGGGGCGATGAATGCCGCCCATTTTCCGTCGGGGGAGACGCCCAGCCCGGAAAAGAGATGCTCGCTGGTCCAGCGGTGCAGGGTCTTGACGGGCCCTCCCTCGCGCGAGGACAGCAGGATCACGTGGGTATCGGCTGATTCGTCCCCCAGCACCGCCAGCCGGTCGCCGCTCCCGGCCCACTCGGCGTGCACCGCCGCTCCAGTGAATCCGTCGAAGGTGAGCGGCTTCTCGGGAGCGGTCACCGCGCCGGTCTCCTGGTCCACTCCCATCACGTAGATCACCGACTGGTGGCCGGCGTCGCGGGAATCGGCGTCGAAGGCGAGCCACTTCCCGTCGGGCGACCAGCGGGGCCAGCCGGTTTCGAATCCCCGCCCGAAGCTGGTGACCCGCCGGGCCGGCTTCGACTGGTCCGCGGGCACCAGGTAGATGTCGTCGCCCTGGTCCTTGTGGGAGTGATAGGCGATCCACTTCCCGTTGGGCGACCAGCAGAGCGACTGGTCTTCGCTGGGAGAATTGTCCACCACCCGCTCCACGGCGGTCAGCGGCGTGTCGGGATTGGCGCTGATGATCCCGTTGTCCTGGGCAATGTCGGGATAGCCGAAGTCGTCGATCACCCGGCGCCAGGTCCCGTAGGTGATCCCGATCCACTTGCCGGTCGGGTCCCAGGACGGCGTCTCCGACTGGAAGGTGGTGATCGTCGTCACCGGGCCGCCGGTATCGGCCACTACGCCGACGTTGGTGCGATAGATCTGGGTCTTGAAGAGCAGGGTGCCGTTCTTCGCGGTGCTGGGGGCGTAGGCGTCGCGGGCAAAGGCGCTCAGCCGAACCGGAACGCCTCCGCTCTGTGGCCGGGCCCACAGGTCGAGGGTGCCGGCGGGGTTCGGTGCGGCATAGTAGATCGTGTCTCCCCGGGGCGAGAACGACACCGGTCCGTACGCTTCGATCGGTTCGCCGGTTCCGGCCTCCGCGGTGCACGGGTCACGGAGGAATTGGCGCCTCCCATCCCGGGCCATGCAGGCCAGGTGTCCGTCGGGAGCGAAGACCGGATAGCTCAGCCGCGCGCTCGACCGGATGGCCTCGGCGCTGTCCGCCGTGATGATCCAGATCTCCGATCCCGATCCGGAGTCCCGGACTCCGGCGGTATGGCGCCCGTCGGCGGACCACGCCAGCTGCCGCAGTGAATCCTCCGGGGGCGCGGGCCCGACACCCTTCTGGCCGGGGGGGAACAGCGCGCCATGCTGTCCCGACATGAGATCGTAGAGCCACCAGTGCGGCGCGCGGTAGCGATGCTCCGCCGCGATGCCCCGCGAGTCGGGGAGCCAGGCCAGGTGCAGGATCAATCCCGGCTCCGTGCTGAACTCCTTGACCGGGCCGCCGCCGACCCGCCGGACGTAGAGATGGTGCTGGACCGACCAGGCGAGCAGCTCCCCGTCGGGGGAAATGACGCCGAGCGGATCCCGGAAGCTCACCGGACCGAATTGCCGGGCGCTGGTGACGAAGTGGAGGCGGGGTACGGCGGGTGATTGGGTGCCGGAACAGGCGGCGAGGAGCACCGCCGGGAGGAGCCGTGCCCGGCTCATCCGTGAACCTCGCCCATTTCCTTCACCGCGGCGCGGTTGACCAGGATGCGCACGTTGTTGCTGAGGGGATCGATCGGAAGCATGAAGAAGAAGCGGGTGATCGGCGGGTACCGGTTCATCAGCCCGAGGATCTCCTCCTTGTCCGCGAACATCACCCGGACCCGCCTGGCGCCGACCAGCCTCGAATCCCCGGGAGCCGACTGGCGAGCCTCGTTGCGCGCGGGATCGCCCGAAGCCGAGCGGACGAAGAAGAGCGCCTTCACATCGGCGAGCGTCACCTCGATGGTGCCGCCGGTCTCGGTCTTGAGGTGGCAGGTGGGGCGCTTGGGATCGACGTCGAGGCTCAGGCCCTTCTTCACCGAGCCGTCGATGAAGTGAGCCACGATCATATGTCCCTGCATGGGTTCCTCCTACTCGATCTCGTCGAGCGAACGGGGCCAGTCGCCCTTGAGGAGCCGGGAAAGCGCCCGGTCGGCCAGGAGCCGGCCGCCGGTCTGACACCGTGCACAATAATTGGTTTCGTTCTCGGCGTACCGGATTCGCTGGATCGGGCTGCCGCACACCGGGCAGGGAAGCCGGAACCGGCCGTGCACGGCCATTCCCTCCTTAAACGCGGTCACCTTGCCGGGAAATCCGTCGGCCGCCTCGCGGCGCAGCCGATCGGTCCAGCTCACCAGGGTCTCGCGGCAGGCGCGGTACAGCCGGCTGATCTCATCATCCGAGAGGCGTCCGGTGAGGGTCAGCGGAGAGAGCCTGGCCGCGTGGAGCGCCTCGTCGGAGTAGGCATTCCCGATGCCGCTGAACAGCCGGGGATCGGTCAGCGCGCGCTTGAGGGTATGGCTCTCCGAGCGAAGTCGCGCCGTGAAGGCCGCCAGATCGATGTCCAGCACTTCGAGTCCGCCGCGGTCCAGCGCCGCGAGCGCCGCGCCACCGTGGACCAGGTGCAGGGAGGCCCGCCGCTTGGTGCCCGCCTCGGTGAGCACCAGGGCCCCGCCGGGGAACTGGAAGACCGCGAGGCCGATCGGCCCGGCCTTAGCGCCGCGGGCCAGCCACTTGAGCCGCCCGGCGATCATCAGGTGAATCACCAGGAAATAGTCCTGGCCCAGGTCCAGTACGAGCCGCTTGCCCAGCCGGCGGACGCCCCGGACCACCCGGCCCTCCGCCGCGGCGATCGGCGGGTCGACCGACCGCAGCAGGAAGGGGCTCTTGAGCAGGATCCGCTCGATCGGTTCGCCAACGACCCGCTTCGTCAGCGCCTCGACGTAGACCGTGATATCAGGAAGCTCGGGCAACCATGCTCTCCACGAAGCCCGCGATCCGGTCGCATGCCTCGCCGAGCCGGCCCTCGCCGGTGCCCAGGGTGATGCGCACGTGGCCAGCCCCGCTGGGCCCGAATCCCTCGCCGGGCGTCACCGCCACGCCGGTGGCGTCGAGCAGCTCCGAGGCGAATCGCTTGCCGGAAAGGCCGGTACCCCGAACGTCGGCAAAGACGTACATCCCCGCCTCGGGCATCCGGCACGCGATGCCACTCACGCTCCCGAGCCGGTCCACCACGACCCGGGCCCGGCCCAGGTAGGCGGCCCGAAGCTCGGCCGCTTCCCGGTCCGCGTGGTGGAACGCGGCCGCCCCCGCGTCCTGGACGAACTGGGCCACGCCGAAATGCATGCAGCGCACCAGTTTTTCCAGGTGGCCCGCCAGGCCCAGCGGCGTCACGCTCCAGCCGCAGCGCCATCCGGTCATCGCGTGGGACTTGGACAGACTGGACACCACGGCGGTCCGCTCGGCCATTCCGGGCAGTGATGCCGGACTCACGAACTCACCAGTGAAGTTGAGCGCCGCGTACACCTCGTCGCTGATCAGGGCGAGATCGTGCCGCCGGCAGAGCTCGGCGGTGGCCTCCGCTTCCTGCCGGGTCAGGACCGCGCCGGTGGGATTGTGGGGAAAGTTCACCATGATCCCGCGGGTGCGGGGGCCGATGGCGCGCGCGATGTCGTCGGGGTCGAGATGAAACCCGCGCTCGGGCCGGAGCGGGATGGTCCGCATGATGGCGCCGGCGGCGCCGAGCATGCCCTCGTAGGTCACGTAGGTCGGCTCGGGAACGATCACCTCGTCGCCGGGATCGAAGAGACACTGCGCCAGGGCGAACAGCGCCGCCTGGGCGCCCGGGTAGATGATCACCTGTCCCGGCTCGACCGGGGTGCCGATCGTCAGCGCGGCGCGCTCGGCGATGGCGCGGCGCAGCGCCGGCTCTCCGCCGCTCGGGGAATAGTGGGTCCGTCCGGTGTCGAGCGCCCCGACCGCGGCCTGCCGGATCGATGCCGGGGTGTCGAAGTCGGGATCGCCGATGCTCAGGAGATAGATCTCGTCCCCGCGGTGCTTCCGGGCGACGGCGCGATCGTGCACGATCCACGCGTCGGTGCCTTCACCCTCCAGGCGCTCGATCCGCGACGAGTAGCGCATCCGGCTACTTCCGGACGCCGGCGAGGCGCAACATCAGCACCGCCGCGCGCTCGGTCTGCATCTGGAGCGAGGGCAGGTGCACCGTCTCCGACGGCGAGTGGGCCCCGTTGCCCAGGGCGCCCAGCCCGTCGATGCCCGGGATGTACGGGGCCACGAACGAGAGGTCCCCCGCGCCGCGCCGGGTCGCGTCCATCGCCCGCACCGCCGGGTAGCCCAGCGCCCGGCTCACCGTGTCGAGCTGCGCGATGACCGCCTCGCCGGCCGGGGTGAGCGGCATGGCGGGATAGCTGTCCTCGAAGACGATCTCGGCGGAGGTGCCGGGAAGGTGCTTGGCGACGATCTCCCGCATCACGCTCCGGGCGTGCTCCTTCTGCGCCTCGGTGAGGAACCGGAGGTCGCCCTTCACCTCGGCCGCCGGCGCGATGATGTTGGTCTTGCCCGCCACCTGGTAGGCGTAGCCCGAGGTGTCGACGGTCAGGTCCGCGCCTCCCGCGATGATGCCGGGATTGAAGGTGAGACCACTCTCGCCCACCAACTGTTCCCGGAAGTCGTTGAGGATCCGGGCCGCCTCGTAGATCGCGCCGTAGTTGCCTCCGAAGACTCCGGCGGAGTGGGCCTGGCGGCCGGTCACCTTGAGCACCCAGCCGCTGGAGCCCCGGCGGGTGATGCTGGCCAGGTCCCGGCTCCCGCCTTCGAACGAGAGCGCCACATCGGTGTGCTTCGCGGCGTCGATGAGGTCCCGGCGGGCCAGCTCGAGGGGGCGTCCGCTGGCTTCTTCGTCACCGGTGATGACGACCGTCACATCGAGGAGGTCGAGCCTCCCCGAGGCGGCGAGGGCCTTGAGGGCGTAGAGGAGGATGACGTCCCCACCTTTCATGTCGCTGGTGCCGGCGCCCCGCGCGATCGAATCGGCGCGGACGAACTTCTGGCCCTCTCCCTCGAACACGGTATCGAAGTGGCCGATGAGCAGGAGGCGCCTCGGGGATTCGTTCCTGACCTTCGCGTCCCGGTGGGCCACCAGGTGGCCGCCCCGATGCATCTCGGCGGGCATGTCGGCCCACCGGGTGGTGAAGCCGAGGGCGTCGAGCTCGGCGCGGTAGACCGCGCCCACCGCGCGGACCCCGGCCACGTTGAGGCTCCCGCTCGGGATATTGACGATGCGCTCCAGGAGGCCGATCTGCTCCTCCCGGTGCCCGGCAATCCAGATTCGGAGCTGCTGTTCGCTCCGGGTCAGGGTCTGGGACCATGCCGCGGGGGCGCCGAGGGAGAGCAGCGCGAGGGTGGCGCCAAGGCGCCGGAGTGAGGTTCGCATGGCCGCAATTTATTAGGTTAGGGGGTTCATGACGCATCCCCTGATCGAGCTTGGAGGCCACGGGCCGCCGGTGATCCTGGCGCCGGCCAACGGCTTCCCGCCCCACAGCTACCGGCCCGCGCTCCAGCCGCTGCTGGCCGACCACCGGGTGGTCAGCCTGCCGCCGCGCGCCCTGTGGCCGGATGAGGGGCCGCCGCCGGAGACGCCGGGCAGCTGGACCACGCTCGCGGACGACCTCCTCGCCGGGATGGCCCTTCACGGTCTGTCCCCCGCGATCGCGGTGGGGCATTCCTTCGGCGGGATCGCGGCGCTGCTGGCCGCCGTGAAAGACCGCTCGAGATTTCGCGGGCTGGCGCTGCTCGATCCGACCATCCTTCCCCCCGCCATGATGGACGAGCTCAGGGAGCAGCGCCGGCGCGGGGAGATGTCGTTCCAGCCACTGGTTCAGGGCGCCCATAAGCGGCGCGCCCGGTTCAGCACCCTGTCGGAGGCCTTCTCCTACTGGCGGGGCAAGCCGTTGTTCTCGGATTGGTCGGATGACGCGGTGACCCGCTACGCCAAGTCGATGCTCCGGGCCACGGACGCGGGGGACTTCATCCTCGCCTGGCCGGGCGCCTGGGAGGCGCACTACTACGAGTCCTTCTATACCGACAGCTGGAACGACATCGCCCGGCTGGACCGATCGCTGCCGCTGCTGGTGGTGGGGGGCTCCGAGTCGGACACCCTGCTCCCGGAAGCCACCGCCCTGCTCCGGGAAAGGCTGCCCTGGGCCACCCACATGACGGTGCCCGGCTACGGGCACCTGTTTCCGCATGCCGCGCCGGAACAGACCGGGCGGATGCTCAAGGGCTGGGTGGACTCACTGACCGCGCCTTGACCTCCTCCTCGGTCAGGCCGAAGATCGGCGGCGTGGGGACGCCGAGCAGCCCGAGCATGAAGTAGAGCTGGCCGCGGTGGTGGCTCTCGTGCTCCACCATGGCGCGGAGCCACTTCCAGGTGGTGATGGGCGTCCCCGCCGGGGTCTGGCACTTCGACTCGAGCTGCTCCGGCGTCAAACCGCGGAATATTTCCAGCGCTTCGGCATGCTTGCGGTCCAGGTAGGCCAGGACCGCGTCCTTGCCCTCGGCCAGCTCCTGACCGTGGCCCGGATAGCTGGTCAGGTGCCCCTGGACATTCTCGGCGTACATGTCCCGCTCGATGCCGGCCAGGTGCCGCACGATGTCCCCGAACGTCCAACGCCCCTCCGCGGCGGCCCACTCGATGCGATCGGGTGGAATCACCGCCACCACCTTCCGGGTCCGTCCCCGGATTCCCTCCCAGTAGGCGACGAACGGCGCGGCGGAACGGATTTCCATCAGGCCATGCCGTGCTGGATACGGTACACGGCGGCCGCCAGCCCTCCGCCCACCAGCGGGCCCACCCAATAGAGCCAGAGGTGGCTCCAGCTGCCGCCGCCGGCGAGCGCGTTGACCACGATGGCGCCGGTTCCGATGGCGGGATTGAACGCGCCCCCCGAGATCGGCCCGCCGGCGAACGCGGCGATCACAATGGTGAACCCGATCGCGAGACCGTAGAAGGAATTGCCCTCGGTCGCCGGGGTGGTCGCGACGTTGAGGACGACCAGCGCGAGCAGGAAGGCGTAGAACACCTCGACCATCAGCGCGGTCATCGCGGTGGCCGTGGCCGCCGGAGCCGGGGCGAAGGTGTGGTCCAGCAGTATGTACGAGAGGTAGGCCCCGACGATCGCGCCCAGGACCTGGGCCGCGATGTAGGGAAGCAGGTCACCCCGGGGCAATTTGCCGCGCAGAAACACGGCCAGGGATACCGCGGGGTTGTAGTGCCCCCCCGAGATGTGACCACACATGTACACGATCACCATGAGCACGGCGCCGATGACCAGCGGCGCCATCGGGTGGTTCGGGGTGACGACCAGCCCGATCGTCATCACGAAGAAGAGTGTCCCGACAAACTCCGTAAGGTACTTCCGCATGTGCCAGCTCCTCGTTTGTTAGCGCAGCTCGCGAACCCAGATGTTGCGGTACCGCACCGGATGACCGTGATCCTGCAGCGTGAGCGGCAGCCTGTCGGAATGCGCCGTGTAGGGAGGCCGGCTCTGATGGGCGGTCGGTCCCGTGAGCACCACGCCGTCCTGGACCAGCACGCCGTTGTGGAGCACGGTCACCATCGCCGGCTCGAGCAGCTTGCCGGCGCCGTCGAAACGGGGCCGGTGAAACACGATGTCGTAGGTCTGCCAGACGCCGGGCGGGCGGGTCGCGTTGACCAGCGGCGGATACTGACCGTACACCGCCGCGGCCTGGCCATCGGGGTAGGTGATACTGCCGTAGGAGTCCAGCACCTGCACTTCGTACATCCCCATGAGGAACACGCCGCTGTTTCCGCGGTCCTGATCTTCGCCGACCGCCGGCAGGGGGGTGGCCCATTCGACGTGGAGCTGCACGTCGCCGAACCCGCGCACCGTCCCGATGGCACCGGTTCCCTTCACGACCTCCATGTAGTCTGCTTTCAGCTTCCAGCGCGCCGGGCTGCCGTCCGCGCTGCGCCATTGGTCGAGGCCGTGGCCGTCGAAGAGCACGATGGCGTCCGATGGCGGCGCGACGGGGGGCTGGACCGGGCCGGCATTGATCACCGGGGGCACCGGGCAATCCCGGGCATGCTGGGCGCAGGGAGGGCCCGCCTGCGCCGCGAGGGCGGCGGGCGCGGCGAGCCCGACTGCGATGAGAAGGAGTTTTGGCATGTGGCTAGAGTACTCTAGCCGGAGCGTGCGCGCTACTTCCTCTCGGAGGACGGCGCTCCTCGTCTCTCAGGTGGCTCGCGGCGCTCTCGCGACGAAGACCAGCTCGCCCGGATAGATGGATCCGTAGGCGCTCCGGTCGTATCCAGCGAAGAGATGCTCGATCTCGAACCCCGCGCGAGCCAGCAAATGCTCGGCCTCGAAACGGAAGAGGTATCGCATGGGGAAGGCGTGGACCAGGCGTTCTTCCCGGCCATCCGGATGGGTGACGTAATAGATCAGCTCGACCTGGTTGATCTGGTTGGCGCGGTCGTGGCTCACGATCCGGAAGCTGCGCGAAACCTGGCGACCATCGGGCATCGAGAACCCGGGCTCCTCGGGGAACTCCGGCCCCACCGGCCGAGTGGCCAGGTAATCGAGCGAGGGATTGAAGAGATCGAGAATCAGCCTCCCGCCCGGCACCAGGTGACGGCGGATCGTGCCGAGACAGGCGAGCTGATCCTCCACGGTGACGAGGTGCTGGAACGGCCGGAACGGAATGGTGGCCAGGGTGAAGCGGCGCCCCAGTTCGAAGGCGCGCATGTCTCCCACGACCAGCGTCACCCGGCGGCGGACCGACTCGGACTCCGCACCGAGGCGCTCCCGGCACACCGCCAGCATGCTGGGCGAGGCATCGAGGCCGACGATATCGATTCCGGCTCGCGCCACCGGCATGAGGACCCGGCCGGTGCCGCATCCGATTTCCAGGACCGGCGAGCCCGCTGCCCGCGCGGCTTCCACGAAGAAGCCGACATCGGGACGGTCCCGGTACAACACCACGTGGTCGTACAGCTCGGCGATCGGGGCGTATTCGTCGGACATGGGAGGAGTATAGCAAAACGTCCGGGCCTCGGGGCCCGGACGTCCTGCGTCACGAGACTTCAGGGTTCGGCTAGTGGGTGATCGTGAAGAACCAGGTCCCCACGAGCGGACCCCTGGGCCCGCGCCCCCCCGGGGCCGGGGCCGGCGCACCCGGGGCCGGCGCCGGGGGCGGACCGTACTCGGGAGCGAACACGTAGGCGATGTGCTTCACCGGGTCGACCGCGATGGTCTTCCCGCCGGCCATCGTGGCGACCGTGGCCACCACGGTGTACTTGTCGGGGGAATCCTGGTGCACCACCGTCACGTTCCCGTCCCTCCCGGCCGGGATGTAGATCAGCTTCTCCGATGGGTCCCAGCCGAGGGCGTCCACGCCGTCGCCGTTCGTGATCGTCGCCACGACCTTGCCGCTGCCCGCGTCCACCACGACCGAGGTCTTGCTGCACCCGGAGAAGATCCGGTTCGAGGCCGCGTCGTACGCGATTCCAGTGGGACCGTCGCAGGGGGTGATGGGCCAGGAGGCCAGGACCTTCATCGTCTTGGCGTCGATCACCTGGATGGTGTTCTTGCCCTCGTTGTTCACGAAGAGCCGCCCCTTGCCGTCGCTGGCCGCGCCTTCGGGGGCGTTGTCTTCGAGCTCGGTCGTGCCGGTGATTTCTCCGGTCTTCGCATCGATCGCGACCGCCGTGCCGATCGGACGGCTGTGATTGGTGAGAATCACCCGGTCGATGGACGGATCGTACATGATCCCGTCGAGGCCGCCGGTGGTCACCTTGATCTTCTGGATCGGGGCCAGGGTCGTCAAATCGAACATGGTCACGGTGGAATCGCCGCCGTTGGTCGTGAAGCCGTGATTCCACTTGGGAGCCAGCGCGACGCCATGGTTGCGCGGGGTGTCCGGGATGTCTCCCAGGACCTTGCCGGTGGCGCCGTCGACGACCATGAAGTGGCTGCCTCGGGATACGAAGACCCGGCCGGTGCCGGGCTCGGCCACGATATAGTCGTGGCCGCCTTCGCCTCCGAGGCTGAGTTTCTGGACGCTAAAGGTCTGGGCCAGAGCCTCGCCCGGGAGAACCACGACGGCGGCGAGGAGGATGGCAGGCGCGACGAGTGAGTGTCTGGTCATACGGCCTCTGCGGTGGAAGCGGATCCCGGGAGCGGGAGGGCAAGAGTATACCACGGCATGCATGTCGGGGCGATGACAACCCGCCCCCGATCAGGATCCAGGCAGGAACGCTCCCTCGATTTCGGTCCAGGGGACCGCTCGATCGAGGCCGGTGAAGGTGCCCCGGCCGGCGATCTCCCTGGCCGCGTCGAGGAAGCCGCGCCAGGCGGTGCGGGCCAGCGCGCCCCCGACGCTGATCCGCCGCACGCCCGCCGCGGCGGCCTCGGCCACGGTAATGAAGTCGCTCCCAACCAGCAGGTTCACCGGCCGGGGCGCCACCGCCTTCACCACCGCGGCGATATCCGCCCTGGAGCGGATCCCCGGGGCGTAGAGACATTCGGCGCCGGCTTCGGCATAGGCGGTGAGCCGGCGGATGGTTTCCGCGAGGTCGGGGCGCCCGACGATGAAGCCTTCCGACCGGCCGGTGAGCAGGACCCCGGTCCCGCTTCGATCGATCGCGCTCCGCGCGGCCCTGACCCGCTCCACGGCCAGGCCCAGATCGAAGAGCGGGTTTTCGGGGTTGCCGGTCGAATCCTCGATCGAGAGCCCGGCGATTCCGGTGGCGGCCGCCGCGGCGACGTTCGCGGCGACCTGGACCGGCTCCACGGCAAACCCGCCTTCGAAATCGGCGTTGACCGGGATCTCGACCGCGCCGGCAATCGCCCGGAGCCGGTCCAGGGTCTCAGCCAGCGTGGCGTGATTGTCGGTCCTTCCGAGGGACCAGGCCAGCCCCGAGCTGGTGGTGGCGAGGGCCTTGAAGCCGAGCCCCGCCAGCAGCCGCGCGCTGCCGACGTCCCACGGGTTCGGAATGACGAAGCAGCCGGCCTCGTGCAGCCGCCGGAACTCCCGGCATCGGTCTCCCGTCACCGGGGTGCCCGCTTGGCCGAGAATTCGTCTTCCGCCGCGCCGCCGAAGTCGACGGTGCCTTTCATCGTATCGCCGTCAACGGTCACCGTCATGGTCAGGACCAGATCGTTTCCGTTGTAATCGATGGTATAGCTGAACTTCAGCAGGTTGCCCTTGATGGTCCCGCGAAGGGGCACATCTCCGGCGGACCGGTGGACCGTGCCGGTGACGGTGTCGCCGCTCACCTGGAAATCGATCTTGAAATTGCGCACCCCTCCCGGGGTGCTCATGGCGGCGTCCCACTGGCCGGCGATGGACTGGGCCGCGGCGGCGGTGGTCATGGTGGCGGTGGCAGCGACGAGGGCCAGGAACAACCGTTTCATGCGCCTGCTCCATTGGAAGACACGAGGGGATGGGCCAGCCGCCCGAAAGATACTCTCAGCTCGAAGCCATCAGCGCGGTAGACCACGCCGCGATAGGTCAGGACCGGAGTGATCATGCGGTCAGGGCCGCGGAGAGGACCCATCGTTTCGATAGCGTCCCGGCACCGGCATGCCCTCCAGGAGCGCCGGTAGAAAGACGGTGCTCCGCAGGTGCTCGACGAACCCGTCGTCGATGTCGCGGATCCCCGAGCCGCTGATCAGCCGAACTTCCGCCACCGCCCCGCTCTCGAGCACCATCACCTCGGCGACCATTCGAATCCTGGCGCCCGGCGCTGGCATGCGGTCCCCGGGCCCGACCACCACCTGCCCGACGCTCATGGTCTCCCCCCCGGTGATACTCGGCTGGGGAGGGCAGTACACCGCCGGCTCCAGCGCGATGGCCGGTCGCGCGCCGAGGTCGATCCTGACTCGGACCGCCCAGGGATTCCCGGGCGTACGCGGCAGCGCCGCTCCGGATACGAGCCGAATCAGGGTGTCCGGACCGGTCTTCGGCTCCACCCACTGGATCGCAGGGGTTCCGGCGTCCTTGCCGACGCCCAGGCTGAGGAGGATTCGGGCAAGGTCGCCGGGAGGAACCGCGGTGAGCAACTGAGCCAGGGCCGCCGAGTCCAGAACGGCGCTGACCGCGGGAAGGTCCTTCTTCGACATCGCCGACTGGCAGTGCCGGATGATCTCATGTCCCGACGCATCACGGGTCCGGACAGTCTGAGCTCC
>JBGPLG010000093.1:0-15482 GCA_041486305.1 Gemmatimonadota bacterium
GATTTGTATTCTTATCCACCATTAGTATTTCAGAGAGCAGTGGCGGCATTACGTTGACTAGTTCTCATGATTCCAAGCCTCAAGGTATCGTTGCAAGATTACTGTCGATCCCAATGGGGTTTCTGTTCAAGGGCGTGGCGACAAAGGCCCTCCTACAAGACCTAAACGATATCAAGTCCGCAGTTGAACAGGAAGGATCGATTGCGGCCTAACAACGGCATGTAGCGGACGGCGCTCCGCGCCGCCGCTGAGGCCGAGCGTTAGACAGCAGCGCCTGCGTTGTGCTCACCCAGACTGTGCGGTACCCTCTCCCGCGCCACCGGGTTCAGGCAATTGGCGTTCCCGTTTCCGCGCCCCAGTTTTCTTCTTACTCTCGAGGTCTGCCATGAAGCCCATCCTCCTGGTCGGTTGCCTGCGCGCTGTTCCTGTCGCCGTGGCCGCCCAAGATCCCGCAAGGTTGATCCGAAACACTACAGGGTCGTTTACGAAGTTCCCACGATCCGCGTCTTGCGGATTACGTACGGCCCCCACGAAAAGTCTGTAATGCATGAGCATCCGTTCGGCACCTGCGCCACTTACCTGACAACGGCGCATGCGCAGTTCACCGGCCCCGACGGCAAGGTGACACCCGCAGACGGCAAGGCCGGCGACGTCGTGTGCCAGGCTATGAAGCCGGGCACGGACAAGCATCTTGCAGAGAACCTCGGCGATAAGACGATGAGAGTAATCGCCATCGAACGGAAGCCGCTCAAGAACTAGCGCCTCCGTCGAACCCGCAGGTCTCGGGCTGGAATCAAGCCGAACGGTGGGTCCACTAGCCCCTGACCCACCCTTCGCTGGGCAGCTTTCGGTGTACCTGCAGGTTCGAGGACGGCTGGTCTGTGTTGGTCTGTTCGCGTTCGCGTTTTGACAAGCGCTCTACCAGCTGCTGCCTAACCCGCGCTTGCTGCTGCCCAGGCCCTAACCGCTTCGGCCGCCATGCGATATTTTCCAACACTAGCTTCGCGGCGGCCTCCGCAGGCCTCCGCAGGCCTCCGCAGGCCTCCGCAGGCCTCCGCAGCAGAAGCGCAGGGCGTTAGGCTGCATTCGAGGACGCTTGGGTGAGCGGCCGGCGAGCGGTCGCTGCGACTTGCCTCGCTAGTAGCTCCAATTTCCGAAGCTAAAGTCGAGGCAGTGGGTGGCTGCGCAGCCGATCGCTAGCCCTGCGACCGCAAGGGCCGGTACGCCCAAGACCAAGCCTAGCGTTTTCAGAGTACTGAACTTCCGGACGGCGACCGCATCCACGGTGGCCAACGGGATGCGGCGAGAGACGTGCTTCAGAGTCCCCATCAACGAATCCCCGTCGATGACCGGGTTCCGAAGAACGTAAGTTGACCCGCCCTTTTCCTGGACCCGGATCGCTTCGGGGTGTTCCCGCACCAGGAGTTCTTGTGGTGCCACCTGCATGACCCGCCAGCTGGTGCAACCACTAGCCATTTGAGCGAGGAGCAAGACCCCAGCCAGAAACTGCCGCCCGTTGATGTTCATATCACCCCTCCGCATCGCGATGGAGCTAAGGCCAGGGCGGCCTTGGCACCACGCGAGAACAAGAGTACGTTGGTCGAGTCAAGGAATGGTCAAGCCGCCGTAGACTCAACTGCGGCCTAATCCGCGCATGCTGCTGCCGCCCCACCATCCCACGGTTCGAACGAGTATCTTCTCAGTCGCCGCCGTGCACAAGGCGACGCAGCAGAAGCGCAGCGCGTTCGGCGCATTCGCCTCACCGATCGCGCCGGACGAGCCGGCGCCGTTTTTCTTGATGTGGCTGCGCCTCCACTCGGGGTGCAGCCGCGCGCCCATCGGTCATCACGGCCGGAGCTCCATTCGAGCGGGCCAGAGGGTCGCCAGCGGTTAGGATCGCTCACCGCACGCTGGCTTTGCCCCTGGCCTGCACGTCTCTCGAGGAACCCGCCCGGCGGCGGTCGGGACCAGACGACGATCTGTTAGGAGGCCCCTGGTGGGGGGCAGGCGCATAACCCGCGTGTGCCGTTTCCATGAGAAGGTCTGCTTTTCAATGGGGCGGCCTGGCGGGCCGCCCCGCGCCCCTCGACCTGCTTCCATCCGCCCTCGAACGCCGTGCCCCCTTGCTTACCGAGGGAAGCTCCCATATACTCATCTAGGAAACCGATATGAGTAAACCGAACGACCTCGTCCAGGGCACCCTCGACCTGCTCCTCCTCAAACTCCTGGCGCTGGAGCCTTTGCACGGGTGGGCCATCAGTCTCCGCCTGAAATCCATCTCCGGAAACGTTCTGCAGGTCAGCGAAGGATCCCTCTACCCTGCATTGCACAAGTTGGAGCAGGAAGGCTGGATCACGGCCGAGTGGAAGCAGACGGAGAATAACCGGCGCGCGAAGTTCTATTCGCTCACCCGCCTGGGCAGGAGAAAGCTCGAATCGGAGGCGGCGAACTGGAAACGGCTCTCGTCCGCCATCTCGCACATCATCCGGGTTTCGGAGGCGTAGGCAAGAGCCATGCGGATGGAGCACTGGTGGTTCACGGCACGCTTGCGGCTGAGGTCTATTCTGCGCCGCGGCCGGGTGGAGCGGGAGCTCGATGAAGAGCTGCAGTTCCACCTGGAACACAAGATTGAGGAAGGCATCGCCGCCGGCCTTGCCCCGGATGAGGCGCGTTACCGGGCCATGCGCGCCATGGGCGGACTGGAGCAACAGAAAGACGAGATGCGAGACATGCGGCGCATTCATTGGGTGACGGATTTCCTCGATGACGTGCACTACGCCATCCGGAGCCTGCGCCGCACGCCCGGACTGACCGCGTTCGTGGTGCTCACGCTCGCGGTGGGGATCGCGCTTACTTCGGCGCCGTTCAGCATGATCGATGCCCTGATCTTCCGGCCGTACCCCGTGCCCCATTCGAGTGCCGTGGTCAGCCTGGTGAGCACGTCACACGACAACAGCTTCGACAGCTTCTCGTATCGCGAATACCTGGACATTCGCGACAAGACAAAGAGCTACGACGGCGTCGTTGCGAGCGGCGCAATGAGCGGAGTCGGTTTCGGCGCCACACCCGGAGCCATGCCGCGAGTCAAAGGCGGCATGATGGTGTCCGGTAACTACTTCCAGGTGCTCGGCGTGGAGCCGCGGGTGGGTCGCGGTTTTCGGGAGGACGAAGACCAGGTGCCCGGTCGCGATGCCGTGGTGGTGCTGGGGCCGGACTTCTGGAAGTACGAGTTCGCGAGCGACCCCTCCATCGTCGGCAGAATTGTTCGCCTGAACGGCACGGACTTCACGGTGATCGGCGTCGCGCCGGAAGCCTTCCCGGGGATGCAGATATTCCAGCGTCCCGACTTCTACATGCCGCTGGCGATGGCGCGGGTGTTTTCCACCAACCCGCAGAAGAACTTTCTCGAGGACCGGGATGATCGGGAATTGAGCGTGAAGGCGCGCTTGAAACGGGGCACGACGCAGCAGCAGGCGCAGAGTGAGCTCGCCGTGCTCGCGCAAGACTTCGAACGCGAGTATCCCCAGTTCAATCGGAACCGCGGCGCGGCGGTAAACACCTTGTTCGAAATGCGGACCCGCCCGGATGACGTGAACTGGAAAATGGGCGTGATCTTTTCCATCCTTGCGCTGGGTGTGCTGCTGGTGGCGTGCACCAACGTGGCGGGACTTCTCCTGGCCCGCGCCGGGACGCGAACCCGCGAAACCGCCGTACGGCTGGCGCTGGGCGCCGGGCGGTTCCGGCTGATCCGGATGCTGCTGACCGAAAGCCTGATTCTCGCGTGCGTGGGCGGGTTGGCCGGCATCGCCCTCGGCTACGCCGTCATAGCGCTTCTCAGAACCTTCAGCCTTCCCACCGCGTTGCCGGTCACGATACCGTTCCGAATGGACACGCGCCTGCTGCTGGCATGCCTGGCGTTGTCGGTCGTGTGCGCGCTCCTGTGCGGCCTGGCGCCGGCGCTGCAGAGCACCCGCGCGGACCTGGTGAGCGGACTCAAGTCGGCCGACGTCGACGTGCTGGGACGCAAACGCCTGTGGGGGCGGAATGTGCTGGTGGTGGCGCAGGTGTCCATGTCCCTGATGATGCTCACCGCATCGTTCCTGATGCTCCGGGGTTTCCGGCGCAGCCTGGGCGAGGGAACCGGATTCCCGAACGATCATCTCCTGATGACGAGGTTTGATCCGCGCCTGGTACAGTACGGCCCGGACCAGACCCGGCAGTTCTACCAGCGCCTGGTCGAACGGACGCGGGCAGCGCCCGGAGTGCAGAACGCGGCGCTCACCCAGAACCTTCCGCTCGGACTGGACCCGCTCGACGCCATCGCCTTCGTGCCGGACGGTTTTCAAATGCCGGCCGATCGCGAGACCTTCAGCTCGACGATGGACACCGTCGACGAAGGGTATTTCGAGACGATCGGGATCCCGATCCTGCGGGGCCGCGGCTTCCTGCCGTCCGATACCGAGGATGCGCCGCGGGTCGCCGTCGTGAATCAGCAGTTCGCGAACCACTATTGGCCGGGCGCCGATGCGGTCGGCAAGCGCTTCCGGCTGGATGGCCGGCCCGGCGCGCCGATCGAGATCGTGGGTGTCGCGCAGACCATCAAGTATCGAAGCACCTCCGAACGGCCAACGGATTTCGTGTATCTGCCACTCGCCCAGCATCCTCTGGCGCGAATGGTCCTGCTGGTGCGGTCGAGCGGCGATCCGCTCCAGTTGGTCAACCCGGTGAAGGACATTGTCCGGGCCCTGGATCCGAACCTGCCGATGATCGAGACCCGGAGCTATGAGGACATCTACCGGTACAACGCCGTGGAAGGGCCGGGAGTCGCGATCGAGCTGGCGGGCACCATGGGCGCGGTGGCCCTCCTGCTCGCCGTCGCCGGTTTGTATGGACTGGTGGCGTACAACGTGAGCCGCAGAACCCGCGAGATCGGCATCCGCATGGCCCTTGGCGCGGCAGCCTCGGACGTGCTGCGGCTGGTGATGGGCAAGGGCCTCGTGCTGGTCGGGATTGGATCGGGGATCGGACTGGCGATGGGCTTCGCCGTCGAGCAGCTCATGAATACCGTGCTGTTCAATGCCGGAGGAGTCGACATTGTGGCGTATGTCGTCGTGGTGCCGTCGCTGTTTCTGGTGACCATGCTGGCGGCCTACGTGCCCGCGCGACGAGCATCCCGGATTGCGCCGACGCAGGCGTTGCGATACGAGTAGTGCAGTTAACCCCGCGTTGCCGCTGAACGATGCCCACGCGGTGCGCGAGACATGGAAGAAAGCCAACAAGGATGGCTCACCCGATCGGCGTTTTGCGGGCAACGATCACATTCCGGTTGTCCCGTACGCTAGCTTGAAGGTCACGAGCCCGAACGGGCTTAATGAGGAACATATGCCGAGCAACCCAACGGCTGCCGCCGGGTATCTTTGGCTGGGGCGAACGGCGGGGGCCTCAGCAGGCCCCCGCAGCTGAAGCGCAGGTCGTTGGGCCGTATTGGCCGCAGGTCACCTACCTCATGTCTCTGGTCAAGCATCTTCTCGGTCGGGCCATTTTTCCCGCGCGCTACGCGTGGTTTCTAGAGGGTCGATGGCGGCGGCTGGTCCTGAGCCCTGAGCGGCTGCAGCAGCGCCTCGCGTTGTCACCGGAACTGACTGTCTTGGAGATTGGCGTAGGAGCGGGCTACTACGCGCGACCGCTGGCCGGTCTGGTACGTCGCTTCATCGGCCTCGACGTTCAAGCGGAGATGCTGAAGCGATTACGGTACAAACCCGTTGGGGCACATCTACTGCTGGTGCAAGGGGATGCGACGCACCTGCCGATCGCCGCAGCTTCCATCGACTTGGTCATCGCCGTCACGGTGCTGGGTGAGGTACCGTCGGTGGAGACTACTGTCGTGGAGGTCCGCAGGGTCCTGCGGCCCGGCGGGGTCTTTTCAGTATCGGAGCACTGGCCAGATCCGGATTTCCTGTCTTTCGCTCACGTAAGTAAGTTGTGCCGCAAGAGCGGGTTGCAGCTACAACAGCGATACGGCGGACGCTTTAACTACACGGCCACCTTTCGCGCCCATACGACCTAACCCGCGCTTACCGCTGCCCAGGCCCTAACCGCTTCGGCCGCCGCAGAATATCTTCTCTCTCGGATCTGCGGCGGCCTCAGCAGCGCCTGGCAGCACAAGCGCAGGGCGTTAGACCGTTGCTCTCGGTCGTCGAGAGCGTCCGCCTCGTACCCTCGCCAACAGGGATCATGAATCGCTCTGCACCTCCCGGCCCCATCGTCCCCTCCCTCATCTATGAGGACGTGGGTGCCGCGATTGACTGGCTCTGTCGGACCTTTGGATTCACCGAGCGCCTGCGTGCTCCCGGTCCGGACGGTCACCTGATCCATGCTCAGCTCCTGGTTGGCCAAGGCGCGATCCTGCTGGGCGCCCGCCGCCTGGAACCCGCAGTAACGATCCCGGCTACGATTGAGTTTCGTCCACCCCGGCCCAACGAGGTAAGCCACACCTTGAGCGTTCCGGTCGAGGACGTCGATGGGCACTTTGAGCGTTCGGTGCGCCATGGGGCTCGCATTCTGGTACCACCCACGGATCTTCCGTTCGGGGAGCGGCAGTATACAGCGCTAGATCTGGATGGCCATCGGTGGACCTTCTCGGAGACGATCGCTGATGTTGCCCCGGCGGAGTGGGGGGCCATTCGATCGGGGTGAGGGGACGGCGTGTGCGCTGCGCGATCTAACCCGCACGTGCTACTGCCGGAGGCCTAAGCGCCTCAGCCGCCACCGGCTATGTTCCATACAGCGGGTTGGCGGCGGCTTCAGTAGGCCCCCGCAGCAGGAGCGCAGGCCGTTAGGCGGCACGAAGCCGTGGTGTGCAGGTGGACATTTCTACACGCGTCTATCTGTCACAGCGGGACTCGCCGCCATGGCGCGATTTGTGGGACTGCGCGGCGTGCCATCACAGCTTGAACGCGAACCACGTCTGGGGAAGACGCGGGACCGTCAGGGAGCGCACATGCCACGATTCACTCGCTGGCTCACGGCGTCACTCGTAGTCACACTTCCGATTGCCGGTTGTACCTCCACCCAACCGAACCAGCCTGTCGCTTGGGGCTCGAGTCAAATCAGCCTCACTACTGCTGAGGGCAGGGTGACTGTTCAAATCATGGCCGCCGGTGGCTGCTATGGATCGTACGGCGAGATCGATCAGCCCATTCCATCTGGCACATTCACGCTTTCTGGCACTTACACCCAGTTGATGGGAGCGTACCCTGGCAGGGTCGAATACGTAGCTCAGTACGCCGGCATGCTCGCAGGACGCCATATGACGCTGCGCATCAGTGTCCCTGCACTCCAGCAGGTTCTTGGGCCGTTCAGCCTCACCGCCGGCGTGGCGAAGACCTGGCCGGCATGTCTTTACCCATAAGCGCGCTCGTGCCAGGCATGCCGCCGAACCGGCGATTGCTGCTGCCGGGGTCCTCAACGCGGCGGCCCGCCGCCGGAGTCTGTTTGGGCTCGGCGGCGGAGGCCGCCGCAGGCCCCGCAGCAGAAGCTCGATCCGTTAGGTAGCATGAGCTCGGTACCTCACTCCAACGACCCTAGGGCTCGCCAAGCGTGGGCAGGGGTGATCACGGCTCCGCGGTCCAGATAGCTCAGGAGGGCATGTGCGGCGATCGATGTTGTTAACCGCGACTGGACTCGTCTTCACCTTGTCCTCCGCTCACGCGCAGATCGTGAACATTTGGCCTGGTGTCGCTCCGGGTTCCGAGACCTGGACTCAGAAAGAAAGGACGGTGGAAAACACTCCCCTCGGAACCGTCGTCTTCAACGTCGTAACGCCGACGTTGACGGCGTACCTTCCGAAGCGAACGAGAGCCACGGGAACTGGCGTCATCATCGCGCCGGGCGGTGCTTTCGTCGCCCTGGCCATCGATGTGGAAGGTCACAGTGTGGCGCGCTGGCTTCAGGAAAGAGGCATTGCCGCCTTCGTGCTCAAGTATCGGATTATAGAAAAGCGTCAGGAAGGCATTCCGACGATGAACATGGACACGGCCGGTCGGTATGGGATCGCTGATGGCATTCAGGCCATCAAGGTGGTGCGACAGCACGCAGCGGAGTGGGGCCTCTCGCCCGACAGGGTCGGATTTCTCGGATTCTCCGCCGGTGCCATGGTCACCAGCGGGACCCTGCTCCAGGAGGACGCCGCGGCGCGTCCGAGCTTCGCCGCCATGATCTATGGTGGCCCGTTCGGCACGATGCCGGCTATCCCGGCGATCCTGCCGCCCATGTTTCTCGCGTGGGCGCAGGACGACGCCGTAGCGCTCGACCCCGTGGTCAGGTTTCATGACGCGCTCACGTCGGCGGGCCACAAACCCGAGGTCCATATTTTCCGGTCCGGCGGCCATGGGTTCGGCATGCGAACGCAGGGCACCAGCACCGACCACTGGATCGATGCATTCTATTACTGGTTGGAAGCCCAGGGATTGACCAGACCGGAACGAAGACCCGATCGCTGATGGGCTCGTGGCCGCGAGAGGAGATCGCTATGACCTTCAAGCCCGCGATTTGGTACCCGATCGCCGTCGTGTTGAGCGTCCTCAACGTGATTGCGGTCTGGTTCGCGGCCCCGCCAGCCGCGCCGTGGCATGCCACGATTCACGCGGGGCTCGCTGTGGCGTTCGGGTTCTGGGCCCAACGCCTCCGGCAGGGCCCCCGCGGGGGCGAGCTCCAGGCTGGGCTCGAAGCGCTTGAATTCGAGATGAGCACTCTGCGGCAGGAGCTGAGCGAGACGCAGGAGCGTTTGGACTTCGTCGAACGGATGCTGGCGCAGGGACCGGAACCGCGCCGAGTGGAGCCGCTGCGCTAGGGTCCGAAGCAACACGACATGGCGCACCGCGCTGCCTAACTTGCGCAAGGAAGCGGACCGGCCGGGGCCGTCGGCACCACCCCAGCTTGTTCGCACGGGCTCCGGCCGGCAGCTTATGCGCGTCCCGTTAGACCGCTGAACAACCGAGACGTGGATTCGACGACTTCGGAGGAACCCGTGCCAAGCAAGGTGAAAGGCATTCCCGAGGGCGCGTCAGTTGTCATCCCGAGATTGGTCTGCCGGGACCCTGCTGCTCTGATTGACTTCTGCGCCAGCGCATTCGATGCAGTCGAGCACCTCCGAAGGCCGGGCCCTAACGGGACAGTAGCGCACGCATTGATGACGATTGGCCCCGCGATGATTATGATCGAAGGCGAGTGGCCGACCCTGACAAGCCGTGCGCCCAAACCAGACGGAAGCTCACCTGTAGTGATGTATGTCTATGTCGAGAACGTGGATCGAACAGTGGAGCGGGCGATCGCTGCGGGGGCGGAGGTCCTGATTCCAGTCCAGAGCCAGTTCTGGGGCGACCGTACCGCGTGGATCATGGATCCGTCCGGGCACGTGTGGACCATCGCTACACGTATTGAAGCGACTAGCGAACAGGAGAGAAAGGACCGGTGGTCCAACATCCTGACCGAACAGGATCGCGCCTGAGATTCCGTAAGCGGTCTCACCCCCGCAGCAGAAGCGCGGGGGGTTAGACCGCTCGCTGTCGCGTGTTCACTAGCGGCCGAGCGGACGCCGGGAGCCAGCACGCGCAGCCCCCAGGTAGGACGAGGTTCCTGCGATACATGAGACTCGGACTGTTAGGCCTCTTCCCGCTGGTACTCCCTGCGCTTGTCCAGGGTCAGGTGCTCGTTCGCGGCCTTGTCGTCTCAGATTCCACGCGCCTTCCGCTCGCAGGCGCCGAGATTCTGGTCGAGGGCACGAAGACCTCCGTCCTGTCGACGGGCAAGGGCCGGTTCGAGCTCGGCGGTCTTCCGGCAGGGCGGATGCGATTGTTGATCCGACACGTCGGCTATCGGCCCCAGGTCCGCGTGGTCACTCTGGCCGCGGTCGATACCCTCGACCTCTTGTTCCGACTGCAGGCTACCGCCCAGTCGCTCGACCCGATCGTGGTGGAAGCGCCGGCCCCGGTCCTGAGCCCAGGACTCCGCGAGATGGAACAGCGAAGACGACTGGGGCTCGGTCAGTTCGTAACCACGGCCCAACTCCGCGACTTGGAAGGCCGGCGGAGTTTGATCGAGCTACTCCGCCGCCTGGGGGTGAACTTCGAACGTGAGGCCCGGACTGGCCGAGTCTTCCCAACTAGTCCCCGGGGCCCGACCGAGATGTCGCTCAAGTCCTGCCGCATGCAGGTGGTCTTGGACTGGGCCCCGATCGACATCGAGCTCGCGGCAGTCCCGATCAGCAGCCTTGGCGGCGTGGAGGTGTACAAGGGCATTTCAGAAACGCCGCTCATCTTTGAACGCGGAACAGACGCGGCCTGTGGGGTCATCGTACTTTGGACCCGTGAGCGGTGACCGCCTGCCGAGCGGCCTAACCCGCGTTTGCTGCTGCCGGGGTCCTAACCGCTTCGATCGCCGCCGGATATCTCTGTGTCGGTAGGTCGGCGGCGGCTTCAGCGGGCCCCCGCAGCTGATTTGCCGGCGGTTGGGCAGCGAGAGTTGACCATGCTGAAGCGGGTGGGTTCGGCCTTGCGCCAGGCCAGAGCGGGGATCCTGATCATCGGGGCAATCTACGCGGTGAGCCTCACCGTCGGCATCGGCATGGCGCATACGGGCAATCGGTTTGCCCTCGACTACCGGGATTCACTCGTCGCTCGGGCACACCGGCGGGATCCTGCAGCACTGGCGGATGATGCCGGTGCCCACGAAGCGGCTGCGGCAATTGACTTCGCACGGAATCTTGGACTCGCAGCGATCCCCGAAACCATCGGCGGCCTCACCCTGGTGCTGCCCGTTGGTCTGGCCTCATATCGAGGCTGGGTGGGTGGCATTGTCTCCGTCGATCGAGATCACCAGAGCCGCCTGCGCCGCACGCGGACAGCGGTGTACTACCTAGTGACGCTTCTGCTTCAACTCACTGCCTTTACGCTTGCCGGCGGCGGTGGTCTGCACCTCGGCTGGGCTTTCCTCCGTAAGCGGGGTCCCTTTGGAGGCCCGACCTGGTTTCGCTTGCCTAGGCCGGCGCTGGTCAACGTGGCCTGGCTGTACGTCCTGATTGTGCCGCTGTTTGGGCTGGGATCGCTTTGGGAGTTCTTCTGGGCTGCTGCCTAACCCGCGCTTGCTGCTGCCGGGGACCCAAGCACCTCAGCTGCCGCCGGTTATCTTCTTCTTGTATTGATGGCGGCGGCTTCGGCAGGCCCCCGCAGCGGAAGCGCCGGGCGCTAGGCAGGTTGCGATCCCAGGTATTTGAGCGAGCCTGGAGTCGTGAGCAGCTCGCCGGTCTCCAGCAACGTCTTGAGGCCGGACAGAACCATCGGCCATCCCCCGTAGAGCTCGGCGTTGGCGCCCTCGCGCAGCTGGTCGTGGATGACGATCAGGCGGCAGGAATCGCCGATCGGCTCGATCTCCCAGGTGACCCGCGAGGTTCCCTCACCCTTCACGGCGTCGCTCCACAGGGCTCTGAAGCCCTGGACCAGCCGACGCGGCGGATCGACCTCCAGGTTCTCGCCCTCGGCGATCACGAGTTCGGGGGACTGTCGGGGGATGCCCTGGTAGCGGGAGCCGGGCGTCCAGTCCGAATGGACCCCCACCCCGAAGTTGTACTCGCTCCGCATCGCCGGGTCGGTGATGGCCTGCCACAGCCGCTCCGGCGTCGTCTTGATGTAGATCTCGAACACTTTCTCCATAGTTCCCTCCTCCAGGCGAGCCTTGAGTCCGCTGAGCATGGCGGTCCAAGGCGCCGTGTACTTGTCGATCCAGCGGTCATGCAGCAGGCGGATCGGCACCGAGTTCAGGAAGTGCAGCTTTTCCCGGCCCCGCCGTCGGGTGATCACCAATCCCGCGTCCTCGAGCACCCGCAGGTGCTTCATGACGCCGAATCGCGTCATGCGCACTCGTCGCCCCAGCGCGCCCTGGGTCTGTCCGTCGCGCTTGAACAGCGCGTCGAGCAATCCCCGGCGGGTGGGATCGGCGAGCGCTCTGAAGACCCTGTCCACGGCACGATTATAGGTGACCTTTTGGTCACCTGTCAAGACCTGCCGCTGCCCACGGGAACTTCTCCCAGGCGCTAGACTTTCCCGGAAGCCGGCGCAGATTCTCCATCCCCATGAGGCGGACGGGGTCCATGCACGCCAGAGGTTCGTTGTCCGCTGCACTGCTGGTGCTGATCATCCCCCACCCAGTCCCCTCCCAGGCGCCCGTTGGCCAGCCACTCACCGCCAAGGTGCAGGAGACGCTGATGGGCCCCCGGTCCCAGCGCGTGTACCAGAGCGACGACGGCGACCACCTGGCGATCGTGACTCCGAAAGGCAGCCGGCAGGTGGTCCTACTCGATGGCGTGGAGGGGCCGGTGTTCGATGAGATTCCCCAGAACTTCAGTTGGAGCAGTTACCGGGGGAGCGGCGGGTCGATCGTGTTCAGTCCCACCGGTGGCCACAGCGCCTATGTCGCCCGCCGAGCCGGCGATTTCATTGCCGTGGTGGATGGCAAGGAGGCCGCCACGCTGATGACCCCCACGACGATCCAGGGCGTGACCTACGGCGATCCCGCCGCCTGGTCGTGCGCGTTCAACCATGACGGAACCCGTCTGGCCTATGGGGCGCGCGCCGGAGGGGGGAACTGGGTGATCGTGGCCGACGGCGTGAAGAGCCCCGTCTACCGCGCGTTGGACCTGAACCAGACCGCGCTCAACGGCAAGCGGCTGATCTACGTGGCAAAGACCGCCGACGGGAAATGGCATGCGGTGGTGGACGGGAAGCTGAGCCCTTACTACGAGGACCTGCTGGCCACCGGGATCACCTCCTGTCGCTTCATCGATGACCACACCTTCCGCTTCTATGGGATCAGGGCCGGCCAGATCTACCGGATCACCCTCGACCTCGGGGCCTGACGCGGGGTTCACGGTGGGACCGGAGCAGGTGAGCGGCGGCGGGGGTCAACCGCGTCGGCCGCCCAGTCGACGCGTTGCCTAACCCGCGCCTGCCGCCCGCGGGCGCGCAGCAGAAGCGCAGGCCGCTAGACGAACGCAGTCCGCCCTCGTTGGCCGAGGCTCGCTGGCACGGCTCGCCTGGTCAGGAAGGCCAACCCGTGCCGGACGACGCTGGGACCGCTTCGGCACGCCGCTTCCTCGGCCCCCGGTGCTTCTATGAGACTTAGAGAATTCTTCTATCTGCTGGGCCTGAAGCCGAAACCCAGGAGCTACGGCTACGACCTCCGGGCCTTTGAGCTGGCCCGGGAGGGCCGCGTGGAAGTCGCGCAGTGGCGGCTCCCCGGAGCCTACCAGATGACCACCACTCAGGAGGCCATCGATCAACTGCGCCAGTTTCTCCAGCCCGGCGATCTCGCAGTCGACGTCGGCGCCCATGCCGGTGACAGCACCCTGCCCATCGCCCTCGCCGTGGGCCCCACCGGGCTGGTCCTCGCCCTGGAGCCCAACAGCTACGTGTTTCCGATCTTAGCGCGGAATGC
This sequence comes from Gemmatimonadota bacterium, assembly GCA_041486305.1. Lineage (GTDB taxonomy): Bacteria > Gemmatimonadota > Gemmatimonadetes > Gemmatimonadales > GWC2-71-9 > JABFSM01. Next base: position 13,489 of record JBGPLG010000093.1, read on the forward strand.
CTCCCTGAACCCCACTAAGACCCACATCATCCCCCTGCCGTTTGCCGCCATGCGCGTCAGCGGCCAGTACGAGTTTCACTATGGGGGCCCGGGCTACGGCAACGGCGGGTACCACGAGGGCATGAGCCGGTGGTTGCACGGGAGCGCGTTCACGCTCCCCGTCGAAGGGAGGAACTTGGCCGACTACCTGGCGCAACAATGCCGAGACTGGCTTCCCCGCCTCCGCTACATCAAGATCGACGCGGAGGGCTTCGACCTAGCCATTCTGGAGACCCTTGCCGAGCTCCTGGAGGCTTACCGACCATTCCTTCACGTGGAATTCTTTACCCTGCGCAAATCGCTGCCGGGCTATCGCCAGCGGCTGTATCGCTTTCTCGTAGCCCATGACTATGAGGTGCACCACGTCGCGGGTAGTGCCCAGCTCTGCGGCCCTCTCGTCACCCCCGCCAACCTTATGAGCTGGCGGCAATGCGACGTGTTCTGCGTGCCCCGGCCCCGACAGGCGCCGCCTAACTAGCGAATAAACCTGCCCGGCCGCGGCCATCACATGGCGGTCGCCTTGAAATGGCCGGCCGTGCCTGGCCAGCCTTGCCGAAACGAGCCGCGCCCTGCAGCGTATGCGGGGGCGTTGGGCGGCAGTGATCCGTGTGGCGCAGGCCCTTTGAAGAGTACGGGGGCAACCCATGTCCCATCGATCTCAAGTGATACGGGCCGCATGGATCACTGCTCGAGACCTCGTGGGTGGTCTTCTCGTGGGCATCGCATTGGGTGGGGCCCTCAATGAGGTCGCGAAGTCCCTGCCCGTGCCGATGCGACGGGGCATTTCAGCTCTCGCGGCGGTGAGCGTCTTGGCGTTCGCGGGGGGCTTGTGGGGTCGCCATATGGCTCGTCTTGCGGGCGCCGCCAACGCCCGCCGCGCGGCTTGGACCGCCGGTTTAGCGTTCGGGCCGAGCACGGTGTTGGTCGGCCTTTCGCTGGCGGCCCTTGAGCCCGTCTTGGTTCCACGCGGTGCTGGTGTTGGTCTCGCCATCCATGTGGTGTACACCATGCTTTTCGCTCCCGCCACGCTAGTCGTCGCCGCAGCGGGAGGGTTTGCGCTCGGACTTGGTATCCGGGGCCTCCGCCTCGGGGCAAGCCTCGCAGCTCGGGCGGGTCTGTCGGCCGCCCTGGCCTTCCTCGTGGTCGACGTACTGATGGACACGCTGGGCTGGCGGGTCGGCGGGCCAGACGCAGGGCGTCGCGCGACCATGCTGGTGGTCACGGCCCTCGGCGCGACCGGGGCCGCGCTGGCGGCCGGCACGACGATTGGACACCGATTATTGCGTGGCGGGTCAGAGGCCTCGTCGTCGCCCGCTGCCACCTAACCCGCGCTTGCTGCCCTCGCACGCCACGCAGCAGAAGCGCTAGCCGTTGGGCTGCCCCAGATTTTTGGGTCCAGCCACGTCGCTCGGCGCCTACTTCTTGGCTTCCGCATCCTTCCCGAGGTGGCGGTCCAGGAAGTAGATCGCCGAATTGGACGCCCCGATCCTCTTCACTTGCTCGAGAATTGACTTCGCCGTCTTCTCCTCCTCCACCTGCTCGACGACAAACCACTGCAGCATCGCCTGCGTCGCGTAGTCGTGCTCCTGAGCGGCAAGCGCATACAGAGCGTGGATGCGCACGCTCACCCCCTGCTCCTGCTTCAGCACCGACTCCCAGATCTTGACCGTGGACGAGAATGTGGCCTGCGGTTTGGGAATCGCCTTCAGCACAACGCGGCCATCGCAATCGTGCACGAAGTCGAAAATCTTCATGGCGTGCGACACCTCCTCGCGGGCCTGCCGCCGCATCCACTGGGCCGAGCCGGGGAGGTTGGACGCTTCCAAGTGAGCGGCCATTGCCAGGTAGAGGTAGGCGGAGCCGAGCTCCGCGTTGATCTGGTCATTGAGGGCGCCTTGCAGCTTCGGGCTCAACATCGTAGTGTCTCCCGGTAAGGTGGCCGGGACGCTAGCACA
>JBGPLG010000094.1:0-15316 GCA_041486305.1 Gemmatimonadota bacterium
AAGCCTTGTGCCCGAAGGCTGCATCATAAACTACCCTCTTAGCGCATGTGGAAAAAGCAGAGTGCCTGTCTTGCTGCCCAACGTGCTGTTTCAGCTGCGGGCTGCTTACAACCGCGGCGAAGCCGCTTCCATGTTCCACCCGTCTGCTGCAAACAGTTGTTGGGCAGCGATGTCGTGTACTCGACTGTCCGATGGCTTTCCGAGCCCGCCTAGCCCGGTGGAGATGGCGCGAACTTCTTCACGTTATGCAAATCCACTTGGATGGCCAGCCACTTGCCCTCTCGTTGGACTAGGACAAGTGAAACGATCATATCCTCGATTGAAACCGCCCCGTCAGGCCCAGGGGGGCTAGGCGCCTTCCATTCGGCCTGAACTGTAGCAAGGGTTGCACTCAGGAAGCGAATCTTGATCGGTTTGAGTGGCGGTGTCTGAAAGTCCGGCACTTTCGTCTTGTAGAACTGCTGTACCTGAGGGCTGAAGAACATCGTAAACGCCCGCTCGACAGCGCGGCCCTCGATCACCGCTCCGTACCGATTCACAGTGACGCAATCCGGCGCGTGCAGGAGCGCCAATGCGTGAGCGTCGCGACCCCACGCGTCATCCCAGGCCTTGAGAAATGCGCGCACTCCGATCTCGTCGTCCTGTCGCACTGTCTGCGCCGTTGGAGCAGACGTAGGAACAACTGAAACTAGCGCAATGAGAACGCCGCCGATTCGTTTCGATCGCATCTCCCCTCCTTGTTCGTCACCTGTTCATTGCCCCAACTCGAGTCCGGCCAATGTATGTCGCCCCAGGTGCCCATGGTGACGCTCCTGGTAGGTCGAGGTGGCTTGGGTCTTCAGTGCCGCCCGACCGGCGTGTGCGCCCACGTTGGTGGCGCGGCGGCCTAACGGAGCGCGCTTCTGCTGCGGGGCACTGCCGCCCCCACAGCAGCGACTCCGGAAGCTGGGGAGGCCACCCTGACCGGCCGGGAGAGCGCTCCGGAAGCTCGGGAGGCCGGTCTGCCGAGACCGTACATCGCTCCGAAAGCACAGGAGGCCCTGCGCACGCGACGGGAGACCGCTTGGGAAGCCCGGTGGGCCCGGGTGACGCGACGGAGATGCTCCCGGCCTTATCGGACGGTCACCGCGCCTTGAGGCCCTTCACCGCGCCCGCGATCATCCGGTTCACCGCCGCGAGCGAGAGCCCCCCGTCGTCCTGGCTCGGAATGGTGGCGAACCCGATCGCCGAGGCCTTGGGGTAGCGCCGGAAGATCTGCTCGAACAGCGCGGCGAGCTGCTCGCTCGACGGACCGTTGGGCACCTTGTTCCCGTGCCCCTCCACCTCCCGCGGGTCCAGCACATCCATGTCGATATGCACGTAGATCTTGTCGCTGATCCGGCTCAGCCGGTCGAGCTGCGCGAAGACCGCGGGCGTGGCCTGGCGGAGATCCTCGACCGAGAGCTGGGCGATATGGGAGTGGTCCAGCAGCTCCTGCTCCAGCGGATCGGTGAGCCGGACGCCCCCCATCACCACGTGGCGGTCGTCCAGCGGCGGGTCCAGCTTGGCGTCGAGTCGCATCACCTTGAGCGCGCGCCCCGTCGCCACCGCCACCGGCATGCCGCCCAGCGAGCCGCTGCGGGTGGTTTCCGGGGTGTTGAAGTCGGGATGCGCGTCGAGCCAGAGCATGCCGATCCTGAGGGGCTTGCCCGGCGGCCCGGAGTGCTGGAGTCCCGCCACCAGTCCCGGCATGGAGGGACAGGTCGCCAGCAGGCCGACGGTGAACCACCCCTCTCGCTCGTTCTTCGCGACCACGTCGGCAAAGTGGCCCAGCGCCATGCCGAGCCGCTTCCAGCCTCCGTATTCGGTGTCTTCCTCCGGCGTGAGCCCGATGGTCTCGACCCGCGTGGTGGCACCGAGCCCGGCCAGGATCTGCTGAATGCCCCCGTCCGCCATGGTGGCCGGGCCGGTGGAGACACCGGCCGGCAGGAAGGGCTGCTTCACCAGGGCGATGCGCTGGCCCGGTAACGCCGTCGCGCCCAGCAGCATGCCGGCGCAGCAGAGCGGGATGGTTCTCCGCATATCACCTCCGGTGCATCGCCTACTGCGGGGCGGTGGTAATGCTCCAGAGAATGCCGGTGGACGTGCAGGCGCCGTTGGGATCGCACCAGGTCCGGGACATGGACCGGGGTCCGCTGTTCTGCTGGGACACCCCGGGACACTGGGCCAGGTTGAAGAACGCCGCCTGCCCCTCGTACCCGCCCACCCCGGTGGCCATCACCCAATAGCGTCCGCCGACCACCGGCGTCTGGCACAGCCGCTCGATGTAGAGCTTTTCTCCATTGGTAATCTGTCGCCCGTTGATGAAGACCCCGGAGGTTCCCCCCGAGGCGTCGGCCGCGAGGCTGCCGAGCGAGAGGCCGGGAAGGATCTGCCCGGCGATCGGCTCCCCCTCGAACCCGTACCCACCCGAGATGGCGTCGTACCAGTAGCGCCCCGGCGGGATCGCGACCGGATAGATCTGATGGAGCTGCTGCTTGGTCTCGGCGGAGAGCTCGACGCCGTTCACGATGATGCCGGTGTCCCCGGCCGCGGATTGGGGAGCGCTGACCGGGCTCGCCGGAGCGGTGGCACCGGTGGAGTCACCGCTGCGAGCCGGGTCGTTGCCGCGTTTCGCGCACCCGAAAGCCGCGATGGTCAGGAGCAGGGTGACGATGCGTGGGGTCATTCGGGCGGCGCTCCTCAGCGAACGTACGGGTAAATCTCGTCGCCGATCCAGTACTGCGCGAGCACCAGGGCGAAGAGGGTGCCGGCCAGCCAGAGCCCCGAGCGCCGCCGGACCCACGAGTCCCGGACCGGGGATTCGTAGAGGTAGAGCTCCACGATGTACGCCGCGCAATAGCAGAGGTTGGCGAGGCCGGCGAGGACCAGGATCTCGGGAAGGTGGGGCAGCACCACGGCCGGACGGAAGGTTGGCCAGGTCCGGACCGCCCAGGCGCCCGCCAGGGCGAGCAGCGCCAGATTGTAGCCGATCCGGCGGGGTTCCCAGAAACGGATGGCCTGGTGCAGCGAGTCGCGCATGGTGCCTCCCAACTACGTGGCGGCGGCCAGATACGCCTTGGTAATTGCGGCGATCGAGGTGGTCCCCATCTGCTTCATGACCAGCTCGAACTCGTGTCGCAGCAGCGACAGCACCGTCTCCACCCCCTCCTGTCCGAAGGCGCCCAGTCCCCAGATGTAGGGGCGCCCGATGCCGATGGACGACGCACCCAGCGCCATGGCCTTGAAGATGTCGGTCCCCCGCCGGAACCCGCCGTCGCAGATGACGGGAATGCGGCCGGCCGCGCCCTGCACCACCTCCGGAAGCGACGCGATGCTCGCCCGCATGGAGTTCTCGGCGCGGCCCCCATGGTTCGAGCAGAACAGGCCATCGGCGCCGTGCTCGACGGCGAGCTCCGCGTCTTCCCGGGTGACGATCCCCTTGATCAGCACCTTCATGCTGGTGGCGGCCTTGAGCCGGTCGATGAACTCCCAGGACGGCGTTCCGACCTCGGGAATGGGTGTGACCGGCGGATAGCCGTTGAGCATCGGCTTGCGTCGGTTGTCACCGGTGATCGTGGCTCTCACGCCGGGAACCGGCGCGCCACCTATGTGGCATGCGGTGCAGGTCCGGGTGTCCAGGCGGGCACCCCGCCTCATCGTCTCGCGATTGCTTCCGGCGTTCAAGTCGACCGTGAAGACCACCGCCGCACTTCCCGCCCGCTCGGCCCGCGCGACCATCTGCCTGGTGATCGCCCAATCGGTCTGATGGTAGAGCTGAAACCACACCGTGGCGCCCCGGGCCGCGATGGCGTCCTCAATCGAGGTCGTGGCGACCGTGGAGAGCACCTGCAGATGGTTTTTCGCCTTGGCCGCGCGCGCCACGGCGAGTTCGCCGAGCGGGTGGAACGCCTTCTGGCTGCCGACGGGATTGAGGACGATCGGCGTGGGATAACGGGTGCCGAACAGCGAGACGCTGCCATCGACCGCGTGCACGTCGATCAGTCGTCGCGGCTTGAGCGCCCAGTGCGTAAAGCCTTCGCGGTTGGCCCGGATGGTGCCGTCGTCATCGGTTCCCCCGGCGAGATAGGCCCAGTGCGCCACCGGAATATTGGTCTGCGCGACCGGCTCGAAGTCGAAAACATCGAGGGCCGCGGCCGCGGAGCGAATCGGCAATGGGCGCTGCAATGCCTGCTGCGCCTGGGACAAGGCGTTCGCGGCCCGACGGCGTGACGCCGAGGTCAGATCGCGGAGCAGCCGCGGGCTGATGCCCGCGGCGGCGAGGACCGGGCTTCCCGCGAGGAACTGAAGAAACTGACGACGATCGGGCATGGGTTACTCCGTTTAGGCGAACTTCACTCCCCCATCCTCCAGCGGGGTGGTCCGGATCCGTTTGCCGGTGAGCGCGTACACCGCGTTTGCCAGCGCCGGCGCCACCAGGGGGACCCCCACCTCGCCGATGCCTCCGGGCTTGCCGCCCGACTGGAGGACCTCGACCTGGATCGGCGGCACTTCGTGGTGCCTCGGCAGCTGGAAATCGTGGAAGTTGCTCTGCTCGACCCGGCCGTTCTTGAGGGTGATCTTGGCGCGCATCGCTTGGATCAGACCCGTGACCACGCCGCCCTGGAGCTGGGCCACGACCTGATCCGGGTGGACCGCGAGGCCGCAATCCACGCAGACGCTGATGCGCTCGAGCTTGATGCGCTCCGGGGTGCCCGAGACCTCGCAGACCACCGCCGCGTTGGTCTCGTAGCACTCCATGGACGCCAGGCCGAAGCCGTGTCCCTGTGGGGATGAGGCGTTGTAGCCGGCCGCCCGGGCCGCCCGTTCCAGCACCGCGCGCTGCCGGGGCAGCTTGGTGAGCAGCGCCAGACGGAACGCGAGCGGATCCTGCCGGGCCGAGAGCGCCAACTCGTCCAGAAAACTCTCCACCGCGAAGGCGTTCAGCGCATGGCTCACCGAGCGCCAGAAGCCGACCCGGATGCCCACCTCCTCGATGATGGTGCGCAGCTCGACGTTCGGGATGTCGTAGGTCAGGTTGACCAGTCCCTCGGTCATGAAGGGATCGTTCCCGCTCTGCACGAACGACGGAAACGCCCGCGACGTGATCGAGGGCGAGACCAGGGTCGCGCTCAAGGCCGCCAGCCGGCCGTCGGCAACCGCGCCGCGCATCAGGTGGAGACTCGGCGGCCGGTAGAAGTCATGCTGCATGTCCTGCGGGCGGGTCCAGATGAGCTGGACCGGCGTGCCCGGCACCGCCTTGGCGATCGTCACCGCCTGCGCCACGAAGTCGTTCTCCAGCCGCCGGCCGAAGCCGCCGCCGATGAACTGGCAATGGACCTGCACCTGTTCCGGCTTGACGCCCGCCGCCTCGGCTGCCGCGCCCTGGGCGCCCTGAGGGAACTGCACGCTGGCCCAGACGTCCACACCATTCGGGCCCACTCGCGCGGTGCAGTTCTGCGGCTCCATGGTGGCGTGGGACAGCATCTGGCAGCGGTATTCCGCCTCGATGGCGCCGGAGGCGAGGGCGCCGGCCACGTCGCCGGTTTTCTTCGCGACGAAGCCCGGCTTGGTCCGGGCCCGGTCCAGCGTCGCGAAGATCGCCGCGGTGTCCAGTGCGGCCCCGGGGCCTTCGTCCCACCGGATCTCGAGCAGATCGGCCGCCTTGCGCGCGGTCCAGTAGTGATTTGCCACCACGGCGACGGCTTCCCCCAGGTTCACCACCGCCTTGACGCCGGGGCGCGCTTTCACCGCGGCGTCGTCGAACGACCCGACCTTGCCGCCGAGGACCGGGCAGGGCGCGATCGCGGCGTACAGCATGCCGGGCTGCTTCACGTCCATGCCGTAGGTGGCGCGGCCCCGGGCCTTGTCGGCGCCATCGAGACGCGGCAGCGCCTTGCCGATCACGGTGAAGTGCGCAGGGTCCTTGAGCGGCACGTCCTTCGGCACCGGCTGCCCGGCCGCTCCCGCGGCGAGGCTCCCATAGGTGGCCCGGTGGGGTCCGTGGGTCACCACGCCATTCGCGGCGCGGCAGTCGGCGGCGGGCACCTTCCAGAGCGCGGCGGCGGCGCCCACCAGCATCTCGCGGGCGGTCGCACCCGCCTTGCGCAGCGGTTCCCAGGCCTCGCGGATGCTGGTGCTGCCGCCGGTGATCTGGGCGCCGATCATCGTGTTGACATAGGCCGGATCGGCGGGCGCATGCACCACCTTGACCCGGCGGGGATCGACGGCCAGCTCCTCTGCCAGCAGCATGCTGAGCGAGGTGTAGACGTCCTGGCCCATCTCGCTCCGGCCGCAGGTCAGGGTGACGGTGCCGTCGGGAGCGAGGGAGATCCAGGCGTTGGGCTTGAAGGGCGCTGCCGCCGGGGCGGACGCCTCGCCGAGCCGGAAGCCAATCAGCAGGCCGCCGCCGGCCACCGCGGAGACCTTGAGGAAATCGCGTCGGGTAACCGGAGTCGCGGTCATGGCCGGCCTCCCAGCGTCGTGGCCGCGTCGCGCACGGCCGCGTGGATCCGGCCGTAGGTGCCGCAGCGGCACAGATTGCCCTGCATGGCCGAGGTGATCTCGGCGTCGGTGGGCTTGGGGGTCTTGGCCAGCAGGGCGGAGGCGGTCATCACCTGGCCCGACTGGCAGTAGCCGCATTGGGGAACCTGGTGCTTGTCCCACGCCGCCTGAACCGCGGCGCCGATGGGCCCCTGCAGCCCCTCGATCGAGGTGATCCGTTTTCCGGCCACTGCCGAGAGGGGCGTTACGCACGAGCGGGTCGCGACGCCGTCGAGGTGCACCGTGCAGGCGCCGCAGAGGGCGGCGCCGCAGCCGAACTTGGTGCCCGTCATCTGCAGGTGGTCGCGGAGCACCCAGAGGAGGGGGGTGTCGGGCGCCGCGTCCACCGTGACGGTCTTGCCGTTGAGGAGAATCGAGGCCATGGGGTCCTCGGGCGATTGTGAGAGACTGCGAGAGGGAGAGGCCGCCGGGACGAGCCCGGCGAGCCATAGGGGCAATCTGGCCCTTGGCACGCCACTGTCAAGCGTTCATCAGATCTCCGATTGGCGCGCCACCCACCGGTAGCTCGCCGCCACCACCAGTGCCAGCAGGAGCATCCCCAGCCATTCCGCCGGGCCGGCGAAACCCGGACCCACCAGCGCCAGCGGCGTCGCCTTCCCGGTCGCCACGATGAGCCCGGCGGTCAGCACTCCCAGCAGGCTCTCTCCCACGATCAGGCCCGACGCCAGCAGGACCCCGAATCGCTTGGCCATCTCGGCGTTGCTGCGGCGGTCCATCGCCCGGATGTAGAACCAGCCGATCACCGCGCCCACCACCACCGGCTGGGTGGCGCTCATCGGGAGATAAATGCCGATCCCGATCGCGAGCGGCGACAGCCGGACCAGCTTGAGCAGGCCCAGGACTTCGTCGACCACGATGCACGCCAGGCCCACCAGCACGCCGATTCCCATCATGCGCCACTCGAGCTGGGCGTTGAGCACACCCCGCGCCAGGGTCGAGATCAGCACTGCCTGGGGAGCCGGCAGCGGCTGAGCGCTGATCGCGACCCGGTTGGGGTCGCCCGGAAAGCCGTAGGCCCGGTTCAACAGGTCGAGGATCGGCGGAATCACCAGCGATCCGGCGATCACGCCCACGATCAGCGCGGTCTGCTGCTTCCAGGGCGAGGCGCCCACCAATTGGCCGGTCTTCAGGTCCTGGAGGTTGTCGTTCGAGATCGTGGCGATCGAGAAGACGATCGCCACGGTGAACAGCGCGAACGCCACCAGCGCATCGGTGGCGCCCTTGCCCAGCGCCGGTTGCCAGAACACGGCCAGCAGCAGAGCCACCGCTACGGTGGCCAGGATCCCGATCCCCGACACCGGGCTGTTGGACGCGCCGATCAGGCCGGCCATGTAACCCGCGACCGTCGCCACGAAGCCGCCGATCAGCAGGGTGAAGAGGGCGCCCCCGAACACCAGCGACCAGGTGTGCGACACCAGCGGGGTGCCGGCGATGAAGTCCCGGAGCAGCCACCCGATCAGCACCAGGCACCCCGCGGTCAGGACCCCGATCAGGCCGAGGGAGAGATCCCGGTCGTCATGTCCCTCGGTCGCGGCCCCTTTACCCGCCCGCGCCGTCGCGATCAGGCCCTTCATCACCGGGCCCACCAGCTTCATGAGGCTCCAGATGGCGCCCACGCCGATGACGCCGGCGCCGAGGAAGCGGACCTTGGTCCGCCAGACGGTGAGTGCGACGGTCGCCGCGTCGCCGGCAATGCCCTGGCTCAGGAGCGGGGTCGCGATACCCCACGCGATGATCAGGCCGGTGAGCATCGCGAGCCCGACCGAGATGCCCACCAGGTGTCCCGCGCCGAACAGGGCCAGCGAATAACCGATATCCACTCCACTGGCACCCGATCCCACCTTGAAGAACCGGACCAGCCCCGCGCCGGCGACGCCGGTGGCGGTCACGATCGCGGTCCCCGCCGAGATCAGCGAGCCGGCCAGCACGATGAGGGGCCCTCGCTTCCGCTCGATCGCGTCGGGCGAGGCCTCGTCGCCGGTGGCGCCCGCCTTGAGCACCTCCGCGGCGGCCAGCCCCTCGGGGAAGGGGAGGGTCGAGTTGATGACCAGCGCCCGGCGGAGCGGGATCGAGAACAGCACGCCGAGAATGCCGCCCAGCGCGCAGACCAGGAACGTGGCCAGGAAGGGGAAGCTCCTCCACCATCCGATCATCACCAGGCCCGGCAGCACGAAGATGATCGCCGAGAGCGTGCCTCCGGAGGAGGCCACGGTCTGGACGATGTTGTTCTCCTTGATGCTCCCGGTCCGAAGGGCGCGGAGGATCCCCATGGAAATGACCGCGGCGGGGATCGACGAGGCGACGGTGAGACCGACCCGGAGGCCCAGGTAGATGTTGGCCGCGGTGAACACCGCGGCGATCACCGAGCCCAGGATCAGGCTCCGGACGGTCAGCTCAGAATCGGATTTCATGAGATCCTTGTCGGGGAGTCAGGCTATTCAATGTAGCGTGACATTCCAGCACAGCGGAGCTACTGCGGTCGCGCAGTGCGGAGCGGCGCCCGCGCCGCGCGCCCAGGATAGGTGCTATCCCTGACCACCCCGTCCACCACCACCGGGACGCCGTTCACCAGCACGTGACGGAACCCCACCGACGGCAGCGCGGGCTGCTGATAGGTGGATCGGTCCGACACCGTCGCCGGATCGAAGACCGTGATGTCGGCGTCCGCGCCGACCTTGATCCGTCCCTTGTTCCGGAACATCGGGGCCCGTTTCTCCAGCCGCTGCGCCGGCATCAGGGTCAGCTTCCGGATTGCATCGGCCAGACGGAGCTGCCCGGTCTCCCGGACATAGTGCCCCAGGATCCGCCCGCTGGTGCCGGCGGTGCGGGGATGGCCCTTTCCGTTGGCGATCCGGCCGTCGCTGGCGATGGCGGTCAGGGGGCTGGTCACCGCCATGGCTTCCATCTCGGGCGTATTCAGGAACAGGATCACCATCGCGCCGGGTTTCCGGTTTGCCGTGAACGTGGCGCGGGTCAGGCGCTCCCCGGTGCTGACCAGCATGAGCCGGGCGAACATGCTGTCGGGGCCGTTGGCGAACCGGTCCAGCAGCGGGGACGAGAGCTCCGTCATGCCCGCCGTATACGGATACGCCTCGGCCGAGACATCGAGGCCATGGTCCCGAGCCTCCGTGATCAGGGCGAGCGTGAGCGGCGTGGCCGCGAGACTGGTGCTGTTGACGTGTACGATGTGCACCGGGGCGCCGGTGATCGCGCTGGCCCCGATCACCTCGATGTAGGACTCGACCGAGCTCCCCGGTTCGGTCAGTCCGGAGGCGCGGGTATGCACGAAGACCGCCGCGTGGTACTTCGCGGCTGACCGGAACATCTCCAGCACTTCGTACCGGGTGGCGGCGGGGGTGTATTCCAGCCCCATCCCGACCCCCAGCGCCCCGGCCGCCAGGCCGGTCTCGACCTGCCTCCGCATCTCGGCGATCTGGGCATCGGATGCGACGTTGTGCCCCGCGGAATCGAGCGGGAGGAGTGTGCCGAGCGGCACGCCGCCGTCCTTCATCACGGCCATTCGGGCCGTGATGTGGCCCGCCGAGGCGCCGAAGTTGATGAGCGCCTTGCCCTCGTGGGAGGCGTAGAACGCCGGCACGTCGCCGGTGCCGACCTCCAGCTCCAGCGCCGTGGTGACGCCGTCCAGGGCGTAGACCCGGTAGTTCTCGTCGTTCTGGCCGTGGACGTGGAGGTCGATGAATCCCGGAGCAACCACCAGGCCGCGGGCCTCGATGATCTGCTTTCCCTGGAGTGCAGCCGGGCTCACCGCGGCGATCCGGCCGCCCCGGATCCCGACCGAGCGCACCGCGTCGAGCCCCGACTCGGGGTCGATCACCCGGCCGTTCCGGATCACGATGTCAAAGGCGGGCGCCTGGGCCGCAGTGGTGGCGGCGCCGAGGAGAGTCGCGGCGAGGAGCATCTGGGGCCAGCGACGCATGATGGGTCCCGGGGAGGAGGCACCCTAATAGAGCGCGTGGTTAGTCCCCCCGCAACGCCTCCAGCGGCTGCACCCGGGTGGCCCGCCGCGCCGGGACATACCCCGCCGCCAGCACCACCGTCCCCAGCACGAGCACCACTGTGCCGAACACCAGCGGGTCCCGCGGGCTCACCCCGAAGACCAGGGTCTGGAGCACCGCGCTCAACCCCACCGCCGCTGCCAGCCCAACCGCCATGCCCCCTGCCGCGATGATCACTCCATGGCGGAGGACCGCCCCGCGCACCTGGCTGGGCTTGGCGCCCAGGGCCATGCGGACCCCGATCTCGTGGACCCGTTGGGTCACCGCGTACGAGAGCACACCATACACGCCGACCGCCGCCAGGCTCAGCGCGACGAGTGCGAAGGTTCCCATGAGGAGGAGGGTGAAGCGCTGCCGGGCCCGATGGCGCGCCACGACGTCGTCGAGCGGGCGCGGTCGGTACAGCACCAGCGCGGGGTCGATGGTGGCCAGCGCGGCGCGCGCGGGACCGGTCACCGCGTCGGGCGCCCCTGCCGAGCGAACCACGTAGGTCAGGCTCCAGTTGCGGTCCCCGGCAAACTGGTCGTGGCTCAGGTAGATGATTGGAGCCTTGGTGCCGTCCGCCTCGTTCGCAACGTCGGCAACCACTCCCACCACGCGGAACACTCTCCCGCCGGTCGCGAACCGCTCGCCCAGCGGCGAGCGCCGCCCGTACACCGTCTTCGCCAGATCCAGGCTGATCACGGCCACGCCGCTGGTGTCCACCCCATCGGCGACCGTGAAGCTCCGCCCCTGGATCAGGGGAATACCCAGCGCAGCGAAATACTCACCCCCAATGACCCGGGTCTGGGTGTTGCTGAAATACTGCTCGGCCCCGGTGGAATCCCGATAGCCGTAGCCCCACTGGTGATACTTGCCGTTGGCCGGGAGCCACGACACCGCCCCCACCTGCTGTACTCCGGGCAGCCCGGCGAGCTTCGCACCGAACGCCTGGTGAAACCGCACGCGCGAGGCGGAGGCGGCGTATCTGGCGGCGGGCAGGTTCAGCTCGAACGTCTCGATGCGATCCGTGACAAAGCCGAGGTCCACCCGCTGGAGTGCGAGGAACGACCGCACCAGGACCCCGGCGCCTACCAGCAGGATGAGCGCCACGGCCACCTGGGCCGCGACCAGCAGGTCGCGGACTCGCCGGCTGCCTCGGCCGCCGGTGTTACCGCGGGATCCCTCGTGCAGGGCCTCGGTCGGGTCCACCCGCGAGGCCCGCCACGCCGGTGCGGCGCCGAACAGCAGCCCGGTCAGCACCGTGGTGGCGAACGCAAAGGCGAGCAACCGCGGGTCGAAGCCGACCTCCTCCGCGCGGGGCAGCGAGGCCGGGCTCACGGCGAGCAGCAGCTTCACCCCCCAGAACGCCACCAGCGACCCCACCGCGCCGCCGATCACGGCGACCAGCACGCTCTCGGTGAGGCGCTGGCGGATCAGCCGGGCGCGGCCGGCGCCCAGGGCGGTCCGGATCGCCAGGTCACGGCTCTGGCCCAGGCTCCTGGCCAGGAACAGGTTCGCGACGTTGAGACAGGCCATCAGCAGCACCAGCGCGGCCGCTCCCATCAGCACGAAGACGGAGGTGCTCGATTCGCCCACCGTGTCGTCCAGCAGCGGGAGCACCCGCATGGTGCGGTCGCGGTTGGGGCTGGGGAACTCCTGGGCCAGCCGGGTCATCACCCCGTTCACCCGGGCCTGGGCCTGGGCGAGGGTGACGCCGGGCTTGAGCCGCGCGATGGCCGACAGGTAGTGGTTGTTGCGGGTGTTGTTTCCGTCGAGCTCGAGGTTGGCGGGAATCCACGCGGCCACGTCGTCACCGGCCACGTCGCGGAAGGTCTCCCGCATCACCCCTATCACCTCACAGTCGCGGCCGTTGAGCGGAATGGTCCGGCCGATGACGCCCTGGTTCGCGTTGGTCACCTCCCGCCAGAGCCGGTAGCTCAGCACCACGTGGGGCACGGCGGGGCGCTCCTCCTCCCGGGAAAAGGTGCGGCCCAGCAACGGGGTCGCGCGCAGCGCGGTGAAGTACCCCGCGCTCACCTCCCCGACCCGGATCCGGCGCGGCTCGCCCCCCGGCGGCGTCAGGTCGCTGCCGCTCTCCCGGTAGGTGTACACGGTGCCGAGGTCGGCAAAGGCGCCCGACTGCTCCCGCACCTCGACCAGGTCGGGCACGGTGAGGAACTGGCGCTGGTCGGGCTCCTGCCGGGACGCGGTGTAGAGCCGGACCAGCTGCTCGGGGTGGTCGTAGGGCAGGGGGGCCAGCACCACGCTGTCGAGCACGCTGAACACCGCCGTGTTGGCGCCGATGCCCAGGGCCAGGGTCAGCATGGCGACGGCGGCGAACCCCGGCTGCCGGGCGAGCGCGCGGGCGGCCTGGCGCAGGTCGGCGGCGAGGTTCTGCGTGCGGCGGGTCCTCGATGTCGGTTCGAGTGGAACGAATTGGCGGCGGGCCGCGAGATACATCGCGGGCAGCGTGGCGAGCAGGTTGCCGAGCGTGGCGAGCGTATGGCGCCCGGGCGATCGCGCCGCGTCGCGCCGGTCGAGGTAGGTGGACAGCATCTCCTCCCCGAATCGCTCCCGGAACGCCTTGGGGAAGAGCCGGATCAGGGCGGAAACCAGCCGGACACCGATCATCGCCTGGCTCCCAGCAGCTTGAGCGTGGCCGGATGCGCCAGCAGCGCGCGGAGCCGTTCCGCCTCGGCCTGGCCCACGGCCCGGCCCAGGGCGGTGAGGGTGTAGTAGCGCCGGACCCGCTTGTCCGTGGGCTCGTCCCGGGGGCCGTCCACTTCACGGATCAAGCCGTAGTCCAGCAGGCGCCCGATGATCCGATAGAGGGAGCCGATCTCCAGCGCCGGCTGGTCGGGGAACGCCTCCGCGGCCGCCTGGACCATGCCGTACCCATGGAGCTCCCGGCCGGCGAGCAGGGTGAGGATCTGGAAATCCAGCGTGGCCAGGGGGAGGAATTGCTTCGGATGTGCGGCCTTGGGCGGCATGGGGCTCCTATATCTGTTCAGTACTTATATAGCCTGCTTCGGCAATGCTAGGAAGGGCCAAGCCTCGGGCCGGTTCGCTTCGTCCTATATTTCGCCGGCCCGTCCGATCCTACCCCTGCTGAAGGACCCCCGCAGCGATGGCGCCCATCACAGCAGCCCGGCCCGGCAGGCAGGCGATCGTCTTCGTCGCGATCACCCTCCTGCTCGATACCATCGGCTTCGGGCTGATCATTCCGGTGCTCCCGGCGCTCCTGCTCCAGATCACCGGCGAGAGTGTGAGCCGCGCCGCCATTCACGGCGGCTACCTCGCCTTTCTGTACGCCACCATGCAGTTCCTCTGCGCCCCGGTGCTCGGCAACCTCTCCGACCGCTTCGGGCGCCGCCCCGTGCTGCTCTACGCCATCGGCGCCCTCGGGGTCGACTACCTGATCATGGGCTCCGCGCCGACGCTCGGCTGGCTGTTCCTGGGCCGCGCGATCTCGGGCATGGCGGGCGCATCCTTCACCCCGGCCTACGCCTATGTCGCGGACATCAGCCCTCCGGAGCGGCGGGCCCAGAACTTCGGGGTGATCGGCGCGATGTTCGGCCTCGGGTTCATCATCGGGCCCGCGCTGGGCGGTTTCCTGGGACACTTCGGCCCTCGAGCGCCGTTCTACGCGGCCGCCTGCATCTGCCTCCTCAACTTCTGCTACGGAATCTTTGTCCTGCCTGAGTCGCTGCCGGCGGACCGACGCCGGAGCTTCGACTGGAAGCGCGCCAATCCTCTGGGGACCTTTCAGCAGATGCGCCGGCACCCGGTGGTGCTGAGCCTGCTCGCCGCCCTCTTCCTCTGGATGGTCGCCAACCAGGTGTTTCCCTCCACCTGGAGCTTCTACACCAAGTTCCGCTTCGGCTGGTCGGAGGCGATGATCGGCGCGTCCCTCGCCCTGGTCGGCGCCATCATGGTGGTGAGCCAGGCGGTCCTCCTGCGCCTGCTGGTTCCGCGGCTGGGAGAGCGGAGGGTCGCGCTGCTCGGCATCACCGTCGGGGTGATCACCTACGCCGGGCTCGGGCTCGCGAACGCGCCGTGGATGCTGTTCGCCTGGCTCGCCGCGTGGTTCTTCCCCGCGATCGTGTTTCCGGTGACCAACGCGCTGATGTCCCACCGGGTGGCCCCGGAAGCCCAGGGCGAGCTCCAGGGCGCCGTGGCGGGGCTGTTCTCTCTGGCATCCATCGTGGGGCCGTTGCTCATGACCCAGCTCTTCGGTCGCTTCACCGCACCGGAGGCACGCCTGCACCTCCCCGGGGCCGCGTTCCTGGCCTCGTCTCTGCTGACCCTGACCTGTCTCGCGATGTTCTGGTCGGCAACCCGGACGCCCGTCGCTCCGGAAGGTGTGATAGTCCGCGCCTCCGGAACGTCCTGATCCGGTATCGCCACCCTATCCCACCACCGGACGAGGAGGTCCCCCGTGCTGCTGGTCCGCGAGATCATGTACTGCAAGCCCGGCCAGGTGAAACCCATGGTCGAGAAGTTCATCGCGATGGACAAGATGGGTCGCAAGGCCGGCATGCCGACGATGCGGGTGATGACCGACTTCTGCGGGGAACGTTACTGGACCATCGTCGCCGAGATGGAAGTGTCGAGCCTGGACCAGTTCGAGAAGATGATGGCGGGCGCCGGCATGAGTAAGGCGGATCAGAAGGCGATGGAGAAGTTGATGGAAGGCTACCACGACCTGGTGGACCACGGGCGCCGGGAAATCTATA
>JBGPLG010000095.1:0-15202 GCA_041486305.1 Gemmatimonadota bacterium
GCGGGATCGGTGAAATCGAAGACCGAGACACCGCCCTGATACCACCCCTGGACCATGATGTCGCGCCCGGGCACCGGAATCAGCGACCCGTTATGGGCGACGCAGTTCTCGGTCGCCGTCTGCGGTGCCGGCAGCTTGTAGTAACTCGCGGGGTGCAGTTTGCCGTCCGCGAAGGTGAAAATCGCGTCGGCGCCCCACTCCGGCCGGTCGGTGTCGCGGCAGCGAGGCTGGGTGCCGCCGCCCCACTCGTCGGTGAAGAGCACCTTCCCGCCGTCGTTGCTGAACGTCGCCGAGTGCCAGTAGGCGAAATTCGGGTCGCTCACTTCGGCGATCCGCTTTGGATGCACCGGGTCGCGGATGTCGAGGATGATCCCGTTCCCCGAGCAGGCGCCCGCCGCGAGTCCGATCTCGGTGTACACGGTGATGTCGTGGCACTGGTTCGTCTCCGACGTGCTCTGGGTCCCCTCACCGTGAGCACCACCCTTCCACAATCCGGCGATGGCGCCGGCCGAATCGGCGAAGATCCGCGGTGAGTTGACGACCCTCGCGTCCTGCGGCGCCGCCACCGGCACCTTGATGATGTCGATCCGAAAGAGAGCGGTATTCGGATCCGCTTCCGGGCGCTGACCCGAACACCCCGCGAGCTCATTACCCGGCCGGACGAAACTGGTCCCGGACACGTAGATGTAGACGTTGGCGGGGTCCTTCGGGTCGGTCACCAGCGTGTGGGTGTGCGAGCCTCGGCAGGTCTGCACCGCCGCCACCTGCTTCGGGTGGTCAATATCCGAGATGTCGAAGATGCGGACCCCGCGGAACCGTTCGGCGCTCGCCGAATCCGGAACACCCTGGGTGCCGCAGTCGACGCGGCCGCTGGTCTGCTCCACCGAGATGAACAGCAGATTTCCGTACACCGATGGGTCGCCCTGGCCGCCGGGGCAGGTATAGGCCAGGCGAATGGTCGGGGCGTTCACCTTCGAGATGTCCCAGATCTGGAAGCCGTTGAAGCTGCCCTGAAAGACGTAGTGGCCACTGAAGGCGAGGTCGGAATTCGCGAAGGGAAAGTCCCCCGGCTTGGCCGCGTTGTAGAAGCCTTCCGGTTTCGGGCGATGCGCGATCAGCTCGAGATTGCTGGCCGCCTCCTTGGCATCCATCCAGCCCGCCCCCAGTCCGACGCGCGGGTCAGCGGACTTGCGCGCGGCACTATCGACTTGCGCCCCCGCGCTGGCCGCTGCGGCAAACAGCACTGCGGAAGACAGGAGGGACCGCCGAAAAGCGGTGCTGTACCGAGCGGGGGTATGCCGAGCGATGGGTGCGGATCTCATTGCGGTTCTCATTGAGGTGTGGGAGGCAGCGCGTCGAGCATGGCGCGCATGCGCCGGATCTCGGCGCGCTGGTCGGCGTCGACGTCCGAGGCGAAACTGAAGAGCTGCGGCTCCTGGCCCGCGCCGTTGGCTGCAAACAGCTCCGCCACCATGGTCAGCGCACCTTCGTGATGCTTGATCATGCCCCGCAGAAATAACCGGTCAAACTCGGCGCCCGAGGCCTTCGCCAGCTGCGCCATCTCCTCCGGAGTCAGCATTCCCGGCATCATGTCGTGGCGCTCGTGGCCGGTCTCGAGGCCCGGAACCTCCTCGTGGCGCTCCGTCAGCCACCGCCGCATCATACCGATCTCGTCTTTCTGGGAGACGTCGATCTTCCGGGCCAGCAGCCGCATGTCCTGCCGGCTGCTCCGGGCGGCGACCAGGGCGACCATCGCCACGGCCTGCGCATGGTGGTCGATCATGCCCTGCATGAACCGCACGTCCGCCGCGGCGTAGCGCGGGCGCCCGGTGTCGGCCTGCACCGGGGGCCGGGGAAGGCGGCTCGTCGGCCCCGGCGCCGGGTGCCCCGCCACCGCGCTGCCCATCGCGAGGACAGTGACCAGAGGCAGGCCCGCCGAGACCGTCCGCCCAAATCCCGAGATCATCGCGGGAAGATATCGCGAGGGCAACCGGGGCGGTACTTTGTCATCCTCCCGACATGCTGGACGGGGTATACTCTCTTGTTTCGGAATTCAGGCGATCCGCATCCACCACCGAGGACCGGATGAACACCCCCTCACTGACCGCTCCCGCATTCTTCCTCGCGGTCGTCCTGGCCTCGCCAGGCATCGGGCAGGCGCAGACCTTCAAGGTCGAGAAGTACAACATCGGCGGGGAAGGTGGGACGGACTACCTCACCGCCGAACCGGGCACCGGCCGGGTATTCGTCTCGCGCGGCACCCACGTCATGGTGGTCGATGGTGCCACCGGCAAGGTGCTCGGCGACATTCCGGACACTCCGCGCAACCACGGCATCGCGCTCGCCCCGAAGTCGAATCACGGCTTCATCACCAACGGCGGCGATTCGACCGTCACGATGTTCGATCTCAAGACCCTCGCCGTGATCAAGAAGATCAAGGTCCCGAGCGGTGGCCTCGACGGCGTCATGTACGAGGACTACTCCGACCGGATCATTCTCACCAATCACAGCCGCCCCATCGGAACCGCGACCGCGCTCGATGCCAAAACCGGAGACATCGTGGGGACCGCCGAGCTGGAGGACAACGCGCCGGAAGGCGCGGCGAGCGATGGCAAGGGAAAGATCTTCGTCAACAACGAGAGCAAGAACACCATTCAGGTCATTGACGTCAAATCGATGAAGGTGCTCGCGTCCTGGCCCCTCGCCCCCTGCGAGGGGCCGACCGGAATCGCCTACGATCGCAGCACGAACCGGATTTTTTCCGGTTGCGGGAAGACCTCGGTGGTCGTCGACCCGGGCTCCGGCAAGGTCGTGGCGACGATCGCGAACAGCGATGGGGTCGACGCCCTGGGCTGGGATCCATCGCAGAAGCTGATTTACATCCCCGCTGGACGCGACAGCAACGTCACCGTCGTGCATCAGGATTCACCCGACAAGTACACCGTGGTGGCCACGGTCACCACGCTGCGTGGCGCCAAGACCATCGCCGTCGATCCGGTGAAGCACGTGGCGTACCTCTTCCAGCCCGAGTATGGCCCGGCGCCGGCGCCCGTCCCGGGAGCGCCCCCGCCGCCGGCCGGCGGCCGCGGCCCGCGGGGGCCGATTATCGCCGCATGGTTCTTCGCAATCAGCCACTGATCGCGTCGCCGCCTCCCACCGAAAGAACGCCCGGGCCACGCGGCCCGGGCGTTGGCGTGTTGGGCCGCGGGAACTTCGACTTCCTCATACCCCCTCCTCCGTGGGGCTGACGTCATCCCAGAAAAGTAGGGCAGCTTGAAAGTAGAGTACGTTGGCTTCCGCGGTCCCCGATTCCGGAAAGGGAGGGACCCATGAAGCGCTCGAGGTTCACCGAGGAGCAGGTCGCCTACGCGTTGCGCCAGGCCGAGAGCGGGACCGGGGTGGCGGACGTCTGCCGGCAGTTGGGGGTGAGCGAGGCGACGTCTTACATCTGGGAGAAGAACTATGCCCACTTCGGCGCGAGCGAACTCCGCCGGATGCGGCAGCTCGAGGACGAGAATCGCCGGCTCAAAGGCTTGGTGGCGGATCTGACGCTCGACAAGCACATGCTGAGCGAAGCCCGACGAAAAAAGGTCTGAGGCCGCCGCGCCGCCGGGAGCTGGCGGCGTGGTTCCAGGGCACGTTCGGGGTGAGCGTCGTCCGAGGATGCGCGTTGGCCCTCTTCAGCCGGGCCAGCTGGTACAAGCGAAGCACCGCGAAGGATCAGTCCGCCTTGCGGCTTCGGATCATAGGGCTGGCCCACGCGCGGCCGCGGTTCGGGTATAACCGGATCTGGGTGCTGCTGCGCCGGGAAGGCTGGCCGGTGAACAAGAAGCGGGTGCGCCGGCTGTATCGCCTGGAGGGACTGCAGGTGCGCATGCGGGTCCGGCGGCGCAAGCACATGGCCCTGCACCGCGGACCGGCGCCGGTGCCCCTGGGGCGGCAGGAGCGGTGGAGTATGGACTTCGTGCACGATCAGCTGGCCGACGGCCGGCCGTTTCGGGTGCTCACGGTGGTCGATCAGTGGAGTCGCCAGAGTCCGGCGCTGGAGCCGGCTCTGGCCGTCGGAGGCCGGGAGGTCGCCGCGTTGCTTGATCGCGTCATCGGACCGGGGAGACCGCCGCGCTCGATCACCGTGGATCACGGCACCGAGTTTATGTCGCGGGCGCTCGAGGACTGGGCCTATCAACGGGACGTGCAGCTCGACTTCATCCGGCCGGGCAAACGGGTGGAGAACGCGCACATCGAGTCGTTTAACGGCCGCTTGCGCGATGAGTGTTTGAACGTGCACCAGTTCGCCTCGCTGGCCGATGCCCGGGCGAAGATCGAAGCGTGGCGGAACGACCATAATCAGCACCGGCCGCATGGCGCCCTCGGGCACCTGACCCCGATGGAATACGCCTCACTGCGTCAGGACAAATCGACCGCCGAAGCTGCGGAACTCTACCGGAGACATACCTGCGAACGGGACGAACGTCAGCCGTGAGAAAGTCTAACTTACGCCGTGTACGGTGAGGGAAGGCTTAAGTCGGTACAAGTGCGGAATCCCGGCCATGAAGGTCTGGCTTGGCGTGTGTCGACTCAAGCGGGCGAAGGTTGTACCCGCTGACCGCGGATCGCGAAACGGGCCATTGCTTGCTGAGGTAATCGTCACGGTGACCGCCGGGCATTCCCTATTCCCTTGGCACCACGTAGCTGAAGAGCCGCGTGTTGGCGATGTGATAATTGATGTGTCGATATTCCTCGGCGATATCGTCTAGAACATCCTCAAAGTCTGAGCTCTCAGGAGAGAGCGACACCAGCTTCGGAAGAAGTTCCCCGAACAGAACTTCAGTCGAACTTCGAATGTCGAATAAACCAGCGGCGGCCTCGCTCGCAACCTCCACGGGGCTTCCAGCGTCCGCGGCTTGTCCGAGCTTGACGACTCTCGGCGCTCGAGCCAGAAGGTCGGCAAGGGACTTCAGCTCGCCCGCGTCCAAGGCAGTCTGATCGGTCATGGGGTTCTTTCCAGCACTTTCTTTGCTGCGTCAATGGTTTCGCGCCAGGCTCTTATCTCAGTCTCCATCGAGCTGACATGACCTCCCGCCGCGCGATACTCCACCATCCTGGCCTCGTGTCTAGCAATCCGTCTCGTAAGAGTCCTTATCGTCTTTTCGACCGACCCTCGACCAGCCGTTTCAAACTGGCTCTCCATCGCCCTTAGAGCGCCACTCGATACTTCACCTGGCGCTTCGGCTGCGATCCCCTCTACAGCTGCACCTGCGCCGCGTCCAGCAAGAATTCGAACACCCGCGCTGATGAGACCTCCAACCGCGAGCACTCCTTGACATGCCCAACTCTCGCCGCACGAGGCGAACCACCCCATCACAGTGTTGACGCCTTGATTGCCTCGTCCGGTGACCGCACGGATCGCCCAGTAGTCTGATGCGGAGCACGGATTCAAGTCGTCTGGCGGGCACAACCCAAACGGATCGCTGAAGTTAACCGGATCGCCGTTGGCGAAGCCGTAGGTATTAAGCCCGCCGGCGAGCCCGATCGGGTCTTCCTGGGTAACTGTCCCGATCCGGGCCCGTCGTACCCCGCCGACGCGGCAAGCCGCTGCGGTTTCTCTTGTTAGCCGCCGCTTCCTTCAATGAGCGGTCGTAATTCAGCCTAGGATCGCCCGACGCGAGTTTTTGGGAGTGCTTCCCGCCTTAGCTTGCCGCATCTATCTAATCGAAGAGATAGTTACGAAGAAGCCCGAATTCTCTCCTTTGCAAAGCGTCGCGGATACCTTCAAGCTGATCACTCGTGAATTCGCCTAGCCTCGCTCGGATATCCCGCGGCCAGCGCTGCTCCGTAAGATAGGACAGATAACCAGTGCGGCTCAAAATGCCGGCAAGGTATCGGTCGAGCACCTGAACAACTCTCTCACGATCTTCTACTATTTCGATGAGCAATCGAGCGTCCTCTCCACATCCTGTGGTCGAGAGGAGACGCTGGAAATCGCTGGCCAGAGTTCGAAGTCTCTCTTCGGTTTCCGAGTTCTCCAGCCGACCCACCACTCTCCCCAGCGTCTCCTCGTCTTGTTCGTTGAATTCAATGTTGTCGCCCGACAGCAATCTCACCAGCCACGCCCGAAACTCCGAGACCTGAAGCGAGCCTTCAGTCACGGCTTGCAGCTGACGCGAAAAACTCTCGCAATCGACGAATAGGTACGGTTGCTCAGGCATCACCGGATTGGGTAGGGGTCCCGTCTGAGAAAGTTCCCCCCCTGTCCATAGACATCCTTGTAGAGACGGACTGTGTTTCCCTCTGAATCTAAGATCCGATTCCACCGGACATAACCGGCCCCCTTGTCGCCAGGAACCTCCCATATGCCGCGGGTAAAAGAACCAAGCCGACTCCAGCCAACGGACGCACCTTGCGCGGCACGTTCGGCCTTCCGAATACCTCCAGCGAGACCAGGCCCAACCTCTCCAAGTCCCGTGACGATCATGCTGGCAGCGGCCGCGATTCGCTGGCCAGCTCCCAGCTCCTCGCCACTAAGCGGGTCAGTCCCTTTGACCGCTCGGATGGCGTCTCCTACTGGCGAAAGCGCATCGCCAATCGCACCGGCGAGCGCTAGCACACTTTGGCCCGCCTTCGCGAACCATGCCTCCATGGCTGCCGAGGCCCGCTGGAGGAGCGATCGGCACTCAGGCTTTGTCGGATCGTCGCATAGCCCAAATGGGTCCGAGAAGTTAACCGGATCGCCGTGGGCGAAGCCGTAGGTATTAAGCCCGCCCGCCAGCCCGATCGGATCTTCCTGGGTGAACCGCCCGGTACTCGGATCGTAGACTCGGTTGCGCTTGTACTCAAGCCCCGAGGCATCGCGCTTGTTTTCCAAGAGCGAGCCATGCCAGCTCAGCATGACGGGGAATCCCTGACGCTGATCGTAGGCCGAATACCCTGCCGACCAGGTGACCCGGACGCAGCGGGCGGCAGTCGCGTCTGGCAAGCCGGGACAGGCGGTGCCCGGTGTACCCTTGGTCTTCCAGCCTGCTCCATTCGCAAATGCGCCCGACATCGGAACCCCCTGGGTGTTCCAGTGGGGGAAGATCGTGAACGGCGCCCAAGTGGTGTCCGCCGCGGTTGCATTCTTCGGGTAGTCGACGTAGGCGAAGCGCACCACACTCATGGGCTGGTCGATCACCATCCCAGGCGTATAGAGGACCCGGCCGAAGAAGGGGTTGGGATCACCGCTCGGCATCGGCCAAAAGTCTGGCGGGTCAAGTCGGGGCCGGCGGAACTTTACGCCGTCACTGTCCGCCGCCGCAGGCGTGGCGGGATCCCACGGCGCCTGGATCTCGGCGAGCTCGTCGTCACCGACCCAGATCGTCCGGGTGACATGGCTCGAGACGCAGGGTAGGGAGTCAATTTGCTCGCAAAAGACCCATTGTTTGGTCCAGATGCGCCGTCCCAGCGGATCGTAGCGGTATTCCTGGAAACGCCGCTTGCCGGGAACCCGGCGATCGGTGCGGACGAGTCGTCCATCCGCGCTGTAGAACTGCGCCCGTTCTTCCGAGTGGAATCCCGCAGTAGAGGTAGCCTGAGTATCAAAGATGAGATTCCCTGCGGCGTCGTATTCATGGTCCCGGTATGAGGCGCTGCCGATGATGCTGTCCAATTGTCCGGTGGGGAGGTAGTGCGACGCCACGTTGGACCAGGTGAACGAATCATTGTGATATCCGTTCCAGTAGGTTTCTGTCGTTGTCGTCACGCGTATATTGCCGAGGCCATCGGATTGAAATGCCTCATTGGTCACGAAGCTGGTGGAATCCTGGTTGAATAGGTTTCGTCCCAACTGGGACCAGCCACTCGATTTCACATAGCCCAGATCGGAGTAGGCTGCGGTCACGGTGTCCCGGTACCCACCCAGCACACCGCTCCGCAGCAGCCGCGCCTGAGCATCATAGTTGCCGAACTGGACGTAGCGAATCGTCGAATCGGGATACCGGGGGAAGATCGTGCCCCCGTTGTTGGCAAGCTTGTCGATCGCCACCCTCCCATCCGCATCATATAACAGGTCTCGCCAGATGCTGCCCGCATAGCTGATGTAGGCCAGCTCGCTCCGGCTGGTGTAGCCGAAGGAGACCGGCACCGCGTTGACGTCCTGGAGCTGCTGGAGCGGCCCCCAGGAGTAGTAAGCATACTTGATCGAGTCGCCATCCGATCCGCGGAACAGCGGAGGCACGACAATCCGGGTTTGGCGGCCGTCGGCATCGTAGACGTAGCGAACCGCATACCCATGCTCGCCGTAGCCGCTGGTATCCACCTTCTGGATGGAGAGACTGTCGAACACCAGCCGGGTCGTCGAGTCGTACTGCCGATTGATCTCGGCGAATCGATTTCGGGCGAAGCGGACTTGCCCGTCGGGGGTGTAGGCGAGAGTGTCCACTGACGCCGCGGTCGAGTCGGTATACGGGGTGAGAGCGAGGCTATCCGGAGGGCCGCTGATACTCGGTGAACGCAAGGCGTATATGTACCTCGGGACGCTCCGTCGAACGAGCCGATTCAAAGCATCGTAGCGCATTGAGATGACGTCGGGGCCCCGGGGCATCACATGCCCGGTATCGTTGCCGGCGGCGTCGTAACGAAAGACCTCGAAGGAGCCAACCGGGGAGCGCTGGGTCACCCGCCGACCGGCGAGGTCGAAGCTCCAAGCGTTCGTCAAGGTCCCGATGGCCGGGCTCTGATCCGGCGAAAAGCGCCGAGTCACCGTGTCCAGGCGACTCTCCAGGTCGTAATGCTTAGTTACCCAGACCGCGTCGGTGCTGAATTGGTGGGTGGCCGAGTCGGTCATCGCGGTGAGGGTATCGACGATTTCCCGGTCCCGGGCGTCATAGCCGATCTTGTGAATCTGCCATGCCTTTCCGAGCAGGTCGGACTGCTGGGTGACTTGGACCGTTCGCCCGAGGAGATCCTGCGTGTAGGCCGTCGTATACCCCGATTGCGTGGTCGCGCGCCACAGGTCGCCCAGCTTGTCATAGGAGAGACTCTGGGTGCTGGCACCCACGCTATCGATCAGGGTCAGCTGATTGAACGGACTGTTGTATGTGAATCGGATCCTGGCGCTCATCCCCCTGGCATCCTGTTGCCAGATCCGGTTTCCGGTCGCTGGCGCGATGCCGAACGCCGTCGAGTCTCCCAAGGGGGGCACGATGGCCGTCAACTGGTTCCAGGTGTTCTCCCACTCGAAGCGGGTGGTCTGCGCGTAGGGATTGATCAGACTGCGGATTCGTCCCAAGGTGTCATAGGTCGCGCGAATCACCTGGCCCGAGACCGTCCTGAGGCGGGTGACCAGGCCGGGGAGAGCGGTGGAGTCCCGCCGGAGGCCAGTGGAGTCACCCAAGCCGTTCACGATCCGGTACGGGGCGCCATATCGATTGACCCAGAAGGCGGCTGTGTCGGCCACGCCACCGTCGGCCGGGAGCGGCTTGCGGGGCCCGTCGTACGAGGTGTGGTAGGCGACCGAATCAGCGCTGCCCACGGTGTTGAATCCCCGCGCCTCGACCGGCACCACCGTTACGATGATGGAGTCGGCCGGTACCGTGGTGGGACCAATGGGCCCGAGCCGGGATCGGCTGACCCGTCCGAATCCATCGACATCAAAGCGCTGCACGGCCCCGAGTCGGTTCGTGCGCCGACTCATCCAGCTGGTGCCCGTTACATATCCGAACGTGATCGAATCCTTGGGCGCACCGACCCCGATGATCGAGTCGACATTTCCACTGGTTTCCCAGATCGTCGTTTGCGGCCGCCCGACCGCGTCGGTCACGATGTAGTAGGTGGAGCCGTAGGTGAATGTCCACGAACGGACCAGCGACGGGTCGACGATCGGCAGTGTGATCGTCTGTAGCCGGCCGGATCCGTCATAGGCGAAGCTGGTCAGGTGCCCTTGCCGGTTCACCGTGCTGATGTGCCGGCCATTCGCATCGAAGGTCACCCGAAGGCTGTCCGGGGTGGCGCGGATATAGACGCTACCGGTCTTTCGGATCGTCTCGGGGTATGCGATCGACGTCGCCCGCCACACCCCAGTCGACCCGCTCGGTCGGGAGAAGACCCGCGCGCTCCCATCCCCGCCCACCCAGAGCAAGGTGTCCGTGGCGGTAAAGAAGAGCTGCTCCAGCCCGGCGATCCACCACCCTTTTCCATAGGGGCTGGCCTGTCGATTCACCGCCAGGACTTCCTGGGTCGTGGAGCTCATGAGCGAGGTGACGCCCTTGTGACTGCTTGTCACCTCCACCGTGTAGGTGATGAGACCGGTGGATGGAATCGGGGTCGTGGTATCCCGTACTCGGATGTAACGCGGGACCGCCTGGATGCCCCAAGGCTGGCCGATCCAGCGCTGTCGGCCGCGGATCTGCGCACCGACCTTGAGCACGGCGGTGATCGTGTCGGGGAGCAGCGTCAGGCTGGGCACCGTGACCTTGACGGCGACCTGGATGACCGGCTGGGCGGTCCCGCTGTTGTAAAGCAGCGTCGGCCGCCGCTCGACATTGAGGACCCGAAACATCGGAAGCTGATAGATCGTACGCAGATCGCCACACTCGGCGGCGGACGCGTCGCCCAAGGCGATCGTCAGGCACTGGTCGCGGGCAAGGGTCCGGCCGGAGTTGTAGCTGGCCGCGTCGATCGTCGGTGCGGTCATGGTATTGGTGACCGTGACCCGGACTGACCCGGTATCCTCGGGCACGCCCGTGGCGGAGGCCCTCATCCGGATCCGCCCGGTGTCTGCGACGCTAGCGGACGATATGAACCAGATGGATATCGTGTCCGAGGAGTTTGCCGCGATGGTCAAAGGTGACCGACTCGGGGACCCGCAGGAAGCCACCGCGGGTGGCGTGCAAATGGGGATGAACGTGTAGCTCTTGGACGACGAGTTGTTGTTCTTGACTCTGAAGACGACCGTATCCCTCGACGACACGAGCATCGTCGCCAGGGAGTCTTTCGGCGTCACTTGCGTGGGGTTGACGATGGTGATGTCCCACCCCCCGGTAGCGGTCGCCCCGGTGGGTTGGGTCGCGGTCGCGGTGAGGTCAACCCGCCCCGTGCCCACGGCACCGACCGAGAAGACTACCGGGACGATGACCGAATCACCGCTGGCGATGAGCGGATTGGCCGGGTTGCCGCACGCCGTGATGGTAGACACGTTTCCCGTCCACGCGCAGGTGAGGGAGTAGCGCGTATCGACGGTTCCGGTGTTCTTGACGGTGAACTTGACCGTGTCGTTGGTCGACTGGGTCAGGCGGATCGTGGGGTCGGCGTGCGGGCCGTTATCCGGGGTGACTACCACCGCGACCAGACGGGCGGCAGGCCGAGCGCCAGCGGCCAGGAGGACAACAGGCGCGATGACGGAAAGTAAATGCCGTTGCATGCGGACCTCCAATGCGCCGGGGGGCGACGCAAAGCGAGGGAATCCTTCCTGCTGGGCGCGGGCGCGCCTACCGTCCGAGCTGCGTCACCGCTTCCCGGCCGCGATGCCGACTCAATCCCAATGCCGGATCGGGCCAAGCTCGCAAGCCGGTGTCAACCAGTTCTCAAGAAGCTCTCGAACAGCTGCGCGAGACTGCCCGGAGAATGTCGTGGCGGCGGGTCAGAGCGACCCGGAGAAGTCGTCGTTGACGGGCGATCAACAACCAAGGTAGTGCATGGCGTGGGGCTCGAAAGACTAGGGGAAACCCTAGTATTCACTTCTCGCCGATGTCACGTTATGTCTGGAGATACCGCGAACATCGACGATCATTCGGAATAGATGGGTGGTCGAGCTCTCTTGAGGGGGTTCGTGTCCTCAGCGGGTGAATCCCCATTCCGGCAGGCCAGCGATGGGACACGGCTCTCACCGGAAGGAGGGGACAGCCATGGAACCACGCCGCCGGCTCATCGTGGCGGATGACCATCACCTCTTCGCACAAGGGCTAGCGCTGCTCCTCGCCCCGCATTACGACGTGGTCGGCATCGCGCATTCGGGAACCGAGGTGCTCGAGCTATTGGCGCGTGATACCCCCGACGGCGTCCTGCTCGACCTCTCGATGCCCGGCCGGAGTGGTCTGGACATCCTCCCGGAACTGCGCATGGTGCGCCCGGCGCTCAAGATCCTGATCCTCACCATGCACGCCGACCGCGTGCTCGCTGAAACCGCGATCCATGGCGGAGCCCACGGGTACGTGTCGAAAGACTGCACAGATGATGAACTGCTCATCGCCATTGCGGAGGTGCTAACCGGGAAGATTCATATCTCACCCCATATCCCCAGCCATACGCAGCGCAGCGGCATGGAGGCCTCGCATCAAGCGCTCGCCGGCCTGACGCCGCGGCAGCACCAGATTCTGACCATGCTGGGTGAGGGCAAATCCACCGCAGCGATAGCCGACCTGCTCCAGGTCAGTGTCAAGACCGTGGAATTTCACCGGGCCAGACTGCGGGACAAGCTCGGGATCAAGAGCGAATGGGGGCTCAATCGCTACGCGGTCCTCATCAAGGCGGCCATGGCGGAGCGTACTGGAATCGAACCTCACGCAGTTTGACGTCACGGTGCGGTGCAAAGCTGGAATTCCAGGGCTCGCCTCCATAACCAGAACGGCTCGCATGCAGCTCACGTTCATCGACTACGTCCAAATGCCTGGGGACTGACTCGCACAGATGCGGGCTAGCCCGACTTATGTGCTGATGCGGGAGCGGGGCTCCAGCGCCAAGGCCAGCCGGCAATAGAATCCCGACAGCCCCCAAATACCTCAGTACTGCCGGCAGCAGACAAAACATCAGATTCCTCCTCGTCGTCGGTACACTTTGGCTTCATGACACCTCGGCCCCCAAACAACTCGTGTCGGGGCGGTCATTCCTCCGGCGAGTGAACCCCATCCGCAACCGCGATGCACCAGTCGTCGGAGCACTCATCCGAGCCGACGGAGGGCCCGGAGGGCAGTATCGCGGCTCCCCCTGAGCGCGGAGGCGGCGGCACCCAGGAGCAGGGCCACGGCGGTGACGAACAGGACGATGAAGAGGAGGTCGAAGAGGATCACAGCGTCCCTTGCCGCGCCACGATAGCCGCTGCCGCCAGGTCCCCGGTGACATTGAGCACCGTGGAGAACAGGTCGGGGATCGCATCCACCGCGATCAGGATGCCGATGCCCTCCGCCGGCAGGCCAATGGCGAGGAAGAGGGGGGTGAGCATCAGGAAGGCGCCGCGCGGAACTCCCGGAGCGACGAACGCCAGAAAGATCGCGGCAAAGGCCACCGTAGCCAGCTGCCCGGCGTGGAGCGGAATTCCGTAAAACCAGCCGATGAACAGGGCGCCGATGGTCCAGGAGACTGGCGAGGCGATCTTGAAGGTGGACACCGCGAGCGGGAGGACGAACCCGCTCACCTGCTCCGGCAGCTCCAGGCCCCGCTCGGCGCCCTCGACCAGCGCCGGGAGCGAGGCGATCGACGAAGAGGAGGCGAAGGCGACCAGCTGGGCCGGCAGGACGGCGCGGGCAAATCGCCGCAGCGGGATCCGTCCGGCTACCGACGCCACCGGATAGAGCAGCAGGGTGATGACGATGCTCCCGAGCGAGTACACCACCACATAGAACCCCACCCCGCCCGCTACTCCCGCGCCGCTCCTGGCCGCCAGGGGCAGCACCAGCGCGAACACACCGATCGGTGCTACCGCCACCACCCAGCGCACCATCACCAGCATCGCCTCGGCCAGCGCGCGGAAGAATCCGACCAGCGTGTCCCGCGCGCCGCTCCCGCTCCGCGCGATGGCCAGCGCGAGCAGCAGGGTGAAGAGAATCAGCGGCAGCATCGTGCCGTTGGCCGCGGCGGCGATCGGATTGGTGGGGATCAGCGAGGTGAGCCAGGTCCCCAACCCCGGCGCCTGCCCGCTCGAGGCAAGCTGCCCCGCCGCCTCCGCCGCTCCGGCCGGGAGGGGAGGTCGCGCGGCCCCGCCCGGGAGCAAGGAAAACACCAGGGGCGCCAGGGGCATGATCACGATTGCGGTACCGAGGAGCAGCAGGAAGAACGTGAGCAGGCTGCGGCCCCCGATGCGACCGATGGCGCGGAGATCCGCCGCTCCTGCGACGCCGGTGATCAGCAGGGAAACCACCAGCGGGATGACCGTCATCCGGATCGCGTTGATCCAGAGCACACCGACCGGTGCGATCACCTCGGCGGCGTGCAGCAGCCGGGCGTTTCCCGAAGCGGCGACGGCGGCCCCACCGGCAAGTCCGGCTCCCAGCGCGACCAGGACACGGGTGCTCTCTCGCATCACGTCCTCACATCATCAGGTCGCCGCCGTTGATATCGAACACCGCGCCGGTGATGTAACCCGCCGCCTCCGACGCCGCGAAGCAGATTGTGTCCGCCACTTCCGCCGCGGTGCCGAGCCGCGGCACCGGGTAGCCCCGCGCGATGCGCTCGAGCTGCTCGGTGGTGGCGCTCTCCCGGGTGAGCTCGGTGTCGATCATCCCGGGGCACACCGCGTTCACCGTGATGCCGTAGCCGCCGAGTTCTTTCGCCGCGGCACGAGTCAGGCCGAGCAAGCCGGTCTTGGTGGCGGTGTAGTGCGCCCCGCCCAGGGTGCTCACCATGCGGCCTGCCGTGGACGAAATATTGACGACCCGGCCGTAGCGCTGCGCCTTCA
This sequence comes from Gemmatimonadota bacterium, assembly GCA_041486305.1. Taxonomy (GTDB): domain Bacteria; phylum Gemmatimonadota; class Gemmatimonadetes; order Gemmatimonadales; family GWC2-71-9; genus JABFSM01. Next base: position 14,645 of record JBGPLG010000095.1, read on the forward strand.
TCGCCGGCAGCACCGCTCGGGTGAGCAGGAAAGGGGCGGTCAGGTTGACCTCGACGGCCCGGCGCCACTCATCTGCGGTGATCTGTTCGAACCGCGTGGTGAACGGCAAGGCGGCGTTGTTGATCAGAATGTCGATGCGGCCGAATTTCTCCAAAGTGCGGGCAACCAGCTCCTCGGGCACTCCGCCGGCGGCGACATCCCCGGGAATCGCGAGGCTTCGTCCGCCCAATTCTCGGACGACCGCTTGGGCGCGACCCGGATCACGTACGTTGACGGCCACGGAGGCCCCGCGTTCGAGCAGCCGGGCCGCGGCGGCGCGGCCCAGACCCCGCGCGGCGCCGGTCACAAGAGCAACTCGGCCGACGAAGTCCTGCGGAATTTCAGTCGACACGGTCGCGGCTCCCGGGCGTTGATCGGTCCGGCAACATACCGTGCCGGGTCTCCGCCGGTAACCCTTCGAACTCATGCTGTGGACCCGGCCCGCGTCCTTCGAGCCTCGACCGGCTCCCTGCGCACCGGTATCTTTCACAGCCCGGCCCGGCCCAGCCCGCTGCCCAC
>JBGPLG010000096.1:0-14638 GCA_041486305.1 Gemmatimonadota bacterium
ACGGCGTGGGCGCTGCGCCGCAGCGCTCCCGCCCTGGACCGCGGCGAGCCCGGCATGGCGGGGAAGGTCCACCTGGCCGGGCTGATCGCGGACCTGCTCCGGAGCGGCGCGCTGGCGGTCCTGGGGATCACCGTCGCGGCCCAGCTGGGCCGGGTGCCCCGGTTCGATCTGCCCACGGCGCGGGCCCTGACCATCGTCGCGGTCGCGGGCGGGTTCGTCGCGGCGATCGGGGGAGCCCTGCGCCGGGCCGGCACCGCCCGGCGGATCGCGTGGCTCGCGGGTGGCATGGCCCTGGGCACGCTCGCCCTGGCGCTCCGATGATCGGGCGGGCGCGGGCCCTGATCCGGCTGGCGGCGCTGCAGGCGTCGTGGACCTACGAGCGGATGCAGGGCATCGGCCTCGCCGTGGCCATGGAGCCGCTGCTGGCGCCGCTCGACGAGAACCCCGAGCGCGCCCGAGCGGCCCGGGCCCGGTCGGCGCAATACTTCAACGCCCACCCCTTCCTGGCCGGGGCGGCGGCCGGCGCGCTGGCTAAGGCCGAGCTCGATGGCGAGCCCGGCGAACGCATCCTCCGGCTCCGGACCGCGCTCTCGGGTCCGCTGGGCGCCCTGGGAGACCAGCTCTTCTGGGCCGGCATCGTCCCGGCCACGATGGGGCTGGCGCTGGTGGCGGTTGCCCTGGGCGGCGGGTTGCGCGCGGTGGGCCTCTGCGTGGCGGGGTACAACCTGCTCCGGGTCCTGGTGACCTCCTGGGGACTCCGGGTCGGGTTGGCCCACGGCCTGCGGGTCGCGCACGCCATCAGCGAATCGTGGCTGCCGGGCGCCGCGCCCAAGGCGGGCGACGTTGCCGCGGTGAGTGTGGGCGCCGCGGTGCCGCTGGTGGCCGCCTGGCTCCTGCGGGGCACCGGACAGCCGCTCCGGGCCACCGTGCTGGTGGTGGCCGGCGCGGCGCTGCTCGGCGCGCTGACCATCCGGAAGCCGATCTCCGCGCCGGCCCTCACGGTCGGCGCGGCCGTGCTCACTCTCCTCTGGCGATGGAGTGCCGCGTGATCGAGCGTGAGACGACGGTGGTCAACTCGCTCGGGCTCCATGCCCGCCCCGCGGCCCAGCTGGTGCGGCTCGCCAGCACGTTCGAGTCCGAGATCCACCTGGTCAAGGACGGCGTCCCGGTGAACGGGAAGAGCATCATGGGGGTCATGATGCTGGCGGCGGAGTGCGGCAGCGCGATCGGCGTCCGGGCCGACGGCGCCGACGAAGAGGCCGCCATGGCCGCCATCGTGGAGCTCATCTCCACCGGCTTCGGAGAGACATGACCGCGCACCGGAATCTCCGCGGCGTGGGGGTCTCCCCGGGTCTGGCCTATGCGCCCGCCATCGTGCTGGACTGGAAGTTTCCGGCGGTGGCCGATCGCTGGGTCAAGCCCGACGAGACCGAGGCCGAAGTGGCCCGCCTCAACGAGGCGGTGGGCGCGGTGGTCGATTCGCTCAACCGGCTCCGCGAACGAGTGCTGGAGCGGGCCGGCTTCGAGGAAAGCCAGATCTTCGAAGCCCAGATCATGATGGTGCAGGACCCCGACTTCCTGACCGAAGTCACCAATCTGATCCGCCACAACAATTTCAGCGCCGAGACCGCCTACGAGTTCAAGGCCCTCGAGCTGCGGGCCAAGTGGGGCGGCACCGGGAACGTGCGGCTGCGGGAGCGGCTCTCGGACCTGCTGGCCACCCAGCTCCGGGTGCTCCGCCACCTGGTCGGGCACACCGACGACGAGCTGTTCGGGATGCCGGATCACCGTCACGTCATCATCGTCGCCCACGAGCTGTTCCCCGGCCTCACCGTGCAACTGGACCGGGACCAGCTGCTCGGCCTGATGAGCGAAGAGGGCACCCGAACCTCCCACGCCGCCATCCTGGCCCACTCGCTCGGCATTCCCTGCGTGATGGGCGTGTCCGGCGCGGTCGCCGCGATCAAGGACGGCGACATGCTTCTGCTGGACGGGTCCACCGGCACCATCGTGATCGAGCCGACCGTCGCGGAGCTGGAGCTGGCCCAGGTGACCGCTACCCGCCGGCACAAGCTCGACCTCGAGATGGAGAGCGCCGTTCAACAGCCCAGCGTCACCCCCGACGGGCACGCGGTGACGCTGATGGGCAACGTCGATCTGCCGGACGAGATCGACATTGCGGTCCGGCACCGGGCCCAAGGGGTCGGCCTGCTGCGCACCGAGTTTCTGGTCACCGGACGGAGCCACCTGCCCGCCGAAGACGAGCAGCTCGAGTACTTCCGCAGGGTGACCGCCGCCTTTCCCGGGCAGACGGTGGTGATCCGGACCTACGATCTCGGCGGGGACAAGTTCCCGGCCGCCTTCGCCGCGCCGTCGGAGGCCAACCCGTTCCTCGGCTGGCGCTCGATCCGGGTCTGCCTCGACCAGCCGGAGATCTTCCGGCCCCAGCTCCGCGCCATCCTGCGGGTCGCCGCCGAGCGGAAGGTGCAGATCATGCTGCCGCTGATCACCCGGGTCGAGGAGATCGAGCGGGCCCGGGAGATGCTCGAGGAGGAGGCGCGGGATCTCGAGCGGGCCGGGATCCGGGCGGCGAAGAGCGTGCCAGTGGGCGCGATGGTGGAGACGCCCGCGGCGGTGATCATCGCCGACCGGCTGGCCCGGGTCAGCGCGTTCTTCAGCATCGGCACCAACGACCTGACCCAGTACACCCTGGCGGTGGACCGCGGCAACGCCTTCCTCGCGTCCCGGTTCACGCCCCATGATCCCGCGATCCTCCGGATGCTGCGCGACGTGCTGTCCGCCGGCCGGGCCGCGGACATCCCGGTGAGCATCTGCGGGGAGATGGCGTCGGAGCCCCTCTATGCGGTGCTGCTGCTCGGGATGGGGTTCACCACGCTCTCGATCGCGCCGCCCACCTTGCCGCTGATCAAGTGGCTGGTGCGCAAGGTGCCGCTCGCGCTGGCCCAGGAGGCCGCCCGCGCCGCCCTCGACGCGACCGGGCCGGACGAAGTGACCGCGATCCTGCGCGACGCGGTGCGCGAAGTGATCGATCTACGCCTGGTCGACCCGCAAGACACGTTGCCGGGGCGAAGCAGCGGGGCTAGTTTGACCCAATAACTCCCCGCTCACTTCTCTCACTTCGCCGGGCATACATGGCCTCGAAGCGCCACGTCTTCACCTCCGAGTCCGTCACCGAGGGACATCCCGACAAGGTCGCCGACCAGATCTCCGACGCCGTCCTCGACGAAATCCTCGCCAAGGATCCCGCCGGCCGGGTGGCCTGCGAAACGCTGGTCACCACCGGCATGGCGATCGTCGCGGGCGAAATCACCACCACGACGTACGTGCACATCCCGGATATCGTCCGCAAGACCGTCGAGGACATCGGCTATACCGACGCCTCGTACGGATTCGACGGGCGGACCATCGCGGTGCTGACCTCGATCGACCGGCAATCGCCCGACATCGCGCGGGGGGTCAACGCCGGCAAGTCCAAGGAGCAGGGCGCGGGAGACCAGGGCATGATGTTCGGCTACGCCACCCGGGAAACCCGGGAGCGGATGCCGTTGCCCATCGTGCTGGCCCACCGCATGGCCGAACGGCTCGCCGCGGTCCGCAAAGGGCGGCATGGACCGGCCATCGAATGGCTTCGGCCCGACGGCAAGACCCAGGTCTCGGTGGAATACGAGGGCGACCGGCCGGTGGCGGTCCGCACGGTGGTACTCTCGACCCAGCACGCCGAGAAGGTCGGACGGCGCGAGCTCACCCAGGGCACCATCCGGGCGGCCATGGTGTCCGAGGTCATCCGTCCGGTGCTCGAGTCGATGGGCTTCGAGTCGCGGCGCACCAAGTTCCTGGTCAACCCCACCGGCCGGTTCGTGATCGGCGGCCCCCATGGTGACGCGGGACTGACCGGGCGGAAGATCATTGTGGACACCTACGGCGGCATGGCCCGGCATGGCGGGGGCGCCTTCAGCGGCAAGGATCCCTCCAAGGTGGACCGCTCCGCGGCCTACGCGGCGCGCTGGGTGGCCAAGAACATCGTGGAAGCGAAGCTGGCGCGGCGCTGCGAGGTGCAGGTGGCTTACGCGATCGGCGTCGCCGAGCCGGTGTCGATCCTGGTGGACACCTTCGGGACCGGCGCCCTCAAGGATTCCCGGCTGGAGCAGGTGGTGCGCGACGTGTTCGACCTCACGCCCAGGGGTATCATCGACGCGCTCCACCTCAAGCGCCCGATCTACGGTCCCACCGCGGCGTACGGCCACTTCGGCCGGAAGCCCCGGCGGGCCCGGGTGTTCGGGCGCGCGGTCCAGCTGTTCCCCTGGGAAGAGCCCTCGCGGGTTCGCGCCCTGCTGACCGCGGCAAAGATCTGAACGAGGGCTCCGCGGATGGTGCGAATGAAGGTGGCCCACCTCGGGCTCGATCGTAATTCCAACACGCCCGTCGTCGTGCTCAAGGAAGACGACGGCGAGCGGACCCTGCCGATCTGGATCGGGGCGCCCGAAGCCAACGCCATCGCGCTGGAACTGCAGGGCGTCAAGCCGGAGCGGCCGCTCTCCCACGACCTGATGAAGGCGCTCCTCACCGGGCTCGGGGGCGAGCTCCGCCGGGTGGTGATCTCCGGGCTCCGGGAAAACACCTACGTCGCGGAGCTGCTGATCTACCGGGGCGGGGAAGTCTTCGAGGTGGATGCCCGGCCTTCCGACAGCATCGCGCTCGCGCTCCGGATGCACGCCCCCATCTACAGCAACGACGACCTGCTCGACCGCAGTACGTCCGGCGCCGAGCCTCCGGCGCCGGAGCCGAACTCCGATCCCGAGGCGCTGAAGAAGTTCCTCTCGAAGCTCGACCCCGAGGATCTCGGACGTTTCCAGCCGTGAGCCGGTGATGGCTGCGTGGCGGTTTGCTCTGCTGATGCTGGCCCTGGCGCCCGCCGCCGCTCCGGCCCAGAGCCGGGTCGGCGGGCGGGTGATGCGGGTGGCGGGCCGCGATACCCTTCCGGTCCCCGGCCTCGCCGTGGTCCTGCACCGCGTCGGCCAGCGGTCCCAGGGCCCGATCGACACCGTCGTGGCCGGCTCCTCGGGCCGCTTCGAGTTCCGCTTTTCCGCCGATACCACCGCCGCGTATCTGTTGAGCGCCCGATACGCCGGCATCGAGTATTTCTCCCAGCCGGTGGCCACCAATCCGTCGCGCCCCGACACCGCCGTGGTCGTGATCGTGGCGGATACCTCGAGCACCGCGCCGGTGACGATCCGCCAGCGCACCCTCCTGGTGAGCGCACCCGACGAATCGGGCACCAGAACGGTGCTCGACTGGTTCGTGCTGTCCAACCCCGGTCAACTCACCCGGGTCGCGCCGGACACCACCGTCGGCGCCTGGGGGACGCCGCTCCCGCCCGAGGCTCAGAACGTCGAGCTGGCCGACAATCGAATGAGCCAGTTCTCTCCGGAGGCGCTGGTGTTCCGCCGCGACAGCGTGCTGGTCTTCGCCCCGCTCTCGCCCGGCGACAAGGAGCTCATGCTCCAGTACCGGATCCCCGGCAGCCTGCGGCGATTCGTCGTCCCGGCGGAGCGGGTCACCGATTCGGTGTTCGTGATGGTCGAAGAGCGCAACGCGCGGGTGGCGATCGGCGGGTTCGTCGCGGCCGACAGCCAGATGCTGGACGGCCGCGCCTTCAAGCGCTGGGCCGGAATCCACCGCCAGCCCGGGGATATCGAGATCGTCCTCCCGGCGTCGCTGCTGTCGTCGCGGCAGCTCCTCGTGGCGCTGGTGGCCACCCTCGGCGCGGTGTTCGCACTGCTGGCCTGGGTCCTGGTGCGCCGCCGAAGGCGCGCGGCTCCGATTCCCCGGTTGCGGGTTCCCGATCCCTCCTTTCTTGCCGACGCGATCGCCCGGCTCGACGGGCGCTTCAAGGGGCGCGAGGCCGAGACCCCGGCGGCCGAGTGGGCCGGCTATCAGGCCGAGCGAACCCGGCTGCTGGCGTTGCTCGCATCGACACTTGCTACCCGGGGTCCCCGCTCCTAACTTCGCCGGTCCATACCACGACGCGGATGCTCGGAAGCCGGTGAAAGTCCGGCGCGGCCCCGCCACTGTCAGGGGCGCCTCATCCCCCGCTCACCACGCCACTGGGAAACCGGGAAGGCGAGCGGGAGCCCCAAGCCAGGAGACCTCCGCGGTCGTGTCACCCGCTGTTCCCTCGGGGGAGGGTCAGGGTGCATCGCGTCCTCGGCGCGCTCGCGTTTCTTTCCGTTTTCGGCTGCCGCACGGCGCCGTCCGCCGCAACCGGCGTCCTGGTCGACGACGCCGGCGTCCGGCTTTCTCTGGCCGCCCCGCCCACGCGCATCGTGTCGCTGGTGCCCGCGACCACCGAGCTGGTGTTCGCGCTGGGCGCGGGGGGCCGGCTGGTCGGCCGCACCGCCTGGTGCGACTATCCCCCCGAAGCGGCGGCGGTGCCCAACCTCGGCAACGGGATCGACCCCAACGTCGAGGCGGTCGTCGCCGCGAAGCCGGACCTGGTCCTCCTGTACAAGTCCGGCGCCAACCGGGCCGCCGCCGAACGGTTTCGCGGGCTGGGCATTCCGACGCTGGAACTCGCCACCGACCGGATGACCGATTTCGACCGCATCGCCCGGCTGCTGGGCGCGGCGCTGGACCGGCGCGAGGAGGCCGAGTCGCTGGTGGTGCGCACGGCCCGGGATCTGGCAGCAGCTAGCCGTCCGTCCGCCCGTCCGTCCGCCCGTCCGTCCGTGTTCATTCTCGCCTGGGACCGCCCGGCCATGACCCTCGGGCGAGGCAGCTTTCTCTCGGAGATCGTGGAACACGCCGGGGCCCGCAACGCGTTCGACGATCTGGCCACATCCTCGGCACCGGTCTCGATCGAGGCGGTCGCGGCCCGGAATCCCGACTACGTGCTGGTGTCCACCGAGGGCGAGCCCGCGGTCGCCGGGCGCCCCGAGTGGCAGGTCGTGGGCGCGGTGCGGGACCGGAAGTTCCTGCGGGTCCGCGGCAGCGAGTTCAACCGGCCGAGTCCGAGGATCGGCAGCGCGGTGCGGCGGCTCGCCGCGGCGCTGGATTCCCTGTCGCGATGAAGGCCATCGCGGGCCTGGTCCTGCTGGCGCTGGCCGCGTGCCTGGTCGGGCTCGCGGTCGGCGCGACGCCGGTCTCGCTCCGCGCGCTGCTGGCGGCCCTGGGATCGCCCGATGCTCCGGCGGCCGCCATCATCCGCGACATCCGTCTCCCCCGCGTCCTGCTCGCCTTCACCGTGGGTGGCTGTCTCGGCGTGACCGGCGCGGCCCTCCAGGCCTTGATCCGGAATCCGCTGGCCGATCCGTACCTGCTGGGGATCTCCGGCGGTGCCGGGGTCGCGGCGGTGGTCGCCATCGCGCTGGGGCTGGGTGGAGCCTGGGGCATTCCGGCAGCGGCCTTCGCCGGAGGGCTCGGCGCGGTGGCGCTGGTCTACCGGCTCGGCACCGTGGCGGGACGGCGGCTCGATCCCCATGTGCTGGTGCTGGCGGGTGTCGTCGTGAGCGCGTTCACCGGCGCCGTGATCAGCGCCGTGCTCACGCTCTCTCCCGCCGAGCAGCTGCGCAACGTCTTCCTCTGGCTGCTGGGGGGATTCTCCGGGGCCTCCTGGCGCACCCTGGCCGTGTTCTCGGTCTACGCCGGACTTCCGCTGCTGGCGTTGTTCGGGGCGGCGCGGTCGCTCGATCTCCTCTCGCTGGGCAGCGAGCCGGCCCAGTCCCTGGGCCTCGACGCCGCCCGCGCCCGCCGCCTGGTCTACATCGCCACCTCCCTGCTCACCGCCGCGAGCGTGGCGGTGTGCGGGGTGGTCGGGTTCGTCGGCCTGGTGGCGCCGCACGCGTTGCGGGGCCTGCTGGGCCCCGCCCACCGCAGGCTGCTCCCCGCGGTATTCCTGGGGAGCGGCGGATTCCTGGTGCTGGCCGACGCGGTGGCGCGGACCGTAGTTCGCCCCATCGAGCTTCCGGTCGGGGTCGTGACGGCGCTCGTGGGCGTCCCGCTCTTCGCGGTGCTGCTGCGGAAGACCCTCCGATGATCCTCGAGGCCACGGGGGCGGCGGTGCGGTACGCCGGAACGCCGGCGCCGGCGGTGGCCGACGTCGATCTGACGCTCGGCCCCGGCGAGCTGGTGGCCCTGGTGGGGCCCAACGGCTGCGGCAAGACGTCGCTGGTGCACGGCCTGCTCGGACTGGTGCCGTTGAGCGGCGGCGTGGTCACGCTGGATCGGCGACCCATCGCGCGGTGGAGCAGGCTGGAGCTGGCCCAGCGGGTCGCCCTGGTCCCCCAGCGCGAGGATACTCCCTTCTCCTGGCGGGTCGAGGAGATGGTGGGCTTCGGCCGGTACGCGCGTCTCGGGCCGTTGAGCCCGATGACCGACCGGGACCGCCGGGCCGTGGATCAGGCGCTGGCGCGCTGCGACATCACCGCCTTCCGACGCCGCGCGGTGGAGACGCTCTCGGGCGGCGAATGGCAGCGGGTCCGGATCGCCCGCGCGCTGGCCCAGGAACCGGCCCTGCTGGTGCTGGACGAGCCGACGGCGTCGCTCGACCTCGGCCACGAGATGGAGCTGTTCGAGCTGGTGGCGGAGCTGGTGCGGGACGGATTGTCGGCGCTGGTGGTCACCCACCATCTCAACCTGGCGGCGCGGTACGCCGGCCGCATGCTGCTGCTGGACCAGGGACGCGTCGCGGCGGCCGGAACGCCCGCCGAAGTCATGCGCCCGGAATTGCTCTCCGGCGTGTTCCGCTGGCCGGTCGGAGTCGTCTCGCTGGTGGGCGCCCCGCATGTCGTGCCCGAGAGGCGGGATGCCGGCCGGGGTCGTTAGCTTTGAAGTCATGAGGCTGGGATCTTCACCGGGGAAACGAGGCATGGGGTGGTCGGTTCCACTGCTCGCGGTGGTGGCCGCCGGGGGCTGCGCGGCCACCACCCCTTCCACCCCCCTGGCCGAGGAAAACCTCGTGGTCCTCAATGCCGGCGACGCCACACTCTCGATCTTCCCCCTGGAGGAGCCGGAGGCGTCACGGGTTATCTGGCTGGGAGACATCGGCGGCACGCCCGCGGCGCTCGCCGCCCGGAATGCCCGGGGACTGGTCACCAGTGGAGCGGGCAGCAGCGTGGCCGTGGTGGATCTCTCCTCGGCGGGCTCGGTGCTGGTCTACCGGCTCGCGGCCGGCTCCGGCGCCGGCGGAGCGGCCTTCGTCAACGATACGCTCGCCTATGTCTCCAATACTCTGAACGATCGTGCCACGCGCCTCAACCTCCGGACCGGAGACACCGTGAGCGTTGCGGTCGGGCACACGCCCACCGCGGTCACCGTGACGCGGGGCCGGGTCTACGTGGCCAATGCGAATCTCGAGCCCGCCTGCGCCGGGCCGCTGCCCTGCGTCCAGGGTCCGAGCTGGCTCACCGTGATTGATCCCGACCGGAATATCGTGCTCGATTCGATTCCGCTGCCCGGACCCGGGAATGCCTCCGCGATCCTGGTCGGCCCCGACGGGCTCATCTACGTCATGAACTCGGGGCCGGGTGGCACCGAGCCGGGCCGGCTCAGCATCGTGGATCCGGTGCTCCGGCAGGAGGTCGGCAGCTTCGCGGGGTTCGGCCCGCTTCCCGGGCGGATGGCCAGCGACGGGCGCGAGCGTCTGTTCATCACCTCGGCGAGCCAGGGCCTCATGGAGTTCAACACCCGCACCCGCAGGGTCGTGCGCGGCGCGGGCGCGGGGATTCCGCTGGTGAACGGCGTGGCCGCGGCGGTCGATGCCAACGCCCAGGTGTACGCCGTGGAAGCGGGAACCTGCGCCGGTGGTAGCCCGGGACGGGTGCGGACCTTTCGCCCCGACCTCACCGAAGCGCGGGTGGTGCCGGCGGGCCTCTGTGCCGCGGACGCCGCCGTGGTAAACCTGCCTCCGGCGCCGTGAGTCCGGGGCGATGCCCCCGATCTCCACGCCGGCTATCGTGCTCACCACCATCCGCTACGGTGAGACCTCCAAGATCGCGCGCCTCGCGACCCGTGACCTCGGGGTCCAGAGCGCGATCGCCAAGGGCGCCCTCAGGCCCCGGAGCAAGTTCGGCACCGCGCTGCATCTGCTGAGCGAGGGGCAGGCCACGCTGATTCTGTCCCGGAGCAGCGACCTCCACACCCTGATCCAGTTCGACCCCCGGCAGGTCTGGACCGGCCTCGGCGCGCGGATGGATCGCTTTGCCGCCGCCTCGCTGCTGTCGGAGCTGATGCTGCGATTCGCTCCCGCCACCGGGCACGCCGAGAGCTACGACCTGTTCCGCGACGCGCTGGCCGTGCTGGAGGCCGCGCCGGCGGCCGCGGTGGAGCCGCTCGGTCTCCGGGCGCTCTGGCGCCTGGTGTCGGTGCTGGGTTTCGCGCCGTCGCTCGACGTCTGCGCCCGGGACGGCGCTCCGCTCCCCGAGGAGGTCGCGGTCTGCTTTTCGGCGCGGGACGGAGGGATTCTCTGCGCCCGGTGCGCCCGGGGCACGGCCGGGACCCAGCTCCAGCCCGCCGATCGCGCCGACCTGGCGGCGTTCCTCGACCCCGATGCCGACCTGCCGCCGCTCGACGAACGGCACCTGGCGGCGCATCGCCGCCTCCTCGACCGCTACATCCGGCACCACCTCGGCGAGGGCGCGACGCTTCCCGCGCTGGCGTTTTGGCTGGACCGGAGCTGGACCGCGGCGTGATCATCGGAACCGCGGGGCACATCGATCACGGCAAGTCGGCGCTGGTCGGCGCGCTCACCGGCCATGCCATGGACCGCCTGGCCGAAGAGCGCCGCCGCGGCATCACCATCGATCTCAACTTCGCTCCGCTCCGCTTCGAAGGCCTCGAGCCCGCCGGCATCGTCGATGTGCCCGGACACGAGGATTTCGTGCGCACCATGGTGGCCGGCGCCTCGGGTATCGATCTGGTGCTGCTCGTGGTGGACGCGGCGCAGGGACCCCAGCCCCAGACCTGGGAGCACCTCGCCATCGTGGAGCAGCTCAGGATTCCGCGGGGAATCCCGGTCATCACCAAGGCCGAGCTCGCCGACCCCGAATGGCTCGAGCTGGTGCTCGCCGAGGTCACCGCCCGGCTGGCAACGTCTCCGGTAGCGTTCGAGCCGGCGATGGTGGTGTCCGCCGTCACCGGGCAAGGCATCGCGGAGCTGGGAGCGCGGCTGCGCGAAGCGGTCTCCCGCCCCGGAAGACCCGACCGGCCCGACGGGTTCCGGATGCCGATCGACCGGGCCTTCTCCATCGCCGGCGTCGGGACGGTGATCACCGGCACACCCTGGACCGGCACGGTTCGCATCGGCGACGCGGTCACCATCCTGCCCGCCGGCCTCACCGCCCGGGTGCGTTCGCTCGAGGCCTACGGCTCCGCGGTGCCGGTCGGCCACCCCGGCGCGCGCACCGCGGTGGGACTGGTCGGAGTCGATCGTTCCGCGGTGGGGCGGGGAGACACGCTGGTCGGGCCGGAACCATGGTGGCAGCCGACCTCCGCGGTGGATGTCGCGATCGAGCTGCTGCCCGACTCGCCCCCGCTCAAGAAGCGGGTCCGGGTGCGCCTCCACCTGGGCACGGCGGAGGTGCTGGGCCGGGTGTACCCCCGAGGAGAGATTCTGCCGGGAGGAAGCGGCGTCGCCAGGATGACGCTGGAGTCGCCGGTGGTGGCCCGGGGCGCCGACCGGTTCGTGCTGCGGAGCTACTCGCCGGTGGTGACCATCGGCGGGGGGCGCATTCTCGATCCCCTCCCCCCTCGCCGGGCGGCCTGGCCCGAGTCGCTCACCTCGGCCGACCCGGGTGACCGGATATTGGCCCTGGTGACCCGCCGCCCCGGTGGAGCGACGATCGCCGATCTGCCGCTGCTGTTGGGGCTGCCCGAGTCGCTGGGGAAGGCGGCCGCCGAGTCGAGAAAGGACCTCTCCATCGCCGGAGGGCTGCTCATCTCCCGGGGGGTGACGATCGCCATGAGGCAGGCCGCAATGGCCCAGGTCGAGGCCTTCCACCGACGTGAGCCGGCCGAGCGGGGGCTCTCGCTGGAAACCCTGCGTCGCGGGCTCAAGGGTCCGCCGGCGGTGGCGGATGGGGTGCTCGAGGGGTTGGTCCGTCGGGGAGAGCTGGCGCTCGCCGACGGGCTGGTCTCGACCCCGGGATTCGTGCCTCGGCTCGCCTCGGGTGAGGCACTCCTCGAGCGGGCGATTACCGCGTTGGATCGCGCCGGGTTGGAGCCCCCGACGGTCACGGAGCTCGAGCACGAACTGGGGGGATCGGACCTCCTCACGGGCCTCCGATTCGCGGCCCAGCAGGGGCGCGTCGTGGCAGTGGAACGAGATCGGTATTTTTCCACGAATGCTCTAAGTATCTTTCGAGATATCATAAGGGAACTTGCTGCAGTTCAGCCTGTTACGCCGCCAATGGTCCGCGAGCGACTTGGCCTCTCCAGGAAGTTCCTCATCCCGCTGCTCGAATGGTCGGATCGCACCGGCGTCACCCGCCGGGTTGGCGATACCAGGGTGCTGCTCTAGTCCGATCCTCCACAGAGCTCTGCCAATTCGGCGTATTTTCGGGGTATGCCCGTTGCCTAGCTTCGGAGCAACTTCACATCACGTTTAACGCGGCCAGGATCAATTGCTGATCGTGGATAGTTGCGCGCTGCTATTGAAACGAGGAGAGCGTCAATGATCAGACCGGACCGACTCACCATCAAGGCGCAGGAGGCGTTTCGCGACGCTTCCCAGCTTGCCGCCGCGCGGGGTAACCCGGTGGTCAACGACGCCCATCTCTTCATGGCCCTGCTGAACCAGGACGAGGGTGTGATCCAGCCGCTCCTCCAGAAGGCCGGAGTCAACGTCACTGCCCTCCGCGACTCCACCGACCGGGAGATTGCCAAGTTCCCGACCCAGGAGGGAGCGGGGGGCGAGCCCAGCTACAGCCGGGAGCTGAACAAGGTCTTCGACCACGCCGAGAAGGAGGCCAAGGACCTGGGCGACGCCTACATCTCCACCGAGCACCTGTTGATCGCGCTGGTGGAGGAGAAGGGCACGACCGCCCGGGCGTTGCTGAGCGGGCTGGGCCTCTCGGGGGCCGACCTCCGCGCGGCGCTGGAGGGAGTCCGCGGCTCCCACCGGGTCACCGATCAGTCACCCGAGGAGAAGTACCAGTCGCTGGAGCGCTTCACCCGCAACCTGACCGACGCGGCCCGGAACGGGAAACTGGACCCGGTGATCGGCCGGGACGAGGAGGTCCGCCGGGTGATGCAGGTGCTGTCCCGCCGTACCAAGAACAACCCGGTCCTGATCGGTGAGCCGGGCGTCGGCAAGACCGCGATCGTCGAGGGGCTGGCGCAGCGGATCGTGAACGGGGATGTCCCCGAGTCCCTGCGGGGCAAGGAGATCATCGCGCTGGACATCGGCCTGCTCCTGGCGGGCGCCAAGTACCGGGGCGAGTTCGAGGAGCGGCTCAAGGCCGTGGTCAAGGAGCTGACCGAGGCCGAGGGCCGCTTCATTGTGTTCATCGACGAGCTGCATACCATCGTGGGCGCCGGCGCCGCCGAAGGCGCGGTGGACGCGGCGAACATCCTCAAGCCGTCACTCGCGCGCGGCGAACTGCAGTGCGTGGGTGCGACGACTCTGGACGATTACCGCAAGCACATTGAGAAGGACTCCGCGCTGGAGCGCCGCCTGCAGCCGATCATGGTCAACGAGCCCTCCATCGAGGACACGATCCTGATCCTGAAGGGTGTCCGCTCCCGCTACGAAGAGCACCACACGCTGACGATCACGGACGAGGCGCTGGAGGCGGCCGCCGAGCTGGCCTCGCGCTACGTGCCAGACCGCTTCCTGCCGGACAAGGCGATCGACCTCGTGGACGAGGCCGCGTCCCGCGTGCGGATCAAGCGCTCCTACGCGCCGCCACCGCTCCAGGAGGCGGCGAAGGGCCTCGACAGCCTGCGCCACGAGAAGGAAGAGGCGATCGCCAGCCAGCAATACGAGTACGCCGCCGAGCTGCGTGACCGCGAGGTGAAGCTGCAGGACAAGCTGGAGGGGTTGCAGACCGGCTGGAAGGACGAGACGAAGGACGACGGTCTCGCCTCAGTCACGGCGGAGGACATCTGTGAGGTCGTGGCGATGTGGACGGGCATCCCGGTCACCCGCATCGCCTCGGAAGAGTCGCAGCGCCTTCTGCACATGGAAGACGTGCTGCACGAGAAGATCGTCGGCCAGGACGAGGCGATCCACAACATCGCCAAGGCAGTCCGTCGCGCTCGTGCCGGTCTGAAGGACCCGCGCCGCCCGATCGGCGTCTTCATGTTCCTCGGGCCCACCGGCGTCGGCAAGACTTACCTGGCGCGCGTGCTGAGCGAGTTCATGTTCGGCAGCGAAGAGGCGATGATCAAGCTCGACATGTCGGAGTTCATGGAGAAGCACAACGTCTCGCGGCTGATCGGCGCGCCTCCCGGCTACGTGGGCTACGAGGACGCCGGCCAGCTCACCGACACGGTGCGCCGCAAGTCGTACTGCCTGATCCTGCTGGACGAGATCGAAAAGGCGCACCCCGAAGTGTTCAACATGCTGCTGCAGATCTTCGACGACGGCCACCTGACCGACGCCAAGGGACGCCGCGTGGACTTC
>JBGPLG010000097.1:0-14559 GCA_041486305.1 Gemmatimonadota bacterium
GAACGGCGGCGGCGTCACCAAACACTTGATCGTCGAGGATCGGTGCTTCGATCATGGCGGGGGGCCGGCAACGCTCGAACTTCTCCTCAGGGAGGGCCCGGGCACCCTTGGCCAGGAGGGCCCGCAGCGCAGGGCCATTCGGTTCGATGTCGAGACTGGGGGCCTGGTCTGGGCGCCGGCGTGATCGTACGGGGCGTTCACTTTTGACAATAAATCCATCCTCGATTTCATTTCCCACGCAGGCCCGAAAACAGAACCGCCCCCTCGGCAGTCCAGTCGAGGAGGGCGGCAGGTGGGACGGGGCAGCGCCCAGCAACCAGCGTCGGATCTCGCGTCAGACGAGAACGGGGCAACCAGTTGGGTGGCTGCCCTTTCCTATTGTACCCTAACGGCCGGGGTGGCGTCAAGAGCGCGGACGGCGCCGACGGCGTGGAAGGCGCGCTCATTCCGTCATCACGCCGGCGCGGAGATGGCCATGCCAGCCGCAGCCGCCGAGGTCGACCACCGAGTGGAGCGAGGGCGAGGCCTCGAGCGGTGCGCCGTCGGGGCCGAGTATCCAGGCCCAGCAGCTGGTCCGGGCCTCCTGGTGATCGCAGGTCCGTCCCCCGAGCGGATGATCGCGCTTGCTGGCGCAGTTGCGCGCCGTGGTCCACCCATGAATCTCCCCGCACTTCTCGCAGCAGATGTGGAACCCGGCCAAGGTGTCAGCGCCCCCGCCGACACCGCCCCAGACCACCTTCCAGCAATCGCCCGGCTGGATCGGTGGCGTCGAGCGGGCCGCCTCGTCGCTCACCCAGGCGGGGTCGCAGGGCGCTTTCCCGGCCGCGCGGTCCCGCGCCTCTTCGGCCGCGATCAGCGAATCCCTACGAAACCGGATCGGGACGGCCATTATGCTATTACTTGATATCGAATAATCAGAAGGCGCGCCCGGCGAGGAAGCCGGCCGCGGCGCCGAGCAGCACCGTCCACCAGGTGGTCTTGAGGCTCACGCCGAACCCTACGATCGGATTGCAGACGCCTGCACTCGCCTGGGCCGACCGGATGTCCGGATGCGCCCAAGGGGGCAGGCTGTCGAGCGTGACGTAGGCGCGGCGGATCCCGTTGAACTTCTCCTTCGAGCAGCTCACCCCCGGGATGATCGTGAAGGGCTTGATCCCGAGGGTCATGTCCCAGCGCCCGGGCTGCGGCGGCGGCGGGAGCTTGGCCACGACGGTGCCGGTGATGCCGGCGCTATCGACTCGGGCGGTATCAATCCGGACCCCCTCCACCTCGACCACCGGGCTCCCCGCGAAGTCGTGGATCCGGACCGTATCGAACCGGATGGTGGTGACGATGCGGACCTTGGGCTTGGCCTTGAGGGATTCATCCACGGCCGTCTTCGCGAGCTCGGCCTGCACCATCCGCCGCACCGCGGCGCCGGCGACCATGCGCTGGGTATCCGCGACCGCCTCGAGGGAATCGGCCCGCAAGGCAGTCGATCGCACCGCACGTCGCGTGAGGGCCAGGGCGATCGCCAGCCCGACGACCAGCAGAACCCCGAGGATTCCCAGGGCGAGTCCAAGCCTACCGCGCATGCTCCCTCCGCTCGGGAAGGCGCCGGGAATCGACATCCTCCTGCGCCTGGTTCGCGCTCAGCATCGACTGCACCTCCATCCCCTTCCGCCAGAACCGTTGGCGCTTGAAATGCGCCTCGGCGGTCTTACGATCCGGGGCCTGGACGGAGCCCAGGACCCGGTTGTTCGCCGCGATGGCGTACCAGAGCGCCACGACTACTCCTCTTTCACGCTCAGCTGGCCGATCGCGACCTGGGGGGTGATGCCGTTGCTCACGGCGAGGCCGATCATCTTGTACGCCAGCACGCCGCCCGCGGCGGTGATGTCGAGTGTGGCACCACCCTGGGTGGTGGAGATGGTGATGTCATTCCCGCTCACGGTCTTGACCCAGTAGACCGTGCCCGCGGTGATGCCCGTGGGGAGCGCGTCCTTGGGGAGCGCGAAGAAGGCGATCCGGTCATCCACCGCGACCCCGGAGAGTCCCGGAATCGTGATGATGTCGGTCGCCGAGAAGCCGTCGCCTTCGCCGAGCTCGGTCCCCATCGGGGCGATGTAGTCGAGCTCCGTCGCGCCGGAAACTTGCCGTCCCACGCCGGCGAAGAACTCGGTCTCGCTGCCACCCGTGGCCGCCGGGAAGGCGATCAGCGCGGCATTGGTGACTTGGTTCCCCGAGACGGTCCAGCCCGCCCCCGATCGCGCGACCGCGACCCGCGCATAGCCGGTGTACGCGGCTTCGCTGGTGTTCTGGACGCCCGCCTCGCCCGGGTAGGCGGTATGGAGCGAGATGTACAGGCTCCCGGCCCCGGTGCTTCCGCGAAGGCCCGTCGCGTCGCCGATGTTCGCCGCGTTGGCGTTCGCAAAGTACAGATTGAGCAGCGCGGTTTCCCAGCCATTCGATTTCATGGGTCAGCTCACTTTCGCCTGATTGATGACTGAGAAGGTGATTTCCTTTTTGCCGTAGCGTGCGCCGCTCGCCCAGGTCCATTCGATCAGCGCGACATGGTCCTCGCTGCTCACCGTCTGCTGGGTCAAGGCGTTGTCCAGATTCGAGAGCAGGAGCGTCAAGAGCCCGCCCGACGCCAGCGTGCCGCCGTTCGCGCTCAAGATGGTCTGCGCGCTCCGGCTATTGAGAATGGCCTGGGTCTTCTTCTCGTAGAGCGTCAGGGTGAGGGTCGTGACCTGCGCGCTCGGCAGGTTGACGTTGGCCTCATCCGTCAGCTGCAGCGTGAGATCCGAGGTCGTCTTCTTGCAGACGACGGGGTTGGTGATCGTTTGACGGAAATCAGGCATCGCTAGCTCGCCGCAATGAGCGTGGCGTTCGGCACTCCCGGCACGGTCAGGACCGCGACGCCACCACCCGGAATCGTGAGCGTGGCCCGCGCCATCCCGGCGGTCGTGAACACCGCATCCTGGTACCGCGCGATCGTGGCGGGGATGATGGGGGGCAGGGGAGAGGCCGCCGCCCGGGATTCGCCGCGGCTGGACGCCGTGATGGCGCCAGGAGCGGTGAGCAGAGCCCCGGCCCGGGCCGAGCCGTCGGCCGCGGCCGCCACGGCCCCCAGGCCCGCCGCGCGGACCCCCGCACGGGCCTCGCCCCGCGCGGTCGGCCGAACCGCACCGGCACCGCCCACCACCGCCGCACCACGGCCCTCACCCCGAGCACCCGCGCGGACCGCACCGACCCCTGCAACGATGCTCGCTGCGCGCGCCTGGCCATCGGCGCCGGCCTTGACGGCGCCAAGGCCCGCCAATGCGCTCCGTGCTCGCGCCTCCCCGCGCCCGCTCGCTGCCAGGCTACCGACGCCGGCGACGCGGATGACCGCTCGCGCCTCCCCTCGAGCGCTGGGCTTGACCGCCCCCAGTCCAGTGACCAGGGCCGCCGCCCTGGCTTCACCGCGCGAGCTCGGATAGATGGGATCGCCGGTCTTGAACGCGCCGAGGGCCCGCGCTTCGCCGCGCGCACTCGCGCCCACCGCCCCCGCGCCCACCACAACCGAGGCACCCCGCGCCTCCCCTCGGCTCGTCGGTATGACCGCCCCGGTGCCCTTGACGACGGACGCCCCACGCGCTTCACCGCGAGCCGAGACCAGGACCGCGCCGGCCCCGGTGAGGCGGCAGACCGCCCGGGCCTGTGCATCCGCACCCGCCTGCACCGCGCCCATCGCCGTAACCACCGCACGAGCGCGGGCTTCCCCTCGGCCCGAGGCGGTGACGCCGGCGATAGGCGTGAAGGGCCCGGTGAGCTGGACCCAGGTGAGCCGGACTTTGCGACCGTTCGCCGTGGCCCGGAGTTCGAGGAGGGGATTGGTGCTGCCATCGGCCGGCAGCAGAATGGCCGCCGCCTGCGCTGGCGTGAGGGTCCGCGCGGCCGTCGTTTCGATCGCGGACGGACTCGCTTCCCGCCACGACGCAATCGTGGTCGCACCCTGGACCAAGGAGACGGCCAGGGTGGCCTGATTGAACAGCAGCAACAGACTCATGAAGCGCCCTCTCCTACGGTTACGGCAGCGTCAGCAGAGCTTCGCCGAACACGATGTACGGCGTGACCCCGGCAACCGCCGTCTGGGCGATGACGCTGATCGAGAAGAGCCCACCGGGTTGCACGATCCAGCGGCCGTACATCTCGACGTGTGCATTGACGCCGACGCCGGTCGTGGTCACGCGGCTGGCGTGTCCGCCCACCGGGACCCAGCCGACCTGGTTGTTGGCCCCGATCGCGCCCAGGGTGACCGACGCTTTCGCGTTGGCCTTGCCGCCATACTGCTTGCCCGACGTCCCGAAGATCAGCAGGGCACCGGCCGGGTTGGCGTTGAAGAGGGGTACATCGTTCCGCGCGAGAATGCTGTTCTGGCCCGCGGCGGCTTCCGACGTGGTTTCCAGTGCCCCCACCGCGATGATGAGCAGCGACTTGGCCACTTCCCCGTTGTAGAGCGAGAGGAGCGCCGCGGTTGTCGGAATCGCGATCACCGGAGTCACCGACGACCCCACGGTGCACCAAATCGCGCCTTGGCGGGCGAGCTCCGTCTCGGTCGGCAGCCCTTGGGCGATCAGTTGCTCGCCGCCAGGCGTGACGTGAAATCGCGCCTCGTCGCCTTCGGCAAACTGCGCGCGGGCGATGCCGCGTGCGTAGCCGGTGATGTCTACCTTCGCCATGATCTGATCCTCCCCAAACGGTTAGTCCGACGGCCATCCTTGCACATGTTCTTCCATGACGCTCAGGCGATGATCGATGCTTCGCAACAGGTCAATCACCGTCGTTATCGCCAGTGCCTCCGCGAGCTGCATCACCTGTTGACCCTTCGGTAGGCCGGTCGTGCCACTGACACTCGGACCCGGCTCCACATGGACTTCTGCGATGGACGTTTGGCCCGTGTAATCCGGAACCCCGACTTGATTGGTCTCGGCCATGGGCTAGGCCTTTCGGTGCCGATAGGTGAGCACGGTGGGCTGCGGCAGCCCGGTCGCGAGCGCCGGAAAACCCAAACGCACCTGATCGCTGATGGCCGCAGCACCGCTCTGGATGTAGTCGGCGTCGTTGGGGGTTCCGGGTTCATCCACCGAGGCGAACAGAGGAGCCGCCGCGCCCCCCTCATTGTGCCATGCCCCCGCCGCGAGGTCGGTGAGGGGGTAGACATTCACCGGCGGCGAAGCGACCCACAGATCCCGCGCCGGCCAGGAGAGGGCCGCCATCGGGAGCCCATCGGTCGGCACGGTGCCGGTCAGGACGCCGTGATTCCCGGTGCCGGATTCGTCGATCACGAGCCCCAAGCCATTCCGGCCCAGGCGCCAGAGCCCGACCAGCCCGCGCCAGATGAGGTCGCCGCGCTGAATGGCGCGGACTTCCTCCAGGGTCAGCACGCGGTTGTAGAGACCGACGAAGGGGAGCACGCCGACGAGTGCGCTCGTGAGGCCGACCGCGTTGTTGCCGAGCATGAGATTGCCCGTGCTGGCAATGAGCGAACCCGTTGGCGCGGTTTGGAGTACGTAGCTCACTTCGCTTGCCGGCCGATTCAGCTTGCCGCGATAGATGTGATAGCCCGGGGTATTGAAGTCCCAGGTCGCGGAGAAGAACTGCCATTCATTCAGGGTGAAGTCGTCGGTCTGATAGTTGGCCGAGACCGCGTTCGTGACATGGCCCATCTTCCAGCGGGTGGACGTCGCCGAGTCGCGATTGAAATTCCACCGTCCGCCCGACGCCACCTCCACCTTATGAATTATGTAACCCGCAGTCGCCGTAGTGGGGTAGTGCCACGCCACCATGCTCAGGGTCGCCAACGACTGGTGACTCGCCGCGTTCGGAATGGTGACCCGGTCGCTGTTCACCCCGCCGAAGCGGAGCGCGCGATTCATCACCATGGGCGGGCGCCCGAAGACGGTCTGCAGCATCAGTTGATCGTCTCCGTGACGCCTTCGTACTCGACCACATGATCCCCGCCGGTGGCCGAGAGGGCGGCCCCGGAGTTGTTGACGAAGATCAAACCCCACTTATCCGGGAGCGTCCCGCCGAAGGCGGCGGCCACACTCCATGGCCCGGCGATGACTCCAGTCGTGCCGTTGAGCGTGACCGAACCCAGATACCGCGCGTTCAACCGATTGGCCGCCGTGAATGCTGCATCGCTGCCGGTCGCCCCGTCGGTGTAGGCGGTGTCCCCCAGGGCTGCGTAGGCGTAGACGTCGACCGTGACCGTATTCCCCGCGGCACTCCCGTTGGTCTTGATCCGAATCAGGGCATCGAGGTAGAGGTTCGCGGTGTTGTCCACCACCGTGCACTCGCGGGCACTCCCGTTGGCGAGCGACGTGAGCGTCACCGTGATCGTCGCCTTGGCCGCGTAACTGCTCTTGATCGTGGCCATTAGGCTTTCCTCGCGGCCAGCACGTCCGCGACCGTCGCGGATTCACCGAGGCCGATCTCCTGCACCCGGTTGGCCGGACGGCTGGCCAGCGCCACCAGGTTCGTACGGGTCGCCGAGCCGGGCGGGAAGAGCACTGCGAGCGCCGTTCGCACCTCACCGACCCCGAGATTCACCAGCGCCGGCGTGATGATGAAGCTCAAGTAGGTCCGGTCCGGGGCGGTGAGCGCATCGAACTCCGCGCGCTTGATCGCCGCCACGACGAGATAGGACTCGACCGGCCCCGCCGGAATCGTTACGGGTCGAGGGGCGTTGAGCAACCCAGCCAGGGCGGCATCGTTGCCGGCGGCGAGCAGCACGGCGTAGCCCAGGCTCGCTGGGTCGGTCTGGAGCTCCACTTTCAGGGCCGCGAAGTCCATCAGGCCGCCGCCTTCCGGATGCTGTCGTGATCGGCCGTCGTCCGCCGCGGGGGCAGGCCGAGACGTTGCCGCACCGTCCGCACGGAACTCGCTCCGGCGAAGCCGAAGAGCGGCGCGATCTCCTTACACTTCATTCCCGCCATCCACGCCGCGGTGAACTCATCGACCCGCTCGGCAACAAACCCCCGTGCACCTTGGCGACGGGGCGGGAGGCCCAGCCGCGCGCGCGCATTGGTGACCGCCTGGGGAGTCTGATACTGAAAGCGCACCTGGAGCACCCGCAGCGAGTCCCCCGCAGCCCAGCGCAGCCGGAACTCCTCCTCCCGCCCGTAGCAGCGATGGGACCGACGCAAGGGGCGGCTCACAGCTTCCCCAGCCGGTGCAAGGTCTGAAGCGCCCCGACGAGTACGCCGAGGAAGAAGGGCGCGAAGGCAAGCCAGGGGTGGGCGCGATAGCCCTTCCAGAGCCAGCGCCCCACGTCCGGGAGCTCGCCCAGCACCCGCGCCACCTTGACACCGGGATGCGTCACTGGACGCTCACCGCGCCGGCGTTGGAGGCGCCGCAGAAGGTGACCGTCGCGGCCGGCGGCGGCCCCGGATCGGTCCAGCTGGTCCAGACGGTGGACCAGCCCACGGTCGCGGTATCGGCGATCGCCTGCTGGGCCGCGCTCACCGTCTGCCGGTGGAAGGCCCCGACGTTCGTCTGATAGACGCCGTCGCACTGGGCCTGATCCTTCGCGGCCTCGGCGATCGCCAGGTTCTTGAAGCGGAAGAACACGCAGGCACAGGGAAGGGTGATCGGCCGCACCACCAGGCTCGGCGGCTTGGGCACGACCATCAGGCTCTTCACCTGGTTCACCGAATCGATGACGACCGGCGGTGGTGGCACGTCGGGGACGGACTTGCTCCAGGCGAGACACGTGGAGACCGAGACCGCGTTGCGCCGCTTCGCGCGGGCGCAGACCTTCCCGGTAATCGTCTGGCCTGCCGTGACCGGCCAGAGGAAGGTGACGACGATCGGCGGCTGCGCGGCGACCGTGGCGGTCTGGATCGCGGCGCCGACCGAGTCCACCACGATGACCGAGTCGATCGGACCGTTGCCATCGGAGGCCCCGAGCCGGATCCCGTGAATGACCGGGAGGTTCCCGGCGCTGAGATGCCCGAACATGGTCCGGATGCTGGGCGGGCGCGGGTGCGGAGCCGCGGGATCGCTCGCCGCGCTGAGCGGCAGGAGGGCCGCGAAGAGCCAGAGCAGGAGTCGGGTCATCAGTTCCTCACGACGGTTTCGAGGATGACGCGCGTGCCGATCGCGGCGGTGGCGGGGGCGGTGAACTTGAGGATCGCCCCTTTGCCGGGGCCGCCACCGTCGAGCGTGATGCCCGCCGGATCGCCGACCCACCAGGGGACGAGAAACTGATTCGGCGCGAGCGGCGTGCCGTCGCTCATCTTGACTTCAACCGTCGCCGAGCCGCCCGGCTCGAGATCGAGCGAGGCCGGCACGAAGATGGGAACGGGCGCGGTCGTGCCCGCTGGTGGGGGCGGTGTCGCGGGCCCCACCACGCGGATGACGAGTGTGGCAATGGCGGAATCGCTCATGGGATCACGGGCTCCTGCAGGTTGTAGGGGAACATCTCGGCGAGCTGCGGGCACTGGACGAAGGGGCACGTCCCGGCCGCGATGGCGCTCTGCCAGCGGTTCGCGAACTTCTCTTCGGCCCGGTTCGGCCAGTGCTGGGCGATCCGCTGCCAGAACGTGCTGATCCAGTAGTCGAACTCACCCTCGATGTGCTCATGCGCGCGGTGCGCGAGGACGTGCCCCGCCTGCCACCGCTGCACGACGTCGGGGCCGCCCATCTTGGGGTCCGGTTTCGATCCCCGGAACCAAGCGTGGTCCCCCAGCGTCACGTCGAATCCACTGAAGAACGTGGGCAGCCAGTGGCTGAAGTGCAGGTGCAGCAGATCCGGCTTCTCGTCGATGGTGAATGCCAGGTCGTAGGCCGGGGCGCGCTTCGCCACGGCGATCGCGGCCACCACGAAGAGGATGAGGCCGAGCAGGATGAGTCCCACCACCACGAGCCAGTGCATCAGGACCTCCCTGCCAGCTTTTCCCAGACTCGGCCGGCGGTCGCCCGCCCGATCACCTTGGGCAGCGCGAACGTCCCGCCCGAAACGACGAACTCCCAGGGGAACCCATTCGCAAGGTTCTTGCAGGGCCCCACGATATAGCCGGCGCTCCGGAGCACCGCGGTCAGCATCCACAAGCCGAAGACTACGGCGCACATGAGCAAGCCGCCGTCCTCGACCTTCCGGCTGAAGTGCGCGGAGGCACGGATCTCCGAGGTCGTGCTCACGGGATCGGCCGCGTCATCCGGCTTGGGTGCGGTCATCGTTGCCTCCTCAGGTGGCCGGGTTGCGGATCTCGATCCAGCCCTCTTCCCCCGCCTCGAGCCGGGGCACGATCAACGCCTTGAGCGCCGCGAGTGCCGCGCGGGAATGGACGACCTCGCCGCCATCGCCCAGGTCCGTGGCCGCCATGCCGACGAGCACGCAGCCCTCGGTATCCTCGTCCACGTTGCCGGCATGGATCCGGATGTCGGCGAATCCCGGCACACCTTCGATGGACAAGGTCTCCGGCCCGAACTTGGGCGAGGTGACCAGCGTGAGTCGGTAACGGCCGGCGGGGATCGCTGTCTGTTTCGGGATCTTCCAGCTCACCACGGGCTCCCCCGGCACTTCCCGGATCACATCTTCGAGCGTGTCGCACTGCTCTACGGCGTCCACCGAGAGGCGACCGAGGGTGGTTGCCTTCACCGTCGGGTGGCGCTGCAGCAGGAGTTCCAGGCTCACGGCGGACTCCGTTTCCGGAGGAGGACCTGGTCCCGGGCCACGCGCAGCACCGTCCCGCAATCGAGGTTCATGAGGAGCTGGTCATATTCGGATGAGCGGACACAGAGGTTGATCCGGAGCGGCCGGAGGATCACCCCGATGGAGTCCCGGAAGGCGCGGTTTGCCTCCTCGTGGGCCGTCAGCTCTCGGAGAATGAGCGTGTCGGTTTGCTGCATCATGGAGTCAGAATGGGCCCGGATATGGACCTCCGCCTGCAGGGCCGACGCCGGCGACACGAGGTGGCCGCCCAGCCAGAGCACGCTGGCCGTGATGACGGACGTGACCCCGGTGACCACGGCGAGCCCGGCAACGACCCGGCGCAGGGTCAACTCGAAACTCACGGGATCGCCTGGATGGTCCGCATGGCGCCTCCAGAAAGACGAACGGCCCAGCCCCCCGCGAAGGGAGCTGGGCCGCGCCGGCCGAATGGTGCTGCGTCTGGTCTACCGCAAAGTAGGAGGGAAAGCCCCTCCCGTCTATCCCCCTGCCAAGACCCGGGTCAGCTGCTGGGGGGTGTTGGACAGGGTCAGCTGGGTGTCATGCGCCACCGCGTGATTCGTCCGGATCTTCATCACCCGTTGGGTGGTCACATCGCTCAGCTCGGTCTCTGTCACGTCCGCGTTGCCACCCAGCGACAGGCGCTCGAACTGGCCGACGCCGTTCGGATCTACTCGGAACAGGTCGAGACAATTGATCGCGTACTCCACCGGCGGGTTCCCGTTGGTGCCGAGATGGAGGTTCGCGGCCTGGATGCTGGTGGCCGGGGCCGACCCGAGGCGCCATTGCACCGCAGCGGGCGATTTGGTGACCGAGAAGGAATCGAAATAGACCGGGTTGGCGGCTCCGACGATGAGTTGGGCATAGGCCACGCCGGCGGCGGCCAGCTTCCCCGTGGCCGTCATCGTATAGCTCGCGCTGTAGGAGAGCCACGTATTGATCTTGTCGAGCCCCACCACGGTCCCATCGAGGAGGTGATTCTCATCCGCCCCGGTATTCGGGTTGACAAACCGAAACGTGTTGCTGGCGGTGAGCGTCGTCAGCTGGAGGATCACCGTAAACGTCAGCACCTCGCCGATCACCTTGTAGGGTCCTGACAGATTGGCGTTCAGCGTCGAACTCACCGGCACCAGCGCCGAGACGCCTCCGGTCTTAAAAAGGCTCAGGATTTTGGTCGAGCCGGTGCCCGTAAAGGACCAGGTACACTCGCCCAGCGCGTCCGGTTTCCCGGGTGAGGCGCCGGTCCAGAGGTGCATGTCTCCATTCAACATGAAGTTGGTATACTGGTCGTTCGGCACCGCAAGGAAGCCCAGCTTCTTGCCCCAGGCGGTGAGGAGACTGGGGGAGTCGATATAGGGGATTTCGTCGTGGCTGGTATTGAGCACCATCGCAACGATCTCGCCGGCCACGATGCCCGCCGTGGAGGCCATCAGGAAGCGCGAGGTGGTGGCATCGACCCGGCTGCTGCCGGTGATCTGATGGTCGACGTTCCCATCGTCCACGATGTACATGTTCTTGAACTGATCCGTTTCCCGGACCGGGCCTTCGCCGCCGGCCATGTCCACCACGTCGATGCTGGTGTTGGCGACGACGGCCGTCGCCCGGTAATGCGGCCGGCCGGTGCCCCCATGGGACCCGATGAACACGCACCGCGTCGTCTGTTGGTCGGTCCGGGTGGTCCGCCGCACCCCCTGCAGGCTCTTGTTGGTCCGGATGTCCGGCACGGTGGCGGTGGCCCCGTAGGCCGTGAGATCGAGGAGATAGTTCGTCGTGCCGTTCGGCCGTAGGCTCAACTCGTAGGTCAGGCCCACGTTCTTGTTGATGGCGGCGGCGAACTTCCGCGCCGTGGAGAGCGGATTGTCCCCGCTCAGGGTCGTCACCAGGGAGCCCGCGGGCGTCACGGTGCCGAGGCCGATATAGCTGGGCGCGTTGGCGATCACCCGATCGGTGAGCGCCTGAACGATCTCGAAGGAGGCCACGTCCAGCGTGAAGCTGACCACCGTATTGACGGTCTGGAAGAGCGGGAGGTCGCGCTCCCCCAGGTCATATTCGATGCCCAGCGCGGTAATCGTTGTGAGCCCGGTGAGTCCGGCCGTCGGTTCGAGCTCGCTGATCCGGAACTCGTCCCAGCCCAGGCCGCTCGTGCCGGCGGTCGGATCGACGTACAGCACCAGGAGCACCCGCCGCGCAATCAGTTCCACGCTATCCGGCCAGGCCGTTGGGACGGAGACGGTGAGCTTGCGGCAGACCAGCAGATCGGTGATCTCCTCGTCCAGCACAAACGTCCCGAGATCGGCGATCGGGAGATCGGCTTTCGGGAGACCGCCGTTGCATTGCAGATCCGTGAGGACCGTGATCCCCCGAATGGGCCAGCTCATCGCTGCGCCACCGCCCGCATCGTGGCCATCGTCTGCAATCCGAAGCCCACCACCAGATCCGTCGATCCCCCCGCCAGCTGCTGACCGGCGGACCAGGCCGCGTCACCCAAGGTGATCGTGGCGGCGGGCGCGGTCTGCGCCGCGGCGCCGGCTGAGGAGAAGGCCCCCAGCCCGGCGCCGACGTCCAGCGCGCATTTCGGCGTGGACTTCATCAGGGCGAACTGTGCCAGTAGCTCGATGAAGCCACCGGTCCCCGCCGGCATCGCCGCGGTGGCGGCCAAGCTTCCATCGAAGACTTCGACCTGAGCCGTCCGGGTGGCCGCGAGGAAGGAGAGGGCCATCCGGCTCCCGGTAGCTCCCCGGGATGCCCCATAGAGCGCATTGGTGAGGGAGCCGGCCAGGTCCGCCCACCGCGGCCGCGCCAGCCGCCAGTACCAGGTTTCGCTGTCCTGTTGTGGCCAGAGCGCGGTGTAAGAGAGGGCCTCGGCGTTCCGCGTCACGGTGGCCGTGGTGGTCTTGACGTAGCTGGCCCCCATCGCGGCGTCGTACGCCCCCATGCCGCCGGCATAGACGGTCCCGGTGTTCGCGATCGAGAGGGCCGCATCGGTCGCCGGGTAGACCTCGAGCTGGTTGGTATTGGCCGCGGTGACGCTCGTGGTCTGGAACTCGATCAGGTAGACCCCACCGGCCAGGGCGAGCGGGGTCCCGATTTGGAAGCCGGTGGTCATCGCCACGCTGGGAACACCCCCGGACCAGGTGATGACCGCGAGTAACCGGTTCGCTGCCCCGGTGACATCCCGGAGTCGGATGGCCACGCTTCCCGAGGTCGCGGCCGCGAGGTGGACCTGGATCGTTTTGACGGCATTGCCAGTGAAGGCGATGACTTGGCTATAGCCCTCCAGCGTGCCGGCCGTATCGTCGCCAATCAAGTCGAGGACCAGGTCCCCGATCGTCTTCGCGGCCGCCGTCCGGGTCGGCGTGCCGATCGCCGCCCAGGTCGTGCCGAAGTTTTCGGACTGGAGACAGAGGTTGGTGCGCGCTGGTTCCAGGAGGAGCGTCTGTTCATATCGCCCGGTGACGCTATTGAGCACGGCATCCCAGCGCGCCTGGGTATGGACCGGGGTGTAGAGTCGCCCTCCGCTGTCGTGCGCGGTGCCGCTCGTGGCCCGGACGAAGGTCGACGCCTGACCGCTCACGGCGGCGAGACTGGACTGCCCACCGGTGACGCTGGGCTGCCCCACCATGTCGCGCGCCCGCCAGACAAATGGATACCCGGGGACCGGTCCGGTCGTCCGCCGCGGGGCGAAGGCGGGCGCGGTCACAGGAAGTACCGTTGCCAGTAAGCCACACCCGTCCCGGTCGAGAGCTCGAGCGTCGGGAGTTGCGCCGTCGCATAATCCCCGTCCTGGGCATCAAAAGCCCACGGGAAATCACTGGAGGTCGAGAGGGTGCTGCGGGCGTCGGTCACGGTGCCGCTCACCGACTTCCGAATCTTCCCGAAGAGCAGCATGTCGATTTCCAGATAATCCCCGGCCGCCTGGGTAATCGTGAACGTCATCGTCCCCCGCGGGATCCCGCTGGCATCCCGATAGGTGAGCACCGGATTGGTGGCATTCATGATCCGGATGAGCGTCGGACTCGGGGCCGTGCCGAGCAGCAGCGGGACCGGCGTCGTCGAGAGGGCCGCACTCGACCAATCGTCCTCGCGCCAATAGGGTGTCGGGCAATCGAGACCGATCGTCCAGTTGGTGCCCACGGGCGACATGCTCCGGCCGAGGGCTTCCACGTCCAGCGGGTTGGCGTAGCCCTCCGCAACGCGCACAAAGCTCCCGCCGTCGTCTACTTTCACGCGGATCAGATTGCTGGTGAGCAGGCTCTTGAGGGCATCCTGGCTGCTGACCAGCAAGGCGGCCGGGCCACGGGCCATGACGCCCACCAGCTGGAGTTGGCGGGTCGGCATGCTCACCGGCGTGGTGAACAGCGCACCGGCGCGACCGCGGACCTGGACCTTGGTGAAGACGCGCGTCGGGACCGAGCGCCACTTCGGCACACCCTTGAGCGCCAAGCCATAGAGGCTGGTCAAGTTCCGGCCGTTCGCCGTGATCGTGGTGGCCATCAGCGGCTCTGGTTCCCGAGCGCGCGCTGGGTGAGGCGATAGCGGCTCAACAGCTTCTCGTCGAACCGCTGGATGAGCTGTTCTGCCGCTTGCTCCAGGTCGCCGCCCACCCCGTTGAGGATCACCGTACCGATCAGCGGGCCCTGGATCACCAGACTGGAGGCGCCCTCACTGCCGGTTCCCGCAGCTGGTCCCAGGACACCAGCCGGCAACGGCGGGGCGGAGACCGGCGCGCCCATCCCCTGCAGGGAGTCGAGGATCCCCTGCAGCAGGTCCTTCTCGCTGGTCTGGAGCCCGAGCAGCTCCTCCCAGTTCGAGGCCTCCAGGTTCGGCGTGAAGACCGGATCGGCGATCGGGTCGAC
>JBGPLG010000098.1:0-14194 GCA_041486305.1 Gemmatimonadota bacterium
GACCATGAAAGCGGCGCTCGCGCGGGCCGGCGGTGACGCGGCGGGAGCGGCCCGGTACGCCGACGCCGCCTGGGCCGTTGCCGGACGGCTGGCGCTGCGGGACAGCGCCGAAACGAACTGGCACGTCTGGATGTCCCGGGCAGCAGTGCTCAGGGGCCGCCCCGAGGATGCGGTGCGAGAGGCGCGGCGAGCGATGGAGATGCTGCCCATTTCCCTCGATGCCGTGGATGGACCCGACCATCTCCTGCAGATCGCGATGGCGCACGCCGTGGCGGGACACGCCGATTCGGCCCTCGTCCATCTCAAGGCGCTGCAGACCGTTCCTTCGCTCTGGAAGGCGGGCGCCTTCCGCTTGAACCCGGGATTCGCCTCGCTCCGCAACGACCCCCGGTTCGTGAAGCTGCTGGAGAGCGCGCCGAAATGAGTTCCGCCCCCGACCGTCTCACGGCCGCCCTCTCGGACCGCTACCGGATCGAGCGGGAGCTGGGCCAGGGCGGCATGGCCACGGTGTACCTGGCCCAGGACCTCAAGCACGACCGCGAGGTCGCGATCAAGGTGCTGCGACCCGAGCTTGCCGCGGTCATCGGGGCGGAGCGGTTCCTCACCGAGATCAAGACCACGGCGCATCTGCAGCATCCGCACATTCTGCCGCTGTTCGACTCCGGGGCCGCGGATTCGTTCCTGTTCTACGTGATGCCGTTCGTCGAAGGGGAATCGCTGCGGGACCGATTGGTCCGCGAGAAGCAGCTCCCGATCCCGGATGCGGTGCGGATTGCCACCGAGGTGGCCGGGGCGCTGGACTATGCGCACCGGCACGGCATCATCCACCGGGACATCAAGCCGGAGAACATCCTGCTGCACGACGGCCGAGCGCTGGTGGCGGACTTCGGCATCGCGCTGGCTGCCAGCAGCGCCGGCGGCCGGATGACCGAGACCGGGATGTCGCTGGGTACGCCGCATTACATGAGCCCCGAGCAGGCGATGGGCGACCGGGAGCTCACCCCGCGCAGCGACGTGTACGCCCTGGGGGCGATGACCTACGAGATGCTGCTGGGCGAGCCGCCCTTCACCGGACCGACCGCGCAGTCGATCGTCGCCAAGGTGATGACGGAGAAGCCGGCCGGGCTCATCGCGCGCCGGGACCGGATCCCGTCCCAGGTGGAAGACGCGGTCCTCACCGCGCTGGAGAAGCTGCCGGCGGATCGCTTTGCCACCGCGGCACAGTTCGCCGAGGCGCTCACCGGAGACGCAAAGGCGCAAGGCCGCAAGGACGCGACGCCAAGACGCAAGGACGCAAGGAGAATCCCATCCTCCCGCCTCGCGATCGCCGCCGCCCTCGTTCCGCTCGCGCTCGCGGCCGGCTGGCTCCTGGGCCGGCGCAGCGCGCCGGAGGCCCGTCAGACCGCGGCGCCCGCCCGCTTTGCGCTGGCCCTGCCCGCGGGGCAGGAGCTTCTCGCACCGGGGGGCACCCGCCTGGCCTGGTCGCCGGACGGCGCGGCCTTCGTCTACACCGGTCCCGGCAGGGGTCGCTCCCAGCTCTGGCTCCGGAAGCTCGACGACCTCCAGGCCACTCCGATCGCCGGCTCCGATGGCGCCACCAGCCCGGTCTTCTCGCCCGATGGGAGGGAAATCGGATTCGTCACGCTGTCACCCTTTGTGGTGAAGGTCGTGGGACTCTCCGATGGACAGTCGCGCACCGTGACGGATCAGCGCATCTCCGGGGGAGGACTCGCCTGGTCGGACAACGGGTATCTGTATGCGGATGGTGGCATTGGCCTGTTGCGCATGCGTCCGGACGGCAGCGACCGCACGATGGTCATGTCGCTCGACACGCTCAAAGGCGAGGCCGGGATCGCCTGGCCCTCGGCGCTGCCGGGCGGACGCGGCATCATTATGCGGGTGAGGCGCATCGGCGATGCCTCGGACTATCGGATCGTGGTACTCGATGCCAGGGATGGCTCCCGCAAGGAGCTGGTCCGGGGCGTGGTCGCTCGGTACAGCCCCACCGGCCATCTCCTGTGGGTCACCTCCGACGGGACGCTGCATGCCCAGCGCTTCGACCTCGATCGCCTCGAGGTCGCCGGCGCGCCGATGTCGCTGTGGAACGGCCTCTCTATCGCCGGGTTCGGCGCCAGCGATCTGGCCCTCTCGTCGGCCGGCGACCTGCTCTACGTCCCCGGCGCCATTCGGACCGGCTTGTCACAATTCGCCTGGATCGCCCGGGACGGCGTCAAGACGTCGGTGGACTCGACCGCAATAGACGGTGTGATCGGGTCCATGGCCCTGTCGCCCGATGGATCGGCCGTCGCGATGGAGCTCCTGCGGCCCGCCGACGCCTCGAACCTCTCCCGGGTCTGGGTCAAGCGACTGGGAGGCGGGCCGACCCAGTTGGTGACCAGCGAGAACCGGAGCAGTTCGCTGCCGGTCTGGATGCCTGGCGGCCGGGACCTCCTGTACGCGTCGCAGGAAGGCTCCCTGATCTACCGTCGCAGGGCGGATGGGAGCGGCTCGGCCGAACTGGTGGCGCGGGTGCCGGGTGGCTCAGTCGGCATGTCCCTTCACCCAGACGGGAAAACCCTGGTGCTTCGTGGCGACCTCGGGGCCAACCGGCGACCCGAGCTGCTCAAGTTTCGCCTCGGCACCGATTCCGTACCCACCCCGTTGTTCGCGGCCGCGGGGGGGGAGTCGTTTCCGGCATTCTCGCCTGACGGGCGCTGGCTCGCCTACGTCTCCTCCGAGACCGGCAGACCCGAGGTCTACGTCCGCCCCTTTCCCGACGTCGAGGCCAGGAAGGTGCAGATTTCGACCGACGGGGGAGGCCCGCCCCGGTGGAACCACGCCGGCGGAGAGCTCTTCTACCTGAGTGCCACGGGCGACATGATAGCCGCCACGGTGTTGACCACTCCGACTCTCAAGGTCACCGGGGTCACTCGCCTCTTCACTCCCCTGGGGTTTCAAGGTGGCGGTGGTGCTCCGCTCTACGACGTCACCCCGGACGGGCGCCGGTTCCTGATGCTCGACATCACCGCGGCGCCGACCAACGCCGCAAGTGAGCGCCTGGTGTTGGTGCAGAACCTCGCGGCCGAGCTGGCGAAGCGGCTTCCGCGATGACCGACTCACCGACCCGCCTCCGCGCCGGCGACGGTCTACCGGGCCGGTCTCGCCATGCTGGAAGGCGTCGGACCGTGACTATCGGCCATACTCGAAGGAGGCATTCCATGAGGATGACCAGCGCGCTGTACGCAGCATGCCTGGCGCTCGCCGCGGGCTGTTCCGCCGGCGGCGGCGAGAAGGCAACCATCGAGGCCGCCGCACTCCCGACCTGGACCTACGACTCGACCATGGTCTTCCCGGCGGATCACTCCCTGGTGCGCCCCGAGGATGGCGTCGCGCTCCCCGACGGCCGCCTCATCGTGGCGGACCAGGCGCACGGACTGCGACTGGTGGCGCCGGACGGAACCAGCAAGCCGTTCGGCGCCCTGGAGGCCGCGGGTTACAGTCACCATCCGCCGGCGCACGCCGGCGGTGCCAACGGGGTCAGCCTGGAACCGGACGGCACCCACCTGCTCCTTGCCGACGTGTTCGGCGCCGCGATCTACCGGGTGGACGTGAACACGGGCACGACGGAGAAGGTCTATCAGCACAGGTACGGCATCAACACCGCGGTGCGGGATTCCAGGGGCGCGATCTGGTTCACCCAGAGCGCCCGCAACACCCCGGAGGCGGGCGAGGCCAGGATGTGGGAGACGATCGACACGCCGCGCCCGGAAGGCGCGCTGTACCGCCTGGGGATGCGGGACGGCCACCTGGCGTCGGAAGCCGAGCTGATGGTGGATTCGCTCTCCTTCGCGAACGGCCTGGCCATCGACGAGGCCGCGGGATACCTGTACGTCGCCGAAACGACGGGTGGCCGGGTGTTACGCTATCGGGTCGACCTGGACGCCGGAAAGTTGAGCGAGCGGTCGGTGTTCATGGACACCACCGCGGTGGACAACCTGGAGCTGGACGGTGCGGGCCATCTCTGGGCCGCGGTGCCGCTCTCGAACCAGCTGGTGGTGGTGACCACCGCCACCGGCGCGCGCCACAGCGCCTTCCAGTCGCTGACGCCGGAGCAGCAGGGCGTGGGGGCCGAGTTCGCCCGGCGGGGCCAGGCGGGGGAGCCGCGCATGGCGCTGTTCACCCCAGCGGCCTGGGCCCCGCTGCCAGGGCCGATCACGGGCGTGATCTTCTCCCCCCGGGGCGGGCCGGTGTACGTGACCGGGCTGGGCAATGCCCTGCTCAAGCTTCCCCGCTGAATCGGCGCAGGTTGCGTCGTGATAGCTTTTTAGCTATCATTCGGTATGGCTCATAAGTCATTGTTGGACAGTATTTTGATCGATGCGAGGGAGCGCTCTGGGCTGAGCCAGCGGGCGTTGGCGCGGCGGGCCGGGACGGCCCAGTCGGTGGTGGCTCGCATCGAATTGGGCACTACCAGCCCCACCACGGACACCCTGGGGCGACTGGTGGAGGCCGCGGGATTCGAGCTGCGCATGTCCCTGGTTCCCAAGTTGGTACTCGACCCGCAGGAGCTGGGCGACGTGCCGAGGATTCTCGGGCTCAGTCCGGAGCAGCGGCTTCGCGAGGTTGCCAACATCGACCGGTTCCTCGCCGCGGCCCGCCGTGGCTGACGGTGGCGCACCCCTCGATCCGGAAATGCTCATCCGGACACTGGCGAAGCACCGGGTGCGCTATGTGCTGATCGGAGCGCTGGGCGCACGGATGCAGGGATTTCCCAGGGTCACGGCCGATGCCGACGTGACGCCCGACCGGAGTCCCGCCAATGTCGAACGGTTGGCGGCTGCGCTTCGCGAGCTGGAGGCAAAGATCTACACTGAGACAGTACCGGAAGGGCTCGTCTTCGACTGCACCTCCGCGATGCTGGCGCGCGCCGACACCTGGAACCTGGTGACCCGGGCGGGCCGGCTCGACCTGGTATTCGAGCCGGCGGGAACCGCGGGGTACGACGACCTGGCCCCCCAGGCAATACGGTTTGCCGTGTTCGACACCGACCTCGCCGTGGCGCGACTGGAAGACATCATGCGCTCCAAGATCGCCGCCGACCGCCCCAGGGATCGGCACGATGTGCTGATCATGCGTGAGATGCTGGCTCGCCGGCGTTCCGAGGAGAAGTCCTGATGGCGAATCCGCTCTCCCGTCTCACCGCCGCGCTAGCCGACCGCTACACGATCGAGCGCGAGCTGGGCGGCGGCGGCATGTCCCGCGTCTGGCTGGCGACCGAGACCGCGCTGGACCGGCAAGTCGTCATCAAGGTCATCGCCGCCGAGCTCTCGGAGGGGGCCAGCGCGGAGCGGTTTGCCCGCGAGGTCCGGCTGGCGGCCCGGCTCCAGCAGGCCAACATCGTCCCCGTGCTGCACACCGGAACCGCTGCGGGCCTGCCCTACTACACGATGCCGTACGTGCGGGGCGAATCGCTCCGGGCCCGGATGACGGGCGGCGCGCCGCTGACCCTATCCGAGAGCGTGAGCATCCTGCGCGACGTGGCCCGCGCCCTGGCCTACGCCCACGGCGAGGGCATCGTCCACCGGGACATCAAGCCGGAGAATGTGCTGCTTTCCCACGGCACCGCGATGGTGACCGACTTCGGCATTGCCAAGGCGCTGACCGCATTGCGGACCCTGGGTAGCGACACCGCGATCACGCTCACCCAGGCCGGCGGCTCGATCGGCACGCCGGCGTACATGGCGCCGGAGCAGGCGGTGGGCGACGCGGTGGATTACCGGACCGACCTCTACGCCTGGGGCATCATGGCGTACGAGCTGCTGACCGGCGCGCATCCCTTCGGCCGCCATGTGACGCCGCAGCAGCTGGTCACCGCGCATCTCACCGAGACCCCTGCCCCTCTCATCGGGAAGCATGGGACGCTTCCCCCGGCGCTCGCGGCGCTGGTGCTCCAGTGTCTGGAGAAGGATCCGGCCCGGCGACCCGCCTCCGCGGCCGCGGTGCTGGCCGCGCTCGACACCGCCGCGACGCCGGTGCCGTCTTCGGGGACCCTGGCGGCCCGCGGCCCGCGTTTCAGAAAGACCGAACTCCTCCTCGCGGCGGGCGTGATCGCCCTGGCCGCCATCGTGTGGGCGCTGGTCGAGGCCCGAGGCACCCGGGCGCCGATCCCCGCGGGGGAGCAATCGATCGCGGTGCTCCCGCTGGCGAATTTGAGCGGCGACAAGGCGGATGACTACTTCGGCATCGGCCTCGCCGAGGAGATCACCCGCGCGGTGGCCAAGAACGGGGTGCGGGTGATCGGGCGGGTCAGCGCCGGCGCGCTCCAGGCCAAGGGGCTCGACGATCGTGCCATTGCGAAGGAGCTGGGCGTCGGCTCGCTGCTCACCGGCACGGTCCAGCGGGCCGGGGATCAGATCCGGATCAACGTGACCCTGGTGTCGGCGAGCGACGGCGCGGTGCGCTGGACCGAGAAGTACGACCGGCCGCTGGCGAACGTCTTCGCGGTCCAGGACGAGATCGCGCGGACCGTGGCGACCACGCTGCTGGGCTCGCTGGGCGGCCGGCCCCGGGCTCTGGCCCGCGCGGAAACCGCCGATCCCGAAGCCCACGCCCTCTTCCTCCAGGGGCAGGTGCTGTTCAATCGGCGGGGCCCCGGGAACCTCCACCAGGCGATCGCCCTCTTCCAACAGGCCACGGCGCGGGATCCGAAGTACGCCCGGGCCCAGGCCTCGTTGGCCATGGCTCTGGCGGTGCTGCCGGCCTACGTGCTGGACAGCACCCCGGAGATTCTGTCCAGCGCGGTTCCGGCCGCTGAGCGGGCCATCGCGATGGATTCGACCATCCCGGAGCCGTACGCGGCCCTGGGCTATGCATACTCCCTGCTGGGCAAGCTCGGGAAGGCCGAGGACAACTTCCGCCGCGCCCTCTCGTATGACTCGACGATGGCGACAACGTGGGGATGGTACGGGTTGCTCGCGGGGCGATTGGGCGAATACCAGGCCGCGCACGAACGGATTGCCCGATCTCGCGCGCTCGAGCCGGCCTCCATGATCGCGCGGATCTGGGACGTCCAGATTCTGGTGCCGGAGCATCGCTCCGCCGAGGCCGATTCGCTGGCCAGCTCAACCATCGCCATGGATTCGACGTTCATGCTGGCGTGGTCCTGGCGAGCCAACGCCCTGCTCGAGCGGGGACAGGCGGCGCAGGCCGTGGCCGTGCTGGAACGCTATGTGTCGATGCTTCCGTCCGATCGCCCGGAGGAGGCCCATTGCCTGCTGGCGTACGCCTATGCCAAGGCCGGCCGGGTCGGTGACGCGCGCGCCATGCTCGACCGGATTCGCGCGAAGTCGGGGGGACGGTTCCCCGCCGTGGGGGCCATTGCCGCGGCGCTCGAGGAGCTGGGCGAGCATGAGGCGGCGGTGACGCTGCTCGGCCAGGCGATCGCGCGGAGTGACACCTGGACGGTGCAATTCCCCCACCTGGCACGCTACAACCAGCTGCGGAAGGACCCGCGGGCCGCGGTGATGCTGGCCAAGCTCGGGGCGAGATGACATGAGCGACCCGATGAGCCGGCTCGGCGCGGCGCTGTCCGACCGCTACCGGATCGAGCGGGAGCTGGGCGAGGGTGGGATGGCCACGGTGTTCCTGGCCCAGGATCTCAAGCATCACCGCCAGGTCGCGGTGAAGGTGTTGCGTCCCGAATTGTCCTCCGCGCTCGGCCCGGAGC
Organism: Gemmatimonadota bacterium; assembly: GCA_041486305.1. Lineage (GTDB taxonomy): Bacteria > Gemmatimonadota > Gemmatimonadetes > Gemmatimonadales > GWC2-71-9 > JABFSM01. Next base: position 7,727 of record JBGPLG010000098.1, read on the forward strand.
GCTTTCTCCGGGAGATCGAGACCACCGCGAACTTGCGCCACCCCCACATCCTGCCCCTGTACGACTCCGGCGAGGCGGACGGGTTGCTCTTCTACGTGATGCCCTTCGTCGAGGGCGAGAGCCTCCGGGACCGCCTCCAGCGAGACAAGCAGCTCCCCATCGACGACGCGCTCCGGATCACCCGCGAAGTGGCCGACGCCCTGAGCTACGCCCACAGCAAGGGCGTAATCCACCGCGACATCAAGCCGGAGAACATCCTGCTGGAGAGCGGCCACGCGGTGGTGGCGGACTTCGGCATCGCGAAGGCCATCAGCGCCGCGGGAGGGCAGAGCCTGACCCGGACCGGGATGTCGATCGGGACGCCGCAGTACATGAGCCCGGAGCAGGCGGCAGGAGAGGGCGACCTGGATGGGCGGAGCGACCTCTACTCCCTGGCCTGCGTGCTCTACGAGATGCTGGCGGGCCAGCCGCCCTTCAGCGGGGCCACGGCGGAGAGCCTGGTGCACCAGCACCTGGTGGTCGACGCGCGGCCCATCACCCAGCTCCGGCCCGCGGTGCCTCCGGCCGTTGCCGATGTGCTGACTCGGGCGCTGGCCAAGAATCCAGCCGACCGGTTCAGCCCGGCGGCGCACTTTGCCACGGTGCTCTCGATGGCGGGAACCGCCGCGACCGGCCGGCGCGGTCCGCGCTCCGGTCTGGCGCTCGGACTCGCCGCCATGGGCGTGGTGGCGGCAGTCGTCGCCGGCATCCTGCTGTTCAAGAGGCCCGCCGCTCCACCGACCGTCACTATCGGGCGCACCACCCAGGTGACGCGCGAACCGGGCCTGGAAGTGGATCCGGCGCTCTCGCCGGACGGCGCCTCCATCGCCTACGCCGCCGGGCCCACCAACGCAATGCAGGTCTACGTCCGCCAGATCAGCGGGGGCCGCCCGGTCGCCCTCACCGCCGACAGCAGCGACAATTTCCGCTGGCCCCGCTGGTCTCCCGACGGCAGCCAGATCGCCTATCAGTCCAATGGCGGGATCTACGTCGTGCCCGCGCTCGGCGGGGCGCCCCGGATAGTGACCCGAATCGATATGGCCAAGCTCCGGTTCGGGGTGGGATGGGGGACCCCCGTGGCCGGGTTCGACTGGTCGCCCGACGGAAAGCGGATCCTCTGGACCCTGGGCAACAACGGAGACGGCATCACCGTGAAGACGCTGGCCAGCGGCGACACCATGAGCCTCGCGGCCCCCGGGGCGGCCTTTGCGCCGGCGTGGTCGCCCGATGGCCGCGCGGTCGCGGTGGCGGTCGGGAACCCCGCCTTCACGTTCGGGACCGGCTACTTCGGGAACGTGGGCGCCACCGCGATCTGGGTGATTCCCCTCGACGGCACGCCCGTGACGCGGGTCACGCCGGACAGCGCGCTGAACGTCTCGCCCCAGTGGTCATCCGATGGTCGCGCGCTCTTCTGGGTGTCCGACCGGGACGGCAGCCGCGACGTGTATCAGCAGCGCCTGGATGCCCGCGGCGCCGTAGGCCCGCCCCATCGGCTCACCACCGGCACCGACGCGCAGGGGCTGAGCGTCAGCCGGGGGAGCGGCCGGCTGGCCTATTCGCGGCTGAGCTCCTGGGACGGCATCTGGTCCATTCCGGTGCCCGCTCGCGGGCCGGTGTCGATCCGGGGCGCGACCCGCATCACTACCGGGAACGAGACCATCGAGGACCTTGACGTTTCGCCCGACGGGCGCTGGCTGGTGTTCGACTCGGACCGGGGCGGCAACCCGGATCTCTACGTGATCCCCTCCGCTGGGGGTGAGGCGCGCCAGATCACCAGCGATCCTGCCGGCGACTTCAGCGGCGACTGGTCCCCGGACGGGCGCCGGATCGTGTTCCACTCGAGGCGGAGCGGAAACCGGGACATCTACACGGTGGACGCCGACGGGACCGGGCTGCAGCGGTGGACCTCCGGCGGCGACGAGGAGCTCGATGCTGACTGGGCGCCCGATGGCAGCGCGATCCTGTACGAGCAGTTCGGCGGAGTGAAACACGGGTTCGGGATCCTGCGCCTGGCCGACAGTGCCCATCCCGAATTCATCCAGACCGAGAGCGGGGACTTCGCGCACTGGTCTCCGGGCGGGAAGGCCTTCGTCTATCACAGTCCCGACGGACTCCGGGTGCGGAGTGTCTCGGGCGGGGCCGAGACGCTGGTGGCCTCCAACGCGATGGACGGCGCCGAGGCGTTCTATGCGGCGTGGTCGACCGATGGCACGAAGATCTACTACGCGACCCGATCGGTCCGGGGATGGACCATTCGGGTCGTGAATGCGAGCGGAGGGCGCGGCACCGTCCTGGTGGAGTTCGACGATCCGACCCGCCAGCACACCAAGTACGGCTTCTGCACCGACGGGAAGAAGTTCTACTTCACGATCGGCTCGCCGGAGAGCGACATCTTCGTGGCGGACGTGGGCCGGCCGTGACGCTGGCAGTGGTCGTGGTCGGTGCCGGCATCAACGGCCTGGTCGCGGCGCACTACCTGAGGCGGGCCGGCTGTGCGGTGACGATCGTCGAGCGGGCCGAACGGGTCGGCGGCGCCTGCCTCTTCGAGACGGCCACGGTGAATGGCCAGACCCAGCGCTACGCCCTGGGCGCCTCGGTGTTGGGCCTCATGCCCAGATTCATCTTCGAGGAAACCGGGCTCGCGGGCCGGCTCCAGACCTTCGTCCCCGGTCACGCCAAGCGGGTGTACTTCCCTTCCCCGGAGGCCAGCGCCTGGATCTACCGGGATCCGGGGCAGCTCGAGCAGGAGCTACGCGACCGATGGGGCGAGCGGGGCGACGTGGCCGGCTTCCGCCGTGACGAGGCGCGGGTGGTGGCGTACCTGCAGGAGGGCTACCGCTCCGCGACGCCGCCGACGCTGGAGAGCGCCACGTCCCAGCTTGGCCCCGGCCTGACCCGGCTCTGGATCAGCGGCAGCGCCGCCGACCTGCTCGATCACTACTTCACCGCCGAGCGGACCAAGGTGTACATGGCGATGACGGTGACCGAGAGCGGGCCGGTGTCGCTCCGGGAGCCGTACTCGGCGTTCACGCTCCCGGTGATGGATTCCGGCTCGGTGTTCGAAGGGTACTACGGGTTCGTGAAGGAGGGACTCTGGCGCCTCACCGAGGAGCTGGCCCAGATCAACCGGGAGATCGGGGTCGACATCCGGCTGGGCTGCCGGGTCGAAGGAGTGGACCCGGACCGGGGCGAGGTCCGATATTCCCAGGCGGGACGCGGCGAGTCGCTGCCATTCGACCGCCTGGTGATGGCGACCGATCCGCTGGCGGCGGCTCGGCTGGTGGGGGATCCGGAGATGACCGCCGGCGTCGAGGGCAAACGGTTCCTGGGCAGCAGCGGTAAGCTGACGCTCATGTTCCGGAACCCGGTGCGGTGGAAGGAAGGATTGCAGGCCGCGGATCAGGACACCGCCTTCCGGTTCGTGTTTGCGGTGGACACGCTGGCGGATTTCGAGCGGGCCACGCTCCGGGTGGTGTCGGGCGAGGTGCCCTACGAGCCGGGGTTCATCCAGATTTATTGCGAAGGCGCGGCGATGCGGCAGCTGGGCCTCACGGAGCCGTTCGACCGGCTGACATTGCTCTTCAAAAACCTGGCGCTGGGCGCAGGCGGCGAGGAACTCCCCCAAGTGGAGGCGGCGGTGAAGGCACAGGTGTTTGCTCATATTTCCAACCCCGAGGACTGCGCCTGGAGCCGGATGCTGACTCCGCGCGACCTCCAGCAGCTGTTTCTCTTTCCCGGGGGCAACCTGGATCACACCATGCTGGTGGGCGGACAGACCTTCTTCGAGCGCCAGTTCGCCGCGGACCCCGAGCGGAGCTTCTACCAGTTCGGGCCATGGGCCAACCTCGCCTACTGCGGCGCGGGCGCCTATCCCTGCGGCTCGATCGCGGGGACGCCGGGGTACATGTGTGCGCGCCAGCTGGCCCGGCAGACCCTCCAGCGGGCAGCGGTCCAGTGAGCGATTCAGCTCCCACGGTTCGGTTCCACCGCCCGGTGGTGGAGATCGCCGAGGCGAAGGCGGTGGCCTGGGAGCACTTCGGCCTCAGCGGCGAGCTGCGCGAGCTGACCAGCGAGCGAGACCGCAACTTTCTGATCACGACGGCCGGCGGCGAGCGCTATGTGCTCAAGATCGCCCACGCCGACGAAGACCCCGCGATCCTGGACCTGCAACACCGGGCGCTGGCGCATCTGGCGGAGCGCGCGCCGGGGCTGGTGCTGCCGCGAGTGATTCGGTCGGTGGCCGGCGAGGACGTCGAGACGATCCTGACCCGCTACGGAGCCACCCACCTCGCCCGGGTGCTGACCTGGATACCTGGGAAGGAATGGGCCAACCTGTCTCCCCACCCGCCGGAGCTGCTGCAGTCGCTCGGCCGCACCATGGCGCGCCTGGACCGCGCGCTCCAGGACTTCAGCCATCCCGCCGCGGTCCGGGATCTCAAGTGGGACATGGCCCGCTCGGGTTGGGTTCGAAGCCACCTCCACCGGATCACCGATCCGGTGCGCCGCGCCCTGGTGGAGCGGCATCTGGACCGATTCGAGCGGGAAGTTCGCCCCGCCCTGTCCGGGCTGCGGCGGGGAGTGATCCACAACGACGCCAACGACTGGAACGTCATCGTGGACCTGGCCCCGCCGCAGGAGCGGCAGGTGACCACGGTCGTGGACCTGGGCGACATGCTCGAGAGCGTGGTCATCGCCGACCTGGCGATCGCCTGCGCCTACGCGATGCAGGGCAAGGCGGACCCGCTGGGCACCGCGGCCCAGGTGGTTGCGGGTTACCACACCGAGTTCGCCCTGACCGACGCCGAGCTGGCCCTGCTCTTTCCGCTGATCCGCACCCGGCTCACGGTATCGGTGATCAATTCGGCGGAGCAGCGGGCCGGCTTTCCGGGAGAGGCATACCTCACCATCAGCGAAGCCGAGGCCTGGCAGACGCTGGAGCGGCTGGAGGCGGTACACCCTCGGCTGGCGGAATACACCTTCCGGGCGGCCGCGGGCCTCGAGCCCTGCCCCGCGGCCCCGGTGCTCCGGGACTGGCTCGCCGCGCATCGGGACGCGATGGGCCCGCTGCTCCCCTTCGAGGGCCCGGTCATGGCGCTGGACCTCTCGATCGGCAGCCCGCTGGTGGAGACGCCGGAGGAGCCGGAGGATCTGCGCCGCTTCACCAGAAAACTCTTCGGGACCATCGCCGACGCGGGTGCCCGGATCGGGATCGGCCGCTATGACGAGGCCCGGATACTCTACGTCGGGCCGGTGTTCCAGGCCCGGGGCAACGACCGGGACGCGCCCCGCACGGTGCACATCGGACTCGATCTCTTCGTGCCGGCGGGCACGACGGTGCTCGCGCCGCTTTCGGGCACGGTGGAGAGCGTGCGGGACAATGGCATGGGGGGCGACTACGGGCCCACCCTGATTCTCCGGCACGAGCCGGCGGGGGGGCCGGTGTTCCACACCCTCTACGGGCATCTCGGCCGGGACGTGCTGAGCGCGCTCCGGTCCGGGGAGCGAGTGGAGCGGGGGCAACCCCTCGCCACGATCGGCGATCTCGGCGTCAACGGGGGCTGGCCGCCGCACCTGCACTTCCAGCTCATCGCCGACCTCCTGGACCGCCACGGCGAATTCCCCGGCGTGGCCCGGGCGGACCAGCGTGAGGTGTGGAAGAGCCTCTCGCCCGACCCCAACCTCGTCGCCCGGCTCCCCGAATCGCTTCTGGCGCAGCCGCACCGGCGACCGGCCGCGATCGCGTCGAGCCGCCGGGAGCACCTGGGGCCGTCGCTGAGCGTGTCCTACCGGCGGCCGCTCACGATCGTGCGGGGCTGGAAGCAGTTCCTCTACGACGACGACGGACTCCGGTACCTCGACGCGGTGAACAACGTGGCCCACGTAGGCCATTCCCATCCGGCGGTGGTTCGCGCGGTGCGGGAGCAGATGGCGGTGCTCAACACCAACACGCGGTATCTCCACGAGCGGCTGGTGGACTACGCCGAGCGGCTCACCGCGACGCTGCCGGCGCCGCTGTCGGTGTGCTACCTGGTGAATTCCGGGAGCGAGGCCAACGAGCTGGCCATCCGGCTGGCCCGTGCGGCCACCGGGCGCCGCGGGATGGTGGTGGTGGACGTGGGCTATCACGGCAACACCACGACGCTGATCGACGTGAGCCCCTACAAGCACGACGGCCCGGGCGGCGTGGGGCCGCCGCCGTGGGTTAAGAAGATCCCGATGCCGGACGACTATCGGGGCGAGTTTCGCAGGGGGGATCCGGAAGCCGGCCGGAAGTTCGGTGCGGCGGTCTCGAACGCGGCCGGCGCGCTGGCCGAGCACGGGGAGCCGGCCGCGGCGTTCCTGGCGGAATCGTTGCTGAGCTGCGGCGGGCAGATCGTGGCACCGGCCGGCTTCCTGCGCGAGGCGTACGCGCGGATCCGTGCGGCCGGC
>JBGPLG010000099.1:0-13359 GCA_041486305.1 Gemmatimonadota bacterium
AGGCGGCCGACCGATATCGCCGGCGCGATGAGATGGGTGAGGATCCGCCCGCTGAAATACGGCCCGCTCATCTTGTGCAACGCGGCGTAGAAATAGACGATGGAGACCTGGACCTGGAGCAGCCGCTGGGCGGTGAGCGGGGCGACCGCGCCGGTGGTCCCGACGCCCCGACTCCGGAGCCGGCGGAACAGGGCCGGCAGCGAAAACGCCTTCCCGGCCGGTGAGAACATCAACAGCAGGAGGACCAGCAGGAAGAAGTAGGGGTGGTTCCGAAAGTTGAGCTGATCGGTGAAGAAGACATAGCCCTGCAGCACCAGCAGCGCCCCGGCCGACAGACGGGTCATGATGCCCAGCCCGAGCATCAGGATGAACACCCACTGCAAATCGTGGATGCCGAGGAAGAGATACGGCGAGATCGGCTTGATGAAGGACACGTAGGGCAGATGAAACCCGCCCTCGACCGCGAAGAGGCTGTTGGCGCGGGTGAAGGGGAGCTCCCACGCCAGGCAGAGGGCAAAGAGCGCCCGGAATACGCCCAGGGCCAGCGGGTTCCCTTCGGCAAACCAGAACCGGTTCCACCGGTCCGTCGGGCGATGGGCCACCGGCCCGGAGGGATTGCTCAGGCGGCGGCCCTAACCGGCCGTCACGCCGAAATTCGGCGCCGAGCAGATGTCGGCGGTGCTGTCGACCAGGGTCTCGATCGCCACGCCGTTCTTCCGGCAGACGACCGTGGCCCGGGTGCGACCGTTCTTTCCCTCACGCGCCAGCTCGCCGCACAGAAACTTGTGAAATGCGGGCAGGGCGGCGCGGTTCAGCACGTGGCCGGCCTTGTCCGGCAGCACGAAGTACTTTCGGAAATCCACCGGCAGCTCGCGGCCCGACGGCTCGATCACCTTGTACTGGGTCTGACAGTCGTATCCCTGGCTGTACATGTTCCAGGTGAACATCCCCCAGGTGTCGAACTTGTTCCGGATCAGCCCGCGAATCGGATAGAGCACCTGGAAGGCGAGATATCCGGCGATCAGGATGCTGGCGTATCGGCGCGAGCGCATGAGGGGGGCCTCGAGGGTGGGAGCGGCGAAAATATGCGCGCGCCGCGGGGCCGAGGCAATTGCGGCGACCGGGTCACCCGGCCGGCGCGATCGCCAGCACCCGGAGCGGACTCCCGCTTCCGCCCACGATCTTGAGCGGCGCGGCGATCACCACCGCGCCGGTGGCCGGGAGCTGATCCAGGTTGGTCAGGCTCGCCAGTCCGAACTTCCCCGCCCCGTGCATGGTGGCGTGATTGGGAAACGGCGGGTCGAAGGTTCCGGCCTGTCCCGCGTCGGTGCCCACCGTTTCCACGCCCACGCCCAGCACATCGCGGTTCCGCGACAGCAGCTCCGAGGTGGTCTTGTGGAACCCGGGGCTGTGGGGTCCATCGTCGGCGACGTTGAGAAACGACTTGGCATCCTGGCGCTTGCTCCACCCGGTGCGGAGCAGAACCCAGGCGCCGGCCGGAATCCTTCCGTGGGCCTTCTCCCACGCGACGACGTGCTCGGGGAGCAGCAGGAAGTCGGGGTTCTTCGCCACCTCCGCCGTCACGTCGATCACGCAGGCGGGCCCGACGAAGCGGCGCGCCGGGATGGTGTCGCAGGCGTTGTTCGGTAAATCCTTGCCGGTGATCCAGTGGACCGGCGCGTCGAAGTGGGTGCCGGTGTGTTCGCCCATGCGGATGGTGTTCCAGTACCAGCCGGGCCCCTTGGCGTCGAACTTCGAGATGACTTCGAGGGTGACACCGGGCGACGAGGCGAACATCGGCGGGAGGCCGATCACCGGGGTCTCAGGGCCGAGCGGCTGGGTCAGGTCAACCACTTTGAGGGTGCCGGCGTTCAGCTCGGCCACCAGCTGGGTGAGGAGCGACATACGACGAGCCCTTTCGTGCCGTAGGTGTCATCGCGAGGGCCGCAGGCCCATGGCGATCGGGAGATTGCTTCGCTACGCTCGCAATGACAGGCTACGCTCGCAATGACCGCAGGTGCCGGGCGAACTGGTAGCGGTTCTCCAGCAGCGACAGGTCGGTGACATAACCCGCGGGCCCGACCGCCTCCACCTTGGCCACCAGGGTGGTGAGGTCGCCCGACCGCTGCGCGGCGCCGAAGGCGGCGCGGAACTCTTCGAGCGCGCCCACCGTGGCGGTGCGGGGCACGCCCGCGCCTTTCGCGATGGCCGCGAGGTCGCTGCCGGTCGAGGTCGCGGTCGGGAAGCCGCCCACCGAGAGCAGGCTCTCGTTGTCGAACACCACGTGGACCAGGTTCCGGGGCCGGTAGCGCGCCAGGGTGGTGAGCCCGCCGAGGTTCATGAGCAGGGAGCCGTCGCCGTCCAGCACCACCACCGGCAGCTCGGGCCGCGCCAGCGCGATACCGAGCCCCACCGAGGAGGCCAGCCCCATGGCGTGCTGGAGGTAGAAGAAGCCGGGCCGGTGCCCGATCGACTGGAGCTCGGCGGCCACCGCGCCCATGATGGTCACCACCACCGAGCCCTCCAGCTCGGCGTAGACGGACTGGATCGCGTCGACGCGGCGCATCAGTCCTCCCACATCAGGTCGCGGCACAAGAGCAGCGCCACCGGGCGGCTGGCGGAACCGGCCAGGGTCTGGGCTTTGGCGATCCGCTTGCCGACGTGCTCCGGCGCCTCGAGCCGGTCGAAGGGAATCCGGAGCGCCTCCAGCACGTGCTCGGTGACGCCACCGCCCTCGGTCTGCCAGGGGTCCTTCTCCCCAAAGGAGCCCCGCTGGCTGATCAGCATAAGCAGCGGAATCCGGTAGAGCTGCCCGCAGGAGACGATGCCGTTGATCGCGGCCAGGAAGCCATGGTTCTGCATCAGCATCGCCGACTTGACCCCGGCCAGGTGGGCCCCGGTGCTGACGCCGACGCCCTCTTCCTCCTTGGCCAGCCGGACCAGGGTCATCTCGGGATCTTCCTCGGCCATGCGGATCAGGTGCACCAGCCAGGTTTCCGGAAGCGCGGACACGATCCGCACTCCGGCCTCCTTGAGGCCGCGATAGATGAGGGAGGAGCTGGACACGGAGACGGGCATGACCAACTATACCGCCGGAACGGACCCGATGACGCTGGTGAGCAGCCACCAGATGCCGACCGTCAGGATGCCCGCCGGAATCCCGAACCGGATCCAGTAGTAGAGCCAGAGCGGCACCTCGCGGCTTCCCTCGGCAGAGAGGGCCTTGAGCGCCGCGCCCCGGTGCATGGACCAGCCAACCGTGAGCACCGCCAGCAGGGCGCCGGCGGTCTGCATCCCGGAGCCGAAGGTCAGGTCCCAGGGGACGAAGATGCCGTTGTTGATGGTGGGCGGAATCGCGATCAGGAAGACCGCGGCGGCCATCACCCACACCGCGCGCTTGCGGGTGAGCCGGGTGTTGTCGGTGAGTCCCGCCACCAGCACCTCGAACGCCGCGACGTCGGAGAGGTACCCCGCCCCGAACAGCCCGGCGAAGAAGAGCAGCCCGAAGAGCCAGCCCAGCGGAATCGCGGCGAACACCTGCGGCAGGGTGGAGAAGAGCAGCCCGGGACCCTGGGTCGGCTCCAGGTGCAGGGCAAAGACCGCCGGGATGATCGCGAGCCCGGCCAGGAGGGAAGTGCCGGTATCGCCGATGACGGTCCAGATCGCCGGGCGGGCCACGTTCTCCCGGGCGCCCAGGTAGGAGCCGTATACCACCATGAAGGTGCCGCCCAGGGAGAGGGAGAATGTCATGTGGCCGATGGCCGCCACCATGACGCCCGGCGTCAGGTCGGCCCAGCGGAACTCGGGGATGAACCAGCGCACTCCCGCACCCGCGCCGGGGAGGGTGAGCGAACGCGCCACCAGCACCAGCAGGATCAGAAAGAGCGCCGGCAGGATGATGGTGCTGGCCCGCTCGATGCCCGCGCGGAGCCCCTTCACCAGCACCACGGCGCAGGCCACGATCACGAACCCGGTGCAGGCCAGCTGGAGCAGGAAGGACTTCAGGACGAAGCCGTGGTCGGGCGGGAGAATGGCCGCGGTGTCGAGCGAGAGACCCAGCGCATGGGCCCCCTGCCCCACCGCGTAGTAGAGCACCCAGCCGATCACGGCGGAGTAGTATCCCGTGGCCGCGATGACCACGGCGAAGAAGAACCAACCCACCTGCCGGCCGAAGGGGAATCCCCCGGCGGCAAACGCGCCGACGGTGCCGCGGCGGGTGTGGCGGCCCAGGGCGTACTCCGCCATGAGCGCCGGCACCCCGATCACCACCGCCACGAGGATGTAGAACAGCACGAAGGCGGCGCCGCCGAACTTCCCCACCATGTACGGGAAGCGCCAGACGTTACCGAGTCCCAGCGCGACACCGATCATCGTCATGATGGTGCCGAACCGGGAGCCGAAGGTTTCGCGTTGCGGCGCGCTCATCCGCCCCGGACCACCTCCGCCAGCAGGTCGAGGGTGGTGTCGATGTCGTCGAGCGAGGTGTAGAAGTGCGGGGCCAGGCGGATCACCGGGCCCCGCGCGGCCGGCAGGACGCCCCGGGCCCGCATCGCGGCCTCGACCCGGTGCGCATTGTCGACCGTGAACGCGGTGCTCACGGTCTTCCGGGAGACGTCATGCACGCCGTGCAGCGAGAGGCCCCGGGTCCGGCCCCCGTCGATCAGGCGCTGGATCAGCACCTCGTGCCAGGCCCGGATCTTCACCACCCCGATCCCGGCGATCATCTCCATGCCGGCGCGGGCGATGTAGGCGTTGAGCACGGGGTAGGTGCCGGTGTCGAATCGCCGGGCGGCCGGGGCCCAGTCGAGCCGCTTGGGATCGAAGCTGAACGGCTGGATCCGGCCCATCCATCCGGTGACGGTGGGCCGGAGCGCATCGGCCACCTCGGGCCGCACGTAGAGGAACGCGATCCCGGGAATGCCCATCAGGAACTTGAGGTTGCCCGAGGCCAGGAAATCCACGCCCAGCGCCTTCACGTCGATGGGCATGGCGCCGGCGGTCTGGTAGGCGTCGCTGTACAGCAGGGCGCCGTGGGCATGGACCAGGTCGGCCAGGCCGCGGAGGTCCTGGACGAAGCCGTTGAGGAAGTAGCCGTGGCAGGCGGAGACGATGGCGGTGCGGTCGGTGATGACCGGCTCGTAGGCGGCGAGGTCGATCCGGCCGTCGGTGACCGGCACCCACGACACCTTGGCGCCGCGGCGCTCCTGCGCCAGCCAGACCTGCCCGACCGTGGGAAACTCCGCCTCGCTCGCCACCACCCGGGTCCGTGGTCCCAGGAAATCCAGGGCGCTGGCCACCGCGCTGGTGGCTTCCGACACCGAGCTGGTGACCGCGATCTCCTCGGGCTGGGCGCCGATCAGGCTCGCGAACGCGGCCTTGGCCAGCGCCACCTCCGACATCCACGCGTCCCAGTCCATCCCGGTGCGGTTCCACGAATCGAGGTACTCCTCGGCGGCGGCCCGGGTGACCGTGGTCTGGGGCGACTGGGAACAGTTGTTCATGGGAATGCACGACGCGAGCAGGGGGATCTGCGCGCGGCAGGCGCCGAGGTCGTAGGCGGGAGTGGAGGACATGGCCATTAGACCGAATTTACCGTCTTTCCGTTGGCGGCGGGTCATGGCAGATTGATTCCCATGCGCACATCGGCCCTCCCACTGCTCCTGCTCGCCGCCTGTTCCACGTCCCAGCACGCCCCGTCCCCCGGTGAGGGGGCCAGCGACTACCTCTACCTCTGGACCGGCTCAGCCGACAGCACCGCGCCGGACTTCCTGGCGGTGCTGGACGTCCGCGCCGACACCGGCCGCTACGGCGCACTGGTCACCACGCTGGCGGTGCCGGGACTCCACAATGGACCGCACCACACCGAGCACGCGATGCCCGCCGACGGACAGCTCTTCGCCAACGGGTTCACTGCCGGACAATCGTTCATCTTCGACCTCCGGGACGGGGCCCATCCGCGGCTGGCCGGCCAGTTTTCCGGGCAGGCGGGGTTCACCCACCCACACAGCTTCCTGCGGCTGTCGAACGGCAACGTGCTGTCGACCTTTCAGATGAGCCATGGCGCCGCGGGCATGGCGCCGGGCGGCCTGGTGGAACTGACGCCCGCGGGCCAGGTGGTGCGTTCCAGCTCCGCGTTCCTGCCCGGGGTCGACCCGGGCCTCCGGCCCTACTCGGCGGGGATCGTGGCGGCGCTGGACCGCGTCGTCACCACCACCACGGACATGGATCCGAAGAGTCCCTTCAAGGCCGATCAGCTCCAGATCTGGCGGCTCTCGGACCTGAAGCTGCTCCACACCATCACCCTGCCGCAGGGTCCCCGCGGCGACGAGGGCAACCTCACCGCGGAGCCGAGGGTGCTGGAGGACGGCAGGACGGTGCTGGTCTCCACGTTCAATTGCGGGCTGTACCTGCTCGAGGGCCTCGAGGGAGAATCGCCGGCCGGCCGGCTGGTGGCCTCGCTGCCGATGAAGGACAAGGATTCCAACTGCGCTATCCCGGTGGTAGCGGGACACTTCCTGCTGATCACCGTCCCCACCGTGCCGGGAGTCGTCAGCCTGGACATCTCGGATCCGGCGCATCCACGCGAGGCCTCGCGGCTCACACTGGATTCGACCGACGTCCCCCACTGGATCTCGCTGGAGCCCAACACGCGCCGGGTGGTGATCACCGGCTTCGGGAGCCTGCTCAACCGGGTGCTGATCGCGAGGTTCGACTCCGCCAGCGGGGCGCTGGCCCTGGACCGTCGCTTCCGGGAGCCCGGCAGTGACCGGCCCGGGTATGCCATGTCGGGCCGGACCTGGCCCCATGGCGGTTCCGCCCCGGGCATCCCCCATGGCGCGGTGTTCAGCCGGCCGTAGCGGGGGTGAAGAAGGGCTCATGAACGGCGCATAACATACGCGACCTCATTCAGACCCCCCGGTAGGTGGTTTTGGCGAAAGGGTCGCCGGATCGGTACCTTCCGGTGGCCCGATCCCCGGGAACTCCCTGACCGCACCCTGCACCTCAATCGCCGCGGGTTCGACCGCGCGCGCATGAACGCCATGACGCCACGCGCGTGTTGCCTGCTGCTCATCGGCGTGGTGGCCTGCGGCAAGCACCCGGGGCCGCCGAGCCCGCCGTCAACCGACCGACCCAACCTGGTGGTCGTGCTGGTGGACGACCTCCGCTTCGATGAGTTCCATGCGGGGGGCCACCCGTATCTCGAGACGCCCAACATGGACCGGCTGGCGAAGGAGGGCGCTCTCTTCGTCAACGCGTTCCACGCGGTGCCGCTCTGTTCCCCCAACCGGGCCACGCTGCTCACCGGCCAGTTCCCTTCCCGGCACGGCATCATCGACAACCTGGCGCGCGATCTGGCCAGCCATCATCTCGAGACGTTCAACATCCCGCTGCAGGCCGCGGGGTATCGCACGGCGTTCGTGGGCAAGTGGCACATGGGGAACGATCCGACGGAGCGACCCGGCTGGAACTACTGGGTTGCGATGCCGGGCCAGGGGCACGCGACCAATCCCGAGCTGTTCGAGAATGGCGCGCTGCACCAGGTGCCGGGGTACACCACCGACCTGCTCACCGACCGGGCGATCGGGTTCGTTCAGCGGGAGCACGCGGGGCCGTTCCTGCTATACCTGGCGCACAAGGCGGTCCACCCGGACATCGTGCAGAGGAACGACGGCTCGCTCGATCCGGAGAGCGACCGGGGTTACATCCCCCCGCCGCGCGACGAGGGCCGCTACAAGGACAAGGTGTTCACCCGCCGGGAGAGCCAGGCGGACGTAGCTGCGGATCTCGACGGCAAGCCGGCCCTGCGCCACGCCCTCGCGAGCTTGTCCGCGGGCGAGGCGGGCACGGCGGGCAGAGCGGGCACGGCCTTGCCGGAGCACCAGCATCCGGTCACCCCCTGGACCGGCGAGGAGACCATCCGGCGCCGCGCCGAGATGATCCTGGGCGTGGATGAGAGCCTGGGACGGATCATGGCGACGCTGGACTCGCTCAAGCTCCTGGACAAGACGGTGATCGTGCTGAGCAGCGACAATGGCTTCTTCTTCGGGGAGCACGGGCTCACCACCGAGCGGCGGATGCCCTACGAGGAGTCGATCCGGAATCCGCTGCTGATGCGCTACCCGCCCAGGATCCCGGCGGGCTCGCGTCCGGCGGGGCTGGCCCTGACGGTGGACCTGGCGCCGACGCTGCTGGACTTCGCCGGCGTGGCCATTGGACCGCAGATCCAGGGCCGCTCGCTGATCCCGCTGTTCAGCGGGACCCCGGCGGACTGGCGGCAGGCGGTGCTGGTGGAGTTCTACACCAACGAGCAGCCGTTCCCCCACCTGATGGACATGGACTACCGCGCCATTCGGACCGCCCGGTACAAGTACATCCACTGGATCAAGTTCCCCGAGCAGGACGAGCTGTACGACCTGGGCGCGGATTCTCTCGAACGCCACAATCGCTCGAAGGATCCCGCGCTCGCCTCGGTCAAGGCGGGCCTCAAAGCGGATCTGGGCCAGCTGGTGCTCCAGGCGCTGGGGCTCGAGGGGAAGCCGCGATGAGCGACCCGCCCGGCCGTCTCACCACGGCCCTCGCGGACCGTTACCGGATCGAGCGGGAGCTCGGCGTGGGCGGCATGGCGACGGTCTACGTCGCGGAGGACGTCAGGCACCGCCGGCGGGTCGCGGTGAAGGTCTTGAAGCCCGAGCTGGCCGCGGCCCTCGGCGCGGAGCGGTTCCTCCGGGAAATCGAGACCACGGCCAACCTGCGTCACCCCCACATCCTGCCGCTATACGACTCCGGGGAAGCCGGCGGCTTCCTGTACTACGTCATGCCGCTGATCGAGGGGGAATCGCTGCGGGACCGGCTGTCCCGGGAGAAGCCGCTCCCGATCGAGGACGCGCTCCAGATCGCGAAGGAAGTGGCCGAGGCGCTGGGATACGCCCACGCCCGCGGGGTGATCCACCGGGACATCAAGCCGGAGAACATTCTGCTGGAGGGCGGCCACGCGGTGGTGGCGGACTTCGGGATCGCCAAGGCGGTGAGCGGGCTCGGGGGGGCACACCTGACCCAGACCGGCCTGGCGGTAGGGACTCCCGCGTACATGAGTCCGGAGCAGGTGCTGGCCGACGGGGTCGATGGCCGGAGCGATCTCTACAGCCTGGGCTGCATGCTGCACGAGATGCTCACCGGCGAGACGCCCTTCGCGGCTCCGACGGTGCAGCGGATGATCGCGCGGCGGCTCACGGAGAGTCCTCCCGCCTGTTCCGCGAGCCGGCCCGAGGTCGGGGCGCAATTGAGCGGGGTGGTCCAGCGGATCCTGGCCACCGATCCGGCCCAGCGTCCCGCCAACGCGGCCGAGCTGGTCAAGTCGCTGCTGACGCCGTCGGGCTCGACCTGGGTGGCGGCGGCGGGGGGGAGGCCGGCGCCGGCGCGCGCCGCGGGGCTGGTGGTGCTGCCGTTCGTTAACCGGAGCCCGGATTCGGGGGACGAGTACTTCAGCGACGGGCTCACCGAGGAGATCATCTCGGATCTCGCCAGCATCAAGGCGCTGAGCGTCATCTCGCGGACCTCCGCCATGCGCTTCAAGGGGAGCGACAAGGACGTCCGCACCATCGGGCGGGAGCTGGGGGTGCGCTACGTGCTCGAGGGCAGCGTGCGCAAGGCGGGCTCGAGCCTCAGGATCACCGCCCAGCTCATCGACGCCGAGGCGGACTCGCAGCTCTGGTCGGAGAAGTACGGCGGCACGCTGGACGACGTGTTCGAGGTGCAGGAGCGGGTGTCCCGGGAAATCGTCAAGGCGTTGGGCGTCAAGCTGAGCAACGACGAGGACCGGAGGCTGGCGGCGCGCCCGATTCAGAACGCGCGGGCCTTCGAGCTGTACCTCGAGGCCCGCGCGGTGCTGCGCCGCCTGGGCGCCGAGATGGAGCACGGCAAGGACCTGGTGCGCCAGGCCATCGAGATCGAGGGGCCCACCGCCCCGCTGCTCGGGCTGCTGGCCTGGGCCGACGTCTCCCTGGTGAAGGCGGGCATCGCGAACCCCGCGATCCTGGCGGAGTGCGCGGTCCAGGCCGACGCGCTGCTGGCGATGGCTCCGGACGCCCCGTACGGCCACGCGCTGCACGGCTATATCTCGTTCGAGCGGGGTCATCACCCCGAGGCGGTGCGGCACTTCCGGGCCGCGCTGGAACGGGAGCCCAACGACGCCGATTCGCTCTTCTGGCTCACGGTCACCTACTGGCAAGCGGGTTACATGCCGGGGGCGGAGGCCACCAGCCGCCAGATGATGGCGTCCGACCCGCTGTCGCCGATGTCCTGGCTGGCGTCCGGGGTCACGCCATGGTTTGCCGGGCGTTTCGAAGGCGGGCCGGAGACCCTGCGCCGTGCGGTCGAGGTGGATCCGCAGGGCTACGTCATTCACTGGACGCTCGGGTACAACTACGCCCTGGTGGGAGACGTCACGCGCGCGGCCGAGGAGGCGGCGTGGCTGACGACGTATGGGCCGATGGTGCCGTACACCTGGCAGCTCCAGTCTCTGGTGGCCTCGCTCCAGGGCGATCGTCCCGGCGCGCTCGCGGCGCTGGCGCCGGTGAACACGGCGCCGCTGGATTTCCATCTCACCTTCCATCTGGCCGAGTCGTATGCGATGGCGGGAGAGACCGCGCGGGCGCTGCTGGTGGTCGAGGAGGCGGTGGACAAGGGGTTCTACGCCTACGAGTTCATGAGCACGTTCTGCCCGTTCATGGCGCCGCTCCGGGGCATGCCGGAGTACGCGCGGATCATGGAGAAGGCGCGGGGGCGCTGGGAAGCGTTCGCGAAGGCGGTGGCCCGATGACGGGCGTGCTGGAGCGCCTGGCCGCGGCGCTCTCCGACCGCTACCGGATCGAGCGGGAGCTGGGCCAGGGCGGAATGGCCACGGTGTATCTCGCCCATGACCTGAAGCACGACCGCCAGGTGGCCATCAAGGTCATGCGCGCCGATGTGGCCCAGGCCCTGGGCGCCGACCGGTTCCTCCGGGAGATTCATCTCGCGGCCAAGCTCTCCCATCCCCACATCCTGCCGCTATTCGACTCGGGGCGGACAGGCGGTCAGGCGGACGGGCGGACGGAAGGATTCCTGTTTTACGTGATGCCGTTCGTCGATGGCGAGAGTCTGCGGGATCGCCTGGACCACGAAAAACAGCTACCGGTGGAGGAGGCGGTCCGGATCACCGCCGAGGTGGCCGACGCGCTCGACTACGCCCACCGGCACGCGGTGATCCACCGGGACATCAAGCCCGAGAACATCATGCTGCACGAGGGACACGCGCTGGTGGCGGATTTCGGAATCGGCAAGGCGCTCTCCGCGGCGAAGGACGACGCGGTGACCCGGACCGGCACCAGTGTCGGGACGCCGGCCTATATGAGCCCGGAGCAGGCGTCGGGCGAGCCGGTGGATGGACGGAGCGACATCTACAGCCTGGGGTGCGTGCTCTACGAGATGCTGGTGGGAGAGCAGCCCTTCACCGGGCCCACCATGCAGGCGGTGATCGCCAAGCGGTTCGTCCAGACCCCGGTCGACGTGGCCTCGCTGCGCGAGGGAGTGCCCCGGCCGGTGGCGCGGGCGGTACAGAAGTCCATGGCGCGGGCACCGGTGGACCGCTATGAAACCGCGGCGCGGTTCGTCACCTCGCTGGGCGAGATCGAGACGGTCTCCCGCCCTGCCCCGCCGGAGAAGTCGCTGGCGGTGATGCCGTTCGTCAACCGGAGCGGCGACGCCGACAACCAGTATTTCAGCGACGGGCTCTCGGAGGATCTGATCAACGCGTTGAGCGCGCTCCCCGGACTCCAGGTGGCCTCGCGCACTTCCGCGTTCCGGTTCCGGGGGAGTGAGCTCGACATCCGGGACATCGGCGAGCAGCTCAACGTGGCCTGCGTGCTGGAGGGGAGCGTGCGGCGGGCCGGCACCAAGCTCCGGGTGACCGCGCAGCTGGTCAACGTGAGCACCGGCTATCAGCTCTGGTCGGAGCGGTACGACCGCGAAATGGCCGACGTCTTCGAGATCCAGGACGAGATCGTGGGGTCGATCGTCAAGGCGCTGGTGCCCGCGTTGATGGGGGCCGCAGCGCCGGCGGTGCGCCGCTCCACCGACAACCTCGAGGCGTACGAGTTGTACCTCAAGGGCCGGCACTACTGGCACCAGCGGACCCCGGCATCGGTGAAGGTGGCGATCCAGTGCTTCGAGCAGGCCATCGCGCTGGACGCCGAGTACGCGCTGGCCTACGCGGGGCTGGCCGACTGCTACGGCATCCTCCGGGTCTATGGCTGGATGTCCGCGGTCGAGGCGAACCCGCGGGCCGTGGCCGCCGCGGCCAGGGCGATGGCCCTCGATCCGGCGCTCCCCGAAGCGAACTTCTCCAAGGCGTTCGCCACCTTCTATGCCACCAGGCAGTGGCGCGAGGCGGGGCCGCAGTTCGCCCGGGCGCTGGCGCTCAACCCCCGTAACCCGCTGAGCCAGGGCTACTGCGCCTGCTTCGCCGCCATGGTGAGGCAACCCGCGGAGGTCCGCGGGTTTCTCGATCGCGCCCGGGAGCTCGATCCGCTGTCGCCGTTCACCCACGCACTCGCGGCCGCCGCGCTCTACGCCCTGGGAGAATTCGAGCCGGCGCGACAGGCGGCGATACGCGCGCTCGAGCTCCAGTCGGATTTCATGCTGGGCCTCTGGGTGGGCGGGCTGGCGCTCTCCGGGCTGGGGCGGCACGAGGAGGGGCTTCCGCTGGTGGAGCGGGCGGTGGTGCTCTCCCGGGCGCCGATCTTCGTCGGCGTGCTCGGGCTCGCGCTTGCGAGGGCCGGGCGGACCGAGGACGCGCGGCGCCTGCTGGGAGAGCTGGAAGACCGGGCCAGCCGGGGTGAGTACGTGCCGGCGTTCACGAAGCTGGCGATTCACGTGGGCCTGGACGATCTCCCGGCCATGCGGCGCGAGTTTGCGGCATCGTTCGAGGAGATCACCCCGACCTTCAGCTTCCGGGTGACCGGCGGGGTGTTCCTCGACGCCTACACCGGCGACCCGGAGATCGCGCGATTGTACCGAGAGCTGTACCAGGAAGACAACCTGTGGCCGGTGCCGTGAGCGACTCACTCGCCCGGCTCACCGCGGCGCTGGCCGGCCGCTACCGGATCGAGCGGGAGCTGGGCCAGGGCGGCATGGCCACGGTGTACCTCGCCCACGACCTCAAACACGATCGCAAGGTCGCCATCAAGGTGCTCCGCCAGGAGCTGGCCGCCTCGCTGGGCTCCGAGCGCTTTCTCCGGGAAGTGCACATCGCGGCGCAGCTCCAGCATCCCCACATCCTGACGCTGATCGATTCCGGCGAGGCCGACGGCTTTCTCTATTACG
>JBGPLG010000100.1:0-13335 GCA_041486305.1 Gemmatimonadota bacterium
AGCCGTACTTTGCCGGCGCCCGGCCACCGCTCCGCATCATTGCCAGCGATCGTGTTGGCGAGGACGCGGTTCGGCTGACGTGTGTCCCAGCCTGAGCATGCTATTCCGCCCGCCTGGTGAGTCTTCTGTTCAAGCACTTCCGGTGGCAATTAGAGAACTTGATCAGCGCCGTTGGTGTGTACAAAGTCGGCTGAGCCACCGCGTAGTCGAGAAGGAGTGACGCGAAGACGCCCGGCTCCCGGCTTCACTCCGCGCACGTAGCCGACAGCGAGGCTGCGGATCCCTCGTTCGGAAATCACCCGTACGTGTCCAAACGCCCGGCGTCTAACGAACGCTGCAGCTGACAGCCGATCTAAGGCATGTTGCGCCGGCTGCGCCGGCGTTCCTATTTGGCTGGGCTGCAGCTGAGCTCGGGGCGTTAGGCCGCTGCGAGTGCATTCAACAACAGTCCCATGGGAATACGCTGACCAGGATCGCGTAATCCAAGTCGGCTCCCGCCAGCAGCGCATAGGGAGCGATCCAGCCGGCCTGGCTGACGCCCAGACGCAGACTCCCGAGACGTTGCTCTGCTCGTGGGCGTACTTGATGGCGGCGGCGGCATCGAGTCCAAGCTGCTGAAAATCGCTCCCG
Organism: Gemmatimonadota bacterium; assembly: GCA_041486305.1. Taxonomy (GTDB): domain Bacteria; phylum Gemmatimonadota; class Gemmatimonadetes; order Gemmatimonadales; family GWC2-71-9; genus JABFSM01. The sequence continues at coordinate 631 of JBGPLG010000100.1, forward strand.
GTAAACTTTCCGCCGGACGCCCCGATCCCCCGTTTGTCATATGCCAGTGATCCGCGGCCCGACTTGGCAAACGCAGTGGCCAGGACGCGGGTGTCGGCCTCGTCGACCACCGGGTCATTTCCCGAGCCAGTGACCATCACCACCACCGGGAACCGTGCGGCACCCTTCGGTGCGGGCAGCTTGCCGGCCAGCGTGATCCCCGCGGAGGCGAACCGAACGTCGGTGACGGAATACGCCGATGTGGGGTTGGAGCCTTGAGCGCGGACTGTCCCACCGGTTATTCCGGCCAGCAGCGCCGGAACGAGAACCTTTCGGGATATCACAGGTGGGTCCTTTGGTGACGACGCAGTGCGAGTTCCGATCCTGCCGCCTGGACCCAGACGTTGGCTTCCGGACACCAGGTTTCCGGCTCGGCGGTCGTTCGATGCTGTGAACCGTTGTATCGATGCAGCGAGTGGAGGCAGGTCGGCGCTGTCGATCGGGTTGCTTCCATCCATCTCCACTCTCGAGGTCGGGGGCCAGGACGCTGCGCAACGTGGCGAGGCGCGCCTCCGGTGCAGCAGCCGGTACGTCGATACCGGGAAAGGGCACAGTATCGGACGATTTCTCGCGATCCTGAAACAAGGAAATGCCGCCGAACGTCCTGGCCCTTGTGGGCGTGCGGCCAGGAGTCCGGGCAGGTTAGGCCGTTCAGGGCCGATGGATGCGCCCGGGGCTCAATCCACCGGAAAGAGGTTCGAGCATGAAGCACTTGTGGATCACTGCCGGTGCGGTCCTCGCCACCGCCACCGGACACGCACAGGACGCCCCGATGTTTCGCTGCGACCTCGCCCGGACCGGCGTGGCGATCGGTTCGCCACTCACGACATTGACCAAGATCAAGTGGGCCTTCCACACCGATGGCCGGGTCATTTCCACGCCCGCAGTGGTCGGAGGAACGGCGTACTTCGGAAGCACCGATGGAAACGTCTACGCCGTGGAGACCGCCACCGGGACCAAACGGTGGGCCTTCAAGACCGAGGCGCGGGTCACCTCCTCGCCTGCCGTGGAGGCCGGGCTGGTGTACGTCGGGAGTTATGACGGGAACTTCTACGCCATCGACGCGACCACGGGTTTGCTGCGATGGAAGTTCAGAACCAAGGGTGAGCGGCGTTTCGCCGGCAAGCACTTGCACGGATACCCCCCGGCTGGGGAGGTGATTCCCGACCCATTCGACGTCTACCTGTCGTCGCCCGCGGTGTGGCGGGGCGTGGTCTACTTCGGCAGCGGGGATGGCAATGTATATGCGCTCGACGCCGGCACCGGCCGGTTGCGCTGGAAATTCAAGACCGGCAACGTGGTCCACGCCTCGCCGGCCCTCGCCGGCGGGATGCTCTATATCGGCAGCTGGGACACCTGGTTCTATGCGCTGAATGCCAGAACCGGGCGGCTGGAGTGGCGGTTCAAGACCGGTGAGGACACCCAGGTCCACAATCAGACCGGCATTCAGGGCACCGCAGCGATCTCCGGCGGTGTAGTCTTTTTCGAATGCCGGGACGCCCATGTGTACGCGCTCGACGCACGCACCGGGCGCAAGAAATGGGCGTACGATACCCAGGGGTCCTGGGGCATGAGCTCGCCGGCGGTGCGGAACGGGAGGGTCTGGTTCACCACGGCAGACGGGCGCCGGTTCCGCGAGGTCGACGCCGCCAACGGAAACGAGACTTTCGCGCTCCAGTCTAGCTGGTATTTCTCCGCCTCCCCGGCGATCGTGGGGAGCTACGCCTACGCGGCCAATTGGGACGGTCGGCTCATGGCGATCGATCTCGAGGCCCAGAAGGTTGCCTGGGTCTTTCAGACTGACTCGTCGCGGGCCAACCTGGCCAAATACACCAAGCCGGATGGCGGCATGAATTATCGGGCGACCATGCTGGAGTACTTCGCCGATGACATCGGCGTCGAGTTTGCCAGGATTTTCACGATGGGATCTTTCCTGGCCTCGCCGGTGCTGGTCGACGGGGTGCTCTATGTCGGGAGCACCGACGGCAATCTCTACGCCTTGATGTGATCGGAAGCATCGCTACCACCCCGGGTCTGGAAGATCTCGGAGCCACTCCTGAATCGCTTCCATTTGCACCGGGAACTGCAATCACTCCAGGGTGCGGGCCTGACCCCATACGAGGCGCTGAGCACGGCGACGCGCATTCCGGCGACATTAGCCCGGAGATCCAGGCCCGGCTCGCCATCGCCGCGGGGCGGGCCGACTCGTCGGCGTTCGGCGAGAGCACACTCGACGCGCGGGTGAGTCTCGGCGACGCCGCGCATGACCGCTTCGCCCTCCTTCATCCCCCTGAAAGGATTGCTATGCGCCTTGCCACTTCTCTCGGTCTCAGCCTGCTCACGACGACGCTCGCCGCACTCCACCCAGGCGGCGAGCGCATCGTGCGGCGGCACGACCGGCCTGATAGCCTCTACCTTGCTCTGGGCGCGCGCTACGCCGCGGTTGGGACCGTCGGCCGGCGGGGGGACGGCACCCTCATCGCGCCGACCTGGGTGCTCACCGCGGCGCACGTCGCCGCCGACCTGGACACCGGTCGGGTGCGGGTCCGGTTTGGAGAACGCGTGTATTCCGTCCGCCGCGCGGTGGTCCATCCCGACTGGCGAGAGCTGGGGCCTCACGACATCGGCCTGCTGGAGCTGACCGAGCCGGTGACGGGAATCGAGCCGCTCGCGCTGTATGGGGGACGCGACGAGGTGGGCCAGACAGCGGTGCTGGTAGGCCACGGTGACACGCGCACCGGCCTGGGGGGGGCATGGCAACAGGATGGACGGGTGCGCGGCGCGACGAGCGTCGTGGACGGAATCGACGACGGCCGACTGGTGTTCCGGTTCGATGAACCGCCGGCGGGAACCGCGCTCGAAGGAGCCCCGGGGCGGGGAGACAGCGGCGGACCGGCGCTGCTCTCGGTCGCGGGCCGGCCGCAAGTGGCCGGCGTCAGCTCGGCCGGCTTCGATGGCCGCAACGGCCCCGGCACCTACGGGGCGGTGGACCACTTTACCCGGGTGTCTGAGCATCTATCATGGATTCGCGCGGCCATGCAACCGTGATAGAGTTCTCGACCGTAAGCTCCCCTGACCGTTCCCCCGAAAGTAGGGCCAGCTAGCATCTGAGGGTCCTGACCGACTTCTGCCCCTCGATGAACGTCTCGTCGGTGTGGATCGCGTGCACGTTGCTCGCGGCGGCGTCCTTGTGCCTGCCGACGCGGATATAGATGTGGGCCGGCATGTGCACCATGTGTCCCACGCCTGGCATCAGACGCACCAGACGCTCGGCGCAGGGGACCGCGAGCTGGGGATTCATCGCCTCTACCGCATGGATATAGCAGTGACACGCTCCGGGGTGCTCTGGATTGCGCGCTATTACTCGCTCCAATTGCCGCACGATCTCCTCGGTACCGAGACAGGGCTTTCCCTGCGGCGTCCAGTAATTCCAGGGTCGAAGATCCGTCAGGGACTCAGCGTAGAGTGCCGCAGAGTCGAGATTGGCGCGATTGACGGGCGGTTCGGGTGCATACCGAGCGGCCACTGCGCGGATATATGCTCGCTTCCAAGGGCTTGCGTTGCGGCTAAGCGAGAGGGCTTTCTGTGTCGCTTCGTACGCTTTCACCCCACTTGCAGAATCCATCCCCGCATTCACATGAGGCCCGTAGGCATACGCGATTCCCCACCAACATATCGCGCACGCCATGTCCAGCTCGGTCGCGCGTGTAAAGGACCTGATCGCCTCCGCGTGATTGAAGCCGAACCCCAAGCGGAGACCTTGGTCGAAGTACTGCTGCGCGAGGGGGACTCGCGTGCCGATTGCTTTGTGGTGAGTGCCGAGGTCCGTATAGAGCGGCGGAGGGGCCGGCTGGGCGAGCAGGCCCGACGCGACGAACTCGGGGCGCTTCAAGCGGTCCATGACCGCGCGTCCAGGGCTGATTCACCGACTCGCGCTGGTGCCCGGCGCCTGTACCACGACTCTTCCCGTCATGGACGGATGAATGTGGCAGCTGTAGCGAAAGGTGCCTGCAGTCGGGAAGCTGCGGGTAACCGACACTCCCAAATTGTTGCCGGCGATATCGGCCGGAGTACCGGTCTGGGAATCGAAGAAGACGTTGTGCGCCACCGTGCCGAACACGAACGTCACCGCGTCCCCAGTTTCCACAGTGAGCGTCGCCGGGGTGAACACCAGGGCCGGCGTGGCGTCTACCTCCCCCGGATTGGGGGGAGGAGGGGGAGGGGGAGGGGGAGGGGGAGGGGGAGGGCTGCTCGGGCCGTAACTATTCCCGCACCCGGCGAGCACCGCGCACGCCCCGATCAGGACTGCAATGGCGCCGGTCCGGGCGAAGCGGTGTCCTGACGAACCCTTCGGTTTCATCGCGCACTCCATCGTGAATGGGACCGATCACTAACGGGGACAACGTTAGCGAACGCCCATCGATGGCAGTATCAGACGCGGCGCCTTTGAACGGTGCGACAAACCCAACCCGGGCTATCAGACGGAGGACTACATAGGGGGAGCTCCGAATCACCAAGCGACATGTGCCGAGCCGAGCCAGGTTGCGTGAGCCTCCGTCCTACAGGCTGTTTCCCTCCAGTCCGACCCGGATTCGGCCGTCCGACCGATCCTCGAGCGGCTACCCTCGTTCTATCGTTCCTCCGCTTCCGGGCCGCCACGGCGTCCCGGTCAAGCGCCTGGCCCGGGTTATTGAGTCGAAAGCAACGGAGCGGATGATGCGATTGTCGAGAGAGGAGCTCGCCCCAGCCACCAGTCCGGTGGAGACGGGAGACTGGTTGGTGAACCGGTTCGGGATGACCACCCATGTGGTCGTCTACGCCGGACAACGGGATGTGCTCGTAGATCTGCTGCTCGTCGCCGCGGAGCGCGTGGCCGACGCACCCGGCTGCTACCTGTACGTGGTGAGCACGTCGGTAGACGAGCCCGACGGGGTCTGGGTCAGCGAGGCGTGGCGCAGCAAGGCCCACTACGTAGCCTGGATGTCCCGGCCGGACGTCATCCAGCTGATCAGTGCCATGGCCCCGCTCATCGCGGCCCGGCTCGACCCGGTCCTGGTGGTACCGCTGGGAGGCAAGGGCCTCCCGGTGCGCCGGCCGAGGCCTTGAGGACCGCGTAGGACCGCCGTCTATTGGGGTCCAGGCTGCAAGGCGCCTCGTACGGCGGCGAGGTGGTGGTAGGAATGCCGGACCGCGTGATCCTCCAGAAAGAACTGGCAGGTGAGCGGGGCATCCGAGTTGAGCGACACAGGGGCGGCCCGATCGAGCTCCTCGTCGCTGAGAGCCCGGATCGCGGCCGCCGCCGCGGCGCTGTTCCGCCGGAGCAGATCCAGCGCCGCCGCCTTGCTGACCGCATCGTGCTCCTTGGCCTGCCCGGCGTTGAGCTCGTGGACGACATCCCAGGTCACGCCCTCCACCGGCTTGCCCCCGGCGAGCGTCTGGGCCAGCTGGATCTCCAGCGGATACATGCTGGCGACGTGATGCACGACGACACCGATCTTGCGCTTGTCCTTGGGCCCGCGGGTTTGCCACTCCGCGTCCGTGAGGGCGCTCGCGAAGTCGGCCAGTGCGCGGGCTCCCTGTTCGAGGCGTTCGGCAAGGGCGTTGCTACGTTGGCTCATTGTTCCCCCTTCGGCAAATTGTGAACGAATGACCGTCAGGCCACTCGTGCTAGAACCTCGAGATACTCGCTCGCCACCACCGTCGTGCCGTCGTCAGCGAGGTTGTGGTCGTTGAACAGCCGGGTGAGCTCCTTGCGGAGACGGTTCGAGCCGCAGGTCGTGGTTGCTCGGAGCGTGGCGATAGTTGGCCCGTAACAGGTGGCGAACAGTTCCGTCACCGCGGGGGGTGGAAGCGGGAAGCGCAGCTCCAGGGTCCGTTTGGTGCAGATCAGCGTGGCAACCGCGTTGCCCAGGCGTACGCGAACCACGTCAGGGTCGCCCCAGGCCAGCGGGCTCGGCACTCCCGGGGGGGGGGGCACCAGGGCGGTATGGGCGCGCAGCAGCTTGCCGACAAATCCCTCGGGCGTCCAGTTCGCCATCACCACGCGGCCGCCCCGCCGGGTTACCCGCATGAGCTCCGACGCGGCCCGCTCCGGCCGATAGGCGAACATCGCGCCGAACATCGTCACGGTGGTGTCGAACCGGTCATCGCCATACGGAAGCGACTCGGCATCGCCGACCTCGAAGTCGATGACGCAGCCGGCGGCGCGGGCCTCGATTCGAGCGTCCGCGATCAGATTGGGTGCAATGTCGATTCCGATAACGCGAGCTCCGGCCCGTGCCGCGGGAATTGCCAGGTTGCCGGTACCGCACGCGACGTCGAGCACCGACTCCCCCGGACAAAGCGCCAGCCGGGCGATGAATTCCTCGGCGCCGGGCGCGAAGCTGCGCGCGATCTGGAGAAAATCGCCCGCGGTCCAGACCGATCTGGCCCGGGCGGTGAGCGGGTCTTCGGACCAGACGGGGACCTCGCCGGCGGCGCCGGGACTGCCGGCGCGGAGAATGCTCTCGGATGACATGCCAAACTCTCCGTCAGTGAACGAATGCGTTGGCCCGATCAGAACAGCGGGAGCCCGGCGGGTCTGGGCCAGAAGGCCACGTTCCAGAACAGCGAGTAGCCGGTGAGCTGGAACCGGGCGCTCGGCTCCGGCGCCCCGGTCGCGCCGAGGCTCGCCCGAGCGAATTCCGTCAGGGCCCCACCGCCGCCCACCACCCACAGGTTTCCGGCGGCATCGAACGCCAGGCCCACCGGAAGGGTCAGGGAGCCGTCGTTCGAGGAAAGCACGACGCGGGGCTCGGGGGACCCGTTGGCGGTGAGCTGGTCCGGACTGAACGCGGCGAGGCTCTCACCGTTGGTGTTGGCCACCCAGAGGTTGCCGGAGGCGTCGAACGCCACGCCGCTGGGCTTCACCAGCGAGTTGGGGGCGGCGCCCAGGAGAACGGCCGGGGCCGGCGACCCTGAAGCCGCCAGCTGCGCGGCGGAGTACTTGGCGAGGGTGTTGTCCCGGCTGTCGGAAATCCAGAGCGCACCGGCGGCATCGAATGCGATGCCCGTGGGGTGGCCGAGTCCGGACAGGATCACCGCCGGCACCGGGGCACCGCCCGCGGCGAGCTGGGCGAGACCGAATCGGACCAGGGTCCCGTTGGCGCGATTGGCGACCCAGAGGCCCTGCTCCGCGTCGAACGCCAGACTCGTGGGACCGCTCAGCGACCCCGCGTTCGGCGTGATCACCGCCATGGCCGCGGCGAACCCCGAGCGGGTGAGGCCGGCGGGCGCGAAGCCAATCAGGCGGGAATCGTCCTGGCTGGCAACCCACAGATCGCCGGCGGCGTCGAACGCGATACCGACCAGCGTGGAGAGCTCCGCGCTCGGCGTGGTGATCCTGGTGGCCGGTGTGAGCGCACCGGTGCTGCCGAGCTGGCTCGGAGCCAGGCGGAGGATCGCTGACGGACTCGCGCTGGCGGTCCAGAGGCCGGTGGGCATCGGTGGAGGTGGAGGGTTCGGCGTGGTGTAGCCGGAGTCGTAGGCGCAGCCGGCCGCGATGACCACTGTGAGCCCGATCGTAACCCGCTGAAGATTGAATCGCATGCGGCAGTATACTAATGCCGGCTTGATGGGGCAGTCGGGCGTTGGGCGCTGCTGTCGTCAGATCTTCGGCGCAGTGACCGTCAGCCGGCGTCCTACATGAAGGAGTGCCCACTCGTAGTCCCCCGTCTTCCGCTGCCCTTGCCCAACTCCCTTCGCATCTATCGGCGGTTCGCTGATTCCGGCTGGGATCCCCGAGTCCTACTCTTCCGGCGTTCTGAGGGCGGACCGGTGAATCGTGGCGTCATCGAGAGAGGGACGGGAGACGATGTTCAGCGGCACGGGGATGCGCGGCACCATCGTGGTGCAGTGATGCGGAGCGTGGCCGTCACGCTCGCCACCTTGCTCGGGCTGCCGGCCGCGGCAGCCGCGCAGGGGGACTGCTTCCCGGGGTCCAACTCGAACGAGGCCAGGACGCTGAGGGCGGTGAGCGTTCATTTGAGGAGTTCGTGCTCCACGACGTACCGCACGAGGTCGGCCCTCGACTTGAGGCCCATCTTTTCCAGCAACCGGGCCCGGTAGGTACTGATGGTCTTGGCACTCAGGTTGAGTTGCTCCGCCACATCCTTGACCGCCATTCCGCTGCCCAGCGCGCGGAGGACCTCGAATTCGCGGTCGCTTAGCCGTTCATGCGGCCACCGCGTCCCGCCGTTGTCCACCAGCCCGGCCAGTTTTTCGGCCAGCATCTCGCTCACGTATTTGCCCCCTCGCGCCACCCGGCGGACGGCTTCGACCAATTGCTCCGGCGAGTGGTCCTTGGTCAGGTACCCCGCCGCACCGGCCCGAAGCGCGCGCACCGCCCACTGATCCTCGGGGTGGACGCTCAGCACCAGGACCTTGACGCTCGGGTGTTTCTCCCTGAGGTCCTTGAGCGTCTCGACGAAGGTGGACCCGGGCATGCTCACGTCGAGCAGTACTACGTCCACCGCCGCCCCCGCGAGCAGGCGGAACAACTCCGCCGCGGTCGAGGCTTCTCCAACCACCGAGATCCCCGCCCCCTCGCTCGCGATCCGGCGGAGGCCCTGCCTGACGATCGGGTGATCGTCGGCGATGGCGAGCCGGATCATGGCGCGACGCTCCGCTCGGCCGTCGGCATGAGGGGCACCCTGAGCAGCACAGTCGTCCCTTGATTCGGCTGTCCGATGATGCTGAACTCCCCCCCGCACGCCAGGGCGCGCTCCCGCATCCCCACGATCCCGAGCGAGGTCGTCCCTTCGAGCTGTTTCGGCGAGATGCCGATGCCGTCGTCGCACACCTCGAGCGTGAGGAACTCGAGCGTCTGGGTCAGCCGGATGATCACCCGCGTTGCCCCGGCATGGCGCGCCACGTTGGTGAGGGACTCCTGAAAGATGCGGAACACCGAGCTGGCCAGATGTTCGGGAGGCGTACACTCGTCGGCGCACAGGTCCAGGATGACCTCGATTCCGGTGCGCCCTCCGAATTCCTGCCCCTGCCACTCCAGCGCCGCGGCCAGGCCCAGTTGATCCAGCACGCTGGGCCGGAGCTCGGTGGCAATGCGCCGCACCGCGCTCATGGTCCCATCGATCCGCTGGATGATCGAGGCGCACTGGGACCGCACCTCGTGATCCCGGGGCAAGCGATCCTTCATCCACGCGATGTCCATCTTCAGGCCGGTCAGCGCCTGGCCCAGCTCGTCGTGGATTTCCCGGGCGATGCCCGTCCGCTCCTCCTCGCGGACCTGCTGCAGGCGGGCGGCCAGCGCCCGGAGCTGCTGTCGGGAGGCCCGAACCTGCTCGCCGGCTTGGTGCCGGTCGGTCACATCGCGCTGGATGCCGAAGTGACCGGCGATGCGGCCCTTGCCGTCGTAGATCACCATGTAGTCCCCCTCGATGCGCATCGGCGTGCCGTCCAGGCGCCGCTCGTCGGTTTCGGTGTGCAGCGAGCCCCGGTCGAAGAAGTCGCGCCAGCGCGTCTTCGCCGCGGCCAGATCGTGCGCGAAGAACTGCGCCGGGGTCCTGCCCAGCAGCTCGTCAGGGGATGCGGCGTTGAACTGGGTAACGATGGCGGAGTTGACCTTGGTCATCCGCTGATGCTCGAAAATGAAGTTCAGCACCTCCTCCTTGTTGACGTGATCTCCCCATTCCACCGGCTCGTCGAGCATCATGAAGAAGAACCCGTCCAGGGACTGGGAGAAAAAGAGCTCGAGCAACCGTTCATTCTCGAGGCCGGCCGGATTAGACATGGGACTGGACCATCCATGGGAGAATGGAAGGTACGGTGACCGGTGGGAACCCGCCAAAGGGGGCCGAGGCCGCGCCTCGACCCTCCTCGGCCAGCCTAGAACGCCTTCTTGGGCTCTCCGTAGATCAGATTGTCCAGGACCACCAGATCCACCGTGCCGCCGGCGGTGATGTCGTTGACGTTGGCACCCAGCGCACCGGTACCGAGTGTGATCCGTACTCGGGCGATGATCGCATCGACGAAGGTGACCCCGATGAAAGATAGCCTGCCGGCGTCGGACTGGACCGGCGCAGCGTAGCTGCCCAGGCTGGATCCGTCCTGGGCGAACAGCTCGATCGTGGTCTTCCCTGCCAGGTCCACGTCGCTGAGGACGATCCCGAATCCGCGGACCACCGCCGGCGTCGGCTGGCCGGCCACTTGAAACAGCTGGTCGAGCTGGTTGCTGCCGATCGGTGAGAAAATCCGATTGGCGCTGAAGAAGGTGAACTCCTCCGCATACTCCGGGTTGATCTCGCGGAACAGCGTCGAGTCGTTCCGGAACCCGGTCCCCGCGGTGGTGAACACCGCACCGGACTTCACGTTGGTGTTGAAGAAATCCGCGGGAAAGTCGTTCTTGTTGTTGAACGGATTGGCGCCCGCACCGTCCCAGCCGATCTCCCTCCGGCCCGTCGGCTGCTCCCCGGCGGTCCCGCCGTTCGACGGACCCAATGCGTTCCGAAATTCATCCACCTTCGCCGTGATGCTTCCCGTGGCGGTGAACACCGTCGCCAGCGGCTTGGGCGGAATCGGCTGGGTGACCCCACCGTCGTTGCACGCCCCGAGTATTGCCAGCGTCGCCAGCGCCGTCAGCCCCATCAGCTTCGATCTGCTCATTGCTTCCTCCGGTGTGTAGGAGCCGTCCGGAACGCGCCCGCGCACCGCCCGCACCCCTTCTCTGTGAGCCGGCGGCCACTGACCCTCCAGCCTCCGGACGGCGCAAAGAATACCGATCGCCTGCGGGTTGGGGGATCGGTTGGATGGTGGAGCCGCGGTGGGATTCCCGGGAACTGGGATGTAGGACGGGGGACTACGTGCCTTGGTGGCCGGCTGGGCTCGAACGCGTCGGTGGCGCGGCTACAGTTGTCTCGCTGCGGTTCACGGAGAACTGGGGTAAGTCATTGGGTACCTGAGGAGGTGCCCGATGCCGTGGAGAGTGGAGACGCCTATGTCGCAGCGGCAGGACTTCGTGGAGGCGTGGGCCCGGGGGCATTGGCACCCGACCGAGCTCTGCGCGCGCTTCGGAATCAGGCGGAAGACCGGGTACAAGTGGTGGCACCGGTACGAGCGCGGCGGACTCGCGGCCCTCGGCGCGCTGCTGATTCGCACGCGCCAGGCCCATCCGACCTGGGGGCCACGGAAGCTGCTGGCCTATCTGATCCACCGGCATCCGCGCTACACCGGCTGGCCGGTGGCGAGTACCGCGGTGGCTCTCCTCAAGCGCGAAGGGCTGGCGCGGGCTCGGCGGCGTCCACTGGCACCCGGGCAGCCGGGCCGTCGATCGCCACCGGGGGCACGCGCAGCGTCTTCGAGGGGATCTGCCGAACCTACGGCCTGCCCGGCCGTCAGAACCAGCGCCGCAGCCAATCCTTCTCGAAGAGGACCTTGCCGGCGTGCCAGTGACGGCCGGGAGGATGGAGCTTCATCTCCGGAACCGGCGCCGCGTAGAAATCGCCCTTGCCGAAACCGGCCTTGCCGTCACCGGTCTCGATGAAACACTCACCCAGGCCATCGAACGTCGCGGACCTGCCCTTCCCGGTGATCGCACGGACGACGTTCTTGGCGACCACCTCCGCCTCCGCGTGGGCGAAGACGCCGGCCTTGGGCAGGGGCTTGCCGAGCTTGAGGGGAATGCTCACCACGTCGCCGAGGGCGTAGACCCGCTGGTACCGCGTCTCCATCGTGTGCCGGTCGACCGCGATCCAGCCGCTCTCCGCCGCCAATCCGGACTCCCGGACCACCCGAGGTGCCCGATGCGGCGGGACGTAGGCGAGCAGGTCGTAGGTTGATTCCGCGCCGTTGGCGAACTTGAGCCGGCGGCCGCCAGGGTCCACCTCCGCGATCTGGTGCTCCGGGTGATAGCTGATGTCCTTGGCCTCGACCATCTGCCGCACCGCCTTGGAGACGTCCGGGCCCGCCACCCCCATGGGCCCGGGCTCCGCGGCGTACAGGTCGAGCCGCGCCCGCGCGCGGATCTTCCGCTTACGGAGGTGGTACTCGAGCAGCATCGCCGCCTCGTACGGGGCCGCCGGACACTTGTAGGCAGGCGCCGCGGTGAGGACGATGAGCTGTCCCCCGCCGAAGCTCGCGAGCGCGTCGCGCAGTGCCTCCGCGCCCGCGAGCGTGTAGAAGTTGTGGCCCGCCTGCGCGAGGCCCGGGATGGTCTCGGTCCCGAGCTCGGCTCCGAGCGCGACGATCAGGAAGTCGCCGGCCAACATGCGCCCGTTGACCAGCACCTCGCGCCGCTCGGCGTCGATCCGCTGGATCTCCCCGCGAACGACTTCGATACCCTTCTTCTCCAGGCCGGCGAGCGGCCGGGAGATCTGGTCGGCGGTGCGGCCACCCGTCATGAGCCAGAGGAGCGATGGCGCGAAGACGAAGGCGGGTTCCCGCTCCACCAGGGTTATCCGATGCTTGTCAGGGAGGGCCTTGCGCAGCTGGTTGGCGGCCACCAGCCCGCCGACGCCGCCACCCAGGATGAGTATGCTCTGCGCCATCACGGATCCTGCCTCAGAAGACGATGACCCTGCCCGCTTCGACCGTCCAGACCGTCAGCTCGTTCATCGAGCTACGATGCGCGCCCGCGACGAGGTCCGGATCGGTGATGCCGCGGGCGTCCATACA
>JBGPLG010000101.1:0-13178 GCA_041486305.1 Gemmatimonadota bacterium
CCGAGGGTGCATTACATCCGATCGTGAGTAGGGCGATCACCAGCATGCTCGCCGGACCACCCGGGCGCCACGACCTACGGACGCGCACGAAGAACCCACACCGTCCTGGTGTCGTGGGCGGTCACCCAGATCAGATCCTCGGCAACCCGCACGGCGCCGCTCCCTGCGGGGGGGCCGAACACTTCTACCACGCGGTTCGTCGCTGGATCAATGGCGGCCAGGAGGATCTTCGTACCACGGACCCACACCCGGCCCTGGCCCGTTGCGATGTCGCCTCCCCCGCCCTTCATCCCGACCTGAATGGAAGCCACTGCGGTATTGGTTTGGGGATCGATCCGCGTGACTGAGCCGTCGCCTTGATTCAAGGTCCACACCGCGCCTTCCCCGGCCGCCAGGAACCGGGGAACCGGACCAACGGGAATCGTCGCCACGACCTGATTCCTGGTCGGATCCACGCGCTGGACCGAGCCGCCGGTCAAGGCTCCTCGCGGCCCGGTCGTGGTGATCCACACCGCATCGAAGGCGAACGCCGCGGCGTAGGAATGCGGCTGGACCGTTATCCGAGCGGCGACCCGGTCGCTGGTCGGATCGATCCGCGAGAGAATGCCGCTCGCATCACTCAACACCCAGACCGAGCCGGCCCCCGCCGCCAGGCTCAGCTCCCCGGTCGGATCGGCGAGCCCGGTGCGGATTCTCGCGAGGACCGTGGCGGAGGCCAGATCGATCCGATAGACCGACGAATCGCGACAGCTCGCAACCCACAGCGACTTGAAGGACACCACCATGGCGCCACACGGCTCCGGGATCGGGATCGACGCGACCACACCCGGGCGGTCGACACGCAGTTGTTCGACGCGGCCTTCATTGGTCGTCCAGACCGTGCGGCCGTCAGCCGCGAGAAAATCGGAGTAACCGGGAATCGTCAGGATGGCAATGGCCCGATCACCGATAGACGTGGGGGACGGTGCCTGTGCTCCGACCTCCACGTACCGACCTATGCTGAGCGCGCCGAGAATCGCAGCAATCGAGCGAAGTGGACTCAACCGGACCTCCGAGTGTGCGCCTGACGAATCGCGGTTCTGCTGCGGCGACCTGCTGCCCTCTCCGTGGCGAACCTTCCAACGGTACTCGCGGCCGGCCTCCGTACGCTGCCAGCGATGGTCAGGGCCCAGCGACCCGGCCGAGGAGGTCCCACCGGTTTCCCTCGATGTCGAGGAATACGGCGACCTTGCCGTACGGCTCGACCCGCGGAGCCGATACGAACACCACGCCGGCAGCGACCATCCGATTGTAGGTGGCTTCGAAGTCGTCAACCCTCAGGAACAAGCCTACCCGGCCGGCAAACTGCCTGCCGACGACCTCGAGCTGGTGATTGCCATCAGCGCGCGCCAGCAGAATCCCGGTCACAGCACCGGAGGGGCGAACCACGACCCAGCGTTTGGGGCGACCGTCGTTCGTCAACGACGGAACGTCCTCGACCAGTTCGAATTGCAACACGTTCACGAAGAAGTCGATCGCAGGCTCGTACTCCCGCACGACGAGTGCCACCAACTCCAGGTGCGACATCATATCCTGCCGGGATCAGAGATGACAGCTCGGGCATCGGTGCATCGGCGCGCGTGGCTATATGTCCTCCTAGGGCCGAACTTGGCCTCAGTGAACGACCCATCCGTCACCTTCAATGTGCCTCCGCCGTGCGCGAGGCCATTCGCCAAACAAGTAGCCCTCACTTGAAGCGCAATCGGGTACGCGTTGCCGTGCGAAGCCCTGCTCGCCGCGTGAAGTCGGAGACGTCCGCAAAGGCCTTCTCTCTGCGGGCGCGGAGCCAGCTCCCAACCTCAGCCTCGCTGATACCCGGGACGAGGCGAATGACACCTTCCTCGACCGTGTTGAGGTCAAAAGAGAGGGGCCTCGCCTCTCCGAACGCAACCAGGGTCACCGTCGGCCCGACTCCCTCGGTGCGGATCTGGGGCCCGAGATACCGATAGAGCACGCTTGGATCTCGAGCCACCTCCGCGCGCCAGCGCGCTCTCGCCGCTTCGATCGTCCCGTTGCTGCGCTCCGCGAGGTCCAGGTGCAGTGCTCCCAGGTAGTGCTCCCGCCAGAGCCTGGCGGCGTCTTGATCGACGAACACTCCGTGACTGAGGTCGAGCACAATATCGATGACCTCACTCGCCGCGCCCGGGAACATCCGCAGGTATGTCTCGGTGAAGAGCAGCAGGAGGGGATCGTCCGCTCCGTGCGCACGGGACCGGAGCATCTCCGCCATCGCCTCGAGCATTTCCTGCTGCCGCGCGCGCACGATCGCGAGGGTCGGCGCGGTGCCCCCCCGCAGCAGCAGGCTGAAGAAGAAGCTGGCGTGGAAGCCCTCGGATTGCAGGAGCTGGTTTGCGTCACGGAGGGTGGCGAAGTCGCGACTCTTCTCCATTTGCACCCGCAGGTAATCCGGCCCGGTGTACGCCGGCGCAAACGCGAAGTTGTTCTCCCTCACCTCGTAGTACCGGGCGATCGTCTGCGAGAAGCTCAGCAGGTCCCCGGCATGGCGGTGGAACTCGCCCAGCATGTCCGGAACCCCAAAGCGGAATCGTTGGTGGTGGTAGCGGTCCTCGAGGAACGGCTCGGAAGTGAAATGCGCCGCCAAGGTCTCAAGATGGATCGCAAATCCTTCATCGAATGCCGTCCCGCGGTCAGTGAGCGCGGCCGTGGTATGCGATATGGCCGCGATCTCCCTCTTGGGGATCTCCGCCCCGCCATTGAGCATCGACAGAATCACGTGACCGGTCTCGTGGAGGAACGTCGTGCTGAAGGCCCACTCTTCCGGTGCGAGCTTGATGAACGGCGTGTGCGCGTGGCCATCAGGATTCGTATCGTCCAGCAGCCGCAGGCCGACCGACGCGTTATTGCCACCTGGAACGAGCGCGACGTAGTACAGCGGCGGCTCGCCACGCCGACCCTGGAGCGTGAACGCCCAGGCTCTCGCGTACAGGTCGCGGGCCATTCGAGCCGATTCATTGGCCATCCAGCTCTCGAACATCTTGAGACGCACGGAATCGGTCACAACCTGGTAGACCGGCGCGTCGGTCGCCTCAGGCGGACGCGCAGGCTCGACGAAGACTATCCGGACATCTCCATCCTGTGCGAAGGCCGCAGCGGCGTACAGCACGAGGAACACGGCTGCCATCACACCGCACCTGAGACGCCTGGTCATTGTGTCATGGCCTGAGGAGGAATGAAATCGAGGCGTGCGGTCTAGCGGCCCGCATTTCAGCTGTGAGAGCGCAGCGCGGCATCCGCCGCGCGCCTTACCAGCCTCAATATACGGCGCGGAGGCTGCCGCAGATAGCGCGCGCGCCAGCCGCGGATTCCGGTCAGGCGGATCGGGTCATGCCGCTTGCGCCCGGGTGGGCGTGGCGATGCCCCTGACGAGCAGCCACAGCGCCAGCGGCACTTCGAACAGCAACATCGGCAACCACATCAACGACGTCGTCGGCCCGTGGACGAATCCCGCGAGCTGCAGGGGAAGACCAACCACCAGCAGCGCCGACGCGACGACGCCGAGCCCGGCCAGGGGGATGGGGATCAGCCGACCGCGCAGGAGGAGGTAGGCGAAGAGGGTGCTGCCCACGGCGAAGAAGGTCCCGGTGAGCGCGACGTCGTCCCGGAGCAGGTAGGCGCCGAGCGCGTGCGCCGCATCGGTGGCCGGTGCGTCCGTTCCGGTGGACGTCGCCAGCCAGAGCAGCGCCAGCGTTCCGGGTATGGAGACGCCCCCGACGATGCCCTCGCCGACGCGACAAGCCAGCGCAAGCATTGCCAGATCCCCATCCTGGTCACGGGTGATGGCGTACAGCGTGACGGCCAGTACGAGGGCCGCGAAGCACTGGAGCAGCCCGAGCAGCACCAGGACCCTCACATCGGTCGCGTGCTCAGCGATGCCCGCGAGCCTGGCTAGGACGCCCACACCACCGGCGGCGCGACGGAACAGGACCATGCTGGCCATGCCGACCGCAATATAGAGGAGGAAGGTAACACCAGCGATTCGGGCGTTCGTGGTACGAGTCATGGTCGTCGAGCCTCCGCGAAAGCCAGGCACTACCTGCATGGAGATCCCACCGCTGCGGCATTCGGTCCTATGGGATAACCATATGAGGGCGCGCGGAAGGTTTCAAGGCCTCTGGCTAGGCCCCTTTACGGATCACCCAGGTCGTCATGCATCGTTGACCTTGAACCACCGTGGTCTTGAGCGGGTCGAGCAACTCTCCACCAAGGTCTCGGGTCAGGGTCATGAGCAGCGGCTCATCCACGAGATACCGTTCCGAGTGGTCCGGCAATCGGTAACGGCGTCCGCCGAGCGGCTCCGCCCGGCCGTCCAACCCGATCGAAGAGGCCAGCCGAGCGAAGAACATGCCCCCGGGCTTGAGGGCCCCCCAACAACCGTGCAGCATCGCGTTGAACTGGGCATCGTCGGAGGCGAAGTGCAGGACCGCGCTGCAGATGACGACATCGGCGAATTGCTTCGGAAACGAGAGCGCGTCCAGCGCCTCGACCCGGAAATTGCCGGCCGGGAGCGCCGGGGCCAGTCGCGCTGCCAGGGTCCGCACCTCGTCGATTGACGCGGCGTTCGCGTCGGCGCCGTAGACTTCATATCCCGCCTGCAGCAGATACACCAGGTTGCGCCCAGCCCCGCACCCGGCATCCAGAATGCGCATGCCCAGCGCAACCCGGCTTCGCAACAGCTGATCGAAGACGTAGATGTCAATCGGACCAAACTGCGCCTGAAGACCCGCCATCGCCTCACTCCGGACTGGGCCGATCCAGGGAATCTCCGCTGACCGCCCGTCGATCCTGAAGCCACCAGATAACGGTGGCGAACACGGCGTATGCCATAAGCGCGGTCGCTGCCGCTGCGCGATCGGATGGTGGAGGTGGACCGAAAAAGATGTAGGCCTGGATCCCGAGCATCAGGACACCGAATGCCATTGTTCCGAGCGAGCGGGCCAGACGCCCACGGAGGCAGAGCCAGATTCCTCCGAAGAGGAGGGCGGCCTCGAGACCAAACGCCAGCGCGGGGGTGTTCCAGAGACCCAGGCCGACCTTGGCCGTGTTGTCATACAACGGGAGGTCCGGTCGATGGACCAGGAAATCCAGGACCCAATGGGAGAACACCGCCAGCCCAACGATGACACCCGGTTGCCGACCAGACGGGCGCGCCGCGGCCTGGTACACGAGGCCACCCGCGCAGGACCAGAGGATGGCAGACACGAGACCATGCGTGTACGGCATGTAGTACAGGTCGAGCGGATTCGATGCGGTGAAGCCGGGGACGATGCGGACCCTCTCGATGCCCAAGAGAATGCATGGGGCCCACAGGACATCCAGAAACTGCACCGCGAGGAAGAGCACCCAGAGGGGTATCGAGTGCTCGGCTCGCTTCGCGGCGAAGCTCACTCCATAGTGACCTACGAACATGAGGGCCCTCCCCTTACTTCCCGCTCAACGCCGCGTACACCAGCCGCTGGTACCAGCTGTCGCCGCCCGGGAGGTCCGTCGCGGGGAGGAACTGCGCCCAGAGCATCGAGATGAGATCGGCCTTCCGGTCGATCAGGAAGAAGGTCGAGGCATAGCCGGCCCAGCGGAATGTTCTCGCCGACCCCGGCGCCGGCGGGGCCGAGTCCACCCGCACCGCGCCGCCGTACCCGAAGCCGTTCCTGCCGGGCGGCCAATCGTTGACTGCCGGAATCGGCACCAAATGAGGCGGGAGGTGATTCTGCATCATGAGCGCGACGGTTTCCTTCCGGAGCACGGTGTGCCCCTCGAGCCGACCGCCATTGAGGAGCATCTGCGCGAACCGGAGATAGTCGGCGACCGTCGAGAGCAGCCCGCCGCCGCCGGACAGGAGCTTCCCCTGCGACGAGTACTCCGGGCCGAGGAGCGGCACGCCCGCTTGCAGCGTCCCGTCCTTGGCCCGCCCGTAGACCGTCGCGAGGTGGGGTACCATGGCGGCAGTCGCGTGGAAGGTCGTGTTCGTCATGCCGAGGGGGCGGAAGATCGCGCTGTCGAGATAGCGGTCGAGGGTGGTCCGGGAGACCACCTCGATGACCCGTCCCAGGACGTCGATGGCGAAACTGTAGTTCCACGCCGATCCCGGGTCGAACATGAGCGGCAGGTGCGCCAGCGAATCCGAGAGCTGCGCGATGGTCCAGTCCGGTCGAAAGATGTTCGCTCGGGTGTAGATCGAGTCCACCGGCGTCGCGCCGAACAGGCCGTAGGTGAGGCCGGCGGTATGCGTGAGCAGGTGCGCGATGGTCACGGGAGTCGCCGGATTCCGGACCGACGGATGCGCCATGCCGCCCCCGGCATAGACCCGGGCCTCCGCGAAGGCCGGGATGTACTTCGACACCGGATCGTCGAGGGCGAGCTTCCCCTGCTCGAAGAGCTGCATCACCGCGGTCGTCACGATCGGCTTGGTCATGGAAAAGATCCGGAACACCGCGTCCGGGCTCATCGGGCGGCCGTGCCCGGCGTCCATCGCGCCGGCGGTTGCTATGTAGGCGAGCTTACCGTGGCGCGCGACGACCGCGATGGCGCCGGCAACCCTGCCCGAATCCACCCATGCCTTGAGCGCGGGGGCGATGCGCGCGAGCGCGGCGCTCGAGAGGCCGACACTTTCGGGGCGCGGTGCGCGGGGGAGGCCCTGGGCGCCGGCGATCCCCGGCAGTGTGCAGAGGAGAACACGAAGAGTCGCGAATGCGGTCCGGCTCATTGCGGTTTCCTCGAGATCGGGGTGCGGGGGCTTGGAAGTGACGCGCCGACGGCCGAGGGCAGGCGGAATCGCATGGCGGCATCGCCCGCCGCCACGGAGGACAGCACCTCGCTGGCATTGAGGCGATCGAGAAAACCGCTCTGTCCCGTGAGGTGCTCCCACGAGACATTCTCGACCGGGCCCTGCGGGTCCGGGCGTACGGCCGGATTGGCGCCCGTGACTCGTTCCCACAGGGCCTGAGTCACCGGCGTAGTGCTGATGAAGAAGCCGGCCAGCTCCATCGATCGCCGGTGGCGCCCATGGCAAAATGCACATGGGGTACCCGCGGTTCCCGGTATCCACGCCAACCCGACCTCGTGAGTCCCCGTCGGCCCCTGCCAAGCAAACCGTCGTGGTTCCATAGGTTAGAAATACGCGCCTTTTGTGGGAGCGCAAGCGGCCATCCGGGGCGCAGTAATCCAACGGATTGTGATACGGCTACAGAGCGGTTCCGCCACACACCCCAACCATCCGGCGGCCGGCCGCCGCGGACCGGCCTCAGGGACTCGGTGGCAGGTCGATGGCCGGGTTACGGCTGAAGAAGCCCACCGGGCGGATTTCGAACGAATGCCACGCCACCGGCATGATGGGCCAGTCTTCCGGGCGCGGCACGTGGTGAAAGCCCATCGTGAACCATGCCACCACATCCGTGTTGGCGATCGGGCGGTTGGCCGCCGTCCACTTGGGAAGTCCGTCGTCCGCGGTGCTCACCGTCGGATAGTCGCCGGCCGCGTACAGTTCGTCGGGCAGGCCGGTGTACGGAGTAACCCAGAGCGTGTGATTGGTGAATCCGGCGCGCCGCTGCATGTAGTCATCCGCGCTCAGCAGTGTCATGGCCCCATGTCCGTCAATCTGGTACCCGACCGGCGATCCGTACGGTCCGATCACCCCCTGATTCACGATGCGCCAGATCTCGGGCTCGGCCATGGTGGAGTGCCGCTGCGCCTCCGACTCCGTCCGCGCCACGCTGGACTGCACCGTCCAGATGCTGCGTCGCGGGTTGGTGTCCGGCAGACGCGAGGTCCGCAGCCGGTCCACCATCACCGAGTTCGACGGGCCGTCCACGTCCAGGTCCAGCCGGAACGAGAAGAAGTGGCTGTGGTTCACGCCGATCAGCTTGGGCGCGATGATACGGCCGTACAGCTCATCGTCACCCGTGCCGCGGACGCCCTTGGTCTGGTCCATGCCCGTGGCGCCAACGTTCACCTTGATGGTCCCGTCCTGCTGGAACACCCAATCGAACAGGTAATCGTAGTTGCCGGCGGTCATGTACATTCGCAGGACCAGGTCCCGCTTGGCGCGCGCCTCCACGACGACGCCGCCGTCCCGGCTATGGCGCCACGCCACGTCACCAGCGCTCCGCTCGAACAGGCACGCGGTACGGGGCCGCTCCCGCGGCCGTCCCTTGTCGGTCACCACCACCGAATTGAAGTACACGCCGTTGGCGGGGCACTCTACCCCCGGCTCCAGCGCGCTGGCGACGCCGCCGAAGTTCGACGGATACGTGCCGAGGTCGAAGTAACCCTGGTAGTTCCACGGGTCGTTGGGATCCATATAGGGGACGAACAGCTCCGATAGCGAACCCTGATACATCACCGAGCGATCCTTGCCGCCGTCGGTGTACCGCACGGTGGAGAGCACGATGCCGCGGCGCGGGTCCACCCGGAACTGGAACTTCCAGTTCTGCCAGCTCACCTGCTGGCCGTCGAGTGTGAACGACGGACCCAGCGGCTGCACCATCGACACCGGGTTCTTCGTGGAGCGGGTTGCGCCAACGGCCTCCACGTCGTGGTCGCCGACCGGACCGGTGGACGGCTGGGGGCCCGTATCAATGACCCGCAGGATCTTGCCGTCGGTGAGATCGGCAATCACGACCAATCCCTCGAAGGATTCGCCGTATCCCGAGTACCGACCGTGGTCATCGCCACAGGTCAGATGCACCACGCGATGTCCGCGCTCCTCAGGCAAATCGAAGTAGCCGTGGTTGGCCGGGGAGCATCCGACGTGCGTGAGATCCGTGATGCCGCGCCGAGTGAAGGCGGCCAGCACCCTGGGATCCTTCATCGCCAGCGCGTCGGCCGCGTCGGACTCGGCTCGGCTCGTCATATACTGCCGTCCCGGGATTTCGTTCCACGAGACCAGCCGTTTGGCGTTGATGTCGACCACCGCCTCGTAGCCGCGCTTGTCCTGCATGAGATGCACGAGGGCCAGGCGCGAAAACGCCTGGCCCGGCCGCCACGCCAGCACGTCCGCCTTGGGCGGTTCCCGCAGGCCTTCGTATAGGTAGCGCGTGGTGCTGTCCGTCTTGCCGGACCCGAGCAACGCGTCGTAGACGATCCAATGCTCGCGTGCGGAGAGGCCGTCGAGCGGGTGGGTGGGTGCCTGGGCATCGGCAGCGCTGGCAACGAAGACGGCCGCCGCAGCCAGCAGGGAGAATCGCATGGTGACCCCGGGGTGGAAGTGGGCTACGGTAGCGCCAATGTGATCGGCGTGCCGTCACCAAGGTACCTCAGCGGTGAGCCGCTGACCGATCCGGGGCGACGAGGCCCGAGCCGTGCACGAGACCCGTCGGGGTCATGCGTGGCTTCACACTGAGCCGATCTTCGCTCCACGTCCAAATCAGTATCTATCCGGATGAGCCAATGGGCAATGGCCACCTAACGGAGAACCCGCGGGTCACGACCCATCCCGGTGGACCGAGTGAAGGACCAGAGCACGCACCAACGGCGAACCGTGCTCAGCATCGCGGCGACACGGAGCTTGTGAGTGGTAGTGGAACGGAAGGGTCAGGGAGGCGTCGAATCACCGCCGGCGGTGGATCGTCAGGCTGGCCGTTGCCCCACCCGCCGGGCCGGTGTGACTGCATCCAATGCCTGGCTCGCATCGATTCGCCTGGGTACGGCAGGCGCCGCTGCCCGCGACGCATCCCGTGGGGAACCACCCCAGTGCCGGCTCCAGGCACGGCGCAGCTGCAGTCCCGACCGGAAGCCCGCGCTCTCCGCGGCGCGGGTGACGCTGGCACCCCGTTCGAGCGCCTGCCGAGCCCGCTCCAGCCGAATCAGCCGAAGATAGTGCAGCGGAGATACGCCGGCGTGGTCGACGAACAGCCGCAGCAAATGGCGCTCGGTGGCATGGCCGACCGCCGCCAATGCGGCCATGTCCCAGTCGCGCTCCGGTCTGGTGATGATGACATCCTGCACCCGGTGCACGACCGCATGCAGGTGGCGGCGATGCGCCAGGAACGGCGACAGCTCGGGGTCGCGAGGTGAGCGCCGCAGGTATACCACCATGTCCTCCGCGACACTGCCGGCCAGCGCCTCGCCGCACTCCTCGGCGATCAGGTGCAACGCCAGATCGATGCCTGCGGTGATCCCCGCGCTGGACGCGACCGGCCCATCAATGACGAACACGCGGTTGTCGATCACCTGCGCCCCCGGTGCCAGGGCACGCAGCGCAGGCAGCAGCTCGTGGTGCGTGGTGCAGCGGCGGGCGTCGAGCAGGCCCGCTCGCGCCGCGAGCAGCGCGCCCGAGCAGATCCCGAGCACGCGGTGGGGCGGATCCGCCGCGCGCAGCGATTCGCCGAGCCTGCGCCGGAGCCATTGCGCCGTGGCGGCGATCGCCGGGGTGACCTGACCGAGCTGGGCACTCGGCTGGCCGACCAGCACCACCCAGGTCGGCGTACTCAGTCGCTCGGGCAACGGCTCGAGATCGACCAGCCCCAGCCCGACGGAGGTCGAGAGTGTCGCCACCGGACCGGCAAAGCGGAGCCGAAACCGCGCCGGCTGCCCGCGCCGATGGCGATGCAGATTGGCCAGGCGAAATGCCTCGGCCGGCCCCGCAATGTCGAGCAGCAGCGAGTGCGGCGCGATGACGAACAGGAGGTCGATCTGCTGAGCGCGAGCGATCATTTCAGGACATGGCCTGGGTCTCGAAGGATACACCACATTCGGCGCCCGCGGAATCGACCCCCGGCCAATATCCGAAACTGGCCGACCAAGGTCCGGTTCTGCCCTATGTCCGAAACTGATCCAAACCTGTCCGGCCCAAGGCGCCGACAGGCGCGGACGAACCGCATAGCTTGGGGAGGTCATCTCTGCGAGGCCACAACGATGGGCAGGATTCGGTCGACATTGACATCCGGAGGCGTGCTTCTGGCCGCGGTGCTCTCCTGGGGCCCCGGGTCCCTGGCCCGCGCCCAAGCGGTTGATAACCGGAGAGCTTCAGAGCGCGGGGTGGACCCGAGCATCAGGCCGGGCGACGACTTCTTTGCCTATGCCAACGGCAGCTGGCTCCAGGCGACCGCGATCCCCGCAGGCAAGGAACGCTGGAATGTCCGGAACGAGATCACTGAACTCACCCGGCAGCAGGTGGCGCAATTGCTCGACGACGCCGGTGTCGCGCCGGTGGGATCGACCGCGCGCAAGGTGGCGGACTTCCGCGCCGCCTACCTGAACGAGGCCGCTATCGAAGCCCGGGGCATCGCGCCCCTCGAGCCACTGCTGGATAGCATCGATCAGGTTGGGGACAAGGCGGCGCTGACCCGGTTCCTGGGCCGCGGGCTCCGGGCCGATGTCGACCCGCTCAACTGGGGTGTCTACCGATCATCCAGCCTGCTTGGGCTGTCGGTGGAGCCGAGCATCCACGGCGAGAAGACCTACGTCGCCTTTCTGCTGCAGGGCGGGCTCGGCCTGCCGGACCGCGAGTACTACCTCAGCTCCGAGCCTCGGATGCAGGCGCTCAAAGGCGGTTACCGGACGTACATCGGCCGCCTGCTGAGACTGGCCGGCTTCGACGGTGTGGAGCAGCGGGCCGAAGCGGTGCTGGCCCTCGAAACGTCGCTGGCGCAAGCCCAGGCCACGCGCGAGGCATCTTCCAACGACCATAACGCCGACAATTTGTGGACGCGGGCCGACTTCGCGCACCAGGCGCCGGGCATGGACTGGACGGCATTCTTCGCCGCGGCAGGGCTGGCCCGGCAGGACACCTTTGTGGCCTGGCAGCCCGCCGCGGTCACCGGCGTTGCCGCATTGGTCGGGTCGGCACCGCTGCGTGCGTGGAAGGACTACCTGCGCTTTCATGTCCTGGACGCCTTTGCCGACCTACTGCCACGTGCCTTCGCCGAGCCGGCACTGGCGATGCATGGCGCTGTGACGAACCAGCCGCAGCCGAGCCCGCGCGCCCAACGCGCACTCGAAGCGACTCAGGGGGCCATGAGCGACGCCCTGGGGAGAATGTATGCCGACCGCTATTTCCCGCTCGCGCAGAAGGCCCGGGTGGAAGCCATCGTGGGCAACGTCGTCGCGGCGTTCCGCCAACGGGTGGAAGCGGCGACGTGGATGTCGCCCGGCACCAGAGCTCAGGCGCTTGCCAAGTTGAAGACGCTGTACTTCGGGATCGGCTACCCGGAACAGTGGCAGGAGTATTCCGACCTGGCCGTGGACCCCAGGGACCCCGTCGGCAATGTTCGGCGCGCCGCGGACCGGAACTACCGCCGTGCTCTGGCTCGGCTCGGCCGGCCCGTGGATATGACCGAATGGTGGATCGCGCCGCAGACGGTCGGTGCCGTCCTCGTGTTCCAGCAGAATGCGTACAACTTTCCGGCCGCACTGCTGCAAGCCCCCAAGTTCGATCCGACGGCCTCGGACGCCGCGAACTACGGGGCCATCGGCGCCATCGTCGGCCACGAGGTCAGTCACTTCGTTGACCTGCTGGGCGCGGAGTACGACGCGGAAGGACGGATGCGTCACTGGTGGACCCCGGAGGACCTGTCGCGGTTCCAGGCGGCGGCCGACCCGCTGGCGAATCAATTCTCCGGCTATCACCCGCTTCCCGATCTGGCCATCAACGGCAAGCTGACCCAGACCGAGAATATTGCCGACCTGGCAGGCCTCTCCGCGGCCTTCGACGCCTACCGCGGAACCCTCGGCAGTAGAGCCGCCGACCAGGCCTCCGTGCGGCAGCAGGACCGGGAGTTCTTCATCGGATTCGCGCGAAGCTGGCGCGGCAAGGTTCGCGACGAGGCGTTGCCCGCCCAGCTCGCCACGGACGGCCACGCCCCGGAGAGTTACCGCATCGCCACGGTTCGCAACATTGACGCTTGGTACGATGCGTTCGACGTGCAGCCGGGCCAGCGGCTCTACCTGGAGCCCAAGGCGCGGGTGCGGATCTGGTAGCGTCTGACAAAGGACACCGTGCGCGTCACTGTCTGTGAACTTCCCCATGGGCCCCGGGCCCTTGCTTCCGCGTGGGCGGGCCTGTGTGAACACACGTCACGGCATCGCTCCGAGCTGGTGCTGCTGCCGGAGTTCGCGCTGGTGGAGGCGGTATGGGAGGAGAAGGCCTTCGATCAGGCACGCTGGGAGGCGGCTTTGTCCGAGAG
>JBGPLG010000102.1:0-12977 GCA_041486305.1 Gemmatimonadota bacterium
ACCAGGTTGATAGGGCGCAGGTGTACGGCGGGCAACCGCTTCAGCCGAGCGCTACTAATCGCCCGTGCAGTTTGATCTCTTCCAACTTCCTTGCACTTCATCCGTCCTCAATTGCCAGTCTTGGGACCCCCGTCCCGCTCAGATTGGCTGTCGACTAGCGCGCGGGGGCCACACCCGTTCCCATTCCGAACACGGTCGTTAAGCCCCGCAGCGCCGATGGTACTACGATCGCGAGATCGTGGGAGAGTAGGCCGTCGCCAGCCATTCCCCTTGAAGCCCGCCCTCCGCAACGAGGGCGGGCTTCATTTTGTCGGCGTCCCGCTACCTTGTTGCTCATGCTTCGCCACCCCTGGACGGTATCGGCTTCGGTACCCTCCTGATCGATACCAGCGACGCCGCCGGCAAGTACCGACGGATCCCAGATGGTGCATCTGGGTCCGGCGGTCTTTCCCGGACTTGGAGCGGATTGGTCTCCGGATGGGCGGATCCTGGCATTCGACGATGTAGCCGGCGGGCCGGTTCGGGTCATGGGACTGGATGGGGCGATCCGCCAGCTGACCCGGGGAACCGGCCTGGAGCTCTACCCCAAGTTCTCCGCGGATGGCCAATGGCTCTATTACTCCGCGAATCCCGGAAATGCGTGGGAAATCCGCCGGGTCCGGACCGATGGGTCGGGCGATGAGCTGGTGGTCAACACCTTCGGGAGCGAGGTGGCGCCGGCGCCCTCACCCGACGGAACCCGGATGGCCTACACCCTCACCGGGCCCGACGAGTTGCGGATCCGTACCCTGGCCACCGGCGCCACGGTGCTGCTGGCGCCCGAACGGCCACACTCCGGCGTGGTCTCCTCATGGCGACCTCATCGCCTACAACGCGACCCACTCGGGCCAGGAGCTGTGGGTCATCGCTCCGAACGGCGGCTCCAACCGGCGGGTGAGCGCTCCGAACATCGGCTAGGTATTGGGAATCGACTGGTCTCCCGACGGACGGTTCCTGATCGCCCGCTCGAACCAGGGCACATCGATCTGATCGATGTGGTTGGCGGGACCACGTTTCCGCTGAGCTGCATTTCTTCGGGGTGGGGCGCTCCCGCGTGGAAACAATGAGGTGGCCGCCCGGCTAGCTTCTTCCCATGCCTCGCTCCGGTCACGTCGCCCTCGCCGGCAAGCCCAACGTCGGCAAGTCCTCCCTGCTCAACACACTGGTCGGGCAGCACCTCGCCCTCGTCAGCGCCAAGGCGCAGGCCACGCGGCTGCCCGTCACCGGCCTCCGGACCGAAGGCGACGTCCAGTTCGTCTTCCACGACCTCCCCGGCCTGCTCGATCCGGAGTACGCTCTCCAGGAGCGGATGCGGGCGCTGGCCCTCGAGGGCGTCCGCCAGGCCGACGTCATCCTCTATCTCCATCCCGCGCCGGACGCCCCCGCCCCGGATTTCAGCCGGATGGCGCGACTCGATGCGCCGCCCCGGGCGCCCGTCATCGTGGTCTACACCAAGGGAGACCTTCTGGGCGCCGCCCGGCGCGAGCAGCTCGCCGGGGAATCGATCGTGGTGTCGGCCGGGACCGGCATGGGGATCGACGAGCTCCTCACCGCGGTCACCGCGCACCTACCGGAGCGGGAGTTTGCCTACGATGCCGACGACCTCGGCACCCAGCCCACCCGATTCTTCGCCACCGAGTATCTGCGCGAGGCCGCCTTCCTCCACCTCGAGGATGAGCTCCCCTATGCCTTTGCTGCCGAGATCGAGGAGTTCCGCGAGGCGACCGATCCGGTGTACATTCGTGCGTCGCTCTTCGTCGAGCGCGAGACTCAAAAACGCATTCTGATTGGCGAGGGTGGACGGACCCTGAAGGCGATCGGCACGCACGCCCGCCACCGGCTCGAACACCTGCTGGGGCGGCGCGTGTATCTCGATACCTGGGTGAGTGTGCTTCCGAAATGGCGGCGCGATCCGGCCCAGCTTGCCCGATTCGGATTCCCGGAAATCCCCGCGGAGCGCCCATGACGCTGGCCCCCGAACTGCTCGAAATCCTGGTCTGTCCCAAGTGTAAGGGCGATCTCGACTATCGCCCCGCCGAAGGGGTTCTGGTCTGCCCCGTCTGCCGCCTCGCCTATCCCATCGAAGACGACATCCCGATCATGCTCATCGACGAGGCGAAGCCGGTTTGACCGCACCGGACATTTCGAGGGTCGTTGAAACCGCGCGCCGGGCCGCGACGGCGGCGAACCATGCGTTTGTCGGGACCGAGCACCTGCTGGCCGCGGTGCTCACCGAACCGGATGGGAGCGCGGCGCAGGCGCTGGCCGCGTCGGGTGTGTCCCTCGACGGGCTGGCCGAGGAGCTGCTGACCGGCCTGCCGTCCGCGGAAGCGGACGGGCCGTCTCCGCCGCCGATGAGCCGCTTCGCCGAGCGCGCCGTGGCGGATGCGGAACGCGCCGAGGGCAACCTCCTCGCC
Source organism: Gemmatimonadota bacterium (assembly GCA_041486305.1). Classification (GTDB taxonomy): domain Bacteria; phylum Gemmatimonadota; class Gemmatimonadetes; order Gemmatimonadales; family GWC2-71-9; genus JABFSM01. The sequence goes on from JBGPLG010000102.1 coordinate 2,457, forward strand.
GTGCTCCTGCGGGCGCCCCGCGGCCGGGTCGCCAGCGTGCTGGCCCGGCGTGGCGTGAACCTGCAGGAGCTCCGCCGGGCGGCCGAGCCGGGCCGCCCGGCCAAGCCTCCCAAGCCACAACAGCAGAAGGCACCCCGGCTGGAGAAGGCGCCCCGACCGGCCGAACCGCCGCGCGGCAAGCGGGATCGTGGCCCGGCTCTACCACCCGGCCCGTCGAGCGAGGAAGAGCCTCCGAAGGGTGAGCGGCGGCTTCCACCCCACCTCGACAAGGCTCGCCCGAGACCGAAGGGTGGACCGCGCAGGCTCCGCGCGTCGATGCTGCTCCTCCTGGCCATCCCCGCGAGCGTGGTGCTGAACTGGCAGCACGCATCGTCGCTGCTGATCTTCGCCACCGCCTGCCTCGGCGTGCTGCCGCTGGCCGGGCTCATGGGCGAGGCCACCGAGCAGATTGCCGAGCAATCAGGGCCGACCATCGGAGGCCTGCTCAACGCCACGTTCGGCAATGCGGCCGAGCTCATCATTGCGATCGTGGCGCTGCGCGCGGGGCTGGTAGACCTGGTGAAGGCCTCCATCACCGGGAGCATTCTGGGCAACCTGTTGCTGATCCTCGGGCTCTCGCTCATCGCGGGCGGCCTCAAGTCCCCGATCCTCCGATTCAATCGCACCTCGGCCGGCATGAGCTCGGCCATGCTGGCGCTGGCGGTGGTCGGCCTGGTGTTTCCGGCCTTGTTTCACAGCATCCATCCCGGCACCCAGGCCGCGCGACTCGCCTTGACCGAGCTGCAGCTGTCCGAGGCGGTGGCGATCATCCTCGCCGTGACCTACGGACTCTCGCTCCTGTTCTCGCTCCACACCCACAAGACGACCTTCGGCGTCGATCCGAGCGCGACCCCGCACGGCGCCACCTGGAGCATCGGCAAGGCGGTCGTGGTGCTGGCGCTGGCGACCGGAGGTGTGGTGGTCGAGTCGGAATTGCTGGTCCACTCGGTCGAGGGCGTCACCAGCTCGCTCGGGCTATCGCAGACCTTCCTTGGCCTGATCATCATTCCGATCATCGGAAATGCCGCCGAGCATGCCACGGCGGTGGTGGTGGCGCGGGCCGGGAAGACCGATCTCGCGCTACAAATTGCACTCGGCTCCAGCACCCAGGTGGCGCTGCTGGTCGCCCCATTGCTGGTACTGGCGGGCCTGGTCTTGCATGTACCCGTGAATCTCGTGTTCACTCCGCTGGAAGTGGCGGCCCTGGCGATGTCGACCATCGTTGTGGCGATCATCACGCTGGACGGAGAATCCCACTGGTTCGAGGGCGCCCAGCTGCTGGCCCTCTACGGGATGGTGGGGGCGGCGGCATTCTTCCTCTGATTGACTCGGAGGGGTCACCGCCCTAAGTTGCTTCTGGATAAACTCTTACGAAGGATTACGGGGTGCGGACTCGTCCGACCATTCTGTTCTTCGGACCGGTCGGGGAGCCTGTCCCGGACTTGGTTCGCGAGTGGGCTCTGGGGCGGAGCTTCCCCCTGGAGGTGCACGCGGATGCCGCCCAGGTCGAGTCCATCGTGCTGCGCGGGCATCCTTGCCTCCTGTTCATCGACGCAGATCGCATGGGCCAGGCTGGACTCGAGTTGGTCCGGCGGCTCAAGAGCGATCCCTTCACCGCGATCATCCCCTCGCTCATTCTGGCCGGGTCTCACGATGCCGACGAGATCCAGGGCTGGTTTGCCGCCGGGGCCGACGAGATCCTCACCGGCCTGTTCCCGCTCGAGGAGCAGCGGGCCCGGCTCGATGCCCTCCTGGTCCGCACCCAGCGGGACGTGTCGGTGCACCCCAGCACCCGGATGCCGGGCACGACCGAGATCGAGCGGGAAATCCGCCGCCGCCTTGAAGGCTCCCAGGAGTTCGCGGTCTGCTACGCCGACCTGGACCACTTCAAGGAGTACAACGACCGCTACAGCTACTACGATGGCGATCGGGTCATCTACATCCTCTCCCGAATTCTCCACGACGTGGTCAAGGGGTTGCTGGGGGGGCGCGGGTTCGTGGGCCACATCGGCGGCGACGATTTTATCTTCATCATCCCCGCCGCCGATATCAGCCCGGTCTGTGGGGAGATTCTCACGGTCTTCGACTCCCTGGTGCCGTTCCAGTACAACGAGCAGGACCGGCGGGCCGGTTATTTTTTCGGCAAGGACAGGCGGGGGCAATTGCATCGGGTTCCGCTGATGACGCTTTCGGTGGGCATCGTGACGAACCGGCACCGGACCTTCGCCCATCCGGCCGAGGTCAGCGAGCTGGCCACCGAGATGAAGAGCTATGCCAAGACGCTGCCCGGGTCGGTGTATGTCGTGGATCGCCGCCAGGGCCGGGCCGACGACGAACGGGTTACGGGTGCCCCGAGCCAGCGGGAAGCGGCAGGTGAGAAGCCATGAACGCGACCTGCACCCAGTGTCAGACCGTCTTCCGGGTGGACCCGGCCAAGGTGCCGGCGGAGGGGGTTCGGGCGCGCTGCTCGGTCTGCTCGGGGGTCTTCTGGGTTCGGCAGGTGCCGGAGACCCTCTCGGTGCCGTCCGAGCCGCGGATGGCCCCTTCTGCTGCGGCCCCGGCGCCGCCGGTCACCGCCCCGCCGCCACAACCCTGGGCCCCGCCGGTGGTCAGAGCCGAGCCCGCGCCCCAGCCTCCCCCGTCGCCGCCGCCGGCAGGGCCCCGGCCTCCAGCCATGCCTCGTCCGGTGGTGGTGCCTCCCGCGGGCCCGGGAGGCCCGCCGCCGACCTACCGGCCGGCCAGCCCGCCCGCGCCCGCGTTTTCTCCCCCGGCCTCGCGGCCCCCGGCGCCGCCGATCCCGGCGCCGGCGGCCGTGCCGGCGTCGGCTGCCCCGGCCGGGCTCCCCACGGCCGCTCCGGTACCCGCGGCGGCGCGCCCCAAGCGGCCGACCAATCCATTCCTCTCCCAGGATCCGGAGGCGCGAGCCCGGCGTCTGGCGCGAGCCCTGGTGAGCGACATCGTGGTCTATCACCCGGCCAAGCGGCGGGATGGTCTCCGCGACGGCTCACTCAAGCTTCTGTTCGAGGAGGAAATCCGGAAGAGCTGGGACGAATACGTGGACCAGGTCGGCAAACAGCTCGCGGAGGCCACGACCTTCTTTACCGATGCCCTCAATGAAATCCTGGCGGACGGCCAGCCCGTCTTCCCGTAAGCGTTATATTTCTTCGCGGTAGAAGCGAGCCGTCTCTTCGCCGCTGGCGGGGGGCGGCTCGCATCGCAAACGGACCCTACACCTGCGAGTTTCGCGCGATGGCCAGTCTGGACGAACGGTTGGACGAGCTGGAACGGCGGATCCACGAGCTATCGGAGTTTCTTTGACCTTGCCGCCAAGGAGGCCCGGCTCAAGACGCTCGACGCCGACCAGGCCGACCCCGGCTTTTGGTCGAATCCGGAGCGGGCTCGCACGCTGGTCCAGGAGGTCAAGGCTCTCAAGGGGTGGATAGTGCCCGCGACCGGCATCCGGGCCCGCCTGGCGGATGCGCGCGGCATGGGTGAGCTGCTGGCGGCGGAGCCGGATGAAGGGCTCGCGACCGAGCTCGCCGCCGAGGTGGAGAGCATCGCGAATGTACTCGAATCGTTCGAGCTCAAGACCCTGCTCCGCGGCCCCGACGACCCCGGAGACGCGATCCTCACGATTCACCCGGGGGCCGGCGGCACCGAATCGCAGGACTGGGCCGAGATGCTCTCCCGGATGTACCGCCGCTGGGCCGAGCGAAGGGGGTACCAGATCAGCGTGCTGGACCTGATCCCTGGCGAAGAAGCCGGCATCAAGTCGATCTCCATGGAGATCAAGGGCGACTACGCCTACGGGTTTCTGAGGGCGGAGAAGGGGGTGCACCGGCTGGTGCGCATTTCGCCCTACGATTCCCAGTCGCGGCGGCACACCTCCTTCGCCTCGGTGTTCGTCTACCCCGACATCGACGATACCATCGAAGTGGACCTTCGCGAGGAAGACATCAAGATGGACGTCTATCGCGCGTCCGGCGCGGGCGGCCAGCACGTCAACAAGACCTCCTCCGCGGTCCGGCTGACCCACATCCCCACCGGTCTCGTGGTGGCCTGCCAGCAGGAGCGCAGCCAGGGGAAGAACAAGGCCACCGCGTACAAGATGCTTCGCGCCGCGCTCTACCAGAAGAAACTGGAGGAGCAGGAGGCGGCCCGCGCCGTCGTCGAGGCCACCAAGACCGACAACTCCTGGGGCAACCAGATTCGCAGCTACGTGTTCCAGCCCTACACCATGGTGAACGACCACCGCACCGAGCTCAAGGTCACCGACGTGCAGCGGGTGATGGACGGCGACATCGACGAATTCATCCAGGCCTACCTCAAGCGGTTCGCCGGGAGCGCCACGTGACTGGCGACGGCGAGCGGAGCTACGTCGAGGAGGCACGCCGCGCCAACCGCGCCGCGCTGGAGTCCCTCGGCGTGCCCCCATACGCCTACCGGTACGAGCGGACCCACGCGGCGGCCGCCGCGCTGGCGCTCTACTCGGATGCCATGGGCGAGGAGGGCCCGCGGGTGTCGGTGGCCGGCCGACTCGCGGCGCTGCGCCTGCAGGGCAAGACCATGTTCGGGCACCTGGAGGACTCCAGCGGCCGGATCCAGGTGTACCTCCGCCAGGATGCGCTGGGGCAGGGGTGGGACACCGCCAGGCTGCTCGACCTCGACGACCACGTCGGGATCACCGGCACGCTGTTCCGCACCCGAACCGGCGAGGTGACGGTGCGCGCTGGCGCGGTCCAGCTCCTGGCCAAGAGCCTCCGCCCCCTGCCTCGCGGCAAAACCCAGCAGACCGAATCGGGCGCCGTGACCTTCGGCGGGCTGGTCGATCCGGAGGTGCGCTACCGGCAGCGCTATGCGGACCTGGCGGTGCATCCCGAGGTGCGCCGGGTCTTCGAGACCCGGGCCGAGGTGATCCGGTTCCTGCGGCGGTTCCTGGACGAACGCGGATTTCTCGAGGTGGAAACGCCGGTACTGCAGCCGCTCTACGGCGGCGCGATGGCCCGACCGTTCGTGACCCACCACAACGCGCTCGACCTTCCGCTCTACCTCCGGATTGCCGACGAGCTCTACCTCAAGCGGCTGATCGTGGGCGGATTCGACCGGGTCTACGAGATCGGGCACGACTTCCGGAACGAGGGCATGGACCGCACCCACAACCCGGAATTCACCATGTTGGAGTGCTACCAGGCCTATGCCGACTACCACGACATCATGGCGCTCACCGAGGCGATGGTGTCCGGCGTGGTGCGGCACGCCGCGGGCGGCGGCGTCGTTACCCAGGGCGATGTCGCGATCGATTTCACGCCCCCGTTCGGGCGGCTCGGGTTCGTCCCGGCCATCCGGGAGCGGACCGGCCTCGATGTCCGGACCGCCGCCGAGGCCGAGCTCCGTGCGAAGCTGACCGCGTCGGGCGTCTCCCGCGAGGACGCGGAGCTGCTCTCCGGCGGCCGGTTGCTGGACGAGGTGTTCAAGACCTTCGTGGAGCCGGACCTGATCCAGCCGACCTTCGTGGTGGACTATCCCAAGGCGCTGTCGCCGCTGGCCCGGGAGCACCGGGACGACCCGGCGCTCTGCGAGCGGTTCGAGCTGTTCGTCGCCGGGAAGGAAGTCGCCAATGCCTTCAGCGAGCTTAACGATCCCGATGACCAGCGAGCCCGCTTCGCCGACCAGGCCCGGCAGCGCGCGGCCGGCGACGACGAGGCCCAGCCGCTGGACCTGGACTACGTGCGGGCCCTGGAGTACGGCATGCCGCCCACCGGCGGGATGGGGATGGGAGTGGACCGCCTGATCATGCTGATCACCGGGCAAGCCTCGATCCGGGACGTGATTCTCTTTCCCGCGATGCGCCCCGAAGAGGGAACCGGCGCGTGAGCTTCAGCCCCCGTCTGCCGTCGCCGCTGGAGCGGAGCATCGCGCTGCGCTACATGCGCGGGCGCAAGCAGTCGCGCTTCGCCTCGCTCAACACCATCATTGCGATCGGGGGCGTCGCGATCGGGGTCATCGCCCTGGTGGTGGTGCTCGGCGTCATGAACGGGCTCCGGGACGACCTGCGGGACCGGATCCTGGTGGCCAATCCGCACCTGCGCATCCTGACCTACGGTCCCACGCTCCGGATCGACAACTGGCGCGAGGCCCTGAAGGAAATCCGCGGCTATCCCGAGGTCGTCGCCGCGGGACCGGAGGTCCTGTCCAAATCGATGATCGTAAACCAGGCCGACTATCCCGCGGCGGTGGACGTGGTCGGCTTCGATCCGGACACCGGCGCAATCGCGGTGACCACGCTGTCACGAAAGGTCACCCCGGGAAGCCTCTCCTTCCGCACCCACGTGGACAGCGTGGACGGCGGCATCGTGCTGGGGTACCGGCTTTCCCAGCGGCTCTCGGCCTACACCGGGGACGTGGTGCGGCTGGTCTCTCCCATGTCGGTCAAGCCCAACCGCGCCACCGGGAAAATGATTCCCCAGGTCTGGTATTTCGAGGTGACCGGCACCTTCGACACCGGCATGTACCAGTACGACGACGGGTTTGCGGTGATGGACATGGCGACCGCGCAGCGGTTCGCTGGCCTGGGCGACGCGGTGACCGGCATTCAGATCCGGGTGAAGGACCCGTGGAAGGCGCCCGAGGTGGGCGACAGTCTCCAGAAGCGGCTGGGGTATCCGTTCCGGTCCTATGATTGGCAGAGCCAGAACGCCAGCCTGTTCAGCGCCCTGCAACTGGAAAAGCTCGCCATGGGGCTCATCATCTGTTTCGTCATGGTGGTGGCCGCGTTCAACATCATCGGCACCCTCACGATGGTGGTGGCCGAAAAGACCAAGGAGATCGGCATCCTGCAGGCGATGGGTATCACACCGGGGGGGATCGGGCGCATCTTCCTCTCGCAAGGGGCCATCATCGGCGGGGTGGGCACCGCGCTCGGTCTGGCCGGGGGGCTGATCCTGGCGTTCGTGATCGACCGGTCCGGCGTGATCAAGATCGACCCGGCGGTGTATTTCATCGACCACCTCCCGGTTCACGTCGAGCTGGTGGACGTCGGCGCGGTGGTGGTATTCAGCTTCCTGGTGGCGGTCGTGGCGACGCTGCATCCGTCCCGGGCGGCGGCGCGGCTTACGCCGGTGGAAGCGATCCGGCACGAATGAGCGCCATCCTCGAAGCGCGCGACCTTCGCAAGGCATACCGGGGCGGAGACGGCGGCACCATCGAGGTGCTTCGCGGCATTGATTTCGCCGTGGAGACCGGCGAATTCGTGGCGGTGACCGGGGAGAGCGGCTCGGGCAAGAGCACGCTGCTGCACCTGCTCGGCGCGCTGGACCATCCCACCTCGGGGCAGGTCCGTCTCGGAGGGACCGCCTACGACGAGTTCGACGCCGACGCGCTGGCCGAGCTCAGGAACCGGAGAATCGGGTTCGTGTTCCAGTTCCATCACCTGCTGCGGGATTTCACCGCCCTGGAAAACGTGGCCCTGCCGCTCCAGATCGCCGGCACCGCGCCCCGGGAGGCCCTCGCCCGGGCCGGGGGCCTGCTCGACTCAGTCGGTCTCGGCAGCCGGAGCAGCCATCTCCCGGCCCAGCTTTCCGGCGGCGAGCAGCAACGCGCGGCCGTGGCCCGGGCGCTGGCGGTCCAGCCGGCGCTGCTCCTCGCGGACGAGCCCTCCGGCAACCTGGATGAGCAGAATGCCGAGCAGCTGCACGGGCTGTTTTCCGGGCTGGCGCGGGAGTTCCGGACCGCGATGGTGATCGTCACCCACAACCGGGCGCTGGCCGGCCGGGCCGACCGGGTGCTGGTGCTCTCCGAGGGCGTGCTGGCGCCGGCCATGGGCTATGGAGCCGAGGTGCTCCGGGGATGAAATGCAGCAACTGCGGGGAACGCGAGGGGGTGGTGAGCCTCACCCAGGTGAAGGATGGGGAGGTGCACACCTCGAGCCTCTGCGCCCAGTGCGCCGCCGACAAGGGCATCGAGACCGGGTTCGGCATGGCCGATACGCCGCTGGGCGGTTTCCTGGCCAAGCTGGGAGAGGGCGTCGATCCCGACGCACCGTTCGTCGAGACGCTGGAGGCCCGCTGCCCCGGCTGTAACGCCACGCTGCGTGATTTCCGGGAGACCGGGCGGGTCGGCTGTGCCCAATGCTACGAGGCGTTCGACGCGCCGCTGCGCGAGCTGCTGCGACGCCTCCACGGCTCCACGCATCACACGGGGATGCAGTACCAGCGTCACGAGGCCGCCGTGGAGCCGGCGGAGCCGGGCGGGACCGACCTGGAGCTTCGGGAGCAGCTCCGCCGTGCGGTGGAGAGCGAGCAATTCGAGCTGGCCGCCGAGCTGCGGGATCGGCTGAAGGACCGGGAATGATCGACCTGAGCCTCCTTCCCGACGGCGGCATGGCCTGGCTGGAAGCCAGCGGGCCCGGGAGCCACCTCGTGGTGTCGACCCGGGTCCGGCTGGCGCGGAACCTCAAGGGCCATCGGTTCGCCACCCGGAGCGACGAGGCGGAGCGGGAGACCATCCTGGCCGAAGTCGAGGCCGCCGCGGCCGGCTCCGAGGGGCTCCGGCGGGCGGTCCGTTTCCGGGTGGACCGGTTGGACCTGCAGGATCGGCAGCTGCTGCACGAGCGACACCTGGTGAGCCGCGAGCTGGCTGCCCCGGAAGGCGGCGCCAGGCTCCGGCCGGCCGGCGGATTGCTGGTCCAGAACCAGGCCAGCGTGATGATCAATGAAGAGGACCACCTCCGGATCCAGGCCCTCCGTTCCGGGTTCGCTTTGGAGGCCACTTGGAGCCTCGTAGCAACGCTGGACGCCGAACTGGGGCAACGACTTGCCTTCGCATTTCACCCGGAGTTCGGTTACCTTACGAGCTGTCCGACGAACGTCGGAACTGGGCTCCGGGCGTCGGTTTTGGTGCACCTTCCGGGGCTCGTTTTGACCAAGGAGATCAACAAGATTCTCCAGGCCCTCACGCAGGTCGGCCTGACCTTCCGCGGGCTGTACGGCGAGGGCAGCGAGGTGGTCGGCAACCTGTTCCAGCTGTCGAATCAGACTACGCTCGGCAAGTCGGAGCTGGAGCTGCTGGACCATCTTGGCAAGCTGGTCCGTCAGGTGATGGAGCACGAGGAGCGGGCGCGCCAGATCCTGTTGCGCGACGCGACGGCAATCCTCGAGGACAAGGTCTGGCGGGCGTATGGGCTCCTCCGCTACGCGCGCAGCCTGTCCTTCGATGAAACCATGAATCTCCTGAGCGGCGTCCGGCTCGGTGTGGGGCTCGGGCTCATCCCGAACGTCGGTATGTATGCGCTGAACAAGCTGCTGGTATTCACCCAGCCCGCGCATCTCGTTGCCGCAGAGGGGCGGGCTCTCACCGAGGATGAAGTGCCGGTTCGGCGCGCAGCATATGTCCGGCAGGTGCTGGAGGAGGAAGTGGGGCGCCGCGGGCCATCCGCACAGGCGCCTCCGACCCCGAGGTGAAACAGGAAGCATGAACGGCTACAACTTCACCGATCGAGTGCGGAAGGTGCTGCAGATGGCTCGCGAAGAGGCGGCCCGCCTCCATCACGAGTACGTCGGCACCGAGCATATCCTCCTGGGCCTCATCCGCGAGGGCGAAGGCGTCGCCGCGGCGGTCCTCACCAATCTCAACGTCGATCTCGACGACATCCAGCAGAAGATCGAGGAGACGGTCAAGAAGGGCAAAGCCGCGGCGGCGCCCGGTCCCGACTTGCCCTACACCTCGCGCGCCAAGAAGGTGCTGGAGCTGGCCATGACCGAGGCCCGCGAGCTCAATCATTCCTACGTGGGCACCGAGCACCTGCTGCTCGGCCTGCTCCGGGAAGAGAAGGGCATCGCGGCCCAGGTCCTCACCGACGCCGGGGTCACGCTGGAACAGTCTCGGGCCGAAACGCTTCGCCTGCTGGGCAGCGACATGCCGCAGCCCACCGCGGGCGCGGCCGCGCCGACGCCGCCGGCCTCCGCCCCCAAATCGGAAAAGAAATCCAAGACGCCCGCCCTGGACCATTTCTGCCGCGATCTCACCCAGCTCGGCGCGGAGGGGCAGCTCGACCCGACCATCGGACGCCAGAAGGAAATCCAGCGGGTCATGGAGATCCTGGCCCGGCGCAAGAAGAACAACCCGGTCCTCATCGGAGAGCCGGGCGTCGGCAAGACCGCCATCGTCGAAGGGCTGGCCCTCCTGATCGCCAGCGGGCAGTGCCCCGACGTCCTGCGCGATCACCGGGTGCTCAGCCTCGACATGGCGGCGGTGATCGCCGGGACCAAGTACCGGGGCCAGTTCGAGGAGCGGCTCAAGGCGGTGATGAACGAGATCGCCCAGAGCAAGAATGTGGTCCTCTTCATCGACGAGCTGCACACGCTGGTCGGCGCCGGCGCCGCGGAGGGCGCCATCGACGCCTCCAACATGCTCAAGCCCGCGCTGGCACGGGGCGAGCTCCAGTGCGTGGGTGCCTCGACCCTCAACGAGTACCGGAAGTACATC
>JBGPLG010000103.1:0-12660 GCA_041486305.1 Gemmatimonadota bacterium
AGGAGGCCGGGATGCGCTGGACCCGGACGGCCCTCGCGCCGCTCGGGACGGTCGTGGCACGGCTCGCTCCGGTGCACCGCACACGGCTGCTGATTCTCCAGGCCCGGCGCGATGACCAGCTGGGACGGCGCCGATCCGCCCTGCGGGGATTCCGGCGGGCGCTGGCGATCGCCGCCGCAGGCGGACTGTGCTACGACGAAGCCCGTGCCGCCGCCGAGCTGGCCGTACGTTCCGGGCCGAGCCCGGCCCGCGACGAATACGCCGGCCGGGCCGAGGCGCTCTTCCGGCGCATGGGCACCTCGTGGGAGCTTGACCACATGCAACGTCGACTCACCTCATCCTGATCGGCACCATGGACACCAGCGGCAAACCACGCACCCGGCTGGCGATTCTCGGCGGCGGCATGTCGAGCCTGACGGCCGCGATGAAGCTCACCGACCCGGCCAATCCCCGGCACGACGAATACGACATCACCGTCTACCAGATGGGGTGGCGGGTGGGCGGGAAGGGCGCCAGCGGCCGGAACCTCGAGCCCGGGTTGCAGGACCGGATCGAGGAGCACGGCCTGCACATCTGGTTCGGCTGCTACGACAATGCCTTCGCGCTGATGCGGCAGGCATACCAGGAGCTCAACCGTCCGCCCGATTCGCCGCTGGCCACCTGGCTCCAGGCGTTCAAGCCCCACACCATCGCGGGCATCGAGATGGAGCTGGATCACAAGTGGCTCCACTGGATCGGGGGATTCCCGCTCAACGACTCGATACCAGGTGAGGGCGGCCTGCTCCCGCCGCAGGACTACCTGCACGTGGGCATCCGGATGTTCTACGAGAACTTCATCGAGAAATCCCCGAGGGACCAGTCGCCCACCGGGGCCCAGTGGGTGAAGTTCGGGAGTCCGGAGCACCAGGCCAGGCTGCAGCGCAAGGTCCGGGTCGAGGAGCGGATCATGCACGGTTTCTCGTGGCTGGTGAAGCATGTCCATCTCCTGGCGGACGCGATCGGATTCCTGGAGCGCGCGTTCATCGTCGTCAACCGGTGGCTGCTCGGCTGGCTCTGGCGCATCGACCAGCACCGGATTCGCACCGAGTACCTGCCCCAGCGGCGCTGGATCCTGCTCAACTTCATGTTTGCCTGCTACAGCGGCATGGTCAAGAACTCGGTATTGGCCCGCGGTTTCCACTGCATCAACGGAGAGGACTTTCGGGACTGGCTCCGCAAGTACGCCTTCGACGACGGTGGAGTGATGCTCGATTCGTATTTCATGATGGGGCTGTACGACGGGATGTTCGCCTACGTCGACGGTGACAATTCCATCCCCCCCGGCGCCACTTTCCCCCCCAAGGCCAAGATGGAGGCGGGCGAGGCGCTCAAGTGCTGCATGCGCCAGGCCCTGACCTACAAGGGCGCGGGGGTCTGGAAGATGCAGGCCGGGATGGGCGACACGGTCTTCACCCCGATATACCAGATCCTGAAGCAGCGTGGCGTGAAGTTCGCCTTCTTCCACCGAGTCGATCAGATCCTGGCTTCAGCCGACGGTAGCACCGTCGAGCGGATCGAGCTGACCCGCCAGGCCCGGGTCCTGCCGGAAGTCGAAAGCACGGGAGGTTACGATCCGCTGGTCCCGGTCAAGGGGCTGGACTGCTGGCCGTCGACGCCGCACTACGAACAGCTGGTGAACGGCGCGGAGCTCAAGGCCAGCGGCATCAACCTCGAGGACTATACCGCCCGCTGGCCGGGCGACGAGCCGGTGACCCTCACCGCCGGCCGGGACTTCGACCAGGTCCTCCTCGGCATTTCCATCGGCGCCTTGCCCTACATCGCCTGCGACCTGATCAAGAAGAGTCCCCGGTGGCAGGCGATGATGACCCACATGCGCACTACCCGCACCATGGCGAGCCAGATGTGGTTCCGGCGGACCGCATGGGAGCTGGGCTGGACCGCGATGTCCGAGCCGGTCGTGTCGGGCTACGAGACCGGGCCCTTCGATACCTGGGCCGACATGTCCCACCTGATCGAGCGGGAGGGATGGAGGGCCGGCGCCCGGTCGACCCGGAACCGGTACCCGCTCAACCTGGCCTATTTCTGCGGGGTGATGAAGGACGAGACCCCATTACCGGTGACCGAGTGCGGGCCCAAGGCTCCCCTGGCCGACCAGAAGACGGAAGACGCGAAGGTCGAGCGCACGGCCTACGAATTCGTGACCAAGTACATCGGCGCGCTCTTCCCCAACGCCCTGCCGAAGAGTCCCGACTTCCGGTGGGAGTGGCTGGTGGATCAGCGGGTGGTCAGAGCCGAGGGACCGGACCGGCTGGTCAGCCAGTACTTCCGGGCCAACGTGCAGCCGTCGGAGCGTTACGTACTCTCGGTGCCGGGCAGCAACCAGTATCGGATCAAGTCCCACGACGAGAAGGAATTCACCAATCTCTATGTCACCGGGGACTGGATTGCCTGTGACCTGAACATGGGCTGCATCGAGGCCGCCACCATGTCGGGGCTCCTGGCCAGCAACGCCATGTGCGGCTACCCGCCCCGCGACAGCATCACCGGGCTGGACTGGCGGCGTCAGAAATAGGAGCCGACAGCCAGGTGTGGATCCGGCATTGGCGGCAGAACCACATCACCGGATCGGGAGCCATCCCGGGCAATCCGGCCGCCGCCAGCAGGGTGTTGGTGTCCAGCCTCGCCTCGGCCGCCTGGATCACGCGGGGCGGGCGGGTTTCCCGGGCGGCCAGCACCCGCCCGCCCCGCGTCACGGAAAACATGGTGAAGCACTCCACCAGGAAGTGCGCCAGCGAGCCCGGGGCGGCGGTGTGTTCCGGGCCGGCGGGCCGGTAGCGCACCGACAGCTCGGGCACGATGCCACGCGGCGTGGGCCAGCCTCGGCTGGTGAATCGGCGCCACTCTCCCTCGGCTTCGAGCTTAACCCGCGAGTGATGGTAGGGCAGCGAGAAGAACCGTCCGACCCAGGTACCCACCAGCGTCGCGGCGTCGATCCGGAGACAGGTGACACCGGGCTCGCCACCGGCCCGCACGTAGGTAAACAAGTCCACCTCGGCGAAGGTCGAGAGTCCCGGGATGGGCGGAAGGAAGCGGGCGTGCAGGCCCGCCATCCGGAACGGAATCATGGTCACCCAGGCCACTCCGTCCCGAAGGTCCAGCTCGAGCTGCGGCGGGACCAGGGGGCGAACCAGGTCCGGACTCAGGGACCAGTGGAGAAAGAGCAGATCTTCTTCCCGCTGCCCGACCAGCCAGGGCAGACGATTGCAGAACCCCATCAGGCGGACTCTCGATCCACCTTGCCCACGCACTCGACGTAGGTGTCCACGCCGGGCGAGAAGTGACAGACCGGTTTCGCCGGCAGCGCCAGCCCCGCCGAGGTCACCAGGGTGTTGACCTCCACCTCCGCTTCCGCATCCTGGTAGCGCCAATCCGAGTGTTGCAGCGGGCCGCGGTAGAGCCTGCCGCGGGGCGCCGGCTGGAACGAGGCGTAGCGCTCCAGCAGGAATTGGGGGAGGGTGCCCGGCGCCGGGACCCGGAGGTGACCCGCGGCGCGGTAGGACCCGACGAACCGGGAGTCGGCCGGTCCCCGCCGCCGGCTGGTCATCTTCCAGGTGCCATTGCTCTCGGTGAGCGACATCGCCGCGTCCCGGAAGGGCAGGTGAAACACCAGCCCGGCCACGATCGCGCCGAGCCGGGAATCGGCGTCGATGCTGAAGAAGAACACCCCCGGCTCGCCCCGCACCCGGACATAGGCGCGCAGGTTGATCTCCGGGAAGCTGCCGGTGCCGGGAATCGGCGGCAGCCAGCGGAGGTGGAGACGGCTCATGTGAAAGGGGACCAGCGATACCCAGCCGCTCCCCTCGAAAGTGTCCACGGGGAGCCCGGCGGGGAGGAGCCTGGCCAGGTCGGCGGCGGGGACGGGCCAGCTCATGAAGAGGAGGTCCCGCCATCCCTGATACATGAACCATGTCATGCCCGATATTACCTCCGCTGGCAATTCTTGGCGAAAAAGGATTTCTTTCACCGCTTGACCCCCACGAGGACATCCATGCTGCGCACTTCTCCAGGCCCCCGGTCGGGGCTCCTTGCTCTGCTCGCCCTTGCCGGCTGCGCCACCAAGGCGGCGGGTCCTGCGCCCGCGCAGGCCCCTGCACCAACCACCACCGCGGCGCCCGCCCCGGGGGGGCAGGCGACGGGCACGCCCCCGGGACAGGCCCCCGGAGGTGCGCCCGCGGGTGGTGCGCGCCCCGGCGGCCCCGGCACACCTCCGGTCGGTCCCCGGCCCTACAAGGAGATCATCACCGACAAGGCCCGCTCCGATTCCGGGCTCTTCCTGGTGCACCAGGTGGCGGACAAGTGGTATTACGAGATCCCGGTCCGGCTCTACGACAAGGAGATGCTCCTGGTCACCCGCCGCACCAAGACGCCCCAGAATGTCGGGTTCGGGGGCGAGGAAGAGAACGAGGGGGTGGTCCGGTGGCAGCGCCAGGGGGACCGGGTCCTGCTGCGCTACGTGGCGTACGACAACGTCGCCGCCGATTCCCTCCCCATCGCGATGGCGGTGCGGGTTTCCAACTTCGAGCCGGTGCTGTTCGCCTTCCCGATCGCCGCCTTCAAGCCCGATTCCAGCGCCGTGGTGATCGACGTCACCCCGATGTTCACGACCGACGTCCCGGTGCTCGGCCTGTCCCAGCAGCGCCGGACCCAGTACCAGGTGCGGACGCTCGACCCGGCCCGCTCCTATGTCGTGGCCATCCACAGCTTCCCGACCAATATCGAGGCGCGGCATGTGCTGACCTACGGCGCCGGTCTCGCGCCGTCCAACGCCGAGACCGGCACGATCTCGCTCGAGATGAACCAGTCGATGCTGATGCTGCCGGAGCGGCCGATGATGGCCCGGCTCAACGACGACCGGGTCGGCTACTTCGGCGTCCAGCAGACCGACTACGGCCGCCCGGTGCAGAAGTCCGAGGTTCGCCGCTACATCTCCCGCTGGCGGCTCGAGCCCAAGGACCCCGCCGCCTTCGCCCGCGGCGAGCTGGTGGATCCGGTCAAGCCTATCGTGTACTACATCGATCCGGCCACCCCGGTGCAGTGGCGCTCCTGCATCAAGCAGGGGATCGACGACTGGCAGGTGGCGTTCGAGGCGGCCGGGTTCCGCAAGGCGATCATCGGGAAGGACCCGCCGACCCCGCAGGAGGATCCCGAGTTCTCGCTGGAGGACGCGCGCTACTCGGTGGTGCGGTACTTCGCCTCCCCGATCCAGAACGCCTATGGTCCCCACGTGAGCGATCCGCGCACCGGGGAAATCCTCGAGTCGCACATCGGCTGGTACCACAACGTCATGAGCCTGCTGCGGAACTGGTTCCTGATCCAGACCGCCGCGGTCAATCCGGCGGCCCGGCGGTCCCAGTTCGAGGACGCCCTGATGTGCCAGCTGATCCGCTTCGTGTCCTCCCACGAAGTGGGGCACACGCTGGGGCTCCCGCACAACATGAAGGCGTCGAGTTCCTACCCGGTGGATTCGCTCCGGTCCGGCAGCTTCACCCGGCGGATGCACACCGCGCCGGCCATCATGGACTACGCCCGATTCAACTACGTGGCCCAGCCGGGTGACACCGGGATCTCCTACTACCCCGGGATCGGCGTGTACGACATCTACGCCATCAGGTGGGGGTATCGCCCCATTCCCGGCGTGGCCGGCCCCGACGCCGAGAAGCCGACCCTCGACCGCTGGATCAAGGAGCACGAGGGCGATCCGATCTACCGCTTCGGCGACCCCAGCCAGGTCGACCCCAGCGCCCAGACCGAGGACCTGGGCGACGACGGGGTGAAGGCCAGCAACTACGGGCTGGCCAACCTGAAGCGGATCATGCCCCAGCTCCGCGCCTGGACCACGAGTCCGGGAGAAGACTACAGCGAGCTGCAGGAGCTCTACGACAACGTGGTCGGGCAGTGGGCCCGGTACACCGGGCACGTCACCACGATCGTGGGCGGCGTCAACGAGGTCCGGAAGTCTTCCGACCAGGCAGGCACCGTCTATGAGACGGTTCCCAAGGCACGGCAGCAGGGCGCGGTCGCCTGGCTGTCGGAGAACGTCTTCACCACCCCGACCTGGATCATCGATCCGGAGATCCTCGGTCGCCTGGAGAACAACGGCATCGTGGAGCGGGTGCGGGCCCGCCAGGTGACCTCGCTCAACAGCCTGCTGGACCCGGTGAGGATGGGCCGGCTCATCGAGCAGCAGGCCCGGCTCGGAGACCGGGCCTACTCGCTGAGCGACCTGTTCCACGACGTGCGGCGCGGCGTGTTCGGCGATCTCTCGGGAGGGCCGGCGCCCGACACCTACCGCCGGAACCTGCAGCGCGGCTACATCGACCGGATGAGCTTCCTGATGACCTCGGAGCCGCCGGCTCCGCCGGCCAACATTCCGGCCCAGTTCCTCGCGTTCTTCCCGCGAATGAACGTGAGCCAGTCGGACATTCGCGCCCTGGCCCGCGCCGAGCTGGAGACCCTGGAGCGGGAGTGCGGCGCGGCGGCGACCCGGGCCGCGAATCCGCTGATCAAGGCGCATTACCACGACCTCGCGATCCGGATCGGCCGGATCCTCAACCCGAACCGATAGCCCGGCCCGGAGATGCTTGCAATCGACCTGGCCGGAAAGCGAGCGCTGATCGCCGGAGTCGCCGATGACGGCGGCTTCGGCTTCGCGATCGCCAAGGCGCTCGCGGAAGCAGGGGCCTCGGTATGCGTGGGCACCTGGCCTCCGGCGATGAACATCTTTCAGAACCTGCTGGAGCGGGGCAAGATGACGGACTCGCTGCGGCTCGCCGACGGCCGCAGCATGGAGTTCGAGCGGATCTACCCGCTCGACGCGGCATTCGACACCCTGGACGATGCCCCCGCCGAGATCCGCGAGAGCAAGCGGTACAAGGAACGAGGCGACTTCTCGATCCGGGGCATGACCGACCAGATCGTGAAAGACTTCGGCCATGGGTCGCTCGACATCGTGGTGCACAGCCTGGCCAACGGGCCCGAGGTCAAGAACGCGCTGCTCGACACCAGCCGCCGGGGTTATCTCGACGCGGTGAGCGTGAGCGCGTACAGCAACGTGTCGATGGTCCGTCACCTGGCCCCGCTGATGCGGCCGGGCGGCTCCTTTCTCTCGCTCACCTACATGGCGTCGGAGCGGGTCATCCCCGGGTACGGCGGAGGCATGTCCGCGGCCAAGGCGGCGCTGGAATCCGATACCCGCACGCTGGCCTACGAGGCCGGCCGGCGGTTCGGGGTGCGGGTCAACACCATCTCCGCAGGACCACTCGCGTCGCGGGCGGCCACTGCCATCGGCCTGATCCAGCGGATGATCGAGTACTCCCGGGCCAATGCGCCGCTCACCCGGGAGTTCGAAGCGATGGACGTCGGCCACACCGCGGCCTTCCTCGCCAGCCCGCTGGCGGCCGGAATCACCGGCAGCGTGGTCTACGTGGACAACGGATACCACGCGATGGGCATGGGGGTGGAGGGACCCGGCACGGTCGGCGGGACGTGACCCACCACTCGAGGGACGGGAGGCCCGAAGGGCAGTACGTCCTCGCGACGGGGGCGGTGCTGGCCGGGCTGGGAGTGGCCGCCGGAGCGTTGGGTGCCCACCTGCTCCGAGACCGGCTCGTCGCCGCGGAGCTGGACCTGTGGCGGACCGCCGCGAATTATCAGATGTACCACGCGCTCGCGCTGATTGTCGCGGCCCGCCTGCTCACCAGACACCCGACCAGGCTGTTCCGGTTCTGCTGTGGTCTCTTCATCATGGGCATCGTGCTCTTCTCGGGGAGCCTCTATCTTCTCGCGCTGACCGGCAAGTCCACCTTCGGCGCAATCACCCCGATGGGCGGCGCGGCGTTCCTGGGCGGATGGGCCTGCCTGGCTGTCGGAATCGTTCGCGCCAGCCGGATCTGACGCCTTCAGGCGCTCCCGCGTCACGTGACCCTCCCCGACGACTATCCTGCGCTCCTGGCGGGCATCGATGCCTGGCAAGCCGAGGTGCGGGCGCGGAATCCCGGGGTGATTCCCTGCCGCGCCGGCTGCTCCGCCTGCTGTCACGGCCCCTTCGACATCTCGGCCGCCGATGCGCTCCAGGTCCGGGACGCGGTCCGGGCGCTCCCCGCCGGCGCCCGCGCCGAGGTCCGGAATCGGGCCGAATCCCAGATCGCCGCGATGCGGCGGATCGAGCCCGGGCTGATCACGCCCTGGGACATCACGGCCCTGGGCGAGGAGCGTTTCGATGCCCTGGTGGAGGCCTTTGAGGAGCAGCCCTGCCCCGCCCTGGACTCGGCGGGTGCGTGCCGGGTCTACCAGCATCGTCCAATGATCTGCCGGCTGATGGGGCTGGGACTCGAGACTCCGGACGGACAGGTGATCGAGAACGCCTGCCCGATCCAGGGGGACTACCCCGAATACGAGAGCCTACCGCCCCAGCGGTTCGACCTCGAAGACTGGGAAGGCGCCGAGGCGGACGCGCTGATTCACGCCGCCGGAATACTGTTCGGCGACCGCGGCCGGAGCGGATATGAAACCACCGTCGCGGGGGCGATCCTCCTGGACGCCGCCGGGTCGGGGTCACAATAGATCCAGGGAGCCGACCATGCGCTGGTCGCCAGGAAACAGCCCGGATGTCGAGGACCGCCGCGGGAGCAGCGGCGGCGGCGGAATGCGGTTCGGCGGGAGAGGCCTGGGAATTGGCGGCCTGCTGGTGGTCCTGGTGCTGAGTGTGATCTTCAAGCGGGATTTCTTCACCCTGCTGGCCGGTGGAGGCTCCGACGATCCGACCGCACCGGCCCAGGGCCCAATCGAGAGCTCGGCCGGCGAAGAGCGGCTCAAGGAGTTCGTGGGAGCGGTGCTGGACAGCGTCCAGACCACCTGGGACGCCGAGCTACCCCGCCAGACCCGGGTGGCGTATCGGCACGCCCACCTGGTGCTTTTCCGCGACGCCATCGAATCGGCCTGCGGGTTTGCCCAGGCGGCCACCGGCCCGTTCTACTGTCCCGGCGACAACAAGGTGTACGTGGACCTGGGCTTCTATCAGGAGCTCAGGGACCGGTTTGGCGCGCCGGGAGACTTCGCCCAGGCCTACGTGCTGGCCCATGAGATCGGCCACCACGTGCAGGTGCTGCTGGGCACCGAGGCGGAGGTGCGGTCGGCCATGCGGCGGCGCCCCGACGACACCAACGCACTCTCGGTCAGAATGGAGCTGCAGGCCGATTGCTATGCCGGCATGTGGGGACACACTGCGGCGGCGCACGGCATCCTGGAGACCGGGGACGTCGAGGAAGGACTGAACGCCGCGGCCGCGGTGGGCGACGACCGGATCCAGCGGATGTCCACCGGACGGGTGAATCCCGAGTCGTTCACCCACGGCTCGGCCGAGCAGCGGACCAGCTGGTTCAAGCGGGGGGTGCGCGGCGGGCGGCTGGTGGACTGCGATACGTTTGCAGGTCGGTAGGTCGACCTAGCGACCTACCGACTCTTCTTCCCTCTCCTTGCGCGCCCACGCGAAGAACAGCACGCTCATCGCCCCCCAGATCCACAGGTTCCCGGGGATCCACATCAGCAGGCCGCCCAGTTTCTGGTCGTCAAGGGGAGACAGTCCCCAGGTGCGGGGGGCAGAGAAGTACCACCGATAGAGCGGGGCGTCCGCGAAAGTGATGATGGCGCCCAGGATCTGCATGGGAATCTGGACCAGGAACAGGTAGAGCATCCCCATGCCGGATGAAAGCCGCGGCAGGACCGCCGACGCGCTGGTCACCGGCCACCAGAGCAGCACCGCAGTGATCATGAAGGTCAGATGGGTCACCACGTGGACGTTGTGGTTCCGCATCATCAGGTCGTAGGCGTCGACCGTGTGCCAGACCAGCAGCACCCCGCTGAAGAGCGCTCCGGCCACCACCGGATGGGTCAGGATCCGTGCCACACCGCGCACCAGCGGCGCGCGCGCGGCGGCGTCGACCAGCCATCCGGGCATTCCGGCGATCAGCAACGGGGGCAGCACCATGGTGAGGAGCAGGTGCTGGGCCATGTGGACGGAGAAGAGATATGAATCGCTCAGGTCATGAATCGGCCCGTTGAGCGAGACCAGCATCACGACCAGCCCCAGGGCGAAGCAGAGGGGTCGCCACGGCTCGGCGGGAGGACCCAGACCGTGGCGGCGGCGGAGCGGGCCGATGCAGTAGAAGTAGAGGGCGCCGAACAGGACGACACCGATCACTACGGAGGGATGGATCGACCATTCGGGTGCGAAGGGCAATGTCTCGGGGTTCTGGCCGATCACCGCGGGAACCAGCAAGGACGCTCCATCTCGGTTGTGCGGTGACCTCGCGTGCTTGCGTCTTCCTAGCGTCTTAGCGCCTTAGCGCCTTAGCGCGCTCCGACCGTCCGCCAGTACTGCAGCAGGACAATGAGCCCCATGATGATGGTGGCCGCGAGCATGATCGGAAAGACGAACAGGTTGCTGAGCAACCGGGCGTCCTGCTTGAGGTGCATGTAGAACATCGCCACCAGCGCGAACTTGGCCGCCGAGAGCACCAGCAGCAGCTCCACCACGATCGGCTCGATGATCGGGCGGAGGCCGGCGCCCAGGCCGCCGTGGCCGGCCTCGAACGCCATGACCTCCAGCGCCGTCAGCACGAAGAGCACCAGCGCGACCTTGAAGTACAGGCCGGGCGTCGGGTGCGCGTGATCCCCCGCGGGGGCGTGGGCGTGGGCGTCCATGCGGGTTACCTCATCAGGTAGACGACGGGGAAGATCACGATCCAGACCACGTCCACGAAGTGCCAGTAGAGCGCCGCGATCTCCAGGTTGAGCGACTTCTCGGGAGGCAGCTTGCCGCGAATCGCGAGCACCAGGAGCGTGGAGAGCCAGATCACCCCGACGCTCACATGGCTGCCATGGAAGCCGGTCAGCGTGTAGAACGTGGAGGTGAACAGATTGGTTCCGTACCCCATCCCCTTGTGGAAGAAATGGGTGAACTCGTACACCTGCATGCTCACGAAGAAGAGCCCGCACATCACGGTGGCCGCGAGCCAGCCGACCAGCATCTTCCGGTTCCCCTTCTGGGCGCCGTAGAGCGCCATCACCACGAAGAAGGAGCTGAACAGCAGGATGGCCGTGCCGGTGGTGACCAGCTTGATCTCGAACATCCCTTCACACTTCTGCATCACGCCGTGCAGCATGCACTGCGATTCGGCATGGGGCAGCGGGCCGATCAGGCTCTTGCCCTTGTAGACCAGGTAGGTCGAGATCAGCGAAGCGAAGAAGAGGCATTCCGACCCGATCAGGGTCCAGATGGCCACCTTCCGGCTGTCGATCCCGGTCGAGGTGTGGTGCTCTATGGCGTGGGCGGCGGCGTCGGACACGATAGAGATCTCCTGATCAGAACGCCGGCTCGAAAGCCCAGCGGTAGACGCCGTAGAAGAGGACAGCCGCCCCGCTCAGCGTGATGACGTACCAATACGAGAAGACCTCGGTGAAGAGCACGCTGCCGATCACGCCCAGGACCCCGCACGCGGCGATCAGCGGCCAGATGGAGGGCCGCGGCATGTGGATTCCCGCTCCGCTCACCCGCTGGGGCTCCGGGAGCCGGCCGCCCCCGGCCCGGCGCAGGTCCCACGCCGGCATCGAGCTGTTGACCGGCGGCACCTCGCCGAAGTTGAACTCCTGCGGCGGCGAGGGAATCAGCCACTCGAGCGTGGCGCCCTTCCACGGGTCGGCCGGCGCGTCGGCGGGCCGCCGCGAGGCCTGCCACAGGTTGTAGATGAACACCAGGAAGGACACGCCGAGCAGCAGCGAGCCGTAGGTCTGAATCCGGTTCCAGAATTCGAAGTTGAGTCCGGCGGGATAGGTGTACACCCGGCGCGGCATCCCGTTGAGCCCCAGGAAGTGCATCGGGAAGAAGGTCACGTTGAAGCCGATGAACATCAGCCAGAAGTGCCACTTGCCGATCGTCTCGGAGAGCATCCGGCCGAACATCTTGGGGAACCAGTAGTAGGCCCCCGCGGTGAGCCCGAAGATCGAGCCCCCGAACAGGACGTAGTGGAAGTGGGCCACCACGAAATAGGTGTCGGTCTGCTGCAGGTCCGCCGGGGGCGACGAGTGCATGACCCCCGAGAGCCCGCCGATGATGAACATCGAGATCATACCCAGCGCGAAGTACAGCGGGGTCTTGAACTGCAGCGATCCGCCCCACAGGGTCCCGATCCAGTTGAAGATCTTCACCCCGGTCGGCACCGCGATGAGCATGGTCGACAGCGCGAAGAAGGAGTCGGCGAAGGGCCCCATTCCGGTGGCGAACATGTGGTGGCTCCACACCCCGAAGCCGAGGAACGCGATGAACGCCCCGCTGAACACCATCGCGGTGTACCCGAACAGCGGCTTCCGCGAGAAGACCGGCAGCACTTCCGACACGATGCCGAAGGCGGGCAGGACCAGGATGTAGACCTCGGGGTGCCCGAAGATCCAGAACAGGTGCTGCCACAGGATCGGGTCGCCCCCGCCGTCGGGAATGAAGAAGTGGGTCCCGAAGTGCCGGTCCATCATCAGGAAGACCAGCGCGATGGTGATGACCGGGAACGCCAGCAGCAGCAGGATCTGGGTGATGAAGCTCATCCAGAC
>JBGPLG010000104.1:0-12623 GCA_041486305.1 Gemmatimonadota bacterium
ATCTATTTCATGTACGACGTCAAGCAGTACGATCCCGCCGAGTGGAGCTCCCCGCCCCTCGAGTCGAGGCTGGTCGACAAGCCGGGCTTCGGCAAGGTGATCGTCGGCCGCGGCGCGACCAACACCAAGGGGCCGCAGACGGCGTTCCTCGCGGCGCTCAACGCCTTCAAGGCCGCCGGGAAGAAGCTCCCGGTCAACGTGGTGCTGGTGTGCGAGGGCGAGGAGGAGATCGGATCGCCCAGCTTCCGGCAGATCGTCTTCAAGCCGGAGGTGGAGGCCGCGCTGCGGAAGTGCGTCGGTATCATCATCCCGCTGGGCAGCCAATCTCCGGACGGGTCGGTCGAGGTCAACCTGGGCGCCAAGGGCGTGGTAGAGCTGGAGCTGGTCTCCACCGGGGAGAAGTGGGGCCACGGCCCGAAGCTCGACGTCCACTCGAGCTACGAGGCCGCGATCGACAGCCCGGTCTGGCACCTGGTCCAGGCCCTGAATACCCTCGTGAAGCCGGACGGCCACACGCCGGCCGTGGCGGGCTTCTTCGAGAAGGTGCGGCCCCTCAGCGCGAAGCAGCAGCAGATCCTCGAGGCGGCGATCCCCAAGAAGAGCGAGGCCGGTACCAAGCGGGCGCTCGGCGTGGAGCGCTGGTTCGGCGATGAGTCGTGGCACGACTCGCAGGTCCGGCTGGTTTCCCAGCCGACCATCAACATCGAGGGACTGGTGGGGGGCTATACCGGTATGGGTGGGAAGACCATCCTGCCGCACCGCGCGGTGGCGAAGATCGACATGCGGCTGGTGCCCGACATGACCGCGAAGGGAACCCTCGACCTGCTCAAGGCCCACCTGGCGAACCACGGGTTCGGCGACATCGAGGTGAACATGTCGGGCGGGTACGACCCGACCGAGACCGACCCCGAGTCGAAGCTGGTCCAGGCGATGGTCGCGACCTACCGGAAATCGGGGGTCGACCCGCTGCTCTGGCCCCGGCTGGCCGGGTCGTGGCCCGGGGTGACATTTACCGGAGAGCCGCTCAAGCTGCCGGCCGGCCAGTTCGGGCTGGGCCACGGGGGCGGGGCCCATGCACCGGACGAGTACTACATCATCGAGGCGTCCAATCCGAAGGTCGCGGGAATCGACGGCGCGGTGAAATCGTACGTGGACTTCCTCTACTCCCTGGCCTGAGCGACGCCGAGGTTGCGCCGGTAAAACTCCACCATCCGCCGCGCCGCGTCCACCGCCGCGGCGCGGTTCCATTCCGATATGACGTGCCCCTGCCCCTTGTAGGACGCAAACTGGGCCGGCCGGTCCAGGCGCCGCAACGCGGTGAAGAGCTTCTGGCCGTCATCGTAGGACAAGTCGTCCGAGCCGTGCACGATCAGCAGCGGCGTGAAGATCTTGTCGGCCTGGTAGTAGGGCGAGTTGTCGATGTAGCGCTTGAAGCTCGCCCAGGGATGGGTTCCCATCCGCGCCTGCCCACCCTCGTTCCAGCCGATCCAGAACGACGCGAAGTTCTGGTCCATGTGGCCGTAGGTGCCCGGCAGGTCGTAGATCCCCGACACGGCGACCGCCGCCCGAAAAATGTTGGTGCGGCTGATGATGGCCGCCGTGGCGTATCCCCCGAACGATTGCCCGGTCAGCGCCATCCGCCCGCAATCGATGTAGCCCAGCTCGGCCAGGCGGTAGAGTTGCGGCAGCAGCAGGTCGGTCATCTCCTGCATCGGGTTGCCGGCCTCCTTGCTGGGGCCGAGCGGCAGACTGGCCAGCACCACGGCCCAGCCCCGGCTGGTGAACAGCGCGGTCGGCAGGGTGACGTCGCTCCCACCGCCGAACTCCGCCGCCTGCCGGGAGGCGTCGCTCCCGGGATACATCATCACGATCGCGGGCAGCTTGTCACCCCGCTTGGCGCCGGCGGGAAGCAGGATCGCGGTCCGCGCCTTCCCCAGGGTCCCGTCGTACATCGGCACCGTGGTCTCCACCGCCTCGGCGGTCCCCACGCTCACGCCGTCGAGCCGAGGCTCGATGTGGGAGACCCGCTCCTTGGAGGAGAAGTCGGCGGGGAAGCGGTAAAGGTTGGGCGGGGTGCCCAGGTCCTCGTAGGTGCCCACCACGAACTCGTGGCTGCCGCCGCCGGTGAGATGGTCCAGCCGCGCGAGGCCTTTCCATAACACGGTGCTGTTCCCGCTCGCGGGGTCGAATCGCACGATGGCGCGCTGCCCGGTGGCCCGCTCCTCCAGCTCGAGCGTGATCGAGGCGCCGTCGGGCTGCCACACGGTGCGCTCGTCGGCCTTCACAATGGACCGGAACAGCCAGAGCGAATCGTCCAGCGCGAAGCGCAGCGGTGTGCCCCCATCGAGCGGCACCACCGCGAAGCCCCGGGGCCGGATGTCACGATAGTTCTTGTCGTCCCAGGGGTCGATGCCCACCACCACCGCTTTCCCGTCCCGGGTGAACCAATTGACGGTGGGCGCAAGCTTCCCAAGCGAGGCACCGAGCCGGTGAGGAGGAGAGGGGCCCGCGCCGGAATCGAAGTCCACCAGCCAGAGCGCCTTGTCTTTGAGGTACACCAGCCGGTCCTCGCTCGGGTGCCAGGCGTAGTTGAATCCATGATAGTCGCTCAGCAGCTCAAGATTCTCGGCGAGGGCCCACGGCGTGCCGCCCGAGGCGCGGACCACTGCGAGATCCATCGGCGAAGTCTGGCTGGTGTCGGTGAGGAACTTGAAGACCGAGAGATAGGTGAGCCAACGGCCCGAGGCGGAGAGCCGGAGCACGCTGGGTTTGGGCGTGGCTTCGGCCGGCACGATCACGCTCACCCGGCCGGTGCGGAGCTCGATGCTGGCCAGCGCGGCCAGGTTCTCCCGGGCGAAGTGGGCGGCCCAGGGCGCCGGGCGCTTCTCTTCCGCGGGCTGCGCCTTGAGCTCGCTCCCGCTCGCGAGCACCGTCACGCGGGCGTCGCCCGGGGCCGGGGTTGCCTTGGCGGCGGGGCGGTCGGCCGGAGCCACCGGTGAGTGGTATTCGCCCTCGGGCGCCAGCGGGACATGGATCTGCCGGCCGTCGGGGCTCCAGCGGGGCTCGTCGCCGGTCCAGAGCTTGGCCTTGACGGTGCGGTCGCTCAGGCGCCGTGCGCGTCCTCGAGCGAATTCGTAGACCCAGAGCTGGGGCGGGCCGCCGGAATCGGAATAGAAGGCGAGGGTGGCTCCATCGGGCGACCAGGACGGCCGCCAGCAATTCCCGCCGGGGCAGACGTCGAGGGTGCGGCCGCTCGACCGATCGGCGATCGAGATCCGGCTGCCGACCACTGAGGTCGGGGTGCCGTTGGAGAGGAAGCGGGCGTTGAGGTTGCTGTCCGGCGGGGGGCGTCGCACGTCCCAGGCGATTCGCTTGCCATCCGCCGTCACCGCGACGGCGGTGCTGGAGAGGAACTGGTGGAGATCGAAGGCCAGGTCGTAAGGGAGCGCGCCAGGGGGATCGGGCTGCTGCGCGCTCGCGAGGCGTGCGGACAGCAGGAGGACGGCGCCCAGAGAGAAGCGGGACATGGTCGGGTGGCCGATGGAGGAATCTGGAAGCTAGGTCCGGAACGGGCCGGGCGCGATTGCTGCGGACGCGGGAGTGAGGTAGGGTTCGGGGGAAGCCATCATCGGATACGGATGCGATCCAGCCGGATGAGTCGTCCCCTGCTCTTCTGCATTGCCGCCGCGGGTGCGGTGGCGTGCGGGTCGCCCACCGAGCCCAACGGTCCGGCCCCCAACTTCGTCCGGCTCCAGAGCGACGGCGGGGATTACATCGGCGCCGGGCTGAGCTATTCGTATGGCCCGGCGAACGCCATCCTCTCGGTGACCGCCACCGGGGGCCGCCTCACCGTCGAGGTGGAGGGCGACGAAGGATGGAATGGCACCTTCCAGCTGCCCGATGGCCAGACCCAGCTCCAGCCGGGCACTCACTCCGCGCTGGGCCGGTACCCCTTCCACGATCCGGCGCAGGGCGGCCTCAGCTGGTCCGGCGAAGGACGCGGCTGCAATAGCCTGGTCGGCTCGTTCACCATCGACAGCCTCACCTACGCCAGCGCTTCCCTGACCGCGATCGATCTGCGCTTCGAGCAGCACTGCGAAGGGGGCACCGCGGCGCTCCGCGGGACGATCCACTGGCGCGCGGACGACGCCTCCAAGCCGCCGGGGCCGGTCGTCCCGGTGCCCGCCTCGATCTGGCAACCCGCGGCGGGGACCACGCCGGCCTCCGGGACCTACGTCTATCTCGCCAGCGACTTCGGTGATTTCATCGGCGGGGGCGATGCGTTCACTTACACCCCCGCCAATGCGACGATCGCCGTCACGGGGAACGGGGGCCACGTGGCGGTCGTGATCAACGGGGTGGATTGGTTCGGGGATTTCCAGGGGATGGTCGGGCTCGATCGGCTCGAAGCCGGGTACTACCCCGGCCTGCACCGCTACCCCTTCCTCAACCCGGCTCGGGGCGGACTCCAATGGTCGGGCCACGGCCGCGGATGCAACCGTCTCACTGGGTGGTTCGCCGTGGACCAGATCACCCATACCACCGGCACTCTCACGGCGCTCGACCTGCGATTCGAGCAGCACTGCGAGGGCGGGGCGCCGGCACTCCACGGGAAGATTCACTGGACCGGATAGCCACGGATGTCGGAACGCCGGTTTCCCTGATCGCACGCGTCCCGTAGCGCAAGCCTAGGACCCTCGCCCCACCTCCCTCACCGGGGGTCCAGCCTCGCCGAGAAGGCCCATCCGCCGGTCAAATCGACCACGGCGAAGACGATCTGATTGGGGCCGCGTTTGAGCGGGAGGTAGACCGCGTCGCCGACGTGGGCCATCACGCCGAGGTTGCTGCGCAGCCCGCCGGGGTTCATGGCGAAGACGAGGGGCCGCCCGTTCAGGTAGATGACGACGCCGTTGTTGTAGCTGTACCGCATGCGCCGAATCTCATCGTTCGCCGCGGTGATGGTGGCGCGGGCGTACACGATCCGCGAGCCGGCCATCCTGCCGGTCATCACGCTGTCGACCAGGACCGCGCCGGTGGCGTCGGTCGGCACGCCGCCCACCGGGGCCTCCCGGTAACGGTTGACCAGGACGAACCCCTCCGGCTCCACGGTGACGGAATCCCAGGTGAGCCGACCGAGGTCGGGAAGCGCGGCCGGGGTGAAATCAGCGGCCTGGATCGTGTTGGAGAGCTCCCAGCTGAGGATCGTGCCCGCGGGGGGCGCCGGGGGCGAACTCGGGGCGGAGGCCGGCGCGGCGGTGTAACTGACGTTGGAGAACCAGGCGCCCCGGCCGAAGGGCCCGGCCCAGACGCCCAGCCCCGCGCCACCCGACGCCACCACGCGGGGGACCACCAGCGTGGGCGTCGTCGCGGTATCGACGTAGATTCGCGCCACCGGCCCGTCCAGCTCGACCTTGAGATGAATCCAGCGATTGCGGAGCACCTCGACCGCCGCATTGGCCCCGTCGCCATGGTAGACCTGCCACGCGACGCCCAGGGTGTTGAGGGCCGGTCCGTACTGGACGGCCTCTAGGGTGCCGCTGGACCCGGGGCGCAGGAACAAGACGTTGGAAGAGCGGGGTGTGGCGGCCCGAAAGACCACTCCCATGAAGGTGGTTCGGTCGCCGGCGGCCACATCGAGGTCGAGGACGCCGTTCTCCATCGACGCCCCACGCACCAGAGCGACGCCCCGGTTGATGCGCATGGCCGCGCGGCCCAGGTAGGAGACGAACTCGATGCTGTCGGTGGCGCTCCACGCGTCGGGTGACAGCGGGACGTTCACGGGTGGCGCCGCGACGGCGGTCAGGAGGCCTGCCAGGTAGATCATCGGTGTCCTTCAGTTGGGGCGAGCGACCTGTAATCCCGACGAACCGTCGCACAGGGAGGTTTCGGAGCGGTATGTTGGGACCGGGAGGGATCGATCTCAGCGGGCAAGCTGGCGGATTTCGTGGTGCTGTCGGAGGATCCCCACACAGCGGCGCCGGAGAAGATCAAGGTCATCAAGATTGTGCGGACGGTGGTCGGGGGAGCGACGGCATACCACGGATAGTGACGCCGCGGCCGCCGACGGGGTATGTATATGTGATGCGGTCCAAAGCGGCGTGGTGCCTCCTTCTCCCCCTCTCGCTGTTCGCGTGCGGCACCGACGTGGTCACCGGCCTGGAAACCGGTCTCTCCGGTTCGGTTACCCGGGGTCCGGTGACTCCGGTCTGCCAGCCGGACATCCCCTGCTCCGCTCCGTTCAGCGCCAACTTTACCGTGTGGCAGGGGTCCCATCGCGTCGCCTCATTCCACTCCAGTGCCCAGGGCGAGTTCACGGTGTCCCTGGAGCCGGGCGAGTACCGGGTGGTCCCGGGCTCGGATGCCCCGATCATCGATCCCGCGGCGCAGATCAAACAGGTGACCGTCGGCCCCGGCACGATGACGGTAGTTCATCTGGACTTCGATACCGGCCTGCGATAGCGGGCGGGGCGGCTACCTCTTCCTGGGGATACTCCCGGCAACGACCAGCGCGGCCGCCGCAATGGCCCAGGAGATCAGGAACGCGGTCCAGGGCAGCCGAGTAGTCGGCGCGGCCAGGATGGCGGGGCCCCAGACCAGCAGCGTGAACCCGCCCAGCATGGCCGCTTCCAGCGTCGCCGCAAGGAGGGGATAGATCGAGAACAGCACGCCGATGCCGGCGGCAAAGTGTGCCGCACCGGTCAGATAGGCCCAGCCGGTTCGGAAGGGAAGCCACGCCGGCACCATGCCGGCGGTCTGGGTGTGGTAGACGAAGTGCGACAGCCCGATGGCGGGCAGCGCCAGGCCGAAGAGGACTCGGGCACCTTTCTGGTGTCGCCCATCCCGGCGCCCCGCGAGATCGGCGAAGAGCACCCACCCACCGGTCATCAGTACCGCAATCTCACCCAGGCCCAGCCAGTTGACGGCCACCAGCGGCGCCTTCACCACCGCGGGGACCTTGAGCAGCCACCAGATCACGAGATAGCCAAACAGGATGCGAGCCGACCACGCGGCGCTGGCCCGGAACGGCAGACCGATGCCGCCGGCCACCATCAGCGCGGCGGCCGCATAGGCGAGACCCTCCCGCCCGGGAATCCCCGAGGGAACCGGTTGCCACTGCATCGCGAAATCGCCGAACACCAGGCCGAGAACTCCAAGGCCGATCATCCCGGCAGCAAAGAGAATCCGGGCCGGTTGCCGAGTTCCATCCATGGAGTATCCCGTCGAGTGGCGGTCCAATATCGTGCGCGGACCGGCGACGACGCAATCACTCGAATGGCCTGCACCGCTGCGAGAGAATTGGCTCTTCCCTCGGGGCGCACTCGATCGGCTTCGCACCCGCCCGCCTACAAGGACGCGGAATGGGCGGCGTTCGTCGTCGAGAACCTCAATCCCGGCGAAGGTCGCTCAGGGAAGCTTCGGGGCGGCCATGATCACGGGGGCGTGGTCGCTGGTGCCCACCTCCGGGCGTACCACGCAGCTGGTGGCCCGGGCCGCGATCGGCTTCGAGGCCAGCACGTAGTCCAGCCTCCAGCCGATGTTGCGGGCGCGCAGGTTGCGCCACGGCGCCCACCAGGTGAAGAGATTCTCGTTGTCCGGATCGAGCGCGCGGCCGACGTCGACCAGATCGTCGCCCAGGAGCCGCTCGAACAGGGCGCGCTCCTCGGGCAGCTGCCCGATGGCGCCCGCCTTCCGCTCCCGGGGATGAACGTCCGTCTCGGTGCGGGCGATGTTCAGGTCGCCGCACAGCATCAGCTCGCGGCCCGACGCGTGGAGCCGCCGGGTCCAGCCGATCAGGCTCTCCAGGAAGGCCAGCTTAGCCGGGAAGTCCTTGCCGCCGTTCGGCACGTAGACCGAGGCAATGACCAGGTTCCCGACCTCGAGTTGGACGATGCGGGACTCCATGTCGAAGTCCGGATGGCTGAACACCGGCTCGACCGGGACCAGGTCCTTGCGGACCTGGAGCGAGACGCCCGAGTAACCCCGCCGGCAATGCCAGTAGGCCCAGTAGTCCTCCGACTTGCAGGCCTCGGGGATCTGGGCCAGCTCGGCCTTCAGCTCCTGGAGGCAGACGACGTCGGGCTGCTCCTGCCGCAGCCATTCCGCGACCTGCGCCTGGCGGGCGCGGATGCCGTTGACGTTCCAGGTGGCGATTCTCACGGCGGAAACGATAGCACGCTCCCGCGCCCCTGTCAGGTCGATCGGCCGCAGCGCGGGCAGCGGCGCGAGCGCGGGCCCCCGGCGGAAAGGCCCGGCCGGCCATTGGAACGTTGTAACGTTCCGGCCTCTCTCCTCCCATTGCGAAACCTGGCGCCGGACATTACCGTCGTATTGGCATCCCATAGGACGGTCATATGGCGGACAAACTGGATGTGAAGCAGGGCACCCTGGCCCTCATGATCCTCAAGACCCTCGAAGCGCTCGGGCCGCTGCACGGCTACGGCGTGGCCCGGCGCATCGAGGAGACCAGCAACCACCGCATCACCCTCAACTACGGCACCCTGTACCCCGCCCTCCTCAAGCTCGAGCAGGAGGGGTTCGTCAAGGCGGAGTGGAGCCAGTCCGAGAACAATCGCCGCGCGAAGTTCTATGCGCTCACCACCGCCGGGCGAAAGCAGCTGGCGCGCGAGGCCCGCGAATGGCATCGAACCGCCGATCTCATTGCCGCCTTTCTCGCGCCGCGCCGGGAGGCCCCATGAGATCCGTCCGCAGGGTGCTCGCGCGCATTGCCGGGTTCTTCACCGGGCACCGCGGGGACGGCGACCTCCGTGACGAGCTCCAGGCCCATCTCGATATGGAGACCGCCGAGAACATCCGCCGCGGCATGGATCCGAACACCGCGCGTCGGGAGGCCCTGCTCGCCTCCGGCGGCATCACCCAGGCCGCCGAGTCGGTGCGGGATCAGCGCGGGCTCCCCTGGCTCGAGGGCCTCGTCGCCGACGTCCGGTACGCATTCCGTGCCTTGCGCCACAGCCCCGGGTTCACCACCGTGGCCGTGCTGACCCTGGCGCTCGGCATCGGCGCCAATACCGCCATCTTCAGCGTGGTGCGGGGGGTGCTGCTCAAGCCCCTGCCTCACCATGACGGGGATCGCCTGGTCTACCTGCGCCAGTCGGCGGACGGGCCGGGGAAAGCCAACCTCCTCTTTTCGGTGCCCGAGATCCGCGACTTCCGCGCCGGCGCCAAGTCGCTGGGCGGCATCGCGGAATACTCCCCCTGGACCGGCATCCTCCAGGGTACCGACGACGCGGTCCGGGTGAGCCTGGGCCTGGTCACCGGCAACTTCTTCGAGGTCATGGGGCTCTCCCCCGTGCTCGGGAGGGTGACCGGCGCGGGCGACGACGGTCCCGGCGTCCCACCCGTGATGGTCCTCACGCACCAGTACTGGTTGAAGCGCTTCGGAGGAGATCCCGGCATCGTCGGCCAGCAGGTGCGGCTGGACGGCGTGTCGGTGACCGTGATCGGGGTGCTCCAGCCCGCGCCGTTCTTCCCCGACCAGGTGGATGCCTTCGGCAACATGGTGTTCAGCCCGCACCACCTGAGCGCCCTGATGGTCACCGGCCGCACCCATCGCATGACCGAGGTGGTTGCCCGCCTGGTGCCGGGGGCTACCGTGGCACAGGCCAGGGCCGAGGTCACCGCGGTGCACGCCCGCATGCAGGGCGAGTTCAAGGAGGCCTACGATCCGGGATCCCACTACCGCGTCGCGGTCATCCCCTTCAAAGAAGCGCTCGGGGATCGGGCCCGGCTGACCCTGTGGCTGCTCATGGGCGCGGCCGGGTTCGTCCTGATCATCTCCGCCGCCAACGTCGTGAACCTGACCCTGATGCGCGGCGTCCGGCGGGCCCACGAGCTGGTGGCCCGTGCGGCGATGGGCGCCGGGGTGGCCCGGCTCCGGCGGCTGCTGCTGGTCGAGAACCTTCTGCTGACGTTGCTGGGCGCGGGGTTCGGCGTGGTCATCGCGACCTTCGGTGTCCGGTTGCTCACCTCGCTCGCCGCGCGCTACTCCCCGCGCGCCGGCGAGATCCATCTGGACCTCACGGTCCTGGGCTTCACCTTTGCCCTCGCGGTCGGGCTCGCCCTGCTGCTCTCGCTGGCGGCCTCCCTCCCGAAGGAGGGCACCCTGGCCTCCTGGCTCTCCGCCGGCGGCCGGCGGATGAGCAGCAGCGTCCGGAAGCAGCGGCTGCAGCGCGGGCTGGTCGTGGCCCAGATCGCGGTGTCGGTCGTGCTCCTCGCCGGCGCGGGATTGCTGACCCGCACCATGCTGCAGCTGTCCGAGGTGGACACCGGCCTCAAGACCGAACAGGTGCTCACGATGCAGGTGCCGCTGGTCCCGATGGCCCGGATGAGTCCCGCGGCCGATGCCGACGCCAAGGCGAGTTACGAGCGGATGCGGGTCGAGATCGGGGCCATCCCTGGCGTACGTGATGTCGGTATCGGCTCGACCGCGCCGCTCAAGAGCTCGCAGATGAGCTTCGAGGTCAAGGCGGAAGACAAGTCGCTCGCGCCCGGCGACGCGGTTCCCCAGGCCGAACTCCGCACCGCCAATCCCGAATACTTCCGCGCCGCGGGGATCCCCCTGCTCTCGGGGCGCCCGTTTGCCGCCACCGATCGAGACAGCTCGGCCCGGGTCGTGATCGTCAACCAGCGGCTGGCCGACCGGTTCTTCCCCCACGAGGACCCGCTCGGGAAGCGGATCGCCTGGACCGGTGACGTGCTGCGCTTCACCCCCATCAGCGGCGAATGGCGGACCATCGTCGGTGTGGTGGGCAATACCCAGGACGGAGGGCTGGATGCGGCGCCCCGCCTGGTGGTGTTCCTGCCGTTCGCACAGGGGATGGCGCTCTTCGGCGGGCTCATCATCCGCGCCGACGGCGACCCGGCCGCCCTGGTGGCGTCGACGACGGCGGTCGTGCGGCACATCGCGCCCAGGGCGCCCATCGAGAATGTGCTGACCGTGGCGCAGATCAAGGACCAGAGCGTGGCGCCCCGGCGCCTCAACGCCGAGCTGATCTCGTCGTTCGGCATCCTGGCGCTGATCATCGCGGCAGTCGGGATCGCCGGGGTCCTGGCGTTTTCCGTGAGCGCCCGCAGCAACGAGATCGGGATCCGCATGAGCCTTGGGGCCGACAGCGGCCGGGTGCAGCGGATGATCCTGCGCGAGGGAGGCAGGCTGCTGGCGGCCGGCCTCGTGGTGGGCGTCGTGGGCGCCTTCTTCGCCGCCCGGGTCATTCGCGGACTGCTCTTCGGTGTCGCGCCGAACGACCCGGTCACCTTCATCGCCGTGGCGCTGACGATGGCCGCGATCGGGATCGCCGCCTGCTGGCTCCCCGCGCTTCGCGCGGCCCGCATCGACCCGGCGATCACCATGCGGGCGCAGTAGCGGATCGCGCCCGGAGGTAGCCGCAGGGAGAAAGGAGGGGCCGAAGGCTCCGAGCGGCCGAGAATGGGAGGCCGGTGCGCGGCAGGCAAGGCGGGACGATATCTTCTGAGGCATGAGACTCCCGGTCGCCCTCGTCGGCGGCGCGCTCCTGCTGATCGTCCTGGGTGACGCGTTCGAGACCGTCATCCTCCCCCGCAGGGTCCAGCACCGCTTCCGGCTTGCCTCCCTGTTCTACCGCGGCTCCTGGCGGCTGTGGAAGGGCGTCGCGGGAAGCTTCGGCGGCAGCGCCCGCGAAGTCGTGCTCAGCTGGTTCGGGCCGCTCTCGCTGCTGGTCCTGCTCGCCCTCTGGGCGGTCGGCATCATCTTCGCCTTCGGGATGCTGCACTGGGCCGCGGGATCGGCGCTGGTCATCGCCGGGCACACCCCGGGGTTCCTCGACGATCTCTACCTGAGCGGCACCACCTTCTTCACCCTGGGCCTGGGCGACGTGGTCCCCCGGGTCGCGATCGCCAAGGTGCTCACGGTGGTCGAGTCGGGGCTCGGGTTCGCCTTCCTCGCGATCGTCATCGGCTATCTGCCGGTCATCTACCAGGCCTTCTCGCGCCGCGAACTCGCCATTTCGATGCTGGACGCGCGGGCGGGATCCCCGCCCACCGCCGGGGAGCTGCTGCGCCGGCACCCGATGGGCGCCGATCCGGAGGGCCTGGGACGGCTGCTGGCGGAATGGGAGCACTGGTCCGCCGAGATCCTCGAGAGCCACCTCTCCTATCCGGTGCTGGCCTACTATCGGTCCCAGCACGGCAATCAATCCTGGCTGGCTGCGCTCACCACGGTGCTCGACACCAGCGCGGTGGTGATGGTGACGAGCGAGGGCCCGTGCTCCCGGCAGGCCGAGCTGACGTTTGCGATGGCGCGCCACGCGGCGGTGGATCTCGCCCAGGTGTTCAGCGCGCCCCAGCCGGAGCGGCTGGGGGAGCGCCTGAGCGAGGAGGAGCTGGGCGTGCTGGTTAACCAACTCGGCGCCGCGGGCAAGCGGCTGCGGGCCGAGGCCGCCCGGTCCCGCCTGTCCGAGCTGCGGCTGATGTACGAGCCCTACGTGGCCGCGCTCTCGGAGCGCCTCGCGCTCAGGCTGCCGGAGTGGACCCGTCACGCCGAGCACAAGGACAACTGGCAGGGGGCCCCCTGGAAGAAGTTCTCCACCGGGCCGCGGCCGCCGGAGCACTTCTAGCGGGGGCCGGCGAAC
>JBGPLG010000105.1:0-12615 GCA_041486305.1 Gemmatimonadota bacterium
AACCGGAGACCTCCACGGCCCTGGGCTTCGGCTTCCGCTGCGGGTTCCTCGGCCTCCTGCACATGGAAATCGTCCAGGAGCGGTTGGAGCGGGAATTCGACCTCGATCTCATCACCACGGTCCCGACGGTGGAGTACCATGTCTACCGCACCGACGGAGAGATGCAGGTGGTGGAGAATCCCTCGCACCTGCCCGACCCCGCCAACATCACGCGAATCGAGGAGCCGTTCGTCAAGGCGCGGATCATGGCCCCGGCGGACTATATCGGCGGGATCATGAAGCTGGGACAGGACCGGCGCGGCGTGTACAACGGCATGCACTACCTGGACACCCAGCGGGTCGAGTTCCACTGGGAATTCCCGTTGGGCGAGATCGTGCTGGATTTCTACGACCGGCTCAAGTCGCTCTCGCGCGGCTATGCCTCGCTCGATTATGAGCTGGGGGGGTACCGCACCAGCGAGCTGGTCAAGCTGGACATGCTGATCAACGGCGAGCAGATTGACGCGTTCAGCGTCATCATCCATCGCGACAAGGCATACGAGTGGGGTCGCAAGGTGGCGGAGAAGCTCAAGGAGCTGATCCCGCGCCAGCTCTTCGCGGTCGTGGTCCAGGCCGCGATCGGCCAGAAGATCATCGCCCGCGAGACCATCTCCGCGCTGCGCAAGGACGTGCTCGCCAAGTGCTACGGCGGCGACGTCACCCGGAAGCGGAAGCTCCTGGAAAAACAGAAGGAAGGGAAGAAACGGATGAAGCAGGTCGGCTCCGTGGAGATTCCCCAGGAGGCGTTCCTGGCCGTGCTCCAGGTGGAGTAGTCGGGGCCGGTACGGGTGACCAGTCCGCGCAAGATCGATATCCTCGTCATCCAGACCGCGTTCCTGGGTGACGTGGTGCTCACCACCGGCCTGCTCAACTATTTGGCCGAGCGGTTCGGGCGGGTCGACGTGGTCACGACGCCCGCGGCGAGCGAGCTGCTCTTCACGCACCCCGCGGTGTACCACACGTGGACCTACGACAAGCGGGGGGCCGACCGCGGGCTCATCGGGCTGCTCCGCCTGGCGGGCCAGCTGCGCGCCAACCGGTACCGGGCGGTGTATCTCCCGCACCGCTCGCTCCGCAGCGCGATGCTGGCCCGGATCGCGGGAATACCCGAGCGGACCGGATTCGGGGGCGCTCCGGGCGCGTGGAGCTACACCAGGCGAATCCGGCGGGCCGTCGCCGGCCACGAGGCGGAGCGGATCCTGGCGCTGGGCGAGCCGCCGCCGGGCACGGTGGCCAGGGTATCGCTGGGGCTGCTGTCCGACGACTTCCGCCAGGCGGACGAATGGCTCGCGACTCGAAAGATCAGCCCCGGATTCGTCGCCCTGGCCCCCGGCTCCATCTGGGGCACTAAACGGTGGCCGTACTACGCCGAGCTCACCGCGGCGCTCGAGGGCCCGGTGGTCATCGTCGGCGGCCCCGAGGATCGCGCCCTGGCGGACGCCGTGGCGGCGGGAAGAAGCGGAGTGCACGTCGCCGCGGGAGCGCTGCCGCTCCGGGTGGCGGCCGCGGTGCTGGCCCGCGCCGGCGTGCTGGTGACCAACGACTCCGCGCCGCTGCACCTGGCCACCGCGACGGGAACCCGGATCGTCGCGGTCTTCGGCCCGACGGTGCCAAGGTTTGGTTTCGGCCCGCGGGGAGCGCAGGACCGGATCGTGGAGCACCCCAGCATGCCGTGCCGGCCCTGTTCGTCGCACGGACCAGCGGTCTGTCCGCTCGGGCACCATCGGTGCATGCGGGAGTTGAGTGTGGGGCAGGTCCTGGATGCGGTGCGCAGCAGCGAGGAGCGCCAATGAAATACGTGCTCGGCATCGATATCGGCGGGACCAACATCGTCATCGGGGCAGTCACCGAGGACGGCGGCTCGACGCGCGGGCTGGTCACCGAGCCCACCGGCGTGCCGGACGGCTCCGATGTCGTGATCGACCGCATCCTCCGCATGGCCCGGGGCGTCATCGCCCGGACCCGCGCCGAGGACCGCGGGGCGGAGATCCTGGGGGTCGGCATCGGTGCGCCCGGGCCGCTCAACCGGGCCAAGGGGCTGGTCATCTTCACTCCGAATCTCCGCTGGACCAACATGCCGCTGCGCGACCGCATCGGCGACGCCCTCGGACTGCCCGCCTCCCTCGACAACGACGCGAACTGCGCGATGCTGGGCGAGCACTGGGTCGGCGCGGCCCGGGGCGCCCGGAACGCCGTCTGCTTCACCATCGGCACCGGCATCGGGGGCGGCATCGTGGTGGACGGCAAGCTGGTCCACGGGGCCTCCGACGTCGCCGGTGAGATCGGCCACATCACCATCGAGGTCAACGGGCGCCCCTGCGGCTGCGGGAACGACGGATGCCTGGAGGCCTATGCGTCGGGACCGGCCATCGCCCGGCGCGCGGTCGAGGCCATCGCGGCCGGCGCGGTGTCGGCCATGGCCGCCAAGGCGGGTGACGTCTCCCGGATCACGGCGCAAACGGTGTTTCAGTGCGCGGCGGATGGAGATCCGCTGGCCGACGAGCTGGTGCGCGACACCG
Source organism: Gemmatimonadota bacterium (assembly GCA_041486305.1). Lineage (GTDB taxonomy): Bacteria > Gemmatimonadota > Gemmatimonadetes > Gemmatimonadales > GWC2-71-9 > JABFSM01. The sequence goes on from JBGPLG010000105.1 coordinate 2,559, forward strand.
CCCGCTACCTCGGCGTCGGGATCGCGAACATGCTCAACATCCTGAACCCGGAAGTCGTGGTGGTCTGCGGCGGCGTCACCAAGGCGGGAGACCATCTCTTCGTGCCGCTGCGCCGCGAGGTGGCGCGGCGGGCCTTCAAGCCGGCGGTGGATGCCTGCCGCATCGTGCCGGGCCAGCTCGAAGGCACCGCGGGCGTGGTGGGCGCCGCGAGGGCGTGGCTCGATCAGCATGCCTAGAGTCGGCGTCATCGGCTCCCTGGTCTGGGACGAGATCCACGGGCGGGACCCTGCCGCGGGCGTGGTCGAGGAGTGGGGCGGAATCGCGTACGCCCTCGCCAGCCTCGATGCGCACCTGCCGGCCGATTGGGAAATCGTTCCCCTGATCAAAGTCGGGCAGGACCTGGCGGAGGAGGCCCAGGCGTTCCTGGGAACCCTCCGGCGCCGGGCGAGCGGGGCGCGCTTCATCGAGGTCCCGGTGCCCAACAACCGGGTGGTGCTCTACTACCAGTCGGCCGACCGCCGCTGCGAGCGCATGGCCGGGGGAGTGCCCGCCTGGACCTGGCCCGAGCTGGGCCCGATGGTCCGCGATCTGGACGCGCTCTACCTGAATTTCCTGTCCGGATACGAGATGTGCCTCGGCACCGCGGAGGCACTGCGCCACGGATTCCCCGGCCCGATCTACGCCGATCTCCACTCCCTCCTGCTCGGCGTGCACGGCGACGGGGTGCGGATTCCCAAGCCCCTTCCCGACGCGGCGAGCTGGTTTCGCTGCTTCGATCTGATCCAGGTCAACGAGGATGAGATGAACCTGCTCGGATCGGACCCGCTCTCGCTTTCGGCCGAGATGCTGGCCCAGGGCGTGTCGACGCTCATCGTGACGCTGGGACGCCGGGGGGCGGTGTATGTGACGGACGGGAGGACGGTGAGGACAGTGGGGACGGTGGGGACGGTGGGGACGTCAAAATCTGACCTCACTGTCCGTCCGTCCTCACCGTCCGCCGGCGCCGTCCGCACTGCCCTCATCCCTGCCGAGATCGTCCTCGGCGCCACCGATCCCACCGGCTGTGGCGATGTGTTCGGCGGCGCGGTGTTTTCCCGGCTCCTCGCCGGAGAATCGCTGGAGGAGGCGGTGGCCGCGGGCAACCGCGCCGCCGCGCGCAACGTCGGGTTTCGCGGCGCGTCCGGGCTCGCCAGCCACCTCCGGGGTGAGCTGGTGGCGCCATGATGCGCATCGTGACCGTCCCCCCCTCGCTGGACGACAGGACGCTCGACGTCCTGGCCGCGGGCATCGGCGACTGGCCGCCCGCCGAGGGATTGCTCTTCGATGCCCGCGCGGCGCAATGGGCCTCGCCCTACGGGCTCACCGCCATGCTCACGCTGGGACAGGCCATCGCCGAGGCCCGGCTCCCCGCGCCCCGCCTGACCGTTCCCGAGAAGGACGACGTGAAGAGCTACTGGGCGCGCGCCGGGTTCTTCCACGCCGCGGCCGAGTGCTTCGAGCTGGTCGGCAAGGTCCCCAAGCGAACCACCGACCCGCCGTCCGACGTCCTGCTGCCGGTGACCCCGATCCGCGCCGCGGAAGACGTGATGCACGTGGTTGGCCGGATCCAGGAGCGAGCCCAGCGCATCCTCGCCTCGGAGCTCAACCTGGCCCCGAAGGCCACGGTCGGGTTCGCCATGGCCCTCTCGGAGGCCTGCCAGAACGTGGTGGAGCACGCCGGAACCGGGGGCTGGGTGGCGGTCCAGACCTACAACTGGCGCAAACGACTGGGTCGGAAGGTGGTCGTCATCGCGGTCAGCGACTCGGGGATCGGCTTCCGGCGCTCCCTGGAGGCCACCGAGGCCAAGAAGGTGGGCGATCGCTGGGGAGACGGCGCCGCCCTCGAGCTGGCCCTGCTCCAGAACATCAGCCGCTTCCGCGATCCCGGCCGGGGGCAAGGCCTGGCGGGCATTCGTCGTTACCTTGGACGGTGGCAGGGAAAGATTTCGGTCCGGAGCGGCACCGCCCGGCTGGCGGTGGTGCCGGCCTGGGACGACGACGAGCCCTTAGCCGAGTACCTCCCGTTCTTCCCGGGCTCACAAGTTCAGATCACCATTCCCGCCCAGGAGGCTGGCGCGCCATGATGCAGCGAATCGATCTGGCTCCGATGCTTCGCGAGACGCTCACGACCCCCTACTCGGATATGGTCACCCGGTCCACCGGTGTCGCGCTGCGCAACCGGATCGAGCAGGCCCTCGAGGGCGCGAGCCATCGAACCACCCAGCTCGACTTCACCGCCGTGGGCCTGCTCGATTTCAGCTGCGCCGACGAAGTGGTAGCCAAGCTGCTGCTCCGCGTGGCCGACGAGGAAGAGCACTACGTGGTGCTCTCGGGAATCACCGACAGCCATCTCGACGCGATCGACCACGTCCTGGAGCGCCATGGATTGTCGGTGGCGTCCCTGGGGACCGGCGATGCCGCGGCCCGGGTGCTGGGGGTAACCACGCCCGACGTGCAGACCGCCTTCCAGGCCATCCAGCGGCTCGGCGCCGGCGACGCGAAGCGGCTCGCCGACGCGCTCCACTGGACGGTGGAGCGCGCCGCCGATGCACTCCAATCGCTCGCCCTGCGCCGGCTGATCCAGGCCGCCGGCGGAACCTATCGCCCCCTCACGATGCCATGAGCCTGCCCCGACTCGGCCGGTCCACCGTCGCGATCCACGGGATACCCGAGCCCCGGCGGGAAGGCGAGCCGGTGGTTGCGCCCATCATGCAGTCGTCCACCTTCGTGAACGCGGTGGGCTCGGACCGCGAGGTTCGCTACACCCGGTACGGCAACAACCCCAACCAGGTGAGTCTGGGGCGGAAGTACGCCATGCTGGAGGGCGCGGAGGATGCCGTCTTCGTTTCGAGCGGCATGGGCGCCACGGCACTGGCCCACCTGGCGGTGCTGCGCCCCGGAGACCACCTGCTGACCAGCCGGTGGATCTACGGCGGAACCCTCAAGCTGTTCGACGAGGAGTTCGGCCGCCTGGGCATCACCGTCACATACGTGGACCCGACCACGCCGCGGATCTGGCGCAAGTCCATCAAGAAGAACACCCGCGCCATCTTCGTGGAGTCACCGGTGAATCCCACCGTCCGGGTGCTCGACCTGGCGCCGATCGCGGGCATCGCGAAGGAGTTCGGCCTGGCGCTCCTGGTGGACTCCACGTTCGCGAGCCCGATGAATTTCCGTCCCCTGGAGCACGGCGCCGACCTGGTCATCACCAGCGCCACGAAGTACCTCAACGGGCACACCGATATCATCGCCGGCGCCGTCGCGGGCACCCGCTCCGTGATCGAGGAGGTCATCCGGCTGATGCGGATCTGGGGCCAGGCCATCGATCCCCACGCCGCGTGGCTGCTCGACCGGGGCATGAAAACGCTGGCCATCCGCATGGAGCGCCACAACAGCAACGGCCTCGCCGTCGCCAGGTTCCTGAGCGCGCACAAGGGCGTGACCACGGTGTCCTATCCGGGCCTCGAGAACCACCCCGATCACGAAATAGCCGCCCGGACGCTCGAGGGGTATGGCGGAATGATCGGACTCACGCTGAAGGGCGGCGCCGCCGCGGCCGAGCGGTTTCTCCGCCGCCTCCGCCTGTACATTCATGCACCCAGCCTGGCCGGGGTGGAGAGTCTGGTCTCGGATCCCCGGTTCACTTCCCACAAGGGCCAGAGTCCGGACCAGCTCGTCGCAGCCGGCATCCCGGAAGGATTCGTCCGGCTGTCCTGCGGCCTCGAGGACCCGGAAGACCTGATCGCAGATTTGGAGCAGGCGCTGGGCCGGTGATCCGCTTTCAGGGGGTTTCCAAGACGTACCCCAACGGCGTGGTCGGGCTGCGGGACGTCTCCTTCCACATCCCCAAGGGCCAGTTCGTCTTCCTGACCGGGCATTCCGGCGCGGGCAAGTCCTCGATTCTCTCGCTGATCATCGGGGAACAGAAGCCCAGCCACGGGGATGTCCGGGTCTCCACCTTCCCGATCGGGAAGCTCACCCCGAACGACGTGCCCCGGCTGCGGCGCAAGCTCGGCATCGTGTTCCAGGACTTTCGCCTGCTCGAGTACCGCACCATCGAGGAGAACGTCGCGTTCGCGCTCGAGGTGACCGGCGCGCGCCGGGAGGCCATCCCCGCCAAGGTGATGCGGGTGCTGACCCAGGTCGGACTCGCGTCCAAGGCCAGGGCCTACCCCAAGGAACTCTCGGGGGGGGAGCAGCAGCGCGTCGCGATCGCGCGCGCCCTGGTGAACGACCCGTCGATCCTCATTGCCGACGAGCCCACCGGAAACCTGGATGAGCGGGCCACCCGGGGAATCTTCCAGCTCCTCCAGCAGATCAACGGCGGCGGGACGGTGGTGGTCATGGCCACCCACAACCTGGCGCTGGTCCGCGGCACCGGGTATCGGGTGATCGAGCTCAAGGCCGGGCAGGTCGTGTTCGACGGCGGCCAGGAAATGGCCGGGGAGCCCCCGGCATGAGGATGTCCTCTCCCTGGCGGGAAGCGCTCCGGACCTTTCGGCGGGCGCCGCTGCTCTCGGCGCTCTCGGTCGCCTCGATCGGATTCTCGCTCTTCACGGTCGGCCTGTTCGGCCTGGTGGCCCTCAATTTCCGGGCAACGCTGAGCGCCATGGCCGAACGGGTCGAGGTGGTGGCGTTCGTGCTGCGCGGCACGCCCACCGAGGCGGTTACCGCGGCCAGCCAGGACATCCAGGCGTTTCCCGAAGTCCTGGAGGTGCGCTACGTGAGCGAGGAACAGGCGCTGGCCCGGGCCCGCGCGGAGCTGGTCGAGTTCAAGGAGGCCTATCGCGACCTGGAAACCAACCCGCTCCCCGCCTCGCTCGAGGTCCAGCTGCGCCCCGCCTTCCGGGACGCGGTGAGCGCCCAGCGCGTGGCCGAGCGGATCAAGAGCTTCGGCTTCGTCGACGACGTCCGCTACGGAAGGGACTGGGTGGAGCGGCTCGACAAGCTGCGCAACATGGCCGCGGTGGTGGGGCTGGTGATCGGCCTGGCCTTCGCGATCGTGGCCATCGTCATCATCGGCGTGACGATCCGCATCACCGTGCTGCAGCGCGCCGGCGAGATCGCGATCATGCGGCTGGTCGGAGCCACCAACCGTTTCATCCGCGGGCCCTTCCTGCTCGAGGGCGCGATGAAGGGCGTGCTGGGCGGAATCATGGCGATCCTCATGTGCTGGGCGACCTTCGCGATCTTCCGGAAGACGACCGGCGATCTGGGAACCAGCCTGGTCTTCTTCGAGGCCCGGCACCTGGCCCTGATGGTGCTCTTCGGCACCGGCATCGGATTGCTGGGCAGCCTGCTCAGCATCGGCCGGCACCTCCGGCATGTCTGAGCGGGGACGGGCGGACGGGATGGCTTCGGGCGTTCCACGCCCTCGCAATGCCACGAAGAAAGTCATCGCGAGCGCAGCGAAGCGATCCCTCCTCCTGCTGGCCCTGGTGCTGGTTGCGCCGGCCCCGCGCACGCTCCGGGCCCAGCAGCCCGACATCGAGGCGTCGCGTAAGCGCCTCGAAGACATCCGGGCCGAGCGGGACCGGCTCCGCCGCGAGCAGGATCGCCTGGAAAGCCAGGTGCGGAACGCCGGCGCGGAGCTCAACAACATCGAGCGCCAGAAGGAAGTCACCAATCAGCTGGTCAACGAACTGGAGCGCCAGATGCGCGGCCTGGGCGAGCAGCTGGGCAGCTCCAGCCAGCAGCTGGCGCTGGCCCAGGACAATCTCGCCGACCGCCGCGCGGTGCTGCAGCGCCGCCTGGTGGACATCTACAAGCGCGGTCCGCTCCACACCTTCCAGGTGCTGCTCACGGCCGAGACGTTCGGCGATCTGCTGACCCGCTACAAGTACCTGTACCTCCAGAACCGCCAGGATCGTTCCCTGGTCGAAGACATCCGCCGGCTGGAAACCCGGATCCGGCAGCGCCGCGGCGAGCTGGTCAACGTCCAGGAGGATCTCGACCGGCGGCGCGAGGAGCGCGCCAGCGAGCTCCGGAGCTACCAGGCCCTGGCGGAAGAGCGTTCGGCCCGCCTGGGCCGACTCCGGAAGTCCAGCGAGGCTGGACAGCAGCGCTTGAGCCAGCTCGAGAAGGACGAGGCCCGGCTCAACGACCTGCTCGCGTCCCTCAGCACACGACGGCCGGGCCGCGCCACCGCCCCGGGTCCCACCGGAGCCGGCGGCGGTGATCTGACCACCGCCGAGCTGGGATCGCTCGACTGGCCGGTCGCGGGGCGGATTCTCTTCCGGTTCGGACGCGATACCCTCCCCAGTGGCGCCGTGATTCGCCGGAACGGCATCGGGATCGCGGCGCCGCTGGGCACTCCAGTCAAGGCGGTCTCCAGCGGGCGGGTGGCGTTGGTACAGCGACTGGGCACCTACGGGCTCACCGTGGTCATCGAGCATGGCAACGGCTACTTCTCGCTCTACATGCAGCTGGGCGCCGCGAGCGTGCAGAAGGACGACACGGTGCAGAAGGGCCAGGCGATCGGAACGGTCGGCGGCGAGAACACCGACCAGGGCCCTCACTTGTACTTCGAGATCCGGGGGGAGAATCAGATCGCGCTGGATCCGACCGACTGGCTGAGACGACGGTGAGGACGGTGGGGACAGTGGCGACAGTGGCGACAGTGGGGACGGTGGGACCGGGTTATTTGTCCAACTGTCCTCACCGTCCTCACTGTCCGTCCTACGCGGCCGTCCTCCCCACCGGGCCGGCGCCCCCGTTTTCCTCCCGGAGCCCGGCTTCGGCCGCAATGAGGAGATCCTCCATCCGCACGATGCCGGCATGCGGGAACACCGCGACGCCCGCGGCCAGCCGCGGACGTCGGGTCAGGGGAAAATGGCTCCAGGAGCTGGTATCGAGGCGCAGCGACAGCCGCTGCACCACCCGCCGCGCGCCCATGGCACCGGTGGCCGGCAGCAGGATCGCGAATTCGTCGGTGCCGTAGCGCGCCACCAGGTCGGGGCTGCGCACTTCGTTGTTGAACAGGGCACCGAGCTCGGAGAGGAAGGGATCGCCGGCCTTGGGGCCCAGCCGCGTCACCAGCTCGCGCAGCGAATCGATCCCGAGGAGCACGAGCGCGAGTCCGGTGCCGTAGCGGGCGGCCCGGTCGAGCTCCTGCCGCAACCGGCGGTTCAGCGCCTCCGGCGTGGCGCACCCGGTGAGTGGATCCGTCACCGACCCGACTCCCTGCCCGCGCCAGTCCTCCAGGCGGCGGTCCTCGCGCTCCAGCAGCGCCGCGGTGGAATTCACCAGCTGCTCGATCAAGGCCACCTGCTCGGCGGACAACGGCGGGTCGCCCCGGCGGGTCCGGATCACGATGACGGCCCGGACCGAGCGGTGGGTGATGAGCGGCACCGCGGCGGCGCTCTCGATCTCCCGCACTTCGGGAGAGTCGGGCCACTGCGCCAGGTGCGCCAGGAAGAGGCCGTCGCGCAGCACCTCGGGCGCGTGCACCGAACGGCCGGACACAATGGCTTCGACCGCTTCGGGATAGTGGAACAGATCGATGTTGAGGTCCCGCATCGTCGGATTGTCGTGCGCCGCCACGACCCGGGCGTACCGGCCATCCGTGGACGGGATCAAGCAGGCGCAATGATTGGCGGCGAGCCCGACGCCGATTCGGTTCACCAGCTTCTCGAGCATCTCGTCGGGACGCTGCGCCGAGGCCACCTCGCCGATGGCGAGGAGGAGCTCGGCCTGCAGCGAGCCCGCCCCGGCGGCACGCAACAACTCGGCCCGGGAGCGCAGCCGCGCCTCGAGCCGGGCACACAGCTCGGTGAGGTCGACCGGGGCGGCGATGGCGTCGGCCGCGCCCAGCGAGAGCGCCCGCGTGATCCCGCCGGACAGGGAGCTTCCGAGCAACGCGATGACCGGAACTCCGGTCCAGGCACGGCTCCGGCAGAACCCCAGGGCGCGCTCGAGCTCGGCTCCCGCGTCGCCAGCCGTCACCAGGACGAGATCGGGCGCGTCGGACGAGCCGGCGGAGGCGCCTTCGGACAGGGCAAAGCCGGCCCGAACCAGGGCGCGCTCCATGCCCTCGGGCCGGGAGTTCTTGTCACCGAAGAGGAGAACTCGCTCTCTCATCGGGGCTGATACCTGCAATGACGGAGACCCGGCACGCGCATGACTCCAAAGCAACGAGACAGCTGCGAACTCCTCGGCGCCCACGTGTCGACCCAGGGAGGCGTCCACACGGCTCCGGAGCGCGGGCTCCGGATCGGGGCCACCGCCATCCAGGTCTTCACGAAGACACCGAATCAGTGGCGGGAGCCCGATATCGCCGAGCCAGTGGTGCGGGAATTCCGTAACCGCTTGGCCGAAAGCGACATCCGAGCCGTGGTTTCGCACGATTCGTACCTCATAAACCTGGCCTCTCCGGATCCCACCCTAAGTCGAAGATCCACAACGTCTTTCACCGCCGAACTGCGTCGCTGTCTGGCCCTCGGAATTGGCGCGGTTGTGTCGCACCCGGGCAACTACATCGACGACCGGGAAACGGGCCTGGAACGGAACGCCCGCAACTACTCCCAGTGTCTGCGCGCGGTGCCAACGGTGATGCTTCTCATCGAAGGGACGGCCGGCAGCGGCACCGCGTTGGGCAGCAGCTTCGAGGAGCTGTCCGAGCTTCGAGAACGAATCGCGCCCGAGGTTCGTGACCGGGTCGGGTTTTGTCTCGATACCTGCCACCTCTTCAGCGCCGGCTACGACCTGGCCACCGGCTATGACGAGGTGTGGAACCGTTGGGATCGGCTGGTGGGCCGCCGGCATCTGCGCTGCATGCATCTCAACGATTCGAAGACCCCGTTCGGCTCCCGGCGGGACCGGCACGAGCTGGTGGCGGAAGGATCTCTGGGCGCCGAGCCCTTTCGCCGGATCATGAGAGACCCCCGCTTTGCCGGGATGCCGAAGATCCTGGAGACGCCCAAAGGCAAGGACCTGGTAACCAACGACCGCCGGATGCTCCGGAGGCTCCGAGCCTACGCGCGGGTGCACTAGCCAGGTCTCCCGGCCCTTGCCGGCGGGTTGCCTCAGGTCCCTGGGGATGGGAAATTCCTCGCCGAGCCATCATCCTTTTTCGTTCCAAATTGAACCGAGGCCTTCTTTACTCATGCCGACGAATACCCCCGTTCAGCGCGAAGGCTTGCCGCTCACCGCGCAGGGACTTACCCCCAAGCGCGTCTGGGCCAACCTTGGTGCGAGCGAGCTGATCGAAAGCGCGGTCCGGCGGAAGGAAGGCGTGCTGAGCGACCGCGGCGCCTTCACCGCCGTCACCTCGCCGCATACGGGACGAAGCCCGAAGGACAAGTTCGTGGTGGATGAGCCCGAATCCACCGGGCGAATCTGGTGGGAAAAGAACGACAAGCTGAGCCCGGAACATTTCGACCTGCTGCTGGCCGCGGCCCAGCAGCACCTCAACGATCAGCCCGAAGTCTTCGTGCAGGACCTGTTCGGCGGGGCCGACATCCGCTACCGGCTTCCGGTGCGGTTCGTCACGCCCAATGCCTGGCAGGCGCTCTTCGTGCGGAACATGTTCATCCGGCCGAGCCTGGCGGACCTGGCCCAGTTCGAGCCAGCCTGGACCGTGTACCACGCCCCCGAGCTGCAGGCGGATCCGGCCCGGCACGGCACCCGCACCGGCACCTTCATCGTGCTGAATTTCGCGCGCAAGGCCATCCTGATCGGAGGCACCCGCTACGCCGGCGAAATGAAGAAGAGCATCTTCACCGCGCTCAACTACCTGCTTCCCCAGCAGGGCGTGCTGTCGATGCACTGCTCGGCCACGGCCGATCCCAAGACGGGCCGCTCATCGCTGATGTTCGGCCTGTCGGGCACCGGCAAGACGACGCTCAGCGCGGACCCCAACCGGGCGCTGATCGGCGATGACGAGCACGGCTGGAGCGATCACGGGGTATTCAACTTCGAGGGCGGCTGCTACGCCAAGGCCATCCGCCTCTCCGCCACCAGCGAGCCGGAGATTTACGCCGCCACCGGTCGATTCGGCACCGTGCTCGAGAACGTGGTG
>JBGPLG010000106.1:0-12595 GCA_041486305.1 Gemmatimonadota bacterium
CGATACAGAGGTCCCGGTCCACCTCGACCCGGACCTCGTGCTGCGGATGGATCCCCGGAGGCAGATCGCTGAAGCCATTGGGCAGGAGATCGAGCGCCTCATTCATGGCCCGATAGCCCTCCTCGATGAGAAACGGGGTCCGGTTGAACGCGAACATGGACACCCGCTCCACCCGGGGCCGCACCAGCACCACCGGCGGCTCGGACCACTCATGCAGGTGCTCCGCCGCCAGGGTCTGCATCACGATCTCGAGGCCCCGGCTGTAGGTGGCCACGAACCCTCTCCGGTCCACGCCCTTGCGCTCGACCCGGGTGCCGCCCACATCCACCGCGATGATCGGCGCGCGCGAGATGGCGAGGGCGGCCCGAACCGGAAGGTTCTCGAGCACGGCGCCGTCGATGCAGTAGCGGCCGAGAATGGCCCGCGGTGGCAGGATCCCGGGCAAGGCGCATGAGGCGAACACCGCATCGGCCACCTTGGCGTCCTGGAGGCCGGGGAGGCCCCAGAGCACCTGCTGGCCGGTGTTCAGATCCACCGTGTTCACCACCAGCCGGCGGGTGAGGTCCCGAAAGGTGACGTCGCCCACCAGCCCGCGGATGAGGTGGTCGAGCGGCTCCCGGCGGTAGATCGCGGGCGAAAGCATCCGCTTCAGCGCCATATCGAGGTGGGCGATGCGGAATACGTCGGTCCGAATCACGTTGAGCGCCCGGGTGTGCATGTCCTGCACCGGCCACCGGCAGGCCCAGGCCGCGGCGATCAGCGCGCCCATGCTGCAACCGATCACGGCCTGGGGCGTGAGGCCCCGTTCCTCCAGCGCCCGGAAGACGCCGATGTGGGCAAGGCCTTTGAGCCCACCGCCGCCGAGCACGAGGTTGAATTGGGGAGAAGCCGGCATGCAGAGCATATTACCAGCATGACCCCCCTCTCCGCCGCCGTTGGCTCCGGCTACGATGTCCGGGCGCTCCGGGAGCGGGAATTTCCCGGCGCCGAGCAGCAGATCTACCTGAACCACGCCTCCACCGGTCCGCTGCCGGAGCGGACCCGTCGCGCCCTCGATGCATTCATGAGAGACCGGGGCTCACCCTTCCGGCATTCCGACGAACGGCTCCAGGCCATCCTGGCCGAGGGGCGCCGGTGCGCGGCCCGGCTCATCAATGCCGACATCGGTGAGATCGCCCTCGCCACCAACACCAGTTTCGGCCTGAACCTGGCCGCGCGGATGCTGCCCTTCGAGCCGGGAGACATCGTGCTGGTGAGCGATGCGGAGTTCCCGGCCAACGTCTTTCCCTGGCGGCAGCTGTCCGACAAGGATGTCAGGATGGAACTGGTGCCGGTTACGAAGCAGGGCTGGCCCGACGAGGTCCGCCTCAAGGAACGGATGCAGGACCGCAAGGTGCGGGCGCTGGCCATCTCGCAGGTGCAGTTCCACAACGGCTACGCAGCCGATCTCGACAGCCTGAGCCAAGCGGCCCGCGACAGCGGCACCTGGCTGGTGGTGGACGCCATCCAGGCACTGGGCCAGCTGCCGTTCGATGTGCGGGAGACGCCGGTGGACATCCTGGCCTGCGGCGCCCAGAAATGGCTGCTGTCGCCATGGGGGTCGGGATTCATGTACGTGAGGCGGGAGCTGGTACCGGAGCTGGTTTCACCCCTGGCGGGGTGGAGCGCCTTCGAGGGAACCGCGAACTACGCCACGCTCTGCGACTACAGCGGCGCGCTCCGGAGCGACGCGCGGCGCTTCGAGCTGATCACGCTGCCGTTCCAGGACCTCCTGGGCATGTGCCACGCCCTCGACCTGCTGGACCAGCTCGGCGTGGCGCGGATCGCCCATCACCTCGAAGCCATCGGGCGTCCGGTATTGGAGTGGGCCGACCGTCGGGGGGTGCGGGTCGTGTCGCCACGGGGGGCCCGGCGGTCGGGGATGGTGTGCCTCTCCGCGGCGGACCTGCCAAACGGCCTGGCGGCGCTCACGGCGGCGGGGGTGGCCACATCGGTTCGGGAGGGAGCGCTCCGGCTGGCGCCCCATTGCTACAACACCATCGAGGAAATGAGCCGGGTGGCCGACCTGCTCACTTCTTCGTGACGGACTCCTCCTTCAGCACCTTCTTGGAAAACCAGAAGACGATGATGGCTACCAGCAGGAAATCGATGAGGGCGCCGATCACCTGACCGGTGCCGAAGGAGAAGAGCGGGTGCTCGGTCGTTCCGCCGATGTTGAGCACCGCCTTTCTCCAGTCGTCCCCCGCGGCGCCCAGCAGCGGCGCCAGCAGCGGCATCAGGATGCCCTCCACCAGGGCCGTCACCACCGCGTTCAGCTTGCCACCGATGACCACGGCGATGGCCAGGCCGATGACGCCATACTGTTTCAGGAACGCGGTGAATTCCTTGAGCATGGTGCGGTCCTCCCCGGGATGGTGGGCGGTCAGCCGGCGTCGATCATGGCGTAGTTCTTCCGGCCCTTCTGGAGCACGATGAAGCGGTTGGCCAGCAGATCGCCGGTGCCAAGGGTCCGCTCGGCGGTCAGCTTCTCGCCGTTGACGCTGTAGCCGTTGCCCTGGATGCCGCGGCGGGCGTCGGCCTTGGAGGACGCGAGGCCGGCGGCGACCAGGGCGTCGACGACCGGATACCCAGCCGCGAGCTGGCCCCGATCGACCGGGACGCTGGTGACTTCGTTTGCCACGGTCTTCAGCGCCAGCGCGGTGGCGCCCCGGATATCGGCCGCGCCAAACAGAATATCGCTCGCTTGAAGGACCCCGCCGAGAAACTCTTCGCCGTGAACATGCCTTGTCATCCAGAGTGCCAACCACCGTTGGGCCTCACGCTTCCCGGGATTGGCAGCATGCTGCGCGACCAGGGCGACTGCCTCACCAACCGGCAGGTCTGTGAAGAGCCTCAGAAACCGCTCCACGTCCCGGTCGTCGGTATTGAGCCAGAACTGGTAGAACTTGTAGGGGCTGGTCTTGGCCGGATCGAGCCAGATATTGCCGTCTTCGCTCTTGCCGAACTTGCCTCCCGAGGCGGTGGTGAGCAGCGGCGTCACCAGCCCGTGCACCTGGGCCTTTTCCCGCCGCGCTACCAGCTCGATGCCCGCCGTGATGTTGCCCCACTGATCGCTGCCGCCCACCTGGAGCTCGCAGCCTCCCGTCCGGAACAGATGATGGTAGTCGTATGCCTGCACCAGCATGTAGGCGAACTCCGTGAAGGATATTCCGGAATCCATCCGGGACTGCACCGATTCCTTCTGGAGCATGTAGTTGACGGTAAAGTGCTTGCCGGTGTCCCGAAGGAATTCCATCAGTCCCAGCGGCCGCAGCCATTCGGCGTTGTTCTGAAGTCGAGCGGCGTTCTTGCCCTCGAAGGAAAGGAAGCGGCCCAACTGGGCGCCGATGGCGGCCCCGTTTGCGTCGATCTGTTCGATCGAAAGCATGGGGCGCTCGGTACGCTTGCCGCTCGGATCGCCCACCAGGGCGGTCCCCCCGCCCACCAGCGCGATCGGAGTTCCGCCGCTTTCCTGGATCCAGCGCAGCACCATGACGGGAATCAGGTTGCCAACGTGGAGCGAATCGGCGGTCGGATCGAAGCCGACGTAGGCGGTGATGGGGCCCCGGGCCAGCCGCTCGCTCAGCCCGGGGGTGGCGTCGTGGAGCAGGCCGCGCTCCGACAGGATGGAAAGCAGATCCGTCATGCGGGCCAATATAGTGACCGCCGACCAGTGACCGGTAACCGGTGCCCTGTGGGGCGGGCGGGCGGGCCGAGCGTCCTCCTGGTGCGGACAACTAATTCACGGATCACCGCCTCCGGACTCCCCTTATCTTTGAGATCATGGCTCGTAAGCTCCCGGCCCGCCTGACCCGGTGGTGGCACACCCCGCGCCGCCGTCGCAACCTCCTGGTCGGCCTGTGCGCCTTCCTGCTGTTCGGCACCGCGGTGCTGGCCGGGGCCTGGACGCGGGTCTGCGCGGGCGGGGCCTGCCCCTCGATCGCGGGACTCGACAATTACGATCCCGACCAGGCCTCCAAGCTCTACGCGGCGGATGGCCGCCTGATGACCGATTACGGGCTGCAGCGGCGGACCGTGGTGCCGCTCAAACAGATGTCGCCGGCGGTAGCGGCCGCCTTCCTGGCGGTCGAGGACCGCCGGTTCTACCAGCACCACGGGATCGACTGGGTCCGGTTCTTCGGCGCGATCAAGTCGACCCTGTTCGGCCGCCGGCAGGGATTCTCCACCATCACCATGCAGCTGGCGGGCAACCTCTGGCCCGACGCCATCGACCGGACCCAGCGCAAAGGCTTCAAGGGGATCTCCCGCAAGATCCGCGAATCGCGCATGGCGCTGGAGATCGAGCGGAACTACTCCAAGGACAAGATCCTCGAGCTCTACCTCAACCAGATCGACCTCGGCAATCGCGCCTATGGAGTCGAGGCCGCGGCCCAGCGCTACTTCGGCAAGTCGGTGCGCTCCCTGAACGTGGCCGAGGCGGCGATGCTGGCCGGGCTGCCCCAGGCACCGGCCACCTACAACCCGCGGAAGAGCCCCCGGCTGGCGGTGCGGCGCCGCAATGTCGTCATCGGGATGATGGAGCAGTGGGGCAAGCTCTCGCATGAGTCGGCGGAGGCCTGGAAGGCCTATCCGCTCAGCCTGTCCAGCCGGTCCGACTACAGCGGAGTGGCCGAGTACTTCGTGGAGTATGTCCGCCAGATCCTGCAGGCAAGGTACGGCACCGATCTCTACAAGTCCGGCTACCGGATCTACACCACGCTGGACCTGGACATCCAGCAGGCGGCGGAGCGCGCGCTGGAAACCCAGCTGCAGAACATCGAGGACGGCGGCACCGGCCCCTACCCCCACAAGACCTACCGGCAGTACCTCGACCAGCGCACCGATGTCGCGCCTGACCCGAGTGCCGAGCCGTTCAGTCCCTACCTCCAGGGCATGGTGGTGACGCTGGAGACCAAGACCGGAGCCATCCGTGCCATGGTGGGCGGCCGCGACTACGACGACAACAAGTACAACCGCGCCACCCAGAGCCTCCGCCAGGCCGGCTCGACCTTCAAGCCGTTCGTCTACGCCGCCGCCATCCGGGCGGGGATTCCGCTGTCCTCGATCTGGGAGGATTCGCCGGTCTCGGTCGAGATTCCCGACCAGCCGACCTGGGAGCCCAAGAACTACGACAGCAAGTTCGAGGGCATGATGACGATGCGCCACGCGCTGCGCCAGTCCCGCAACACCGTGGCGGTCAAGGTGGGGCTCCGGCTGGGCGAGGACGCCGTGATCGCCGAGGCCTCCAACTACGGTATCACCACCCGGATTCCGCGGGTGCCCTCGATCTTCATCGGATCGGCGGACGTCTATCCGATCGAGCTGGTGGGCGCCTACACCGCCTTCGCCAACATGGGCGTGCTCACGACGCCGAATGCCATCCTCCGGGTCGAGGATCGCGACGGCCACATCGTGTGGGAGCCCGGCGCCGAAGTGCGGGAAAAGCGGGTGATGGATCCGGAGCACGCCTGGCTGCTGCTGGACGGCCTGCGCGACGTGGTGCGGCGGGGCACCGCCACCGGTGTATTCAATCGGGCCGGCCTCCTCAGCCCTCCCTACAACCTCCCGGCCGGCGGCAAGACCGGCACCACCAACGACGGCATGGACGTCTGGTTCATCGGGTTCACGCCCGACCTGGTCACCGGCGTCTGGATGGGCTTCGACAAGAAGACCAAGATCAAGGCCAACGCGCAGGGCGGCCTGCTGGCGGCCCCGGCCTGGACGGCGATGATGAAGGAAGTGTATGAGCGGCGCCGGATCCCCAGCGCCTGGGGCATGCCCGACGGCCTGATCCAGGCGGATATCGACGAGGGCACCGGCAGCCTGGCGACGCCGTTCTGTCCCAAGGAAAACGTGATCCGGGAGTACTACTTCCCCGGAACCGAGCCGACCGAGCGCTGCGCGCTGCACAGCCCCTTCCGCGGCGGGTGGTGAGGCCACTCCGGCTTCGGGCCCGCTGGGCCGTTCCGATAGACAGCGCAGTCATTCCCGGTGCCGCCATCCTGGTCGGCGCCGACGGCCGGATCGCCGCGGTCGGGCCCGACCCCGCTGTTCCCACCCCGCCCGATGCCCGGCTGATCGATCTCGGCGACGCCATTCTCCTTCCCGGCCTGGTAAACGTTCACACCCACCTCGAGCTCACCGGCTTCGACGATCTGACTCCGGACCGTCCGTTTCGCGAGTGGATTCTCACGATTCGCGAGCGCAAGGAACGGCGCACCGCGGGCGAGTTCCTGGAGGCCGCCCGGACCGGGATCCGGGATTGCTGGGCCGCGGGTGTCACGACGGTTGCCGACACCGGCGACTCCGGAGCGGTGCTTCGCGCGCTCGCCGAGCTGGATGGGAGCGGCCTCGCGTACCAGGAGGTGTTCGGGCCGCACCCTTCGCAGCTGGAGGAGAGCTTCGCGGGCCTCGAGGCCCGGGTGGAGTCGCTCCGGCCCTTGGCGCGAGGACGCCGCCGGCTGGGCGTATCACCCCACGCGCCGTATACGGTCAGCGGGCCGCTCTACTCCCGCGTGGCTTCGTGGGCGCGCGCCGAGGGGCTCCCCATGGCGGTACACATCGCCGAATCGGAGGCGGAATCCGAGTTCGTGACCAGGGGCGTGGGGCCCTTCGCCGAGGCGTGGCGGGGCCGCGGAATCCCGCCGCTCAGCGACGCCAGTCACCATCCGTCACGCCGGTCGTTGCCGTCTCACCCGGCCTCCCCGGTGCAGTGGCTCGACCGCCATGGCGTGCTCGGCCCTGAGACTCTCTGTATCCACGCCATCCGCCTTTCGCCGGACGACATCGCGACCCTTGCCGCCCGGAACGTCGCGGTGGCGCACTGCCCGGTTTCGAATCTCCGCCACGGGCACGGGAGCGCGCCGCTCCGAGACCTGCTCGCCGCCGGGGTTCGCATCGGCCTCGGCACCGATTCGGTGGCCAGCGTGGGGCGGCTCGATCTCATTGCCGAGGCCCGCGCGGCCCGGCAGCTGGCGGGGCTCGACGCCCGGAGGACGCTCGCGCTGGCCACCGTGGAGGGCGCCCGGGCCATCGGTCTCGGGGCCGAAACCGGGAGTCTCCAGCCCGGCAAGTGGGGTGATATCACGGCCGTTGCCCTCGGGAACCGGTCCGCCGGGCCGGGTTTCGACCCCAACGAGGCGGTTCTGGCGTCCGCCCCGGGTGACACGCTCGTGACCGTGCTGGGGGGCCGGGTGGTGTACCAAAGGCCGCCCCAAGCTTGATCCCGCCCGGGGGAGGTCGGTAGGTTGCAGGGTACCCCAGTGGAGCCGACCGTGCGCTGCCTTGCGCTCAATGCGTCTTTCGAGCCTTTGACCATGGTGCCCGTCAAGCGGGCCCTGCGGCTGGTCATTGACGGCAAGGCCGAGATCGTGGAGGCGGACACAGGGGAACCCATAAGAAGTCCGCGGATTTCGATTCCGAAACCCGCCATCATTCGCCTCGTCAAGTTCGTCCACGTCCCCCGCAAGTTCCGCCGCCAAGTCACCAATACCTTTCTCTTCGCGCGGGACGACTACCGGTGCCAGTACTGCCACCGGACTCAGGCGCAGCTCCGCTCCCGCGAGTGCCTGACGCGGGACCACCTGCTGCCGATCAGCCGGGGCGGAGGAAACGAATGGACCAATTGCGTGACGGCGTGCAGCAGCTGCAACACCCGGAAGGGCAACCGGCTTCCGGAGGAGTGTGGCATGCACCCGATGCACCCTCCGGTGGAGCCGCATTTCGTGCATCTCACCTGGGCGGTGCGAAGGCTCACCGCTACCCAGGCCAAGTACATTCGCTACTTCTACGGCGCCGCGGCGCTCCGCGCCATCCGCGGCTGAGGCCCCTCAGGGCGCGACCCTGAATTTTTCCGACCGCACCTCCAGCTCCTCCCAGGGCAACCCCGCGATCCGCAGCAGGAACTGTCGTATTCGCTTGCCGATCGAGTTGTTTTCCGGCTGCGCCGGCGCGGTCGGCTGGCCCGCCAGGAACCGTTCCAGCGCCTCCATGTCTTCGCTCGAGAGCGCCGTGATGGTCAGGGTCACGGTGTAGTAGAACGTGCCGGCGCCCCCGGGCAACGCGTCCACCTCGGTGGTGTAGCGGAGCCAGCGCTCCAGCTCGTCGCGGGTGGCAAAGCGGAATTCCTCGGGGCCGGAGAGCAGCAGCCGGGTGACCCGGTACTGCTCCTGGAGCGGCTCGCGCTGGATGACCGTGGACCATTCGGCGGCGCGCTGAAATTCGTCGATCCAGCCGTCGCGAGAGCGCCAGATTTCCATCCGGAAACTGAGCCGGATCGGGAACAGCTGGTCCAGGGCGTCGGACCAGCGCTTGTCGGAGAGGAGATCGCGGACCTGCACCCGGGCCCGGCGCGCGTGCCTCGGAAAGGTGTCGGGCCCCAGCGCGACCGCGAGCGACACCCGCGGCGTCTGCGCCGAGGCCGGCGCCGCCGCGAGGCTTCCCAGGGCCAGTGCCGCGAGCAGGACTCGGCGCATCAGAAGCGGCGCTGCAGCCGGAGGGTGAACAGGAGCGGGCCGCTCCCGGTCAACGGCTGGGCGAGATAGAGTCCCAGGCCGCCGGCGTCGAATCCGAATCCGATGTCGGCGGACCATTCCCGGAGGAGCGGCAATCGGTCGTTGGGCACCCGTCCCGGCCCCTCCCCGCTGATCCAGGACTTCCCCAGGTCGCCGAAGATGACGATGTCCGGCTCCCGGATGCTGAGCAGCCGCTGGAACGCCGTCACATAGGGGTCGGGGGTGGCGATCGGGAGGCCCATGCGGGTCCGGGTCCGCACCTCGAGCTGCGCCGCCACCAGGCGGTCGCAGAGCGCCGGACGGGACGGATCGGCCAGCGACGCCGGCGCGCAATTGAGGCTGCGGAAGCCGTAGCCCGGCAGGATGTCCGGCCCGCCGAGGGAGAGCCGCCGCTGCACCGCCAGCGGGTCTCCCTCGATCCATCCCCCCGCCACCAGGTGAAGCCCCGCGCGCACCGACGGATCGAGCCGGGCATAGCGCCGGGCGTCGATCCAGATCCGCGAGGAGGAGTACGGCCCCGGCGCGACCGGGTCCCGCACCTCGTTGGGAAGGCTGAGCGGCGCGGCGTCCCGGCTGGTGCTCTTTTCCCAGAAGGCGTGCAGCAGCCACCCGTTGGTGGGACTGTCCCGGTCGTTCCGGGTATCCAGGTCGACGTTGACCCGCCAGGTGGTATAGTGCCCGTCGTCCACCAACGGGTTAGGGCGCCACGCGTTGTTGCGGAAGATGGAGATCGGGTCGTTGGCCGGCACGCTGCGCTCGGCGTCCCGCCGGAGCGACCCGCCGACGCTCAGGCCGTGCCCGAGGTCGTAGTCCAGGTACCCCGCGACCCCCTCCGCCTGGTAGAAGTCGCGGTAGTCGCGCTGAAAAAGGAACGCCGACCACCCGGCCTCGGTCTGGGAGAGCGGCTGTGCTTCGATCGGCGAGATGACCCGGTAGACCTGGCTCCCGGCGGTCAGGCGGCGCTTCTCGCCGAACCGGACCTCCAGGCGGGCCGAATAGCCGAAGTTGGAACGCCGGTCGGTGCGGTCGGGCGCGGTCCAGGCGATTCCGCGCAGGTCGAGCCGCGCGTCGATGTCCTTGAGCCCCTCCCGGCTCACCGTGGGCCCGAAGACGATCGGGAGTCCCTCGACCCGGTTGTAGGTCTTGTTGGTCTCGATCCCGAGCGTGGTGCGGAAGTGGCCGGTGGTGAAGCTGGTGTGGGCCGTCGCGATCTCGCCCAGCGTCGGGGGCAGCTCGCGGACCGCCAGCAGGCCGTTCCCGGTCCGGGTCAGCAGGGCCGTCATGGGATATTCGCGGCGGGCCCCGATCAGGAATCCGCCCGGGCGAACGGTCACCGCGCCCCCGACCACCAGCGCGTCCCCCTCGATGCGGGCCCCCGAATCGACGATCAGGTCTCCGTTGATGACCGTCACCCGCCCGATGATCACCCCGGAGACCTTGAGCGAGCCCCGGAACACCGCGAAGGGCCCGTTGAACCGCGACCCCGCGGGCAGGGTGAAGCTCCCCGCGATCCGGGTGGTGGAGGAATCGTTGAAGCGGCGCAGCAGCTCCTGCACGATCTCGGGC
Organism: Gemmatimonadota bacterium; assembly: GCA_041486305.1. Classification (GTDB taxonomy): domain Bacteria; phylum Gemmatimonadota; class Gemmatimonadetes; order Gemmatimonadales; family GWC2-71-9; genus JABFSM01. The sequence continues at coordinate 10,119 of JBGPLG010000106.1, forward strand.
GGCAGGGTGCCGCGCCGGGTCGAGTCGGGCGTGCGCGCCTCCGGCCGGATGGTGAGCACGCTGTCCTGCGCGGCCGCTCGCCCGGCGCCCGCAAGAAGCAGTGCCGCGGCAAGCCACACTGCGCGGCGCACGCTGGTCACTGTCCTCACCGTCCTCACCGTCCTCACTTTTGTCACAGCCCCAGCCTCTTCATCCGGCGGTAGAGATTGGCCCGGTCGGTCTGCAGCGCCCGCGCGGCCTCGGCCACATTCCCGGCCGCGCGCTTGAGGGCGGCCCCGATCAGCGCCCGCTCGTAGTCGTCGAGGACGTTGGAGAGCGAGCGCCCGCCGAGATCCGCCACGGAATAGGAGGTGCCGGACTCGGTGGTCACGGCCGGCGCGTCGAACCGGAGCGAGCCGGCTCGCGGCAGCACCTGGCGGACCAGCGCGGCGTCGATCTCGGACCCGCCCAGGATCGAGAGCCGTTCCACCACGTTGGCCAGCTCGCGCACATTGCCGGGCCAGTCGTAGGACGCGAGCATGGCCAGCGCATCCGCCGTGAAGCGGGCCGGCTGGTGCGGGCGGACCCGCTCCGCGAGGTGGAGCACCAGGTCGGGCAGGTCGTCCAGCCGCTCCCGCAGCGGCGCCAGCTCCAGCGGAAACACGTTGAGGCGGAAGTAGAGATCCTCCCGGAACGATCCGACCGACACCGCCTGCTGGAGCCGCTGGTTGGTCGCGGCCACCACCCGGACGTCCACCCGCTGGGTTCGCTCGGCGCCCAGCCGCTGGATCTCGCCCGCCTCGAGCACCCGGAGCAGCTTGGCCTGCGCCTCGAGGTTCAGGTCTCCCACTTCATCGAGGAACAGGGTGCCTCCGTCCGCCAGCTCGAACCGGCCCAGCCGCCGGTCGGTGGCCCCGGTGAAGGCGCCCCGCTCGTGGCCGAACATCTCCGATTCCACCAGGTCTCGCGGAATCGCCGCGCAATTGACCGAGATGAAGGGCCGGCCGGCGCGCTGGCTGGCCCGATGGATCGCATGGGCTACCAGCTCCTTGCCGGTGCCGGACTCCCCCATGACCAGTACCCGGGCCTCGGTCGGCGCCACCTGGGAAATGAGCGCGCGGATCTCGTCCATCTTGCCGCTCTTGCCGACCAGCTCCGCCCGGGGGCCGAGCTGGGACCGGAGGGCGCGGTTCTCGGCCCGGGCCCGGGTCAGCTCCAGCCCGCTGCGGATGGCGACCAGGACCGCCTCCGGGGTCAGGGGCTTTTCCAGGAACTGGAAGGCTCCCTGCTTGATGGCCTGGACCGCGTCGGTGAGCTGCGCCTTGCCGCTCATCATGATCACGGGAATCCAGGCGTCCCGCTCCCGGATTTGTCGCAGCGTCTCCAGGCCGTCGGGGCCGGGCGGCATCTGCAGATCGAGCAGGATCGCGTCGGGGTGCAGCTGATCGAGCTGGAGCAGCGCCGCATTGCCGTTGGGCGCCTCCTCGGTCTCGAATCCCTCGGACTTGAGCAGCGCGGCAAGCATCCGGCGGATGTTGGCCTCGTCGTCGACGATCAATACCCTCGGCTTCATTCGGGCCTCCGGCGCCGGTCGGCAACACGGCGATCCAGGTTGGGTCGGTGGGCGATGGGCTTCGGACTGCCGGCGGGTTGCCGGGGAAGACGCACGGAGAACGTCGCGCCACCGTTCGCGGTCTCGGTGACCTCGATCGTGCCGTGATGAAAATCCACCGCTTGCTTCACGATCGCGAGGCCCAGGCCGGTACCCTCGATCTTGTCGGTGACGTAGGGCTCGAAGATCCGGCTGCGCCGCTCGGCCGGCACGCCGGGCCCATGGTCGATGAGGTCCACCCGGACGCCGTCACCGTCCGAGGAGACGGTGACGTCCAGGGCGCCGACTCCGCCACACGCCTCCACCGCGTTCCGGATCAGGTTGCTGAAGGCGCGACGCAGCGGGTCGTAGTGCCCCTCGATGTGGGGCGCCGAAGCCTCGACGCTCAGCGTCTGCTTCATGGTGTCTGGGAGCGAAGTGCGGAGCAGCTCGCCGAGCAGCTCCCCGAGGTCCACGTCCGCGGCCGGGCCGTCCGGCAGGCGGCCCAGATTGGCGAAGTCGCGGGCCAGGTGCTCGAGCCGGGCGGTCTCCACCCGAAGAACATCCAGCGCCTCGTGCTGTTCCGGCGTGCTCGAGCGGTACAGCTGTCCGATGGCGAATCGCACCGGCGTGAGTGGGTTCTTCATCTCGTGGGCGACCCGGCGGGCCACCTCCCGGAATGCGCGCAGCCGCTCCGACTCGAGTTCCGCGGCGCGGGCCTGCTGAAGCGAGGCGGCGGTTTCGCGCAGGGCGCTCCGCAGCACGGCGAATTCGGGGGCCCCCCCGCGGGCTTCCTCGGGCGGCAGCCCCTCGTGCCGCCGGATGCGACTCATCCATCCGACCAGTTCGTCGATCGGCGTCGCGAGCTGCCGCGAGATGCTCCGGGACAGGAGCACTGCGGCATACA
>JBGPLG010000107.1:0-12312 GCA_041486305.1 Gemmatimonadota bacterium
GCGCCGGCCGCCGGCTGAGCGACGGCGCCACCACCGACGACAGGTTCGTGATCCCCGCGCCCGCGAGCTGCTCAGCCAGGACGTCGAGCGAAGGCTCGAGCGCCTCCACGTAGTACACATCGGGGCGCTCGGCCCGCGCCCAGCCGATCATCGTCCGGAAATCGGCGGTGGTGCCGGCGAACGTCTGCTCCGAGACGACCGGCAATCCTTGCAGCGCGGCCTCCGCCTTGAGCGCCCTGACATGGCCCTGGATGCTCGGCCCCGTCCCCGATCGTTCTCACGGTGCAGACACAGAGATGTAGAATACGCGCCGCGGTCGCGAGCGGCTTGGTCACCTGGCCGAAGAGCGAGATGCCGCCCACGATCGCGTCGACCCGATCCTCCCGTATGGCCCGCCGAATCGCTTCGCCGGCGTGGTTCGGTTCGGATCCGACGTCTACGACTACGAGCTCGTAGCGGTAGGTAGTCCCGCGGAGATCCGCCCGGGCCATCTCGACCGCGCGGAAGAACGAGTTCCCCAGGATGGACAATTCCGGCACCTGGTGATGCGGGGGCTGGCCGGGCCGGCCGACTTCTCTTGATCATCACATCTTGACAATCAAGATGTAGCGGCGTATCCTCGGAGTGCCCTCCGCCGGAGCCCGTCGTGGACCAGCCCAATACCGACGTCATCCAGGGCACCCTGGACATGCTCATTCTCAAGACCCTGAGCCTGGAGCCGATGCACGGCTTCGGCATTGCGCGGCGGATCGAGCAGATCTCCCAGGGGGTGTTCAAGGTCAACCCCGGTTCCCTGCTCACCGCCTTCCAGCGGCTGGAGCGGGCCGGCTGGCTCGACGCCGAGTGGCGCCAGACCGACAATTCCCGCCGGGCCAAGTTCTACCGCCTCACCCGGGCCGGCCGGAAGCAGCTTGAGGTCGAGACCACCGTCTGGACCCGCCGCACCGCGGCGGTCGCCCGGCTGCTCAAGGCGGAGGGCTGAGTCGTGTCGCTCTGGCGCCAGCTCACCCGCGGGCTGCGGGTCCTGACCAACCGGACCGCCGCGGACCGGGACGTCACCGACGAGGTGGAGCACTACCTCGAGCAAGCCACCGCGGCCGGCATCGCAGGCGGGCTCTCGCCCGAGCAGGCCCGCCGGGCCGCCCGCATCGAGATGGGCAGCCCGATCGCCGTCCGCCAGGAGGTACGCTCCTCGGGATGGGAAAGCCTGGTGGGAATGGCGCTGGCCGATCTCCGCTATGCCCTCCGCCGACTCCGCGCCGCGCCCGGGTTCACCGCCGTCACCGTGGTAACGCTGGCGCTCGGCATCGGCGGCACCACCGCAATCTTCAGCGCTCTCAACCCGATCCTGTTCGAGTCGCTTCCCTACCCCGCTGCCGGCCGGATCGCGTCGATTCTGGAGCTGGGGAGTGACGGGTCCCACAATGCCGGCACCTTCGGCATGTATCGGGGGCTGGCGGAGCGGACCCGCTCGTTCGAAGCCATCGCGGTGCTCCGTCCCTGGCAACCGACCCTCTCCGGGCCGGACCAGGCGGAGCGTTTCGAGGGCCAGCGCGTCAGCGCGAGCTACTTCCAGGTACTCGGGGTGCACCCGGTGCTGGGCCGTGATTTCCAGGTCTCCGACGACCGGCTCAACGGACCCAGCGTGGTCATCCTGAGCGACGCGCTCTGGAAGCGGCGCTTCGGCGCCGACCGCGCAGTGGTCGGAAAGCAGGTTCTCCTCAACGACAACGTCTTCCTGATCGTGGGGGTGATGCCGGCCGGCTTCGAGAACGTGCTGGCGCCATCTGCCGAGCTGTGGGCGCCGCTCCAGTATGGGATGCTGGAGGGCAGAGCGTGGGGCCATCACCTACGCACCGTCGGGCGGCTCCGCCCCGGCGTGAACATCGCCCAAGCCACCGGCGAGATCGACCTGCTGGGACGCGGCGTGCTCACGGAGCAGCGCCCGGACACCTATGACCCCGAGACCCGGTTCGCGGTCACATCGCTGCGGGACGACCTGACCGGCGGCGTCAAGCCGGCCCTCCTCGCCATCATGGGTGGCGTGATCCTGGTGCTGGTCATTGCGTGCGTGAACGTGACCAATCTGCTGCTGGCCCGCGGGGTGCAGCGGCGCGGTGAGTTCGCCTTGCGCACCGCCCTGGGCGCGGGGAGGGGCCGGCTGGTCCGGCAGCTCCTGACCGAGAGCCTGCTGCTGGCCCTGGTCGGCGGGGTGGCGGGAATGGTTGTCGCGATGCTCGGCGTAAGAGCGCTGGTAGCGCTCAGCCCCCCCGGCCTTCCCCGGGTCGGCGCCATCCGGATCGACGCCGCCGTCTTCGGCTTCGGGCTCACCATCACCACCCTGATCGGTCTCGGGTTCGGCCTGATACCGGCGCTCCAGGCGGCTCGCACCGGCCCGCACCATGATCTGCAGCAAGGCAACCGCCGGGCCACCGGCAAACACCGTCGTGCCCGTGGGGCGCTCGTGGTCACGGAGGTGGCCCTGGCGCTCATGCTGCTGGTGGGCTCGGGGCTGCTGCTGCGGAGCCTGCAGCGGCTCTTTGCGGTCGAGGTGGGCTTCGACGCTGCGCGGCTTCTCACGATGCAGATTCAGGCCTCCGGCCACCGCTACGATCCCGACAGCGCCCGCTACCGGTTCTTCGAACAGGTCCTCGAGTCGGTGCGCCGGATTCCCGGAGTCGCGGCGGCCGCGCTCACCAACCAGCTCCCGTTGAGCGGAGACCTGGACGAATACGGGGCGACCTTCGACGAGCCGTCGGGACGGCCTGCCCAGGGATACAGCGTGTTCCGCTACGCGGTGAGTCCGGGATATCCCGAGATGATGGGGATCCCGCTCCGGCGCGGCCGCGCGCTGAACGAGCAGGACCGGTCGGGGGCCACGCCGGTGGCGCTCATCAGCGGTTCGCTCGCCAGGCTCAGGTTCGGCGACGCCGATCCCATCGGGCGGCACCTGCGCGTCGGCCCGGCCGAGGGAGCGCCCTACACCATCGTCGGCGTGGTGGGCGACGTGAGACAGGCGTCGCTCGCCTTGAGCCAGTCGGACGCCGTCTACATCCCCACCGTGCAGTGGCAGCGCGCCGAGAACCTGATGTCCCTGGTGGTTCGGACTCGCGGAGCCGCGGCCGCGCTGGCTCCGGCCGTCCGCCAGGCCGTCTGGTCGGTCGACAAGAACCAGCCGGTGATGCGGGTCGCCACGATGGATGACCTGCTCACCGCATCGGCGGCGGAGCGACGCTTCGCCATGGTCCTCTTCCTGGCGTTCGCGGTGGTCGCGCTGGCGCTGGCGGCCGCGGGGATCTACGGCGTGTTGTCGGGGAGCGTGACCGAGCGAACCCGGGAGATCGGGGTGCGCACCGCGCTGGGAGCATCGCGCGGTAGCATTCTGGGATTGGTGGCGCGGCAGGGGATGGCCCTCACCGGCCTAGGGATGGTCATCGGAGTGGCTGGCGCGGTGATGGCGAGCCGGGTCATCGCCACCCTCCTCTTCGGCGTCTCCCGACTCGACCCGGTCACGTATGGTGGTGTGATTGCGCTGCTGCTCGGCGTCTCGGCCGCGGCCTGCTGGGTCCCGGCGTGGCGGGCGGCGCGGATCGATCCGGTGATTGCGCTGCGGACGGAATGAGAAGGGCGGTCGGCCGTTCGGCGGTCGCCCGTCCGACTCACGCCAGCGCGGAAACCAGCCGTTCTCGATCCGCAGCGTCGTTATACAAGTACGGTGTCACCCGGAGCGTCGGACCCCGGAGGCTGACGTAGATCCGCCGCTCCGCCAGGCGGGCGGCGAGTCCCGCCGGCACACCCCCTGACCGCCGCAGGCCAAGGTAGTGCCCCGCCCTGCGGTCCTCGGCCACGGCCGAATACCCCAGCGGCTCCACCGCGCGCACGATCTCCGCACCATAAGACGCCAGCGTGGCCTGAATGGCCGGGACGGTCCATTCCTGGATCTGTCGCAGCGCCGCGTCCACCATCGGTGCCAGGGCGAAGTTCGAGGGCTCGCCCACGTCGAACCGCCGGGCGCCGGTCCGGAACTCCGCCTGGTAGCTCACCAGCCGGGAAAAATCATCCGACCCCGCGCGCGCCATCCAGCCGTGCTCCAGTGGCGTGCCGCCGTGCCATCGGGGCGCCGCATAGAGAAAGCCGGTACTGTAAGGACCCAGGAGCCACTTGTAACACGCCGCCACCATGAAGTCCGGCGCGACCACCGCGAGGTCGAGCGGCAACACGCCCAGCGACTGGGTCACGTCGAGCGCCAGCGTGGCGCCGACCGCGTCGAGCGCGGCGCGGATCCGCGCCAGGTCCAGCAGGGCGCCGTCGGTCCAGTGACAATGCGGCAGCGCCGCCACCGCGGTGCGCTCGTCGATGGCCTCCAGGACCACGCGGGTCCAGTCGTCGTCCGCCGGCCGGGGCAGCAGGACCGCCTCGGCCCCCGCCTCACCGGCCCGCTCCTGCCAGGCGTAGATGGTCGAGGGGAACTCTTCGTCGAGCAGAAGCACCCGCTGCCCCGCCCGCACCGGCAGGTTGCGCGCGGCGATCGCCATGCCGTAGCTCGTGGCGGGTATCACCGCGATCGCATCCGGCGGCGCGCCGATCAGCGCGGCGAACCGGGCCCGAGGTCCCTCCAGGGAGGTGAAGAAGTCTTCCGGAGCGATCTCCCAGGGCCGTGACTTCCGCGCCACCGCCCGCTCGCCGGCTACCCGGACGCTCCGGAGCAGCGGAGACATGTAGGCGCAGTTGAAGTAGGCGATGTCCCGGGGAATGTCGAAGAGATGGCGGGCGTCGGGGATCGGCATCCACTAATATACCAGCGCCGACTCCACTCGATTCCCCCGGACGCGACCATGAACACTGCCCGCGCCTTCGCCGCCTTCGATCCCGCAGGACCGCTCGGGCCCTTCAGCCTCACGCGCCGGGATCCCGGCCCCCGCGACGTCGAGATCGACGTCCTGTTCTGCGGCGTCTGCCACTCCGACCTCCACACCGTCAGGAGTGAGTGGGCCGGAACCCGGTATCCCTGTGTCCCCGGCCACGAGATCGTGGGCCGGGTTAGGGGCACAGGCGCCGAGGTCGGCGGATTCCAGCCCGGCGACCTGGCCGGCGTGGGCTGCATGGTGGATTCCTGCCGGACCTGCCCCGCCTGCCGCTCGGGGCTGGAGCAGTACTGCGACAACGACGCCGTGGTCTGGACCTACAACAGCGCGGATCGCCACCGCCCGGGCGAGGTCACCTACGGGGGCTATTCCACCCGGATCGTCGTGGACCAGGCGTTCTGCCTGCATCTGTCCGAGGGGCTCGACCCCGCCGCCGCCGCCCCGCTCCTCTGCGCCGGCATCACGACCTATTCTCCGCTCCGGCACTGGGGCGCCGGCCCGGGAAAGCGGGTCGGCGTCACGGGCCTCGGGGGACTCGGGCACGTGGCCGTCAAGTTGTCCCACGCCCTGGGGGCGCACACGGTCGTCTTCACCACCTCCCCGGACAAGGCCGCCGACGCGAAGCGGCTCGGCGCGGACGAGGTGGTGATCGGGAAGGACGCCGCGATCCTGCGGAAGCACGCCGCCAGCCTCGACCTCATCGTCGACACGGTGTCCGCGTCGCACGACCTCGAGACCTACACCCGGCTGCTGGCCCGCGACGGGGCCCTGGTGATCGTCGGCCTGCCGCAACAGCCCTACAGCGCGTCCCGATTCGGTAGCCTGTTCTCCAAGCGGCGCAGCATCGCCGGGTCGTCGGTGGGGGGAATCCGGGAGACCCAGGAGATGCTCGACTTCTGCGCCGGGCACGGGATCGTCTCCGAGGTCGAAGTGATCCCCATCGAGTACATCGATCAGGCGTACCAGCGGATGCTCAAGAGCGACGTGCGCTACCGCTTCGTCATCGACATGAGCTCCATGCCTTGACCGCACCCCGCGGGTTGGGTAGCGTGCCGATCGGTCCACCGCAACTTTGAACGGCAGGTTTCGCTGCGAGTCTTCGGGTTGGTCCCCGCCGCCGGGCGGGGGGAGCGCTTCGGTGGCGCAAAGCTCCTGGCCAAGTGGCACGACCGGGAGCTGCTCGGCCACGTGCTCCTGAAGCTGGGCGGCGCCCGCGCCGCGGGGCTGCTCGGCACCACGGTCGTGGTGCATCGCCCCGGAGACGACGCCGTCCGCGCGCTGGCCGCGGAGTACCGCTGCCACGCCGAGGCGATGCGGACCAACGACGGCGATCTCTCTCACAGCCTCCGCACCGGCATCGAGTACCTCAAGAACCATGGGTCCCCCGACTCGCAGCAAGCCATCCTGATCTGCCTGGGCGACCAGCCCATGATCCGCCTCGACGTCATCAAGGCGATGGTCGAGACCTGGGCCCGCATCGGGGCCGTGGCGGTGCGCCCGTCCTACCGGGACGCTCCGGACCAGCCCGGTCATCCTCTCCTGATCGACAAGAGCCTCTGGCACCTGGCCGACGAAATGCGCGGCGATTCCGGCTTCGCGCCGGTCCTCGACGCCCGCCGGATCAGCGTTCGGACCATTCCGGTGGCCGGAAAGAATCCCGACGTGGACACTCGCGAAGACCTGAAGCAGCTCGATCTCGAGCCCAGGGCAGCCACCGCCTGATGCGTGGCCTGCTGGAGGAATACCAGATCCTGGCCGCCTCGGGCCCGGTCGGCCGCGCGGTGGTGACCCAGGTCTGGGGCTCGGCGCCCCGCCCCGAAGGCGCCTGCCTGCTCGCCACGCTCGACGGCCGGATGGCCGGCTCGGTCTCGGGCGGCTGCGTGGAGAACGCCGCCGCCGAGGAGATCCGCGCCGTGATCGCGAGCGGCGTCTCCAAGAAGGTCGGGTGGGGAGTGACCCACGAGCGGGCCTGGGAAATGGGCCTCTCCTGCGGCGGCACGATCGAAGTGTTCGTGGAGCCGGCGGTGCGGCCCGAGCTGATCCACGCGGCGCGGTCGCTGGGAAGCACGGTCCTGGCCACGATTATCGGCGGCCCCGCCCCGGTCGGAACGGGAGCCGTCGTCGACGGGGAGGGCGGTGCCCGCGTCCTCGGCGACCTCCCGGCGGCGCTGGCGGAGCCGGTACTCCGGGCCGCCACCGCGGCCTTGCCGCGGCTCACGAGCCGGGTCGAGACCATCGACACGCCGGCCGGCCCGATCGACGTCTTTCTCGAGGTGTTCCCCCGCAAGCCGACCCTGCTCATCTTCGGCGGCGTGCACATCGCCACCGCGCTGGTCCGCATGGCCAAGCCGCTGGGATACCGGACCGTGGTGGCGGACGGACGGGAGGGATTTCTGACCCGGGAGCGGTTTCCCGACGCCGATGAGCTGATTCTGGGGTGGCCCGACGAGGTCTTCCGGCAGGCGGGCCTCGACCCGGCCACCTGCGTGTGCCTGCTCACCCACGACCCCAAGTTCGACGAGCCGGCGCTGGAGTTGGCGCTCCGCTCCGACGCGTGTTACGTGGGAGCCATCGGCTCCAGGAAGACCCAGGCGCACCGGCGCGAGCGGCTGCGCGAGCTGGGCTTCTCCGAGGCGGATGTGGCGCGGCTGCGCGGACCGATCGGGCTCGACCTGGGCGGGCGCACTCCCGAAGAGATCGCGCTCGCGATCATGGCCGAGATCACCGCAGTGCGGCACCGGCGCCCTAACACGGCGCGCGCTTAGGGCACTCGATCCGCGGGAATCCGGATCCGGAGCGCGATCGCCCTCCCCTCATCCAGCTCCGTCACCACCCGAATTCCCCTCCGCGAAAGCTCCGCCAGAATCGCCGATCGAGCCTGCTCCGACTGGTAGCTGCCATAGAGCCAGGCGTAGGGCTTTGCCGCCTCGACAATTCGATCGACCTCACCCCGGGCCCAATTCGAGTCGGGCGGGGTGCCGATATGGCCTTGCCGCTCGACGTACCCGGTCCCGATCCGCGTGCCGATCAGCTCCTGGCGGCCTCCTCCCCGAAAAACCAGCGACCTCCTCTCGGTGGTATCCGCCTCCGGAATCAGGCCGTTGACTGCCCCCGGTCCGTCTGCGCGGGCCAGTCGGGCAAAGTGATCGAGGCGCGGGATATCGGGCCGGCTCCAGTCGGTGGAATAGTAGGCCCAGGCCGGCAATCCTCCCGGAAAAATGTAGACCGGCTCGGTGCCAGCGGACCGCGCCACCAGTAACGCGGGCTCCCGCCCCTCGGCGAACCAGGCAGGGAGGCGGTCGGGCCCGGAGAGACCCGCAAAGGCCCATGCGACGACCAGCGCCGCGCCGGCCATCGCGGCACCGGTCTCGCCTAGCCGGATCAGCCGGCCCAGCTCGGCGATCAGCACACCGAACCCGATGAAGACGCAGGGAGCGAGGAACAGGAAGAGCCGCGTGGCCACCGGATAGTGCGCAATGAAAGCGCCCGCGCCCATCGCCAGGAACGGGATACCAGTTTGCGCGAGCGCCGGCAGTCCGCCCCGGCGCACCGTCAACAGAATTCCGGCGCCAAGTAGGGCCACCGACAGCTTTGCGGGCACCCAGTCGGGATTTGAGGGCAGCGCCGAGGTGAGGGTCTTGGCGGCGCCGTACAACCGTCCGGCGAAATTGCGGGCGCCGGGGTCCAGAAATGTCTCGTGCCAGTAAACCTGCATGAACGGGCTTCTGGTCTGGGGCAGATAGAGCCAGACGAAGAGCAGCGCGAACCCGGCGCCCCAGCCGAGCGTCAGCAGAATCAGCCGCTTCCGGCCGAGAATGGAAGTGCGCACCTCCGAATCGATGAGCAGCGCCGCTCCCGCGCCGGCCAGCACGAACGGCGCGGTATAGGAAGCCGCCATTCCCGCGATCCCGCCGGCCAGCATCTGCCACCACACCGCCGCCCGGTCGGGTGCCGCCCGTACCCGCAGGGTCAGCGCCATGAGAGCGACCGTCACGAACGCGTCGACGCCGTAGGGCTTGAGCTCTGCGGAATACCGGATCAGCGGAAAGGACACCGCGGTCAGCGTCGTGGCGATGAGCGCCGCGTCGGGGCCGGCGAGCGGCTTCGCGGCGCGCCAGACCAGCCACGGCACGGCGAGGCCGGCGAGCAGCGGAACCAGCCGGAACACCGGCTCACCCATGCCGCCGATGAAGGTGACCGCCTTCACGCTCCAGAGAAACAGGAGCGGAGCGCTCTGGTCGTACGGCAGCGCGCCGGCGAGTCCGGCGAAGGAGAGCCGGCCGATACCCAGCGCGAGCATCGCCTCGTCGAGCCAGAGTGGGCGCACCTCCAGGAATCCGGCCAGGCGAAGGACGGCGGCTGTGGCCAGCACGCCGGCCAGCGCGACGCGGAGGGTCCGCGAATCGGGCCGCTTCACCGCGGGGAGCGGGGAGACCTCAGGATTTCCGCCGCGGTGGAGGCAGACTGGCCCGAATGCACCCCGCCGCCGAGCAGGTAGATCCGGCCGTCGGCGGCCAGCGGGAAGATCCCATGGCGCGGAGTGGGCATTCGCGGCGCCGCGCGCCACCGGTCGGTCCGCGGATCGTACACGTCCACTCTCGCATAGGTGCCCTCGGGGCCGGCGCCGGCGCCGTCCAGGGTTTCTCCGCCGAAGACCCAGAACTCGCCATTGGAGTACGCCGCCTTGCCCATGCCGCCGCGAGCCTGGGGCAGTGGCGCCGGCGAGCCCGGACGGCCGTCGCTCGCGGTCCAGCGGTCCGTGGCGGGATCGTAGATCTGCGCCTCGGCGAATCCGTTGGCCGGCATGTTGGCGTCTCCGCTGCCGGGGCCGCGCCCCCCGAAAACGAACAGTCGCGCGCCATCGGTGCCCGCCGCGGCGTGGTTGCGGGCCAGTGGCATGGGCGCGATCGGGGACCAGACCTCGCGCTCCAGGTCGAAGCGGGCCGCCATCCGGGTCGTGGTGTCGTCCACGATCCCTCCCGCCACGTACACCTGATTCCCGATCAGCGCGGTGGCGCTCGATCCGGCCGCAAAGGGCATCGCGGGCCCCAGCCGCCAGGCATCGAGCGCCGGATCGTAGATCTGCACCGTGCCCTGGCCGCGCCCTAACCCGCCAAACAGATACAGCCGCCCCCGCCACACCTCGGCGCCGTGGTGGTGCCCCGTCGCCGGGCGCACCGCGTGACGGGTGGCCTCCTCCCAGCGTCCGGAGCGGAGGTCGAGCGCGAGAGTCCACTGGGAGCCCTGACCGACCAGGTACAGGCGATCGCCGATGACGCCGCCGGAGACCTCGCCGAGCGGAGCCGGAAGACTGTCCCCCGGAACCCAGGAGGCCGAATCGCTGAACCGGTAGAAGACCGGGGTGTCTGGGTTGCTGGTGTGGGTCCCGCCGACCCCGGCGATCATCCCGCCGGGGACCGCCGCGGCGACCGGGGAATGCCGGGTCTCCGGCAGGGGCGGCAGCGCGGTCCAGCGGTCCGCGGCGGGATCATATTCGGAGACGAGGTTGACCGCCTCCTCGCCCCGAGGCCGGCTCCGGCCGCCCACGATCACGATCCGGCCATTCCGCACGAAGGTGCCCGGCTCGAAATGGGAGCGAGGGAGCGGCATCGGGGCGCGCGCGACCCACCGGTCCTGCGCGGGATCGTAGCGATGCACGAATGCCACGTCACGGGGATATGGATCGTGACCGATGCAGCCGCCCAGCGCGTAGATCATCCCGCCAAGCGCGATGCCCGCCAGATGCCCGCGCGGCATCGGGAGCGGGGCGGCCGGCTTCCACCGGAGCGAGTCAGGGCCGCCCGGAACCAGCACCCAGTGATCTCCGGAGGTGGTCTCGCGATCCTCCATGTAGCCGCCGAAGTAATGGAGCGCGCCATTGACCGCAGCGAGGGCGCCGCCGCCGCGCTTGCCGGGCAGCGGTGGACCGGGCGTCCAGCGATCGGCGCCGGGATCGTAGCGCCAGACGTCGGCGGTGGCGGGACCGGGACTGTCCCCCACGAATCCCCCGGCAAACCAGATTGCGCCGTCGAGCGGGGCCGGATTCGCGTGGGTCCAGGCGTGGGGCATGTCGCCTTTCCGTTGCCAGGCGCCGGTGGCGGGATCGAAGACCCACACCGCCGCGCTGGCGTGCACCTGCACATCCTTGAAGCCGCCGAAGACGTAGACCAGGCCATTCATCGAGGTCGTCGCCGCCTCGAATACCTGGAACGGCGCCGGGGCCATCGGCCGCCAGGGAGACTGGAGGCCGTCGGTCGCGTCGCCCCGGACCCGGCCCCGGATGCGGTCGAGCAGGCCATGAGGCAGCCGGCGCCCGCCCACGAAGCCAACCGCCAGCGCGCCACCCAGCGCCACCAGCAGTGAGAGCAGCAGAATCGGGGTCCGAGCGCGCATGGAAGCTCCTCAGTGTTGAGCGCGGGGCAGCGCGAAGGCGACCAGCTTGGCACCCTCCCCCACGCCGGTCGCGATGACCACGAATTCTCGGCCGGCTGCGGTGCGATAGGCCATGGGATTGGAATAGCCCACCTGGCCCAGGTCGGCGCTCCAGACGGTACGGCCGCCTTCGGCTTCGAGGGCGTAGAGCACATTGCCCCCGCCGGTGATGAAGATGAGCCCGCCGCGGGTGACCAAGGGGCCGGGGACTCCCGCGACGCCCAGGGGCGGAAGATTGAGATGCTTGAGGGCGGGGTGGAAGCGGATTCCGGGGGAATCGCCCAGCGTCACCTGCCAGCGCAGCTCGCCCTTGGTCAGGTCGATCGCGGTGAGCGTGCCGTAGGGCGGCTTCACCAGCGGAACCCGCGCCGCCGGCCCCGATGGCACCGGAAGGTCGAGGAGCAAAGGAAGATCGGGTCTCGCACCGGGATCCAGCACGAACCCGGCGCTGTCCCGGGGAACCAGCCGGGCCAGCACCGCGAGATTGGTCGCCTTGACGTAGAGGGTGGCGGAGACCGGATCGAAGGCGCCGCCGCCCCAGCCCGCGCCGCCGACCCACCCGGGCAAAACGATGGTGCCGCGGAGCGAGGGAGGAGTGAAGATCGGCCCGTGGCGCAGGGAATCGAGCAGGATTCGGGCCCTGGCGCGCAGCTCCGGCGTGAAATCCACCAGGTCGCTGTCGCTGATCCCCTGTCGCGCGAACGCCGGCGGCCGGGTTGGAAACGGTTGGGTCGGCCAGGCCGCCTCGCCCGGCACATCGCTGGCCGGCACCGCGCGCTCCTCGATGGGCCAGAGCGGCTTGCCGGTCACCCGGTCGAAGGCATACACAAACCCGGTCTTTCCGGTCAGCACGACGGCATCGACCGCGCGGTCGCCCACCGCGAGGGACACCAGGACCGGCGCCGCCGGAGGATCGTAGTCCCAGAGTCCATGGTGCTGCAGCTGGAAATGCCAGACCGGCCGGCCGGTCCGCGCATCGAGACACACCAGCGACTCGCCGTAGAGTCCGGCGCCC
>JBGPLG010000108.1:0-12202 GCA_041486305.1 Gemmatimonadota bacterium
TCAAGCCAATGCTCGCGGCCGCGCTCCGGGCCGGCATCCAGGTGGAGACCCACGCGATCGGCGACCGGGGCAATCGCCTGACGCTCGACTTCTACGAGCGGGCGATGAAGGAGGTGCCGGCCGACCAGCGCAAGGTCAAGGAGCCGCGCTGGCGCGACGAGCACTCCCAGATCGTCAATCCCGCGGACATCCCTCGCTTCAAGTCGCTCGGCGTCATTGCGTCGATGCAGCCGTCCCATGCCATCAGCGACCTCTACTTTGCACCGGCGCGGCTCGGATTGGAGCGGCTGGCCGGCGCCTATGCCTGGCAGAGCTTCATGAAGCTGGGCGTTCCGGTCGCGGGTGGAAGCGATGCGCCGGTCGAGCGGGGCGAGCCGCTGATCGAGTTCTATGCGGCGGTGGCCCGGAAGGACCTGCAAGGGCGATCGGGCGACGGGTGGCACCCGGAGGAGAAGGCGACGCGGGCGCAGGCGCTCAAGATGTTCACGGTCTGGGCCGCCTACTCGGCGTTCGAAGAGGACCAGCGCGGCACCATCGAGCCGGGCAAGCTGGCCGACTTGACCATCTTCGACAAGGACCTGATGACCGTACCCGAACTCGAGATTCTCACCGCCAAATGCCTGCTCACGGTGGTGAACGGGGAGATCGTGTACGGGACCTTGCCCTGATGACCCACCAGGAAATCGTAAGCTTTCTCTGGGGGGTCGCGGACCTCATTCGCGACACCTTCAAGCGGGGCAAGTATCAGGACGTGATTCTGCCGCTGACGGTGCTCCGTCGGCTGGACTGCGTGTTGGCGCCCACCAAGGCCAAGGTTCTCGAAGCCCAGGCCCGGTTCAAGAGCAAACTCGATAACCCCGACCAGCAGCTCAGGAAGGCGAGCGGCTTCGCGTTCTATAACACCTCGCAGTACGACTTCGAGAAGCTCCTCGCCGACGCGCCCCACCTCGCCGCCAACCTGCGGAATTTCATCGCCGGCTTCAGCCCGAATATGCGGGAGGTGGTGGAGAAATTCGACTTCGACAACACCATCACCAAGCTCAAGGAGGCAGGCCTCCTCTTTCAGGTGGTGGAGCGGTTCAAGAACGTCGATCTCCACCCGAACGTCGTTTCCAACACCACGATGGGGACGATTTTCGAGGAGCTGATCCGCAAATTCAACGAGGCGCTCGACGAAAACCCCGGCGAGCACTTCACGCCGAGGGACGTGGTCCATCTGATGGTGGAGCTCCTGATTGCGGGGGATGAGCCGGGGCTCCAGGAGCGCGGCAAAGTCGTGACGGTGTGCGATCCCTGCTGCGGCACCGGCGGGATGCTCACCATCGCCAAGGATCACATTGCGCAGATAGCTCCGGGCGCCAAGGCCCACATCTTCGGGCAGGAGGTGAATCCGGAGACCTTCGCCGTCTGCAAGTCGGATCTGTTCATGAAGTCGAGCGACGGCCGCGACGCCGACAACATCGCCTTCGGCAGCACCCTCGGCGCCGACAAGCACGCCGGCCGGCACTTCGACTACCTGATCGCCAATCCGCCCTACGGCAAGGACTGGAAAAAGGACGCGGCGGAGGTGGAAGCCGAGGCGGAGCGGGGACTCGCGGGTCGGTTCGGCGCGGGGCTGCCGAGGATCAGCGATGGCCAGTTGCTCTTTCTGCAGCAGATGCTGGCGCATATGCGGCCGGTGAAGGACGGGGGCAGCAGGATTGCCATCATCATGAATGGCTCTCCGCTCTTCAGCGGGGACGCCGGCGGCGGGGAGAGTGAAATCCGCCGCTGGATCCTGGAAAATGACTGGCTCGAAGCGCTGGTGGCGCTGCCGGAGCAGCTCTTCTACAACACCGGCATCGCTACGTACGTCTGGGTGCTCACCAACCGGAAGGCGAAGGGGCGGAAGGGCCTCGTCCAGCTCATTGACGCCACCGCCTTCTGGACCCCCATGCGGAAGAGCCTCGGCAACAAGCGGCGCGAGGTTCCGGCCGAGAAGGCCCGGGAAATCCTGGCGCTCCACCGGAAGCCGGCGGAGGGGAAGCGGGTGCGGCTCTACCCCACCGCTCATTTCGGATATCGGAAGATCACCGTCGAGCGGCCCCTCCGGCTCAACTTCGAGGCGAGCCCCGAGCGCATCGCGCGGCTGGAGGAGGAGCCCGTTTTCATTAACCTTGCGGTGAGCAAGAAGAAAGACGCGAGGTCGAGAGCCAAGGAGGAAGCCAAGGGTCGTGAGCAGCAACTGGGTATTCGTGCAGTTGTCCGCGCACTGCCCAAGGCTCGGTTCCCCGATCGCACGAAGTTCCTCGCGGCCCTCGACAAGGCGGCCAAGTCTCAGGATCTCAAGCTGGCGGCACCGATCAGGAAGGCCATTCTCTCGGCGCTCTCGGAGCGGGACGAGAAGGCCGCCATCTGCCGCGACGCTCAGGGGAATCCGGAGCCCGATCCGGAGTTGCGGGACACCGAGAGCGTACCGCTGGACGAGCCGATCGCCCCATATTTCGATCGGGAGGTGAGGCCGTATGTGCCGGACGCCTGGATCAACGAAGGGATCCGGGACCACAAGGACGGCCAGGTGGGGAAGGTGGGCTACGAGATCAACTTCAACCGGTACTTCTACAAGTACGCGCCTCCGAGGCCGCTGGAGGAGATTGAGGCGGAGATCAGAGTGGTCGAGCAGGAGATTCTGGAGCTGCTAAGGGAGGTGACGGGGTGACCGGGCAGGACTCCCCGCCATGAAGTCTCTGCCGCCTGGATGGCAGTCTGCTCGTCTCAAGCAGGTCGCTTCGGTTTCAGCCGGAGGCACGCCCGAGACGGGTGCCGAACACTTTTGGACTGACGATGATTCCGGGATTCCTTGGGTCAGTATCGGCGACATGTCGGCCCGGGCGAGTATCTCGAGCACCGACAGACGGCTTACGCGAGCAGGATTGATGTCGCGTCGCCTGAAGGTTCATCCACCGAGCACTCTGCTCTTCTCCATGTATGCGAGCCTCGGTGAGGTCGCGGTGCTGGATATCGAGGCGGCAACCAATCAAGCAATTCTTGCAATTGAACCCAACGATGACGTCATCACGGCCCCATTTCTCAAGTGGTGGCTTGACCACATCGGTCCCCAACTCCACCAATTCTCGAAATCCAGCACCCAGGACAATCTGAGCGCTGAGTCAGTGCGCGAATTGCCAGTCGTGGTGCCACCCCTTGTCGAGCAGAACCGGGTCTGTGCCTTCCTCGACCGCGAAACCGCCCGCATCGACGCCCTCATCGCGAAGAAGGAGCGGCTGCTCGAACTTCTGGAGGAGAAGCGTACCTCCCTTCTCGTCGAGGCGGTGAGCGGTGGGCTGAATCCTTCCGTGCCGAGAAAGGAATCTGGGGTCGGTTGGATCCGACGTCTACCGATGCACTGGGACGTTCGCCGGATCAAATGGGTGGCGCGGATGGAAAGTGGCCACACGCCCGACAAGAAAGTCACGGCCTATTGGACCGACGGGAACATTCCGTGGGTGTCGCTGAATGACACCGGTTACCTAAAGGATTACGACTACATCAGTGAAACGGCCTACTATACCAATTCGCTCGGCCTCGAGAACTCCTCGGCTCGGCTCTTGCCTGCCGGTGCCGTCGTCTTTTCCCGCGATGCCACGATTGGAAGGTGTGCGATCACGACCCGACCGATGGCCGTTTCACAACACTTCATAGCATGGCTCTGCGGGCCAGCGGTCCTTCCGGAGTATCTGCTCTTAGTCCTTCGCAGCATGGGCCAGGAACTCGAGCGATTGACCATGGGCGCCACTCTTCGCACGATCGGCGTGCCCGACGTTCAATCCCTCACCATGCCTCTTCCGCCGCGTAAGGAACAAGAAGGGATCGTCGAGTTTTTCAGAACACGTGCCGCCACGATAGACCGCGCTACGCTGCGAATTCGGGACGGGATCACCCTCCTCCGCGAACACCGTGTCGCCCTCATCAGCGCCGCCGTCACCGGGCGGCTCCAGCTCCCGCCGCCGTAGCAAACCCGTGTTTGCTGCGACGACGTTGAGCGGCAGCCACCACCCATAATCGTGCCATCGTCCTCCCAAGATCGAGCTTCGAACGGCCCGCGATGACTGAAAAGCAGTCGTTTCCATCGTGAAGTCGGACACGCCATTGCATAGGGTTCTATTGTATTGACTCCTGGCAAACAATTGGGTACCTTGGGCTTGGCCTTCGTGGCCAGCTCTTTGTCAATCGATGTGGATCGGGATTCTCACCTCCAGCGCTGAGGTCTAGCGCTTCGCAGTACCCCGAGACCGACCGCGCCGATGGCGGTAACCATTGGGGGGCGTGAACTCGTGGGTTAGCCGCTAGCGGGCCCGACTGGGCTCGCGCATGCCACTGCACGGTACGACGCGGAAAACTCCCGCCTCGTTCGGGCGGGTCCTGGACACCGTTCAATCTCTCAATAGCGAATGGACTAGTACCTGTACAGGACGGCTGGCGGCAACGGATACGCTTGGTAGCGGACCGTTCTCAGTGGGGTGCGCTGGACAATGCGCATCTGCGTTGCGGTTCCCTTTGACAAGGAGAGGAGGTGGGAGAAGGATGTGCCTTGATCCACATGGCTTAGCCAAGATCGAAGCTCGTTGCGCGCTCAGGCAGGTTCGAGCGCGGTTCGAGACGATGGCGGCAAGCAACGCGGAGGAGTCGATGGCGGGGCTTCGAGAGCTCGCCCGGTTGGAGTACTTGCTTGATCGGTGCGACAACTGCTTCACGAGGCGGCGGTCAGTGTTCCTGCTCGATTGCGTGATCAGGCTGCTGGCTGAGTTGGTCTTCCGGATGATCGGTTCCTCCAACTGTATACACGCTGCGATGGTTTCGTCGCGGATTGGGATAAATGACCCTGGGCATGTCGCTGCGGTATCTCCGGCAATCGGCTGGCATCTCTCAATCGGAACTCGCTGGTCGGCTGGGCATCTCGGCGTCCTACCTCTCGCAAGTCGAAAACGACAGGCGCGAGGCGAGCGTGCCGCTGCTTAGACGAATGGCCGCCGAATTGGGCGCTCCGGCCGTCTTGCTCTTTGCCAGCGCACTGGCTGGGAGCGCAGACAAGCCCGCTGCGGCGGAGATGGCCGCGGTGCTCGAAAGGCTCGTCCGTGCAGTAGGTCTCAATTACCTCCAGGAAGATCTGGCGTTGACTCCAGGTGAACACCCGCGCTCAGCTTAGATCGCTCGCCGTCGCCATCGATGTTTCCCCTGAACACCTGGCAGACGTCGCGGCAAGTGTCCCCGCGCATTATCGAGTTCAGCCCCTGCCCGAAGAGTCAAAGGTTCGTCAGCTCCTGGTACCTTCCCCAGAACTGAAGAGTCTTCAGCGGCGGATCCTGCGGTGCGTATTGCGCCGCTGCAAAATCCATCCTGCAAGTCACTGCCGCCCTGGCTATTCGATTCTGACTAACGCTCGACTACATGTCGGGAACAGCTACGTCTCGACAATGGACCTCCGCGATGCATTCCCGTCTATCCGCCCGCATGCGGTCCGGGCGTCGGTCCGCCGCGCTCTTTGGGCCGCGGGGCTAGCCGAAGGGCTCGCGGAACCCATCGCACAGTTGTGCACGTACCGACGACAGCTCCCTCAAGGGGCGCCGACGAGCACCACACTCCTCGATCTCGCTTTGTATTCTCTCGACGCCGTGTTGCTGAAAGCTGCTCAGGACCACGGCTTGACCTACTCCAGATACGTGGATGATTTGACGGTCTCGGGGGGTCGGCCTCACGCGTTCTTCCGAAGAATCGTAGCGACGGTAGTCGGTCGGTTTGGGCTACACTTGAATGACAAGAAGACCAAGACCTGGGGGCCCGGAAGGCGGGCAACTGTTACTGGACTGATTCTCGATCGGCGACCAATTCTTCGAGCCGATTACGTCACCCAGGTCCGCTCGATTATCGAGAAGCATGTGGGCGGCTTGGAGCTGCTTACGCCGAAGGATCTTGCGGTACTTCGCGGTCGCATTTCGTGGATCCGCCAGGTACACCCGCGGACTGGGGCACGTCTTCAGAGATTGGTCGGCATGTGATGCCGGAGTAGCCGGTGATGTCGGGTACTCGGCCGTTGATGCTGTCACGTCGAGCCCTGAATTGCGTTACGCAATCTCCGCCTCTATCCGGGCCGGTCTTCCGTCAGAATGTGGCAAACTGTTGACATTTGTATATAAATGTAGACATTTTACCACATGCCCCGTCAGAGCCCTGAGGCCCGCATCCATCGGCTCGCCACCCGCCGCCAGATCCTTCACGCCAGTGACGTGAGGGCCCTGGGGCTCCACACCCAGATCCTGAGTCGCATGGTGGCCCAGGGCAGCCTGGAGCGGGTCGCCCCCGGTCAGTACCGGCGCCCAGGCGCCAGAATCAGCGAACACCACGATCTCGTAATCGTCGCCAACGCCGTGCCGAACGCGGTCGTTTGCCTTCTGTCGGCTCTCAGCTTTCACAGCATCGGGACCCAGAGCCCTTGGCAGATCTGGATCGCCCTGGATCGGGCCACGCGAACCCCGCGGCTCGACCGGCCGCCCCTCCGCGTGGTGCATTTTTCCGGAAGCGCGTTCAGCGCTGGGATCGAAACCCATCGCATCGAGGGAGCCCCGGTCCGGATCTACGGTGTAGCCAAGACCATCGTGGATTGCTTCAAGTACCGGAATAAGGTCGGCCTCGACGTGGCACTCGAGGCGCTCAGGGAGGGGTGGCGCGCCCGCCGCTTCACGATGGACGAGCTCTACAAGCTGGCGCGGGCATGCCGGGTGTCACGCGTGATGCAGCCATACCTCGAAAGCCTGGCGTGAGCCGGAAGACACCGGCGAATCCCGGCGCCTCCATTCGCCAGCGCCTGCTTAACCACAGCCGCGAATCGGGAGAGGCCTTTCAGGATGTCCTCGTGCGGTACGGGATTGAGCGCCTCCTCTTTCGGCTCTCACGGTCGCCCCACGTTGATCGCTTCCTCCTCAAGGGCGCCCGGCTCTTCACCGTTTGGGATGGGGCACCCCATCGCCCTACGAGAGATCTGGACTTGCAAGGGATCGGCGATCTGTCGGTGGACGAGCTCATCGGTGTATTCCGTGACTTGGCGGTGCTGAAGATCGTGCCAGACGATGGCCTCCGCTTTGACCCGGCCTCCGTCCAGGCCGAGCAGATCCGGGCCGAAGACCGGTACGGGGGCATCAGGGTCACTCTCGTGGCGACCCTCGACGATGCGCGCGTGCCCCTCCAGGCGGACGTCGCTTTTGGCGATGTTGTCACGCCGGGTCCGGAAGAGATCATCTATCCCACGGTGCTCGAAATGGAGGCACCCCGCCTTCGAGGGATTCCGATGGCGACCGTCGTGGCGGAAAAGTTCGAGGCGATGGTCAGCCTTGGCATCGGCAACAGCCGGATGAAGGATTTCTACGACGTGTGGTTCATCCTAACCCGCCACCGCCCGAAGGCACCCAAGCTGCGTGCCGCCATCCGAGCTACTTTCGCCCGGCGGGAAACTGTGGTGCCAGCGGAGCTGCCCGTGGCGCTCAGTCCGGAGTTCGCTGAAGACCCGTCCAAGCAGGCTCAATGGGGCGCGTTCCTGCGACGGATGGGCATGGCGAAGGATGAAGCTCCCACTCTTGCGGAAGTGGTAGAGGTGGTTCGGAAGGGCCTGATGCCCCTGGTGAGGGCGAGGAGTGAACAGGGAGGACGAGCATGACCCCCAGCATCGCCGAACGTGCCTTCGAGACGGCCATCGAGTGTGCCCTCCTGGCCGGCGGGCCCGACGCCTGTCCTGGCGGGGCCGGAGCGGTGCGCGAAGCCGGGGCAGCGTACGGCGACCAACTCCCTGGCGGCTACCGCCGGCGCCGCCCCGAGGGTTACGACCGGCACCTCTGCCTTATCCCGAAAGACCTCCTCGACTTCGTCATGGCCACCCAGCCCAGGGCCTGGGCGCGCCTGATGGAGCACCACGGCAAGGAAGTGAAGGAGCGCTTCCTTACCCGGCTGGCCCGGGAAATCGAACTGCGCGGAGCGCTCGACGTACTCCGGAACGGCATCAAGGATTCCGGCGTCAAGGTGGAGCTGGTCTACTTTCGCCCTGCCAGCCGGCTTAACGCCGCCCTGCAGACCCTCTACGAGGGCAACCTCTTTTCCATCGTGCGCCAGCTCCACTACAGCGAAAGGGATGAGGGGAAGAGCCTCGACCTCGGCCTCTTCCTCAACGGAATTCCCCTCTTCACCGCCGAGCTCAAGAACCCCCTCACTGGCCAGACGGTGAACGAGGCGATCAGGCAGTACAAGACCGACCGCGATCCCCGCGAACCGCTGCTGGCTTTCCGCCGCTGCCTGGCCCACTTCGCGGTGGACCCCGACCAGGTGTATGTCGCCACCGAGCTCGCCGGGCAGAGCACTCGCTTTCTGCCATTCAACCGCGGCAAGTTCGGCGGGGCGGGGAACCCTCCTGTGCCGCCCACCAGCCGCACGTATCCGACCTCCTACCTCTGGGACCAGGTCTGGGCGCGCGACAGCGTGCTCAACCTGATCGAGCAGTTCGTGCAAGATGTCGAGGAAGAGGACGAGAAGGGCCGGAATACCGGCGCCCGCCGCATGATTTTTCCCCGGTATCACCAGCTCGACTCCGTTCGTCGTCTGGTGGCCGATGCGAAGGCCTCCGGCCCCGGCCGCCACTACCTCATCCAGCACTCGGCCGGGAGCGGGAAGAGCAACTCCATCGCCTGGCTGGCCCACCAGCTCTCGGTGCTCCATGACGCGGAGGACCGTCGGGTCTTCGACTCGATCGTGGTGGTCACCGACCGCCGCGTCCTCGACCGTCAGCTCCAGCGCACCGTCCGCCAGTTTCAGCAGACCCTGGGCGTGGTCGAGAACATCGACAAGACGGGGCAGCAGCTCAAGGATGCCCTGCAGCAGGGGAAGACGATCATCGTCACCACCCTGCAGAAGTTCCCGGTCATCGCGAATCAGATCGGGGAATTGCCAGGCCAGCGATTCGCGGTGATCGTTGATGAGGCGCATTCCTCCCAGAGTGGGGAGAGCACCAAGTCGCTCAAGACGGTGCTCACCGCCGATGGGCTGGAGGAAGCCGAGCTGAATGAGAACCTCGAGGAGGAAGACCTCGAGGACCGCATCGTGGCGGAAATGAAGTCGCGGGGCCGCCTCCCCAACGTCTCGTTCTTTGCCTTCACCGCCACGCCCAAGCCCAAGACCCTCGAGCTCTTCGGCCAGCGCCGCGCCGACGGACAGTTCGAGGCCTTCAGCCTCTACACCATGCGTCAGGCCATCGAAGAGGGGTTCATCCTCGACGTGCTGGAGCACTACACCACCTACAAGGTGTTCTGGAGCCTGCTCAAGCGGACCGAGGACGACCCCCGCTACGACCGGACCAAGGCCTCTTACCTCCTCCGCGCCTTCGTCGATTTGCACCCCCACGCCATCGGCAAGAAGGTGGACATCATGGCGACCCATTTCGCCGAGCAGGTGGCTCACCGCATCGGCGGGCGGGCCAAGGCGATGATCGTCACCCGGTCCCGCCTGCATGCCGTGCGATACAAACTGGCCCTCGATGAACACCTGAAGGCAAAGGGGCTTCCCTATCGGGCCCTGGTCGCGTTCTCGGGGACGGTGCACGATGGCGGCGTGGATTTCACCGAAACCGGAATGAACGGCTCTCCCGAGAGCCAGACCGCGGAGACCTTCAAGCGGCCCGAGTACCGGTTCATGGTGGTCGCCGAAAAATTCCAGACCGGCTTTGACCAGCCCCTCCTGCACACCATGTACGTGGACAAAAAGCTCGGCGGGGTGAACGCGGTGCAGACCCTTTCACGCCTCAACCGCACCCATCTTGAAAAGACCGACACGATGGTGCTCGACTTCGCCAATGAGGCGGAAGAGATCCAGAAGGCGTTCCAGCCCTACTATGAGAGGACGCTGCTCACCGAGGCCACCGACCCGCACCTCCTCTACGATCTGCAGCGCTGCCTCCTCCAGGCCGGCGTGTTCGTGGACGCCGACGTGCTGGCCTTCGCGAAGATCTATTTCAACCCGAAATCCTCCCAGGCGCAGCTCTACGCCGGACTTCGCCCGTTCATCGATCGTCACGCCGCGCTCGCCGAAGCCGAGCGCACCGAGTTCCTCGGCCATGTGACGGACTACGTGCGCCTCTACGCCTTCCTGGGTCAGATTCTGACCTTCGCCGATCCCGACCTGGAGCGGCTGTACGTCTTCACTCGGCTCCTCCGCCGCTACCTCGGCGCATCGCCCGAGCCGCTGCCCCTGGAAGTACAGCAGCAGATCGACATGGAATCTTTCCGGGTCCAGCAGCGGATGCAGGGAACGATCCCGCTCGCCCGGGGGCCGGGAGAGGTGGAGCCGATGGGCTCCAAGGATTCCCGCCGCGCCGCTCTGGAGGACCTCGAGCCCCTCTCGCTGATCATCCGGGAGCTCAACCAGCGGTTCGGGACCGATTTCAGCGAGGAAGATAGAGTC
The DNA here is from genome assembly GCA_041486305.1 of Gemmatimonadota bacterium. GTDB lineage: Bacteria > Gemmatimonadota > Gemmatimonadetes > Gemmatimonadales > GWC2-71-9 > JABFSM01. The sequence continues at coordinate 10,474 of JBGPLG010000108.1, forward strand.
TTCATCCGCCAGCTGGAGGACCGCCTGGCGGAGGAACCGGCGCTGGCGGCCAGTGTGCGGGCCAATACCCCCGAGAACGCCAGGCTCACTTTCGATCAGATCGTCACCGATCGCCTGCAGGACATGGTGGACGTCAACTTCAAGTTCTACAAGCGGGTCACCGATGACCAGCAGTTTTCCCGGTTCTTTCTCGACTGGCTGTTCGAGCGGTTTCGGAGAGGTGTCGGGCCGTGATTCTCTGCTGCAGGTACTCCCCGACCCTCGACCCGCCCGCTACGGCTTCCACACCGGTAGCCGTCCGGGCGTCCACGGCGCCCCCGCCGCCTCGGCATCGTCCTCCAGCTTTCGCAAATCGTCCATCACCCCCTTGAGCCTGGGCAGCAACTCGCCCAGTTGCTGCGAGGCGATGTCATAGTTGCGATGGTGGGTCGCGGTGGGGGCCTGGGTATTGGACCAGGTTCCGCCCACCACCCGCTGGACCCGGTTGAGCAGGGTGGGCGGGACCGGCTCCTGCGCATTGCCGATGACATCGTCGCCGGAGAGCTCGGTCCTGAGGTCCCTGAACCGGCCCGCCAGCGCGCGGCCCCGCTCGGCGACCGCCGCCGGAGCCCCCGGCGTGGCCTCGATGGCGCGCCGCAACATGCCCAGACGACTCTCCGCCTCGCCAAAGGCGGCGTAGGTTCCCAGCGCGGCCCGCTGCAGCCGGGCGGTCTGCTGATGGAATGCGTCCGCCGCCGCCCGATCCGCCGCCGACAGCGCGCCCTGACCGAGCGGCACGGCGTGGAAGGTCTGCTCGCCCATGATGTTTTCGCGGCCGTTCTGCCGGATTGAGAGCCGAACCTTGTAGCTGCCCGGCGGCACCATGGGGCCCGCTGCGCGGAATCCTCCGGCGCCCTCCGCGTCGCCGCTGTCGGAGGCGGCGGGCGGTGGTGCGACGGTGGTGACCGGCGTTGCGGGGGGGTAACGCAGGTCCCAGGCGATGCGCTGGAATCCCGCCGCGGTGGCGCCGTTCAAGCGGCGAATGACGTTGCCCTGCTCGTCCGTTACCGTGAGGATCACCGCCGGCGCTTCCTCACGATCCTCGACCCGGAGGCTATCCCACGAGAGATAGGGGACATCTTGGCCCTTGGCCGCCGCCGCCTTTTCCGCCGCCAGCCGCCGGGCACGCAGGGTCCGGAGCTCCCCCCGTGAGAACCAGGTGAATACGGCGCCGAAGGCCGGATTGCGCGCGGTGTAGAGATTGTCGCCCTGGGCGCCGCGGGGGCCGCCGCCCAGGGGTGAGGCCTCGACGAACATCTCGGCGTCGGCCACGGGGAGCAAGGAGGCCCGCTGCTCGACTGTCGTGGCGGCGTCGCGCAGCGGGGAATAGTCGTCGAGAATCCAAAATCCCCGTCCGAAGGTGGCCAGGATCAGGTCGTTGTTCTTTCGGTGAACGCCGATGTCCCGCACCGGGATGGTGGGGAGCCCTCCGAACTTGAGCCACTTCTTCCCGCCGTCCAGCGTAAAGAAGGCGCCGAACTCGGTGCCGGCGAAGAGCAGGTTCGGGTTGACCGGGTCCTCCACCACGCTCCACACCGAGCCCCGCTCAGGAAGATTCCCCGCGATCGACACCCAGCTGCGCCCGGCGTCGGAGCTCTTCAAGAGGTACGGCTTGAAGTCGCCGGCCTTGTGGTTGTTGAAGGAGGCGTAGACGGTGTTCAGGTCGTGGTGCGAGGGCTCGACGTCGGAA
>JBGPLG010000109.1:0-12162 GCA_041486305.1 Gemmatimonadota bacterium
GTATTCCTGGGCCGAGTCTCCCCATCCGGTGTCTTTGCCCAGGACCCGATCCGCGAGGTCCCCGGCCCAGTTGGTGCCCTGGCCATGCTCGGTTTTGAACCACTGCACCAGGGCGGCCCGGTCCTTGGGGCCCTGCTTCTTCCCCAGGTCGATCCATTGCTGGAGCGAGCGGCCGCTCTTCTCCTTCAGCGTGGCGATCGACCGCTGGGTCATCTCCACCGCCGGGTGAACAGAGTACGTCGGGTGGGTGGTCCGGCTCCGGTGCGCCTTGAGCTCCTCGAGGTAGGGTTCGGGGAATTCGAGGAGGGTTGCCACCTCGATGATGCGTTCCAGGTACCGGCGCGACGGCGTGCCGGGTGAATCGTCCACCGGGCGGTAGAACATCGCGCTGACGGCGGCGCCGTCCGCAGACACCACTCGGGCGGAGTCCTTGCGATAGAAACCCTTCGCGACACCTTCGAACTGGTCCAGGGCCGCCTCGTCGGCGGGCGTGAGCCGCCACAGCACCCCGTGCACCGCCCCGCCCTTGCTCGGGCGCACCGTCCCGTAGTGTCCGGCCGCGATCCCGAACCCGTGATCGGGCAGCACCGCCAGGCCCAGGCGCGCCGCACCGGGACAATGCTCGGCCATATGGACCGGGTCCATGTTGGCGCCGTACGAGAAGTAGAGCGTCACCGTGGTTCCTCAGGGGACCGCGCCGCCGGTGCCGCGGACCAGCTGCCGCACCGCCGGGATCACGGTAATCCGGAGCAGGCCCTGCGGCCGGGAGAGCGTATCCAGCGCCGCGCTCCGGGCCTTGATCCAGTCGGCGGGGGCGGGTCCACGATTCAGCTGGTCCAGCGCCTCGAGGCCGATGGCGCTCACCCGGGTCAGGGCCCGCGCGGCCGCGGCGGCATCCCCGACCAGGGGGGAGCGAACCGTGAGCGCGTCGATGGCCGGACCCAGGGCCGGCCAGGCCTGGAACGCTTCGCGAAGCCGGGCCCGGGCCGCCTGGTCGCCCGCCAGCGCGGCGGTGGCGAGGGCCCGGGTCTCCCATTGGGCCGGAGGGTCGGGACGCGCGGCATCCACGACGAACACCAGCGGGGTGAGCTGCGTCGGCTTCTGAATCGACGCCCGCTCGCCGAAGCTCACCGGTTCGACCAGGCCCAGGAAGGCGACCAGCGCGTCGGCGTTCTGTCCCTGGGCCAGCCGGCGCGCCATCCGGGGCGTGTGGGCTTCGTGTCCCAGGCCCAGCTCCTCGAGCCGGATTCGCATCACCGCGAGCCGCCGGTACATGTCCGGCACGTCGCGGACCTCGCGCGGAGACCAGAGCCGTTCGGCGATTGCCGCCATCCGGGGCCAGATCCGGGAGTCGATCGATTCCTGGGTCACGTGTTCATGCCACATGCAGGCTTCGCCGCCCAGCACCAGTGCGGCCTGCTCGTCGGTGAGCCCGTGGTTCTCCGGCAGCGGGTCCACCAGGTAGTGCGCCTCCGCCGTCAGCATGTGATCCAGGTACCAGCCGGCGGAGAGGATCCCGCTGAATCCCTTCTTGGCGCCTTCGCCCAGGGAAGCCTGCCCCCGCCACGACTGTACCACGGTCGACGAAGGGAGCCCGGGATTCAGGATCTCGTCCCATCCGACCATCCGCTTGCCGTGGCGGGTGAGTATCTCCGACAGGCGCCGGTTGAAATAGGCCTGGAGGGCGTCGTTGTTGGCGAAGCTCTTCGCCTTCATGAACGCGCGGATCCGCGGGTTATTCCGCCATTGTTTCGGCGCGACCTCGTCGCCTCCGATGTGCCAGTAGTGATCGGGAAAGAGCGCCGCCATCTCCGCGACGAACCCGTCGAGAAAGCGGTAGGTCGCCTCCCGCGTGGGGTCGAAGGCGGGTTCGAACACGCCGAAGCGCCGCTCGATGGCGTAGGGACCCGGGGCGCTGGCGAGGGACGGGTACCCGACGAACCAGGCGGTGGAATGTCCCGGCATGTCGAACTCGGGCACCACCCGAATGCCGCGGTCGCGGGCGTAGGCCACGATGTCCCGGATCTGCGCCTGGGTATAGAAGAGGCCGTCGGATCCCTTGGCGGCGAGCAGGGGATACCGCTTGCTCTCGACCCGGAACCCTTCGTCTTCGGACAGGTGCCAGTGCAGGACGTTCAGTTTCACCGCGGCCATCCCGTCGAGCTGGCGCTTGAGCACTTCCACCGGCTCGAAGTGGCGCCCTACGTCGATCATCAGCCCGCGCCAGGGAAAGCGCGGGGTGTCCTCGATGTGCACTCCCGGCAGGTACCAGCCGGCCGAGTCGGATTCGACCAGCTGGAGCAGCGTCTCGAGGCCGCGCAGCGCGCCGACGGTGGTATTAGCCCAGAGCGACGCGGCACCGGGGGCCACCTCGATCACATAGCGCTCGTTTTCGTCGGGGGACTGCACCGTCTGGCCGAGCCCGGCGACCGTCACCGCCAGCCCCCCCATGCCCTGGCGCACCCCGAACCCGGTTCGAGCGGCGAGCCGGGACCGGAACCGCGCGAGGGCGCGATCGAGCCGGCCATCGGGTCCCGGGGCGCGGGCCTCCACGGTCATGAGGCTGTCGAGCCGGAACCGTCCCTCTCGCCACATCAGGCCGGCCGGAACCGGCATCAGCGTGTGGGAGGAGTCGGCGGGGGCCCGGTGGTCCGGGAAGCCGATTGCGACCAGCGCGGCAAACCAGAGCGCAGGGTTCATGGAAGACAATTTAGCGCTTGCGCGCTGCTCTGGCGGCCACGATCATAGTGCCATGGAACGACGAAACTTCCTTGCCGCGCTCACCGCCCCGATGATCCTGCGGGGCGCGAGCGCGCTCCGCGCTTCCCAGGCCGCCAGCGCCGCCGCGCTTCCCTCCGCCGCGCAGCTGGCCTGGCTGGACCTGGAGGTCGGGATGTTCGTGCACCTGGCCCCCAACACCTGGCAGGATCGCGAATACGACGACCGCTCGATCCCGCCCGACCAGCTCGTCTTCGCCGCGGATCCGGAGCAGTGGGCCGAGACCGCCAAGGGCCTCGGCGCCCGCTACATCGTCATGGTGGCCAAGCACCAGGGCGGTTTCTGCCTCTGGCAGACCGACTCGTCCGCGTATTCGGTGCGCGCCACCGCGTGGAAGAACGGCACCGGCGATGTCATGGCCGAGCTGTCCGCCGCCTGCGCCCGCCGCGGCCTGGGCCTGGGGGTGTACCTCTCTCCGCGGGATGATTTCCTCGGCGCGGGACAATCGGGCCGCACCGCCAGGCCGGAGGAGCAGGAGGCGTATAACGCCACCGTGCGCCAGCAGCTCACCGAGCTGCTGACCCGTTACGGTCCCATGGTCGAGGTGTGGTTCGACGGAAGCTCGGTGGTGCCGGTGGGCGACATTCTGGCGGCGCACGCCGGCAAGGCGATGGTGTTCCAGGGTCCCAACGCCACGATTCGCTGGGTGGGCAATGAGGACGGCTTTGCCCCGGACCCGGTCTGGAACACGCTCGACCGGGCCGATGCCGCAACCGGCATCGCGACCGCCCTCCACGGAGACCCGCTTGGCGGTGCCTGGATGCCGCTGGAAGTGGACGTCTCCATTCGCCGGCCCGACTGGTTCTGGCACACGACCAACCAGTCGCAGCTGCTGACGAAGGAACAGCTGCTGGAGATCTACTATCGCTCGGTGGGCCGGGGAGCCCAGCTGCTGCTCAACCTGCCCCCCGACCGGAGCGGCCGCATTCCCGAGCCCGACGCCGCCCGGGCCCGGGAGCTGGGGGAGGAGATCCGGCTGCGCTTCGCCGGGCCGGCGGCCGAAACGTCCGGCAAGGGGCCGGTCGTCACGCTCGAGATGCGCGGGCCCAAACCGCTGGACCACCTCGTGCTGGAGGAGGACCTGCGGACCGGCCAGCGGATCCTCTCCTACACCCTGGAGGGACGGGTCGGGGGACGATGGCAGTCGCTGGGAGGCGGGACCTCGGTGGGTCACAAGAAAATCCACCCGATCGCGCCCAAGCCCTATGACGCGATCCGGGCCGGCTTTCCCTCGGCGCTCGCCGTTCCGGTGCTGCGCCGCCTGGCCGCATTCCACACCGGGGCCGCGGCGCCGCCCAACTGGAGCCGGGGGGCCACCATCTGGGCCGATGACACGGCGGGGCGCTGGTCCGGAGCTGCGCTGGATATCGACCTCACCGAGAAGATCACGGCCGCCGCGCAGTACCGGCTCAGGCTCGTGGCCGCCGGTGGGCAGAGTGTCGCGCTGCCCGGGGCGGAGCTGCTGGTGAACGGAGTGTCGTCCCCCGCCCTGCTCCGGAGCGTCGATGGCCGGCGGGACCTGTTCATCATTACGATCACGGCCCTGGGCCAGACGGTTCGGCTCCGGGGCAAGGCACCGGAGGGGAGCAGCGGCGTCATCCTGCTCCGGCGCCTCTAGACGCTTGCGGCCCCGCGATCGAGCGGGCAGTTTGCCATTTCACTCATTACCGGAGTCAGAACATGTCCGTCGCCAAGGTCACCGAAATCAGCGCGACTTCGACCAAAGGGTTCGAGGACGCGATCAAGGCCGGCATCGCCCGCGCCACCAAGACCCTCAAGAACGTCAAGGGTGCCTGGGTCAACGGTCAGAAGGTGGAAATCGAGAACGGCAAGGTCAAGAATTACCGGGTGGACCTGAAGGTAACCTTCGTGCTGGAGGATTGAACCGGGCGTGAGACGCTAACTCGGAGAGGCCAGCAGGGAGTGCCGGCGCAACCGCTTCCTCAGCTCGGCCTCTCCGATCACGCCGCGGGCGCCGTCCTCGGCCGAGACCGGGTCGGGAACGGAGGTGAGGACCCAGGCGTAGATCTCGTTCCAGCCCTCCCGCGTCGCCCGAGCTCGGTCGTGCGGCGGCAGCCCGGTCCAGCACCGCAGAAACGCCTCGTGGAAACCCCAGAAGGATTCCCGCTCCTCGACAAACGACCGCGCCAGGCGGTGAAGCTCCCGCTCGCGTCGGCTCATCGCGTCGCCGCCACGAATGCGTTGATCAGCGGATGGGCCCGGCCCTCGAGCGCCGCGCGTTCCGGTTGATAGAGGGTCAGCACGAAGAAGGGGTGATCGATGAGCTCCAGGGCCCGCACCTCACCGGCCCCATCGCGCGCCACGACCCGGAGCGGGCCGCCGGCCAGTCTCCGTTCGTAGGCCGGGGAGAGCCCGTAACGGCAATGGTAGGTCTCGACCACTTCCGCGGCGCCGTACAGGGCCGCCAGTCGTGAGCCGGGCTCGAACCGGACCGCGCCATTCTGTTCCACCAGCTCGCAGGCCAGCGGGGTGATGACCGGCTCGGCGGCCCCGGGGTCGGTTTCCGAATGGGCCGCGCCCCGGATTCCCAACGCGTTGCGGGCATACTCGAGCAGGGCATGCTGAAAGCCGCCGCAGGTTCCCAGGAACGGCCGCCGGCCCTCTCGCGCGTAGCGGATTCCGGACAGCACCCCCGCCTCGCTCCGGTAGGGGCTGGCCGGAACGCACCAGATCCCGTCGCAGTCCGCGAGCGCCGCGCCGGCCCCGCCGGCGAGCGTCTCGGTGCCGCACCACACCGCCGTCACCGCCGTGCCCAGGGCGGCGCCGGCAAGCTCGAGCGCGCGCGGGATGGCGCGATGGGCGGTGACGGCGGGATCGTGGTCACCGATCAGGCCGATGCGTATGCTCCTCATGCCGTGCGGGTCCCCGACCCCAGCCAGCGCCCGGCACGCATCGCTATCGGCCAGACCACCGGACGGGGCCGGGCGGGATCACCCCAGTGCTCGGCGAGCTGCTCGCCCAATGCCGGCACCGGATCGTGCCCGTTGGCCTTCATGTAGCGGCCCACCGCGGACCAGGACCGGACGTAACCGAGCAGCTGCGGCAGCGTAAGGCGGGATTCGATGCTCAGGGGTGGCGCCGGGACCTCGGCGATCGGAATCTCGTAGTGGCGGTACCCCTGCTCGACGTGGACCCGTTCCTTCGGCCAATAGGCCCCCACGGTTCCGTCGTAGAAGCGGGCCATCGCCGCTTCGATGTCGGGGTCGACGTGAAGCACGCCGTAGCACCAGACCGCGAAGGCGCCGCCCGGCACCAGGACCCGGTCCACTTCGGCATGGAACCGCGGGTGATCCAGCCAGTGATAGCCCTGGGCCACCGTCACGAGATCCGCGCGTCGGGATCTCACCGCACTGACCTCCCCCTGTTCCGCCAGGTAATACACACCGCTCGCGCGGGAGCGGGCTCGAAGCTGCGCGACGCTGGCGTCGGAGGCGATGACCCGCTCGAAGTGCGCCGCCAGCATCGTGGCGGCCTGGCCCGAGCCGGTCGCGACGTCCCACGCCATCCCCCTCGCGGTGGGAAGCCGGGCGAGCCACGCGAAGAGCGCGGCGGGATAGCGGGGACGGAATTCGGCGTAGGAGGCGGAGTCGCGCGAGAAGTGATCGGCGAATCCGGTAGGGTTCGGCGCCTCCCGGCTCACGCGGCGCCGGCCTCCGCTGCCCTGCGGGCCAGATACCGCTCGATCGGGGCGAGCCGCTCCTCCGCGTCGGGCAGTGAGGTCACCAGCGCCTCCAGGTTCTCCAGGTAGTTGGGGTAGCTGGCCAGCAGCCGGACCTCGGCGAGGTGCGGCTTGAGCTTGGAGAACACGGCGAGGTGCTCGGTATTGGCGGCGTGGAACATCTCGGCGTCGATCGCGCCGAGCCTCACGAACGACGCGGCCATTTCCCAGTAGGTGGTGACCATGCGATAGGGCGCGCTCTCCGAGCCGACCCAGATCCGGAGGACGTCCTTGGCGCTCGTGGGATGGAACTTCATCACCCACCAGTCCCGCGCGGCCCGCAGCGCGGGCTCGCGCCGGGACTCGTAGAGGCCAAGCAGCAGCTCGGCGCTTTTCTGCTTGAAGGCCAGGGCTTCCGTCATCGGGGTCCTTTCGCCGGCCGCTACGCCAGCACGCGGTACACCACCCAGCGCTGCGAGCCCGGCACGATGAAAGGCGCGAGCGCATCGGAATGGGCCCGGAACTGGGGCTGGATCATCCCCGCGAGCGCGGCCTCGAAATCGGCGAGCGATTCGAACAGGTACTCGTCCACGAGGTGCGACGGTGAGTCGCCGATATGCCCGGCCATGAGGCGGGTGCCCTTGCAGCGCCGGAATTCGGAGGACGCCAGCTTGTCCTTGCCCCAGGCGGTCATGACCCGCACCGCCTCGCCCTGCTTCCCGAACGGCACCTCGAGGTGCCACTGACAGACGAACACGGAACCCTCCAGGCGGTTCGGCGCCGCTAGTCCACGTGCACGGTCTGATGATAGGCCCGCTCCCGCCGGCCCGGGGCGGGATCGTGGAGCACGTGGATTACCGACAGGTCGTAGTCGCCGGGCGCGAGGGATTGGAGCCTGGCTCGATAGAAATTCTGGGTCAGGAAGTGGAAGCCCGGGCCGGTCAGGTAGACATCGACCTGCAGGGTGAGCAGGTTGCTGGGGCCGGGGTGCAGATCCGCAAACAGGGAGTATCCGCCGCCGTCGGTCTGGATCACGCCGCTCACCACGATCGACCCGGTGCCTCCGACCGCGGTGATGGGCAGGGTCGGGATGCCGAACACCACGCCGTTCTCGAAAACCAGGGTGGGAAAGTTCGGCTCCGTCGGCGAGCCGCAGGCGGCCAGCACGAGAAGAACCAGCGATAGGCGGCGCATCGGTCTGTCAGCCTTCGGGGCTCTCCTCGACTTCGGCGTCTTCCAGATGAAATCGGTGCATCAAGCGGTGCAGCACCGGTGCCGCCATGATGGTGGTCACGGCGATAAGCAGCAGCCCCGAGTACAGGGCAAAGAACGCGGCGAACAGCCTGCCGCCGTTGGTCGTCACGGTGCCCACCTGCCCCATCCCGCCCAGCAGCATCGCGGCGTTCACGAAGGCATCGAGCCAGGGCTCTTCGGCCAGGACGTGGTAGCCCCAGGTGCCCACCGCCAGCGAAACGGCGATCAGCCCCAGCACCGCGGCCCCATGGGCTGCGAGCCGGCGGAGAAAGCGGCGCCGCGGAAGCAGGGGCTGGCGTCGGTGCTCATAGATCACTCTGGAAGATACCTCCGTCGCCTCTCGCCGCCGCCTACCTGGCCTTGCGCTTCGGGCGGACGCCGCCCACCGACGGCTTCACGGCCGCGGGGGGCCGGGCCGGAACGGCAACCGGCTCGGGCGTCGCGAGATGGCCGAAGAGGTCCTGACGCACCGCCGGGTTGCGCAGTTTCCACATGACGCCGTCGGTGAAGTAGTGGTGGATGTTCAGGAAGGCGAGGAAGGCGAATCCCACCACTTCCCCGGGACGCGATCCGAGCCAGGACGTCACCACCGCCATCGCTCCCATCGGCACCAGCACCGAGGCCACCACCGACGCCGCCAGCAGCATCACCAGATAGACCGCCATGTGGCGCGCGACTCGTCCCCCGTATTCGCCGCGCCGGGTGCGGTTGGCTTCGACCCGCATGGGAAAGATCAGATACTGGAGCGCGTGCGCCATCTGCACCACGAACAGCGCCGGCAGCCCCCAGCGCGCCATGGCAGCGTACCAGACGAAGATGGCCAGCCACGGAATCAGTGCCCGCACGCCCGGGAAGCGCCCGGTCCGCGCCGTGAGAAGCCCGAAGCCAAGCAACCCCATCACCAGCGCCAGCGCCATGGCGAGGGTCAGGACTTCGTAGAGCGGCGTCACGTCGAACTGCTGGTCGTACGCCAGGTGGAAGAACCACACCACGTGCCACGTCAGGAGGATGTAGAGTCCCCCGCGGACCAGCCTTCGCTCCAGCGGTTTAAACGAGGAGCCGTCGAGATAGGTGTAGGTGGCCGTCATGCCCCAGGCCTGGCCGGTATAGTGCCATGCCAGGTAGGCGCTCTGCGCGGTGAGCAGCAGGGAGATGGGAACGTCGGTCCGCTGGCTGGCCACGACCGCGCCGATGCAGCAGAGCAGGAGGACGCCGGGAACATAGATCGCGGCCCAGGGGTGGGCCCGGACGGTGTCTCGGGTGCGGTACACCATCCGGTACGACGCCAGGAAATGCGGCATGTTGATCAGCGCGGTCAGCCAGGCCTGGAGCCCGACGCTCACCAGCAGGAGCTCGCCCCGTCCGGTGATCAGCAGGGGGACCAGGAACAGCAACGACAACCCGCCGGCGCACAATCCGTCGATCAGGGGGGAGACGATCGCGGGGCGCGGCGCGGCGGCGGCGGGTGCGGTCACCGCTTGCCCCAGAGCCGTTTCAGGAGCTGGATCTGTCCGGCGTGATAGGTGTCGTGCATCGCGATGCCGATCAGCTGGTCGCCCCAGGTCCAGTGCTCTCGGCCCGAGGGCGTTTCCACCAGCGCCGCAGAAAAACCCTCGATCGCCTCGAGCAGGAGCCGGTGCTCCTCGGCCAGGAGGGCCCGGTCCGCGGCCCAGGCGGCCTCGCCGGCGGGCTTCGGCATGGCCGGCCAGTTGCCGGGTGATCGAGGGAAGCGCATTCCGGCAGGGCCGAGCATGCGGCGACGGACCGCGTACATCCAGTACGCGCAGTGAAGGGTGAGCTCCCAGATGGTGTGTCGCCCGGGGCGCGGGCGCCACCGCGCCATGACGGCCGGAACATCGCGGACCGCCGCGACCGGGGTCGGGCCCCCGTGCCAGGCCTGGCCGCGGGGAGGATGCATGGTTCGGGCGATCAGCTGGAGCGTGGTGTCCATGAAGACTCGATCCTCGGGCGGCGGGGGTTCCGGACCAGCAACCCCCGAAATATCACACCGGGACCGCCCTCATGGATTCAGCCGTCGGCCTCCCGCAGGAAGGCCTCGAGGTCGAAGGGGTCGGCGATCCGCAGCTCGGGGCCGCCCTGGGCGGTACGCGGCCATTCGTCGGAGGGCCGGTCCCAGGTGAGCTCGAGCCCGATCCCGTCGGGATCGGAGAGGTAGACCGAGACGCTCACGCCGTGATCCGACGCGCCCGCGAGCGGGATCCCGGCGTGGATGACCCGGCGCACCGCGGCGGCAAGATCGGGCCGGGTCGGATAGCGGATTCCCAGGTGGTAGAGCCCGGTGTGGCGCGGCGGCGGCGCCGCCGCCCCCTTGCTGTCCCAGGTATTGAGGCCGATGTGGTGGTGATAGTCGCCCGCGGAAACGAATGCAGCGGTGTCGCGATAGCGAGCCACCAGGTTGAAACCGAGCACCCCGCAGTAAAACTCGATCGAGCGGCCCAGGTCGCTCACCTTCAAATGGGCGTGCCCGAGCCCGGTGCCTTTGGGAATGCGGTACCTGGTGAGCTGGAGTGCGGGTGCGGTCATTACGCGCTCCGGAGGGCGATCCATTCCAGACGATCCGCCAACGGAGATGATCTACCGCCGCAAACGCTTCTCGGCTAGGGGGATCGGAGGAACTAGACCCCGAATTGGGTGAAGTGGTGGGAGAGATGCTTGTAGCCCAGGATGCCCCAGGATCTCCGGGTCATCGATCCGAAGGCGGGGTGCGTCGGCCAGGTCCGGTCCTCGGGCTGCGCGGCAAGGCGGCCGATCAGGTCCCGGAAGGTCGTGACCTCCTCGTCCCACACGGCGCGGCCGCTCCGGACCAGCAGCTCCGGGGCGGTGGGAGCTCCCTTGGGAAAGGGGAACACGTAGAGGATCAGCTGCTTCAGGGGAAAGAATCGGATGGGGAGTTTCTTCGAGGCCGGGGTGATGTCGCCCAGGGCCATCCGCATCGACTCATTGAGATGCGCCACCATGTCGGGGCAGGTGAATCGGCCCCAGCGGGCCTTGGTCTGGGGGGTCAGACGGGCCAACCGGGCCAGCATCTCGTCCACGGCGGTCGGATCCCAGAGCGAGCGCATGGGCTATTTCCTCACCGAAGCATAGACCCGCTTCACGATACGCCAGGCGCCGCCAAAGCGCACCGGCGCGAGCAGGAGTGGGGCAAAGTGTGGTGTCTCTACGGAATGGTGAGCTGGTACATCCTGACGGTCTCGACCCCGTCGGCGTCGGTGTGGACTCCCAGAACATAGCTCGCTCCGACCTCGGTGATGCGCAACCCCGCGGGCGATTGCAGGCTGGCCTTCGGTTTCCCGGCGGGATCCAGCACCAGCCAGGTTGCCGGCTCATCGGAGTCGACCGCGCCCGCCAGGACCCAGAGCGACCCGTCGGGGGCGGGGACGATCTCGCTGAACACCGGGAGCGCCTTCCCCATCACCGAACGAGCATGGAGGGCGGTGAGGTAGGGCCGGGAGCGCTCGCTGGGGTTCTGGGCCACCGCCCGCCGCCGGAGCCGCGCGATCCGCTCGTCGGTGAGCGGCTTCGCTTCCAGCGGCAGCGTGATCAGCCGCAACACCGTCCCGGCGCTGGAGTAGGCTCCGATCACGTTGTCACCGGTATCGCCGATCAGGATTTCGTCGCCGTAGATGGCGCTCACCGCGGTGGGCGCAAGTGGCACCACGCCCACCACGTCGCCGTGGGGCCCACCGTCCGGATTGTGAACGAAGAACGTCATGCCGGGAAACTCGCCCAGCCAGGTGACCGTGCCGGTGGCGTCCGGCGCGATCACACCGACCCGGGCGGTGTCCCGATAGGTGCGCTGCGGGCCATAGATGTTCGGCGTGCTTCCCGCCACCACGGCCCAACGGCCGTCTCCGAGCCGGCCAGCCACGTAGAAGCGTCCCACGGGGTCCCGCGCCGTGATGGGAATCGTCCGGACCAGTCTGCCGGAAACGAGAAACAGAGTGATTCGTGAGTTGACGTCCGCGATCAGGAGGGTATCTCCGGCCCGGCCTACCAGGTCCAGGTTCTGGAACTCTCCCGGCCCGGCACCGGCGCGCCCGATGGCGCGCAGGTAGCGCCCGGCCCGGTCGAAAACCCGGATTTCGCTGGTGGCCCGGTTCGGCACCAGGATCTCCCCGCCCGGTAGCCGCATGACGGTGCCGATGCGCAGAAACTCGGTGCGGGGGTTTCCCTCGCTGCCGATCGTCAAGGTGGGGCGCGGCGACAGGCGCCAGGTGGCCGGGGCGTCCTGCGCAGCCGCCGGACCGGGGGCCGACAGGAAAACCAGGGAAACGGTGATCAGTAGTGCGGGCAAACGCATGAACAACCCCCGTACGGATCCTACCACCACCCCAGCACCTTCCACCACAGCATCCCGATGCCGAGCCAGATCCCGATATTGAGCAGCGACACCAGGAACCCGATCCGCCACCAGGTGCCCTGGCTTA
>JBGPLG010000110.1:0-12111 GCA_041486305.1 Gemmatimonadota bacterium
GCGACGCGGGATGCCCTCGCGGTCGCCCGCGCCGTTCGTCCTCGGTGAATCCCGTGAACACCAGCCGGCCGGCGATCGGGCGGTCGACTCCTCCACCCTACGGCGCCGCGGGGTTGGTTTCCCTCGTTGTGCTCGCCGGATTGCTCACTTCCCTCGCCCCCTCGGTCACCTTCTGGGATGCCGGGGAGTTCGTCGCCGCAATGAAGCTGCTGGGGATCCCGCATCCCCCGGGCACACCGCTCTTCGTCATGATGGGCCATGTCTGGGGCGGGGTGTTCCCCTTCGGCGAGTACGCCTTCCGCACCAATCTGCTGAGCGCGCTCTTCGCCTCGGCGGGTGCCGGATGCTGGTTCCTGATTCTCCAGGAGGCGGCCGGACGCTACCTCGGGGAAACCGAGTCGCGCAGCCGCGCCCTGCTGCAGACGGCCGCCGGTCTCGCCGGCGCACTCCTGGCCGCATTCGAGTTCACCAACTGGCTCAACAGCAATGAGACCGAAGTGTACGCCGTCGCCACCTTTACTATCGCGGCGGTGTGCTGGCTTCTGCTCCGATGGCGGTCCGCCCGGGATACCCCGCGCGCCTCGAGGTACCTCCTGCTGGTGGCGTATCTCCTGGGAGTGGCCATCGGCAATCATCTGCTGGGCCTGCTCGTCGGACCCGCGGCGGTCGCTTTTGTGGTCGCGGAGATCCGGATCCGTCCGGCGGCCGACCCGCTGGCCCGCCGCCGGGAATGGGGGGATGCGGCCGTGCTCGCCGGCCTCTGGGCGCTCCTCACCGGAATCGGTCTCGGCAACCTGACGTTGATCGGGTTCGGCGGCGCCGCGTTTGTGGCGGCCCTCGGGTTCGCGGCGTACTCGAGAAAGCTGGGCTTCGCCTTTCTGGTTCTCGGCATCGCCCTGATCGGCGTGACGCCGTACCTCTACCTCTACCTTCGGTCAGCCCAGCACCCCATGATCAATGAGGCGGGGCCTGACACCTGGAACGCGCTCATGGCGGTGATCCGCCGGGCCCAGTATCCGCCGCGGACGCCGTTCGACAATCCCACCCAGCTGCATGGCCCCGACAATACCGGGCGGACCCTTGGGCTGATCGGGCTGCAGCTGGTCAACTACATGCAGTATTTCGGCTGGCAATGGGCCAAGCCGATCCCGGCGGCGCCCCGTACCGGGGTCACCCTGATCTTCCTCACGCTCGGGCTCAGAGGGTTTTTCGCGCAATGGCGGAGTGACCGGAGCGGTGCATGGTTGCTCCTGGTGTTGTTCCTGGTGACGGGACTCGGCCTGGTGGCCTACATGAATTTCAAGCCGGGATTCAGTCTGGGGTACGCCACATATCCCAATCCCGACGACCACGAGGTACGGGATCGGGACTACTTCTTCGTGGTGAGCTTCGTGGTCTGGGGGCTCTGGGCGGCACTCGGCCTCCTGACGCTGGTTCGGGATCTCACGGCGGGGGCGGGGACGCGGCTTCGACGCGCCGCACCGGCGTTGTTTCTCATCGCCCTGATGCCGTACGCGCTCAATTTCCGGGAAACCGACCGGCGTCACGGCCCCGACGCCCGGCTGCCGGGAGACTTTGCCTACGATGTGCTGAATTCGGTGCCGCCCTATGGCATCCTGTTTACCTACGGCGACAACGACACCTTTCCGCTCTGGTGGGCCCAGGAAGTGGAAAGCGTGCGGCGCGATGTGACCGTAGTCTGTCTGGCGCTGGCGGAAACCGATTGGTACATGCAACAATTGCGGGACAACCCGGTGCGGCCGTTCGACGAGTCGACTGCTCCCGCGATCTGGCGAGGCCGGCACCCCGTGGCACCCACCTGGCCGCTCCACAACATGACCAACCAGGAGATCAACCTCGCCACTCCGCAGCTGCTTCCCAAGGACGTGACCCTTCCGGTCGGTCGCTACCAGACCACGATTCCGGCCAAGACCGCCCTCTACGGAAAGGACTTCCTCTCCCTCCGCGTCATCCAGCAGAACTTCGGCCGGCGGCCGATCGCCTGGGCGCTCACGGCGGGCGGCAACTCGTACGGCCTCGACCGGTTCATCGTGCAGCGGGGGCTGGCCCTCGTTCTCGAGCCCGAGCCGGTCGACACCAACAACGTCAATCTTGATCTGCGGCGGCTCATGGGGGCGCCGCTCGACATCCCGCAAACCGACCGGCTGCTGACCCAGGTGTACCGCTATGCCGACCTGCTCACGGGCCCGCGGCGCGAGCTGGAGAGCACCGCGAGCGGGATCTCCAGCACGCTGGGAGTTCCCTTCACCCAGTTGGCCTACGCCATGGAGCAGCGGGGGGACACCGCCCGAATGATTGCCTACCTGGAACGGGCCGCCCCCCTTTCCAGCAACCCGGCGATCGCCCGAATGCTCGAGCAGTTGCGTGGCGGGCTCCCTTCTACCAGGCGCTAACCCCTCTTAGATTTAAGGGTTATGGAATTCCCGGGGCTCGCCGGGCGGCTGGCCGCTGTCCGCGACACCATCCGGCACCACCAGGCCAAGGCGGGCTGGACTCACGCCGTGCGGATCGTGGCGGTCACCAAGGGGCACGGCCCCGAGGCGGTTCGCGCGGCCGCGGCGGCCGGGCTCGAGGACATCGGCGAGAACCGGGTCCAGGAAGCGTTGGCGAAGCAGGAGCAGCTGGGCGATCTGCCGGTTCGTTGGCACCTGATCGGCACGCTTCAGCGAAACAAGGCCCGGCAGGCGGTGGGGCGGTTCGCACTGATCCACTCGGTGGACCGGGCGGACCTGGCGGCCGAGCTCGACCGCCGCGCCGCGGAGGGCTCCAGGCAGCCCGTGCTGGTGGAAGTGAACTGCTCCGCTGAGCCGCAGAAGGGTGGGGTGGAGCCGGCGGCGGTGCCCGCGTTGCTCCAGGTGATCACGGCGTTGCCCCGGCTCGAGCTGCGCGGTCTGATGACCCTCGCGGCGCAGAGCGACGACGAACGGGTGCAGCGCGCCGCGTTCGGCCGGCTTCGCGAGCTGCGCGACCGGATGCAAGCCGGCGGATACGCTCTGCCCGAGCTCTCAATGGGAATGTCCGGGGATTACCCGGTGGCTGTGGAAGAAGGGGCCACGATGGTGCGGTTGGGAACCCTGCTCTTCGGAGAACGCTCACCATGACCAACGACGCGTTCCACCTGACTTCGCACGACGTCCGCGCCCAGGAGTTTCAGCGCGTGATGCGAGGGTTCGACTCCACCCAGGTCGAGGAGTTCAAGCAGCGGATGGCGGAGGAGATCGACCGGCTGGTCCGCGACCGGGTGCAGCTCGACGAGCGGATCAAGGGCATGAGCGAACAGCTCAAGTCCTACCGGGACCGGGAGCGGGCCATGAACGACGCCCTGGTGTCGGCCCAACAGCTGCGCACCGAAACCCAGACCCAGGTGGATCGGGAACGCGAGGTGCTCATTCGGGAAGCCCAGGCCCAGGCCGAGGGTTTGCTTCTCGATGCCCGGACCGAGGCCGAGCGGCTGCTGCAGCAGGCTCGGGCCGAAGAACAGCGGCTGGCTCACGGCAACGAACTCGCCCGCCGGCAGTTTCAGGCCTATCTGGCCAGCTTCCGCCAGCTGCTCGATCGCCAGCTCTCGGAACTCTCCGTGCTCACCGGAGACGCCTCCGGCAGCAATCCCGACGAGACGCTGACGCCGTACGCCTATCGCCGACCCGCATGAACCAACCCGCCCGCCGCTTCCCCTCCTGGCCTGAACAGGGTCCCGACGCGATGGAGCAGTCGCTCCTCGCGCGTTGGAAGGAAGAGAATCTCTTTGCCCGGGTGCAGGCAGCCCGGAGCGGCGGGCGCCCGTTCGTGTTCTTCGAGGGTCCACCGACCGCTAACGGTCGGCCCGGCATCCACCACGTGTTTTCCCGGACCATCAAGGATCTCTTCTGCCGATTTCGCGTGATGCAAGGCCGCTCGGTGACCCGGATCGCCGGATGGGACACCCACGGACTCCCGGTGGAGATCGAGGTCGAAAAGAAGCTCGCCCTCTCGGGGAAAAAGGCCATCGAGGCGTATGGCGTAGCCGAGTTCAACCGGCTGTGCCGGGAGAGCGTGTTCACCTACCAGAAGGACTGGCAGGATCTTTCCGAGCGCACCGGCTACTGGCTCGATTACGAGCACCCCTATATCACCTGCTCACCCGAATACATCGAGTCGGTCTGGTGGCTGCTCCAGCAGCTCCACACCAAGGGATTGCTGGTACGTGGCCATCGGGTGCTGCCGTACTGCCCCCGCTGCGGCACGGTGCTGTCGAGCCATGAGCTGGCGCAGGGCTATGAGCAGGTGCAGGACAAGTCGATTTATGTCACTTTTCCACTCGACGACGCGACCGGACGCGAGTTGGTGGTCTGGACCACCACCCCCTGGACCCTTCCATCCAATGTCGCCGTCGCGGTCCATCCCGACCTCGACTACGCCGCGTTCAAGGATCCGGGCCGGCCCGGGCGCAGCCTGATCGTCGCCGTGTTACGGGCGCCCCGACTGGCCGAGATCCTGGGAGTTCAGCAGTTGGAGCCGGCCGGCCCTCCGGTGCTCGGGAGCGCGCTCGCCGGGCTCCGCTACCGCCGCCCGCTCGATGTGGTACCGCTTCCCCCGGACCGGGTCCACTCCGTCGTGGTGACTGGGAGCTTCGTCACCGCCAACGACGGCTCCGGCATCGTTCACATGGCGCCGGCGTTCGGCGCCGACGACTACGAGGCGGGCCAGCGATATGGCCTCGCGCTGCTCCGGCCCGTGGCGCCCGACGGCACCTTCAGCGGCACCACCTGGCCCGAGCTCGAGGGCAGGTTGGTGACCGCGGACGAGACCAACGAGCTGATCATCAAGCGGCTGAAGGCCGAGGGCCGCCATCTCCGAACCGAGCAGCACATCCACGACTATCCGCATTGCTGGCGCTGCAAGAGCAAGCTGATCTACTACGCCCGCGATTCCTGGTTCGTGCGCACCTCCGCGATCAAGGAGCGATTGCTGGCGCTCAACGCCGAAGTTGCCTGGCACCCCGCCGACGTCGGCACCGGTCGGTTCGGCGACTGGCTGAGCAACAACGTGGATTGGGCGCTTTCCCGCGACCGCTACTGGGGCACGCCGCTTCCCGTCTGGGTTTCCGACCGGGACCCGGCGGTTGTCGAAGTGATCGGCAGTTACGCCGAGCTCGCGGCCCGACTGGGGAGGCCGCTCCCGGCCGAATTCGATCCCCACAAGCCCGCGCTGGATGAGCTGACCTGGCCGGCGCCCGGAGGCGGAACCATGCGCCGGGCCACCGAGGTCATCGACACCTGGTTCGACTCCGGGGCGATGCCCTACGCCCAGTGGCATTACCCCTTCGAGCATCGGGACGAGTTCGAGCGTCACTTCCCGGCGGATTTCATCTGTGAGGGAGTCGACCAGACCCGCGGGTGGTTCTACTCGCTCCTCGCCATTGCGGCCACGGTGTTCGACCGGGCGCCCTACCGGAACGTGGTGGTCAACGAGCTGTTGCTGGACGCCGCCGGCCAGAAAATGTCCAAGACCCGCGGGAACGTGGTGGACCCCTGGGACCTGGTGCGGGAATTCGGCGCCGACAGCGCGCGGCTCTACTTCCTGGGCTCGAGCGAAGTGGGGAAGACCAAGCGATTCGATCGCGCGGCCATCCCGGAGTTCGCCGGTTCGTTCCTGACCACGCTCCGGAGCGCGTACCGGTTCTTCGAATGGTACGCGGTGGGGGAAGTTTCCCCGGCCGATGCCGCCGCCGAGCCGCCGCTGGACCGCTGGCTCCAGAGCCGGCTTGCCGGCACGGTCGAGGCGGTGACGGCGGCCTGGGAGGCCTATGACGCCACCGTGGGCGTCCGGGCGGTCATGGATTTCGTGGTGGATGATCTGTCCAACTGGTGGATCCGGCAGAGCCGGAGCCGTTTCTGGGCCCCCGACCGCGACGCCGAGCCGGGCGCGGTGCGCACGCTCCATGACGCGCTGGTGACGGTGAGCCGGCTGCTCGCCCCGGCGGCGCCCTTCGCCAGCGACTGGCTGCATCGTGCCCTCACCGGCGCATCGGTCCACCTGGCGGATTTTCCGGTGGCCCGCGCGGCGCGGGATCCCGAGCTCGAAACCGCGATGAGCGCGGTCCGCAAACTGGCGTCGCTCGCCCGCGCCGCGCGGGAAGAGAAGAGCCTCAGGGTGCGCCAGCCGCTCGCCCGGATGAAGGTGGCGGTGCCCCGCGCGGCCGACGGCGCCCGATTCCGCGGGATGCTGCCGCTGCTCGCCCAGGAGGTCAACGTGCGCGAGGTGGAGGTGGTCGCCTCCGACACCGACCTGGTCCGGCTGCGGGCCCGGCCCAACTTCCGCGCTCTGGGCAAGCGATACGGCAAACGCACACCCGAGGCCGCGGCGGCGGCCAGCCGGCTTTCGGCCGATCAGTTGCGGGCGCTGGAGGAGGGAGGCACCGTCCGGCTCAACGGCGACGGCGAGGGCTACGAGTACCGGCCGGAGGACGTGACGGTGGAGCGCGAAGTCACCACCGACTGGCTGGTGCAAAGCGCGGGCAGCTACGTCGCCGCGCTCGATCCCGCGCTCTCCGACGAGCTCAGGCGCGAAGGGCTGGCCCGCGAGGTGATCAACCGGGTCCAGCGGCTGCGCAAGGACGCGGGTTACGAGTACGCTACCCGGATCGTGCTCTGGGTGGATGGCGCCGAGCCGCTCCTCGCGGCGGTTCGCGGCCACGCCGACGTCATCCGGGGCGAGACCCTCGCCCGGGCGCTTCACGTTGGTGAGCGCGCCGCCGCGCCGGACCGGGCGGAAACGGTCGACATCGACGGCCATCAGGGAATCATCGCGGTCGCCCGCCATCCGGCGGGGCGGCCCTCAACCGACGGATCACTCACGGAACGGCCATGAACAAGAAGCAGCTGCAGCACCTCGAAACCCGGCTGGTCGACGAGCGGGCGCGGGTGATGAAGGAGCTGGGGTATTACGACGAGTCCTTCAACAACACCCTGCAGTCGTCGGATGGCGACCTCTCCTCCTACTCGTTCCACATGGCGGACCAGGGCACCGACACCATGGAGCGCGAGAAGCAGTTCCTCTTCGCCTCGCAGGAGGGGCGGTACCTCTGGCATGTGAACCAGGCGTTGCGCCGGCTCTACGCCGAACCGGACAACTTCGGGAAGTGCCATCAATGCGGGCAGGAAATCGCCTTCGAGCGGCTCGACGCCCTCCCGCACGCGCGGCTCTGCATTACCTGCAAGGAAAAGGAAGAGGATGAGAAGCGGCGCTGAGGCCCGGCGGCTGTTCTGGGCGGTGGCGCTGGTCCTCCTGATCGGTGACCTGATCACCAAACGGATCGCGGAGCAGGCGCTGCTCCAGTTCCCGCCGGTCGAGGTCATCGGGGAGTGGCTGCAGCTCCGCCTGGTGTACAACCAGGGCGCCGCGTTCGGCATCGACCTGGGCCCGTGGTCCCGGTGGATCTTCCTGGCCATCGCGCTGGTGGCCATCGTGCTGCTGTACCGGCTCTC
Organism: Gemmatimonadota bacterium; assembly: GCA_041486305.1. GTDB lineage: Bacteria > Gemmatimonadota > Gemmatimonadetes > Gemmatimonadales > GWC2-71-9 > JABFSM01. The sequence continues at coordinate 7,488 of JBGPLG010000110.1, forward strand.
GCGCGCCAGCCGGCCGACCGACGTCATGCGGCAGCTGGCCTGCGGGCTGGTGGCCGGCGGCGCCGCCGGCAACCTGATCGACCGGATCCAGAGCGCACGGGGCGTCATCGACTTCATCGACGTCGGCGTGAACAGCCACCGCTGGCCCACCTTCAACCTGGCCGACATGGGCGTGAGCTGCGGGGCGATCGCGCTGGCCATCTCGCTCTGGCTCGAGGATGCGCGCCGCGCCCGGGCCGCAGCCGAACCATCCACCTGACGCGGACTCTGCCCGCCGTCGCCTTCTCCGTCGCCAGCGCGGCCACCGAGCGGCTCGACCGTTTCCTCGCCGATCAACTGAGTCTGTCGCGCACCCAGGCGGCCCGCCTGGTGGCGGCCGGCGCCGTGCGGGTTAACGGGGCGGTGGCCCGGGCCTCCCGGCTGCTGGAACGCCGGCAGCTGGTGGAGGTGGAATTCCCCGAGGCCGAGCCACCTCGCACTCTGGCGCCGAATCCCATCGACCTGCGGGTCATCTTCGAAGACGAGCACCTTGCCGTGCTGGACAAGCCGGCCGGGCTGGTGGTCCATCCGGCGCCGGGCCACTGGGACGACACCCTGGTCAACGCGCTGGTGGCCCGCGGCACCACCCTGTCCGGCGGGGCGGCGGGGCGGCCCGGGATCGTGCACCGGCTGGATCGGGACACCAGCGGCCTCATGGTCGTCGCGAAGGACGATTTGACCCATCGCCGCCTGGGGGCGGCGCTCGCCGCGCGGCAGATCAAGCGCGCCTACGCCGCGCTCGCCTGGGGCCATTTCGACCGGTCCCCCACGGTGATCGAGGCGGCGGTGGGACGGAGCCCGACCGATCGCAAGCGCATGACCGTGCGCTCCGATGGGCGCACCGCACGGACCGACGCCTACGTGATCGCCCGGTTCGAGGTGTGTGACCTGCTCCGCCTCGAGCTCCACTCCGGCCGGACCCATCAGATCCGGGTTCACCTGGCCCATGCCGGGCACCCGGTGGTCGGCGACCCGGTGTACGGAGGCGGCGGCTCGCGGCGGATCAGCGGTTCCGGGCGGCTGGCCGCCGAGCGGTTGGAGCGGGCGACGCCTCGGCAGGCGCTCCACGCCGCGGAGCTTCGGTTCCGGCACCCGATTACCGGGGTCGTGCTCACCTTTACCGCCGAGTGGCCCGACGACCTTCGCCCGGCACTGGCGGAGGCCCTCGGCACGCCGGCCCAAGTTGCTACCGTTCCGGGGCTTACCTATCTTCAATTCTTCCGGGACCGAACGGATGCGTAAGGAGGGAGCCGCGCGGGTCGTGGTCTGTCGCGTCGGCGCCGACCGGTTCGCCCTGCCGGTCGCGGCGGTGCGCGAAGTCGTGGCCACCCCGACGGTCAGCCGGATTCCCGGCGCCCCCCTGGCGGTGCTGGGGCTTGCTAATGTGCGGGGAACGCTGGTGACCGCGGTCAGCGGGCCGATCCTCCTCGGGCAGAGCGGGCGACCGCCGAGTGAATGGCTGATCGTGCTGACGATGCTCGGCGGCCGGGTGGCGATCGAAGTGGATGAAGTCGAGGATTTGCATACCACCGAGAGCGCCGGACGGCTCAGGACGCTGGATCTCGACGCGCTGGTCCGGCCGCTGTTCGCGGCGGCGTCGACCGAGGCCTGACAGAGGGAGGTGCCAACGTGGGCCACACCGTACTCGTCTGCGACGACGCGATTTTCATGCGGACGATGATCACCGACATCCTCACCCAGGCGGGCTACGAGGTGATCGGCGAGGCGGAGTCCGGCGCGCAGGCCGTCGACAAGTACCGCCAGCTCAAGCCCGACCTGGTGACCATGGACATCGTCATGCCCGACATGGGCGGGATCGAGGCGGTGCGGGCCATCTGCAAGGAGTATCCCGAAGCCAAGATCCTGATGTGCAGTGCCATGGGGCAGCAGGCCCTGGTCGTCGAGGCGATTCAGGCCGGCGCGAAGGACTTCGTGGTGAAGCCCTTTCAGCCCTCCCGGGTGCTCGAGGCGGTGCAGCGCATGCTCGGGTGACCTCCGGTGGATCTGGCGCGGTATACCGCTCTCTTCCTCTCTGACAGTCGCGACCATCTTCAGCGCTGCAACGAACTGCTCCTGGCCTGGGAGCGGACCCCCAGCTCGACCGCTCCGGTGGCCGAGCTGTTTCGCGCCTTCCATTCCATCAAGGGGTCGTCCGCGGCGTTGGGACTCGAGTCGCTCTCGGACCTGTCCCACGCGGTGGAGCAGGTCCTGGGGGCGGTCCGGGAAGGCAGCCTGACGCCGACCCCGACCATCGTCGACGCGCTGTTCCGCGCGGTGGACGGAATCGCCGAACGGGTCGAGGCGGTCGGCAAAGCCGAGCCGCCGGCGCCCGCGCCCGCACTCATCGAAGAACTCGCCCGGTTGGTGCCGGTGGTGGCGATGCGCACCGGTGAAATGCCGATTGCCGAGCGCCGGCTGCACGATCGGCCCAGCCGGGCGTCGATCCCGGTGCGGTTGGCGGCCCGGCAGGTCCGGGTGGACCTGGAGCGACTCGACGCGCTGGTCAACGACGTCGGCGAGCTGGTGGTGGCGAGGAACCGGCTCGCGGCGATCGCGGATCGCGAAATCGGCTCCGAGCTCGAACAGGTGAGCGGCCGGATTTCCGGGTTGGTGAGCGGGCTGCAGAGCGGAGTGCTGCGGGCCCGGATGGCCCCGGTGGACGAGGTGTTCGACCGCTTTCCCCGCATGGTGCGCGACCTGGGGCGCGAGCTCGGCAAGGATGTGCAGCTCGAGCTTCAGGGCACCGAGATCGAGCTGGACCGCTCGGTGCTGGACGGACTGGCCGATCCGATCACCCACCTGCTCCGCAACGCCGTCGATCACGGACTCGAGCCCGGCGCCGAGCGGGTGGTGGCGGGGAAGCCCCGTGAGGGGAGCATCCGGCTTCGGGCGGAGCGGGCGCGCGACGAGGTCATCGTGACGGTCGCGGATGACGGGCGCGGGATCGACCGCGGTATGGTCCACCGGCGCGCCATCGACCGGGGATTGCTCGAGCGGGAGGCGCCGATGCCCGACGCTACCGGCCTCCTCCGCCTGCTCTCGCACCCCGGCTTCACCACCAAGACGGAAGTGTCGGTGGTGTCGGGCCGGGGCGTGGGGATCGACGCGGTGCTGGCCCGGGTCCGGTCCCTCGGGGGGCGGATGGAGCTCAAGACCGCGCCGGGCCGGGGAACCACCTTCCTGATCCACCTCCCGGTAACCCGGGCAATCGTCCGCGCGATCCTGGTCGGAGTGGGGGAGGAGCGCTACGCGATTCCGCTCGGCTTGTTGGCCGAGGCGACGGTGCATGTGGCGGCCAAGGGCGAGGTTACCTTACGGGGGGAAGCCGTACCCACGGCGGACCTCCGGACCGTGGTGGGGCTCGGGGACGGGCTCGCCGGACGCCGGCCGGTGGTGGTGGTCGACATCGGCGGTCGCCGCGCCGCGCTCCTGGTGGATACCCTGCTGGGGCAACACGACGTGGTGGTCGAGCAGCTCGCCGCGCCGGCGGGGCTCCCCGCTTGGGTTGGCGGAGCGACGATCCTGCCCGACGGCGCCCCGGCGCTGATTCTCGACCCGGCCGCTCTCTTCTAGTCGGAGGAGCTCAGATGGCAGACGTGGGGATGCTGTCGGACCTGGAGCGCGACGCGCTCCGGGAGGTGGCGAACATCGGGGCGGGGCATGCCGCAACCGCCCTCTCCCAGATGACCGGCCGCAAGATCATGATCAGCGTGCCGGAGGTGAGCGTCCGCCGCCTCGAGGACGTGGCCCTGCTGGTCGGCCCCCCCGACACGGTCATCGCGGGCGTGCTGATGCACGTCATGGGCGATCTCACCGGCCGGACCCTGGTGGTGCTGGGCGAACGATCGGCGCACGCGCTCTGTGATCTGCTGCTCGCCAAGCCCAGCACCGGCCCCGAGTTCGATGAGATGCAGCAATCCACCATCAAGGAGACCGGGAACATCCTCTGCTCCGCCTACATGAATGCGCTGTCCGATTTCCTGGGAATGATGCTGGTGCCCTCGGTGCCCGCGCTGGTGATCGATCTCGCGGGGGCGGTGCTGACGACCGCGTATCTCAACTTCGGGCACGATCGGGATACCGTATTCTGCGTGGAGACGACGTTTCGGATCGAGGGGTCCAAGGAGGCGCTGAGCGGTCAGTTCCTCCTGATGCCGGATCCCGCTTCCTTGCAGGCCATCTTCGACGCGATTCGCATTCGCAGCTGATCCATGCCGGCGGCCGCACCGACCGGCCGGGACGCCGACGCTTTCCGCTCGCTCGCCCGGCGCATTGACCCTTCCGATCCCGGTGCGCAGAACAATCTCGGGGTTTTCTATTACGAGCGGGGGATGATCCCCGAGGCGATCGGCGCGTTCGGCCGGGCGCTGGAGCTCGACCCGGACATGCGGGTCGCCCAGGACAACCTCGACACGGTGCACCGGGAGTCGGGCTACTACGACCACCGGATCGGGCAACTGCGCGAGCACCTGGCCCGCGACCCCAACGCGCGGGCCGACCGCCTCGAGCTGGCGCGCGCCTACCTGGCCCTCGGTCAGCACGACCTGGCCGTCCAGCAATACGAGGAGCTGCTCCGCAATCACCC
>JBGPLG010000111.1:0-12072 GCA_041486305.1 Gemmatimonadota bacterium
CCAAGCGCCAGGAGACCTGGTTCCGGCACCAGATCGGCGGACAGGTGCTGACGCTGGATGCGACGCGGCCGGCCGAAGAAATTGCCGCCGAAATAGCGACCGAGTGGGCCGGCCGTGGACGGTGAGGACGGACGGACCGTGAGGACGGTTGAGGATCGGACGGACGGTGGGAAGGATCTGTCCTCACCGTCCTCACCGTCCGTCTCCGACAAGGAACGCAAATGAAAATCGGAATCACCTGCTACCCCACCTACGGCGGCTCCGGCGCGCTGGCCACCGAGCTCGGCCTCGACCTGGCGCGGCGGGGGCACGAAATCCACTTCATCACCTACGCGATGCCGTTCCGGCTCCGCGGATACACGGAGGGCGTCTACTTCCACGAAGTGGATACTTCCGCGCGGTATCCGCTGTTCGAGCACTTTCCCTACACCCTGGCGCTCGCCTCGAAGCAGCACGAGGTGGCCCTCGCGGTCGGGCTCGATGTACTCCACGTGCACTACGCCATTCCCCACGCCACCACGGCGTGGCTCGCGCGGGAAATGCTCCCGGCCGGACACAAGGTCAAGGTGATCACCACCCTCCACGGCACCGACATCACCCTGGTGGGCCAGGAGGAGAGCTTCCACACCATCACCAAGTTCTCGATCGAGCGGTCCGACGCGGTCACCGCCGTCTCGGCCTTCCTCAAGGACGAGACCATCCGCACCTTCGGCTGCACCCAGTGCCGCATCGGGGTCATCCCCAATTTCGTGAACCTGGGTGAATACCGCCCCGCCGAAGTGCGGGAAAAGGACGGACTCTGCCCGGCGGACCACAAGCTGGTGACCCACATCTCGAACTTTCGGGAGGTCAAGCGGGTCAAGGACGTGATCCGGGTCTTCGCGCGGATTCGGAAGGCGATGCCCGCCACCCTGCTGATGATCGGCGACGGTCCCGAGCGGGACGACGCCGAGAAGGAGGCCCGCGAGCTCAAGGTCGCCGCCGACGTGCGGTTCCTCGGCCGGCTCGATACGGTGGCCGAGCTGCTGCAGCAGAGTGACCTGTTCGTCCTCCCGACCCAGAGCGAGTCGTTCGGCCTCGCCGCGCTGGAGGCGATGGCCTGCGGTGCGCCGGTGGTGGGCAGTCGCGCCGGCGGGCTTCCCGAGGTGGTGCAGGACGGGGTGAGCGGCATCCTCGAGCCGCCCGGGTCGGTCGAGGCGATGGGCCGCCGGTCGGTGGAGCTGCTCCGCGATCCGGTGCGCCACGCCGCGATGTCCGCCGCGGCGGTGGAGAAGGCCCAGCTCTTCGATGCCGACCGCATCGTGCCGATGTACGAGTCGCTCTACCGCGAGGTCGTGGGATGATCCTGACCTGGTGGCAGGGCCTGATCCTCGGGCTGGTCCAGGGACTCACCGAGTTCCTCCCGGTCTCCAGCTCGGGGCACCTGGTCCTCGCCGAGCACCTCGTCGGCTACCAGGCTCCCGGGGTGTTCTTCGAAGTTGCGGTGCACGTGGCCACCCTGCTGTCGGTGGTGGTGGCCTACTGGGGGCGCATCGTGGAGCTGATCCGGGACCTGCTCACCGGCCGGGCAGACGCGTGGCGCTACGCCGGGCTGCTCCTCATCGCCTCGCTTCCCGCGGCGGTGGCCGGGATCGCGTTCAAGGACTACTTCGAGGCGTCGTTCCACTCGATGCCCGCGCTGGGATGGCAGTTCCTGTTTACCGCGCTGGTGCTCTGGAGCACCAAGTATGCGCTTCCCCGCGCCACCGTCCGGGACGTCACGCTGCCCCAGTCGATGCTGATCGGCATCGGCCAGGCGATCGCCATCGTGCCGGCCATCTCCCGCTCCGGCACCACCATCGCCGCGGCGCTGTGGAGCGGGCTCGAGGCCGAGGCCGCGGCCGAATTCTCCTTCCTGATGTCCATCATCGTCATCGCCGGCTCCGGACTGCTCGAGGCGCGCCACATTCCGCCCGGCGGGCAGGGACTCTCCGCCGGGCTGCTGTGGGCGGTCGTCGCGGCGGCGGTCTCGGGCCTCTTTGCGATCCGGTTTCTGGTGTCCCTGCTCAAGCACAAGAAGTTCCATCTTTTCGCTCCCTACTGCGCCGTGCTTGGCGTGATCTGCCTGGTCTGGTTCGGGCTGCTCGGCAAGTGACCGCGCCACTCCACTGGCACGAAGCGTTGGGCTCCACCCAGGACGAGGCCCACCGCCTGGCGGCGGCGGGCGCGGCACACGGTACCGCGGTCGCGGCCCGGATCCAGACCGGCGGCCGCGGCACCCGGGGCCGCTCCTGGGCGTCGGACAATGGCGGTCTCTGGATCTCGGTGATCTGCCGCCCCGGCGCGGGCGCCGCCGGCGAAGTGGTGGGACTCCGGGTCGGGCTCGCTCTCGCCGATCTGCTCGACGCGATGCTCCCGCCGCCCCATCGGATCGGTCTCAAATGGCCCAACGATCTCTACCTGGGATCGAAGAAGGTGGGCGGCATCCTCGCGGAAGCGCGCTGGCAGGGAGAGTCGCTGGGCTGGATGGTGATCGGCGTGGGAGTCAATCTGCGGAACGAGATCCCGCCGGACCTCGCGGCTAGCGCGGCGCGGCTGGTGGATTGCGGCCTCACCCCGGGCGCCACCTCGCTCGCCGCTCCCGTGGCCAGGGCCGTGGCGAAGGCCGCGAGCGTCGCGGCGCCGCTCAGCGCCGAGGAATTGGCGGCCTTCGCATCCCGCGACTGGCTCCGCGGCCGCGCGCTGGCGCTCCCCGAACCGGGTATCGCGGAAGGAATCACCGCCGGCGGGCGGCTCCGGGTGCGCAGCGCGGCGGGAACCGTCTCCGAGGTCATGGCGCCGGTGAAGCTGGCGGGGCAGGCGTGAGCGATCGGCGCGCACTGGGATACCGCCTCCTGGGCCGGGGCTTCGACTACCTGCTGCACCTCCGTCCCGCCGAGTGGCCGATCATGTTCGTGCACCTGCTCACCGGGAGCGCGCTGAGCCTGGGGCTGCACGGGCTGATCACGGGACAGGGCGGCCTGCCGCTGCTCTACGGCACCCTGGCGTTCGTGGTGGGGCTCAACGGCGGCACCCTCGCGCTCAACTCCGCGTTCGATCGCGACGAAGGCGACATCGCCTATCTCAAGCGTCCCCCGCCGCCGCCGCCCGGGCTCGCCTGGTTCGGGCTCGGCCTGATGGTGCTGGGAATGCTGGCGGCGCTCCGGCTGCCGCGGCTGTACGCCGAGGCGTACGGGCTCTGCGCCGTGCTCTCGGTGCTCTACTCCGTGCCGCCGGTCCGCCTCAAGGCCATTCCCGGCGTCGACTGGCTGGTGAACATGGCGGGCTTCGGATTCCTCACCCCCTATGCCGGCTGGGCGCTCACCGGCCGCGAGGTGGCGGGGCCGGGCCGCGTGGTGCTGATCTCGTTCGCGCTGCTGTTCGGCTCGCTCTACCCGCTGACCCAGATCTACCAGCTCGACGAAGACCGTCGCCGGGGCGACCGTACCCTCGCCTCGGCGCTGGGCCTCGACCGGAGCCTGGCCCTCGCGATCGGGATGGCCGCGCTCGCGTTCCTGGGATTCGCGGTGGCCGGCACCGGGAGCGCTTGGGGATTCGGGCTCAACGGCCTCTCCCGCTGGGCGGCCCTGATCGCGGCGGCCGCCGCCTGGGCCGTGGTGCTGCTCCCCTGGTGGCGCTGGCGCGGAGGCCTCGATCCCGCCGCCCACCAGTCGGGCATGCACCGAGCCCTTGCGGCGTGGGCCATCACCGATATGGCGGTCCTTTTCGCCTGGGCGAGATGACGTCTGCGGTCTTGGCCCATCCTATGGGGCCGGGCTACCTTTCGGGCCACCCGCAGGCCCTGGAGCTGCCATGACGTCGGCGCTTTCGATGAACGCCACCCGCGATCAGACCGACCTCCCCAACATCGTCCGGAGTGGGGTACGGCTCGGCCTGCTCTACTCGGTGCTGGTCGCCGCCTTCGGCGTCCTCCAGGTCCGGCTCGAAGGCATGGCGGAGCTGGTGGTCTGCGGGATCATCCTGCTGATCGGCATCGCGTCCCTGATCGTGCTGCCGGGCATGTGGACCCGGGCCCGCACCATCGAGGGCATCGCCGGGGCCGCCGGCATCGGGCTCATGTCGGTCTTCGTGTTCCTGGTGGTGGACGTGGCCCTGTTCCAGCCGTTCCACCTCTATACCAACCGCTGGCTCGAGATCGGCGGTGGCAGCAACTGGTGGTACCACCCGGTCTGGTGGATGGTGTGCACCTATGTCTGCTGGATGGGCGCCTGGATCCAGGCCCACCAGGCCGCCAAGTCCGGCTCGGCCAGCCCCGTCGCGCTGGTGCTCGGCACCGTCGTGCTCGGCCTGGTGGTGCTCGCCATCGCGGTGGTGGTCAAGGTGCCCAACGCCGGGTGGAACCTGGGAAGCTTTAGCGTCGCCGTACTTCCGGCGCTGGCGCTCTACACGCTGATCAGCTCCTTCGGCATCAAGCGCCGGTAGGAAGCGCCGGTGGTTCACGTACTGGTCCGGATCCTGGGATGGCTGCTCACGCCGCTGGTCGCGTGGGCAGCGTCGTTTTTGGGGGCCTGGTTCGGTGCCTGGATTTCGGGCGGCGCCACCAACCCGATGACGACGTTCTGGGCGACTGTCGCGTGCGGCGCCGTCACCGCGCTCGCGGCAGCCTGGGGCTGGCTCCGGTTTCTCCGAAAACACCCCAGGCTGCAGAAGATGCTGGAGGTGGCGCCGGACGGGACACCGCTCATCGCACTCGAGCACTCGGCTCCCGACATCACCAAATGAACCGGAAGATCCTGCGATTTGCCGCCGCCCTGGCGCTGGCCGGGTGCGGTGCGCGCGGCGAGCCGGAGGCCGGCGCGGTGCCCGAAGTGGACCAGGCCCCGCCTCGGCTCGCCGATACACTGGTGCTCGCGCTCCCCGGCGGGAACACCGTGTGGCTCGCCGAGGGCCGCCGGGCCCGGGATTCCGCCGGCGGGGCCTGCATCGAGCGCAGCGTCGAGATCCGGCGCGACAGCGTCCGGCTCAAGGTGCCGCTCCTGTTTACGGGGTCGATGCCCACCCGGCTCGACGACTCCACCATCCGCGCCGAGCTGTATCGCGATTGCCGGGTCTCCCAGGTGTACCAGATCGGGCTGCGCGACGGCCTGCCACACCGGATCAATCCATGAATCGTTCGCTCGCCGCGCCGCTCCTCCTGCTGACGCTTCCGGGCGCGCTCGCGGCCCAGAGCATCACGGTCGGCGCGTCGCGCTGGCTCAACTCGCCGCACGCCTCCGAGTATCGGGTCGGCGTGGGCGGCTTCGGCAAGGGGCCGATCCGGCTGGTCTATTCCGCGCAGTACGTAAAGCAGTCGGGTACCAGCAAGGCGCACTGGTACGGCGTCGGGGGAGACCTGATCCTCCGGCCCATCACCTCGGCGCAGCCGTATTTCATCGTGGGCGGCGCGGTCGGCGCGGGGCGGGGGCCCACCGGCGGCGGAGAAGAGCCCGGCGTCGGCGCATGGGGCGGGGTAGGCGCCGAGATCGTCACCGTGGGCCCCATCGCGCTGCAGGCCGAGGCGCTGTACCACTGGCGGAGCGGCGTGCAGCTCTCCGGCGCGTCCCTCGGCCTCCGGCTCGGCACGCCGTTCGGGCACCGGCCGGTCGGGACGCCCACCAACCCCAGCGACATCCCGAGGGCCAATCCCACCGACGAGGAGGCGATCCGCCTCGCCACCGCGGCGCGGAAGAGCAACGCGCCCGCGGCGGAGATCGTGGCCACCGCGCTCACCGTCATGGGCACGCCCTACAAATGGGGCGGGACCGACACGCTGGGATTCGACTGCTCCGGGCTGATTCGCTATGCCTACGCACAACACGGCATCACGCTGCCGCGCATGTCGGTGGACCAGGCGCGCACCGGGCGCGAAGTGGGACGCGCGCTCGACCAGCTGATGCCGGGAGACGTTCTCACGTTTTCGGATCAGCCCGGCGGCGCCGTGACCCACGTGGGGCTCTACGTGGGAGACGGCCAGTTCATCCATAGCGCGCGGGGCGGGGTCCAGATCAGCGTGCTCAGCGAGTCGGACTCCATCGGCAAATGGTGGTTCGCGCGCTGGATCGGCGCGCGGAGACTGCTATAAAGCAGGGAGGAGGGAGGAGGGCACTCCCGTCCGCGGCTCCCTCCTCCCTCCTCGCTCCTCCCTCCTCCCTCCTTCACGGCGCGCACTTGCTCAGATCCCAGGGCGTCGCCACCTGCTGGACATTCTGGACCACCTGCTGCACGTGCGCGGTGTCGGCGACGAACTGCGGCCCGCTGCTCGAAGTGGAGTACACCGGCCACATCTGAATCTGCATTACGCTGCCTGCGTCGAGCTGCTGCCTGATTCCCTGAAAACCCGGCATGTTGGTGTCGAAGTGCGCCAGGTGGGTTGCGGGTGCTCCTATCGGGGCCCAGGGGCTGGTTCCCACCCGTATATGCCCGCTATACATGGCTGCGCCGGGCACGTCCGAGACCATAAAGCATCCGACCCAGTGCCGCGACGCCATCGCGCCCAACGGCCAGTAGGCCCCGGTGATGGTATCCACGCCATGATGCGGCGGCGGGTCCCGCCGATACCAGGGGAACGCGACGCTTCCCTGGGTCGTGCTGGTGGCGACGACGCTGTACCACGTCGGACGCTCCATATCCGCGCTGTAGTCGACGATGGTCATTCTCCCGTTGGAATCCAGCTTCGGCGATGGTCCCGAGAGGAAGCCGATCGGCCCGCCGGGCGGCTGAGTCGCGGGATCGAGCTTGAGCAGCCGCACCTGGTAGCTGACCGGCTCCGGCACAGTGGTCACGACCGCCGGCCAGTACAGGGTGACTGTGCTGAATCCCGTGGAGGTCACCGGCGTGGCGCGGAGCGCCAGCGGCGGCGCCATCGTCAGGGGACCGGCGGTCATGCCCCGCGGCGAGGGCGCCGCCGTGGTCGTGGCGGGGATGTACTGGACCGGGAGGCTCGCGCTTTCGGTTCCGTCTCCATAGACGGCGACCACGGCGTAGAACGCGGTCGCGGTGGCGGGCATCTGTCCGTCCAGATAGGACGTGATGTCGTAGGGAAGTGGCCTGGTGAGATCGGTGTCCATTTTCCGAGGATCGGCGCCGCGAAGCACCCGATACGATACGCTGGCGTCCTTGATGCTCCTCCATGACACCGAGACCGCCCCCTTCATCTCGGTAACGGTCACGTTGCTGGGGGCCGCCCGTTGCGCGGTCAGCGGGGCGGACCCGAGGGGAAGAGCCGCCACAGCGGCGGCAAGGACGATACATAAGCGGCGAACAGGCATGGGTCGGCTCCTTGAGGGTGGCCCAGTATACGCCGCCACCATCAGCAGCCCCTCAGCCTCCGATCATGCCGTAATCAGTCTTGCTAACCCGTTACCGCTGCGACCGTTCCGCGAGGGCTCCCGGTCATCGAATCGACCCCCAGAAACTCAGCTTGAGGAGCAGCGCGTTGGTGGCCTGGGCCGAAAAGAGGCTGCCCAGGTTGTCCCCCAGCCGGAACCGCCCGTCGGAGAGCTGGTTCCCGCGATTCTGCTGCCACACCACGATGATCGTCGACGCCGGCCGGTACTCCCAGCGCAGCACCGCGGTGGACCGGAGCGACAACACCGTGAAGTCCGGCGCGCCGAGGTCGTGATCCCCGATCCCGTCGCCATTGAAATCCGCCTGGATGCCGCTTCCGTTCCGGATCAGCCGGTCCTCGCCCAGGATGTCGAATCGCTCGGCTTCGTTGCGGCCCGCCGGATCGGTCACCCGCTTGAACCGGGGGTAGTGGCCCGAGGAAATGAACGGCTCGGCGTAGAGCTGGAACGAGATCGTCGGCGTGAAAGTGAAGTTGCCCCGCGTGGGCAGGGCCACGGTCTTCTGCTGGACCTCGCCCACCACGTACTCGGTGCGGGACCCGACCTCTCCCGAGCCGAGAAATACCCGGCTGGACACCTCGCTGGAGTAGCGCGGCCCCAGCGACAGGTCCAGCCGGCTGGAGGGGCGCCAGGCGACGGTGCTCCCGACGTTGAGCCCGTGGCCGGGGCCGTCGAAACCGTCCCACTGGTCCCAGTTCAGCGTCAGCCGCAGGGAGCTGCGCGGGTCGGTGCCCACCATGGCGCCGATCCAGCCGCCCGAGGGATAACGCAGCGCGGGGCCGCCCTGCAGCGACTGGAAGTTGTAGCCGCCGACCTGGGTTCCCGACCACGCGTTCACGGTCCAGTAGTTCCGAAGCGTGAAGTTCGACATGACCTCCGCGCCGTGATCCCCGAAGCGGCCGTCGTAGCCCCACTGAGCCCATTGGTTGCTCCGCACCATCGCGTCGCGGAAGACCTTGCCCGGAGTGAGCCAGCGCCGGGATATCCAGGTCAGGAAATTGGTGCTGCCGGCGTCGGTCTGGTAACCCGCGTCGTTGAGCTCGAGACCGGGGGACCGGGTGCTGCCCTGGGCGCCCCAGAGCCAGTTGCCGGCGTCCTTCCGGAGCTCGGCGAACCCGCCGACGCCCGAAAGCGAGGTGCGGGAGGAATCCACCGAGGCGAATCCGATGTCGGGACGCTGGAAGTAGTGCACCGACGAGCGCATCGTGGCGGTGATCGCCGCGGCGCTTCCGTTCACCCGGCTGCCCATCACCGTGGCGCGGGCGACCAGCTGGTCGTTGCGGAACCGGTGGGTCAGCTCCACCCCTCCCGCCACGGCACCGCTCCGGAGCCGGGACACCGAGGCCGGCAGGTCTCGCTCCACGATGGTGCCGAAGCCGCCCAGCACGGTGCGGCCGCCCCGGAAGTCGCGGGCCACCCGGGCCACACCGTACCCGGTGCGGGGCTCGATCACGTCGCGGAAGCGGTTGCCGGCGGCGTCGACGACCGACGCGGTCTCCTCGGTGGTGAGTGCCGCCAGCGCGCCGGTGGTCCAGCCGCCCGGGCTCTTTCCCTGGATCTTGGCCGCGCCCAGGATGGTGGTCTCGGCCACCTGGGACGCGAACCCGCCCCGCGGATCGGCGGAGAGCTGGGGCGCCCGTCCGATGCGCCTGGTGTAGAAGAGCTGCTCGTTGGACCCCGGCCCCGGGGCGATCCGGAAGCGGAACACATCGCTCCCCTCGGTGAAGAAGGGCCGCTTCTCGGGATAGAAGGTCTCCTGGGCCGAGAGGTTGACCACCGCCGGGTCGGCCTCGACCTGGCCGAAGTCGGGATTGATCGCCGCGGAGAGGGTGAGGTTGGAGCTGAGTCCGTAGCGGAGGTCGGCGCCCAGCGTGGCGCGCCCCGCCGAGCCGGTGGCGAACGGGTTACCCGGCTGGGCCGGCGCGAACGCGCGGCCGACGACGGTGTAGGGGGTGACTTCCACCTTGCGCTTGGGGTTGAGCTGCTGGAAGCCGGTGAGCTCGCCATAGCGGGACGCGTCTCCGGTCTGGTTCCGCGGCATCAGCTTCCAGTTCTGGAGCTCGCCGCTGCGGTTGATCTTGCGCCAGATGTTGAAGCCGAAGCGCCGCTCCGCGGTTCGGCCGAAGCGGAGCTGGCTCCAGGGAATCCGGAACTCCGCGCTCCAGCCGCTGCTGTCCCGCGCCACGCCCACCTGCCAGATCGCGTCCCAGGTCGGGTCGGTCTCCCCGTCGTTGAAGTGGTAGACATCCTGTTTCACGCCGGCGGGGTTTACCACGAATTCGAACGCGGTGCGGTGGTCGAAGTAGGAATCGATCAGCACGCCGATCCAGTCGGACGGCGGGGTCTCGTCCCGGCGCGCCAGGGGGGCGGAGATCAGCCCCGGATGGGAGTCGAAGGCGCGAACCCCGACGAACAGCGCCTCGTCGTCATAGAGGACCCGGACCTCGGTGCGCTCCGAGCCGGGCGACCCCTCCTCCGGCTCCCGCTGGCGGAAATTGCCGGTCGGCGTGGCATGAGACCAGACCGCGTCGTCCAGCCGGCCGTCGATCCGGGGCGCGGTGGAGCGGGTGGCCACCGCCACCGCGTCCGGCGCGCGGAGCGACACGGCGCTCTGGGCCTGCAGCAGCGCGAGTGCGGCAAGGACACTGATACCCATCGGGGCCTCCGCGGATGCGTGGCGTACGCATCCACGGTAGGGGTCCGATACCGGTCATTGCGCTGATTCCGGGACGAGTCGCGGTGGGGCGGGACGAACGGCGTTCCGGCCCCGGCGGCCGAAGCGATCCCGCGCGGCCTGTCTCGGCGAGCGGTGCGGCTGACCCTCGCGGCGCTGCAGTGCCGCCCGGTGGCATGCGCGGAGTGGCAGACTTGTCGGCACGTGACGCGCCTGCTCGGGCCCCGCAGCCGCTCGCCGGCCGCGGCCGCGCTCGAGCGCCGCCGGCGCAGGGAGATTGCTTCGGCCCTTCGGCCTCGCAATGACCTCGGTCCGCCCGTCCGCCCGTCCGCTTTCGCCTAGCAGAACTCCACCGGCGGCAGGACGGTCTTGCGGCACTGCTCGGCGCGCCGCTTGATCTCCAGGAGCATCTTGCGCTCCATGATGAAGTGCGCCGGCTCGAAGACCAGGAATCCCGCCGGCGCCAGCAGCAGTCCCAGCATCCGGTCCGGCTCGGCTCCCCGGGTCCGGACGATGAGCCGGGTCCTGCCGGACCCGGCCGGCTCGAGCACGAACGCGCCCCACAGGTCCAGGACCAGCACCCGCTCCGGCTCGACCCGCGACACTCTCCAACCCAGGCGATGATCGATGCCCAGCCACCCGCGCGGGGTCGCGAACACCGAATCGCCGGCCCCGAGCCGCTGCCACTCCGGATGGATCCGGTCGGCGTTCCGGATGCCCAATCCGAACAGGTTCTCCAGCTTCGAATAGCTGTAGAAACCGGCCCGGTCGCCGCCGAGCTGGACCAGCCAGGGCCAGACCGCCGAGGGGGGCGCGTTGATGGTGACCGAATGCTGGATCAGGTAGGTCGGCCGCGCCATCGACTCATCACCCGGGAGCGAGCTCCGGAGCTCCGCCTCGCTCGAACCCCACCGCATATGCCAGGGGTAGGCGAGAATCAGCAGCGCCAGGAACACCGAGAACGCGGTGGCCATGAATGCGGCCACGCGGTGGCGGCCGCGCCCGCCGGGCAGCTCGATGGTGGCTGTGCTGTGCCCGACTCGCCAGGCCCAGGCCAGCAGGAGGAGATCGAGCCCGATACCCGGCAGCGCCAGTGGCGCGCGCCAAGCGAGCCCCAGCAGCACCAGGGAGCAGGCGGCGCCGGCCATGAGGAGGCGGCGCCAGTGGGCCCCGTAGAAACGAACCCCGAGCAGACCCAGGCCCGCGCCGGTAAGCCCGAGCGTCGCCACCCCCCAGAACGACACTGCCAGCAACCAGCGGACCAACGCCGCGGGCGCCGAGTCTCCGGGGATCCACCAGTGCAGGGACGTAGTAACCCGCATCCCGGGCAGGATGTGGGCGATGCCGTGGAGAACCAGCAAGGCGCCGATGGTTCGACGGGGCGCTCGCATGGGCCGAACCTAGCCCCGGGCCATTGAGCAACCGTTGAAGGGAGTCTGAGATTCCCTTCATCGGCTGATCCCGCTCGAGACCCGGGAGCTACTCCCGCGCCCCCAGCTTCTCCAGCAGCCGGGGCCGGTAGCTCCGGCTCAAGGTGAGCTGCTGCCCGTCCGCGAGCCGCACCATGTAGTCGCCATGAAACCACGGCTCCATCTCGCGGACCCGCTTCAGATTCACGATCGTCGACCGGTGGATCCGGAAGAACCGTTCCGGGTCGAGCCGGGTCTCCAGCCGCACCATCGTCTCCCGGAGCAGGAGCCGCTCGCGGCCCACGTGCAGCCGCACGTAGTTGCCGGCCGCCTCGAACCAGTCGATCTCCTCCACCGGCAGCAGCCGCTCCTTGCCGCCCGCCTTCACCACCAGCCGATCGGCGAACTTCTTCCGCGCGGCCAGCGCCTCGAGCAGCGCGGTGAGCCGCTCGTCGCCGCCGCCCTCCGAGCGGAGCCGGTGCGACGCCCGAGCCCGCTTGAGCGTGGCCTGGAACCGCTCCCGGTCGAACGGCTTGAGCAGGTAGTCCAGCGCGTACGCCTCGAAGGCGCGCACCGCGTACTGAGAGTAGGCCGAGGTGAAGATGATCGGCGGCATGCGAGCGGC
>JBGPLG010000112.1:0-12022 GCA_041486305.1 Gemmatimonadota bacterium
CGTGGTCGTGATTATCGGCATTCTGGCCGCCATCGCGATTCCGAAGTTCGCAGCCACCAAGGACAAGGCCAAGCTGGCTTCGGTCAAGACCGACCTGCGTAACCTGATGACGGCCCAGGAAGCGTACTTCTCGGATTACGCGATCTACGGCTCGTTCGCCCAGCTCCAGACCGCCAGCAACTTCACGCTGTCGACCGGTAACACCGGCGCGGCCGTGGGCGTCGCCAGCGGCTTCACCGCGACCGTGACCAATGCCTCCATCTCCGCCGGCTTCACCAAGTGCACGGTGCAGGTGGGCGCGGGCGCAACCTCGACTGCGGACGGCGTCATCGCCTGCAGCTGAACCAGCTCGGATGCGTGGCCGGGGGGCGGCGGCTGGAAGGCCGTCGCCCCTCGGTTCGCACTCCGGGGTAGGGATGTGATCAACACGGTGGGCTAACAGCCAGGGACGGGAAGGAGGTCGAACAGATGCGGAATCGAAGCGGATTTACCCTGATCGAACTCCTGATCGTCGTGGTCATCATCGGTTTGCTGGCCGCGATCGCGCTTCCGAAGTTCGACTATACCAAGCAGAAGGCGTTCGCCTCCACCATGAAGTCGGACCTGCGCAACCTGGCGACCGCGCAGGAGAGCTACTGGAACGACAATGCGGCGTACTATGCGGGGCCATTGCCGAACTCGGTGATCATCTATACGCCGAGCCCGAACACCACCGTCACGATCAACGTGGCCAACGGCTCCGGATGGGCCGCCACGGCCACACACGTCAACACTGCCGTGACGTGCGCGCTGTTCAGCGGTCCCGTGGCGCCGCCTTCACCAGCAACCACCGAGGGGCTGATCGCCTGCCAGTAGCGGGAACCCGCTTCCCGCACTGCGGTGCCTAATCCATGCGCATTCTCATCGTCGATCCCGAAGATACCCTCCGCCAGAGCGTCGGTTCCGCGCTCGAGGCCGCGGGGTACGAGGTGCGGCTCCGCCGCGAGCCCGAGGCTGCGCTGGTCGAAGCCCAGGCGAGCGCCGTCGAAGCCCTGCTCCTCGACTTGGGCACCGGCGAGGCGGGCGTGCTCGGGTTCCTGCGCCGCTATCGCTCCGGCGGCGGCTCGGGCGTGGTGATCGTGACCGGTGGGGAGATGACCGCGGCCCTGGCCGCGACGGCCCTCCGCGAGGGTGCCGACGGCTTCGTCCGCAAACCCCCCGTGGCCGACGAGCTGCTGCTGGCCCTGCGACAAGCCGAGGAGCGGGAACGTCTGCGGCAAGAGGTTGCCCGGCTTCGCGCCACCCTCGGCGCCAGGGGCCTCGAGCCCCTGGTCGTCGCCGAAGACCCCAAGATGCGGGGTCTCCTGGAGCTCGCGGCCCGCGCCGCGGCCGCCGATGGCGCGGTGCTCATCACCGGCGAGAAGGGCACCGGCAAGGCGCTCCTCGCCCAGGCGATGCACCGGTTCAGCCGCCGGGGTGACGGCGCCTTCGTCGCGGTGGACTGTGACGCCGCGCCCGACCTCTTCACCCCGGCCGACCCCCAGACGCTCTGGCGCTCGGCCAATCGGGGCACCCTGCTGCTCGAGGAAGTCGTTTCGCTCTCGGCCGACAGCCAGACCAACCTGCTGACCCGCCTGGGCGGAAGGAACAACGGCGACCGCGGCCCGGAGGCCGACGTGCGCGTCATGGCCACCTCGCGCCATCCGGTCGATCACGCGGTCGGCGAAGGCCGCTTCCGCCCAGAGCTGTTGCAGCGGCTCAAGAGCGTCCTGATCACGCTGCCGCCCCTGCGGGAGCGCATCGAGGACATCCCCGCCCTGGTGACCCACTTCGCCCAGCAGGTGGCCTCGCGGACCGGTCGCCCGATCAGCCTGACGCCCCAGGCGCTGGCCAGCCTCTCGGCCTATTCCTGGCCCGGCAACGTGCGCGAGCTGCGCCAGATCGTCGAGCGCGCCGCGACCCTTTCCCCCACCGGCAAGCTGGATCGCTCCGACTTCCCCATCCTA
Source organism: Gemmatimonadota bacterium (assembly GCA_041486305.1). Taxonomy (GTDB): domain Bacteria; phylum Gemmatimonadota; class Gemmatimonadetes; order Gemmatimonadales; family GWC2-71-9; genus JABFSM01. The sequence goes on from JBGPLG010000112.1 coordinate 1,986, forward strand.
GCCTCGGAGCCCCACGGGGTCCATTCGGGGAACGGCGGATACGCGCTCAAGCCGCAGGTCGAGGCAATCGAGCGCGAGGCGATCGTCCGTGCGCTCGCCGCCGCCCAGGGCACCCGCCGCGAAGCGGCCCGCCTCCTCGAGGTCAGTCTCCGCACGCTCTTCTACAAGCTTCGCCGGTACAGCCTCGACTGAGCCCGGAGTGAGCCGGTTCGGCAAGCTTCCCGAGCGCAATCTCGACATTCTGCGTGCCGTCGCGGTCCTCTGCGTACTGCTCAATCACGTCGCCAGTGTGCTTTGGCCGGGGACGGTCAGCGTCCGCCCCGCCCGGCTGGTGCCATGGTATATGCTGGGCCGGGCCGGCGTACTGATCTTCTTCGTCCATACCTCCTATGTGCTGATGGGCTCCCTGGACCGCATGCGCGCCCACGGACTCACCGGCTGGAGCCTCGCCGGCGTCTTCTACACTCGTCGCGCCTTCCGGATCTATCCGCTGGCCATCGCGACGGTCCTGCTGGTGTACTTCGCCCAGCTTCCGGTGGGTCCCGAGCCATGGTCGCAGCCGGTAGCGGCTGGAGGATGGATCCTCTCCACTAACCTGGCGTTGATCCAGAACCTGACCGCCACACCCTCGGTCCTCGGCGTGCTGTGGTCGTTGCCGATCGAGGTCCAGATGTACCTGGTGCTTCCGGTGCTGGGAGGAGCCCTGCGACGGTTCACTTCATTCCGGATGCTGTTGGGATGGGTCGGCGCGATGGTTCTCGCCCTGGTGGCGATATCGGCAGTCGGAGAATCCCTGCTGGATCATCGGCTCGACCTGCTGCTGTTCGCGCCCTGTTTCGTTGCCGGCGCAATCGCGTATCATCTGTCCGCCCGGTCTTCACCCCGACTACCCTCCGCTGCCTGGCTCCCCGTTCTTCTCATCCTGCTCTTCGTCTTTGCCGCGGTGCCCATCGTTCGTGTCTCGGCCGATGTCGGGTTGCCGGCGTACCCCTGGGCCTGGGCGCTTTCGGCGATCGTCGCGGCGGGGTTGATCCTGGTGCGGAACAGCGGCGAATCTCGTTTGAGCTCCACTGCTCACACCATTGCCAAGTACAGTTACGGGATCTATCTGACCCACGTACCCGTGCTGGCCTTCGCCACCCGGATCTGGCCCGCAACGCGGACGCTCTCCTGGTGGATCGTCGTGCTTGCCGGCCTCGCGGCCGCAGCCTGGGCCGCGTACCGGTTAATCGAGGCGCCGGGAATCCGCCTGGGACAGCACCTCACGCGTGGCCGGCCAGACCTGGCTTCCTACGCGCCCGCCCCGTAGACGAGGCTCGGCGGTGGGCGGAATTCGGCGCCGTGCCGCACCGAAGTGGTGACCTCCTTTCCGTAGGGTCTTCCAGTATTGGGCCATGCGACGCCCCGAACCCGGCTTCACTCTGCTCGAAGTCCTGATCGCCTTGATCGTCATCACCATCGGGCTGCTCGGGCTCGCGGGCACGCTCGGTCCGGTGTCCCGGCTCGCCGGGGAAGGCCGGGCCCGCGGCCGCGCCGCCCTCGCCCTCGCCTCCCGCGCCGATCTGCTGCGGGCCCAGCTTCTGGCCGGCGCCCCGGCGTGCGCACCACCCGGCTCCGGGAGCCGGCAACACCCCGACGGTGTAATCGAGGTGTGGAGTACCACAACCTCGCCGGGAGGAATCGAGGCCCGGATCTGGGTCGGAAGGGACACTCTCGTCACCCGGTTCCCGTGCCCATGAACCAGAAAGGCCTGTCGCTGCTCGAGCTGCTGATCGCTCTCGGTCTCACCGGCGTCGTGGCCTTGCTGGCCTGGTCCATTCTCCAGACTGCGGCCCTCCGGCTCCGGGACCGTTCCGAACACATGGGCATGGAGCACTCACTTCGCGTCGCAGCCTCGGTCACCAGAGCGCTCCTGGAGCCCCTGGGCCGGGACTCAACGGCTGGTTCCGATCTGGCGCTTGCGGCGCCGGGCGGGGTCGTCGCCCGCGCGGTCCGGGGCAGTGGTGTGCTCTGCGGCGCCACGCCGGACTCCTTGATGGCTCGGAGCGGGCCGGACTGGTGGACTGAGCTCAGGGCGCCCAGCGCCGGCCGTGACAGCCTGCTGGTCGGTACCGTCTCGGGTCCGGAACGATGGGTCGCGGTCGTTCTCGATGCCGGTACCGCATCGGCCAGCTGCCCCGACGGCGCGCCCGCGCTGGTGCTTCCCGCCAGGGTCGCTCCGGCGGATCTGGCCGCGATCGGTGCGGGCAGCCCGGTTCGAGTCTTCGAGCCGATCGAGCTTCGCTCCTACTCCTCGAGCGGTGCCGAGTGGCTGGGCATGAGGAGCATGACGTCCGCGGGGTCGATTCAACCCGTGGCCGGGCCCTTCGCCGCCCCGGGGGTGAACTTCAGCTATTACACGAACGCAGGCATTAGCGTAACCGCTCCCGCCGCAGTGGCGCTGGCCGGGATCGACCTCACCGGTCTCACCGAGCGGGCGGGCGGCGTCGGCGTGGCCAGAATCAGCCAGGCCAGGACCGACAGCGCCGCCGGCGCGGTCCTGCTGCGGAACGCCCGGTGAACCGCCGTGGCGTGGCCCTCCTGATCGCGGTGTCGGTCATCGCGGCGCTGGGGATGATCTCGCTCACCGCATTCGAACTTGCCCGCATGGAACGTGTCGCCGGGCTTGCCGCAGTGGCCGAAATACAGGCCCGGGGCGCCGCGGAAGCCGCCTTGACGGACGCCATGGCCGGCTGGCCCAAAGCGCAGACTCCGCTTGCACCGGGTCAGGAGGCCCTCCTCGTGGCGGTCACGCTTCCCGGGCCGTCCGTTGGCCAGGCCTCGGTACGCGCCCTCGGCGGGCCCGTCTTCTCCATCCGCGCCGGCGGGACTCGTCGGGACGGCGCCGGGGGCACCCTGGCCGAAATCCGGATCGAGCAGCTGGTCCGGCTCGATTCTCTGGCCCCGGATTCGCTGATTCACCCCCGCAAGTACCCTCTGGGATGGCGGCTCTTACCCTAAGTATGCGGGGTGCGGTGCTTTCCCTTTGATGCAGAGCGAGAGGATCATTGCGAAACAGCCCGTTAGCCATCCCCAGCCCCTATTGCTCGAGACCGTAGCTCAGGCATGTAACGTGTTTCCCCACAACGCATTGTGAATGAACCCCGGGCAAGTGGCACAGCCGTTGCCCGCTCGCTTATCACCTGCGTGCAATACCGGACAGGTTGGGTTTGGACGGCAGCCGAAAGACGACCAGATTCAAGCGTCCTAAGTCAAGAAACTAGAGATACTTGCTTGAGATCACCTCAAGCATGTTAGTAGCTTGACAAAAGATTGCGCGACTAGTAGCGTAACCGACACTCCTCTCGGAAAATCGAGCCCCTATGGGACTGTTCAGCCGGACGAAGACCTCGGTCGGTCTTGATATCGGCAGCGGGCTGATCAAGCTGGCTGTTGTTTCGCACGGGTCCGGGGAGCCGGTCCTGACGAAGGTCGCGTTCGCTTCCCTGGTGGATGACGCCATCGTCGAGGGCGAAGTCATGGACCCCGGCATCGTGGCCGATGCGGTGCGGGGGCTGTTCGCGTCCGCCGGCATCAAGCCCCGCCAGGTGGTGACGGCGGTGGGCGGCCGGGACGTGATCATCAAGAAGATCCCGATGGACCGCATGAAGGAATCGGAAGCCCGCGAGGTGATCCGCTGGGAAGCCGAGCAGCACGTGCCCTTCGACATGGACAACGTGGAGCTCGATTTCCAGATCCTGGATCCCGAGGGGGAAGGCCTCCAGATGACGGTGCTGCTGGTGGCGGCCAAGCGGGAGCTGATCGACAACAAGATCGCCCTGCTCGCCGAGGTCGGCGTCGGTCCCAGCGTGATCGACGTGGATTCCTTCGCCCTGCACAACGCGTTCGAGCTGAGCTATCCCGAGGGGATGAAGGGCGTGGTCGGCCTGGTGAACATCGGGCATGAAATGACCAACGTGAACATCCTCGACGACGGCATTCCGGTCCTGACCCGCGATCTCCCGGTCGGCACCCGCCGATTCCGCGAGGATCTCCAGCGGGAGCGCGGTCTCTCCGCCGAAGCGGCGGACAAGCTGCTCCAAGGTTTCGAGGCCAGCGACGTGCTGACTCCGTTCCTGCAGACCCGCGGTGAGGAGCTGGCCGTCGGCATCGAGCGCGCCGCGGCGTTCCTCCAGACCGCGGCCCGGTCGTCCACCGGGCTCTCGCGCCTCTACACCTCGGGCGGCGGCGCCCGGATTCCGGGGCTCACCCGGACCCTCGCCGACCGGCTCCGGCTACCGGTCGAGCTCGCGAATCCCATCAAGCGGCTGCAGGTGGGCGACGGCGTGTTCGACGGGATGAACATCGATGAAGTCGCGCCATTGCTGATGCTCCCGGTGGGCCTGGCCCTCCGTACTGCGGCTTGAGCCCCGCCCTCACGCACCGAAGGCGTCCATGATCACGATCAACCTCAAGCCGGGTTCCAAACGGGCCAAGGCGGGCGGGTCGCTCGCCGGCGGGATCGGCGCGCTCAAGACCCTGCCCGGCCGGGTCAAAGACCCGTGGCCGATGGCCGCGCTGGTGGTAGTGGCCATCACCGCCATCGGACTGGCCTGGATCGGATTCGGTTCCGCGTCCAAGGTCAGCTCGCTGGAAGACCAGCTCGGTACCGCCCGGGCGGAAAATCGGCGTTTCAAGACGTTCCTGGTCGAGAAGAAACGCGCCGAAGCCGCCAAGGACTCGGTGGTCCAGCAGATTGCCACCATCCGCACCGTGGATGGAGACCGGTACGTCTGGCCCCACATCCTGGACGAGGTCACCCGCGCGGTACCGCCGTTCACCTGGCTCACGTCGATGACCGCGGTCCCGCAGCCGGCGCCGCTCGACAGCACCAGCATCGCGCCGCCACCGGTGGCGTTCACGATCCTGGGCCGCACCATGGACATCCAGGGATTCACCCGGTTCATGCGGCAGCTCGAGGATTCTCCCTGGCTGCGTGACGTGACCGTCGTGGCCACCACCACCGAAATCGACCATGGCCGCGCCGTGACCGCGTTTACCGTCCGGGCTGCCTACGAGCGGCCGTCTCACGCGCAGAAGCCGGCCGCGCCGGCCGGGGAGAATTAAGCATGGCGCTCCTCGACTCCACCCGCAGCAAGGCGATCGTCGTCATCCTGATCACCGTGCTGCTCGGTTACATGATCTACTCCGGCGACGGCCTCAGCACCTTCGGCATCACCGGGCTCAAGGCCAAGCAGGACCGCGCCGCGGTCCTGACCGACTCGCTCGCCGGCGTGAAGGCGTCCACCGACAGCGCCAAGCGGGATCTGGCACGCGGCTCGGTGGAAGATCTCAAACAGAAAACCGAGGCCTACCGGGTCACCCTCGAAGCCCTCCGTCAGCTGGTGCCGGACCAGAACGAAGTGCCGGGCCTCATCGACGCGATTTCCACTCGGGCCAAGGTCCGCGGGGTCCACATCGCGGCTCTGGCGCCGCAGCCGGTCGAAAACGGCCCGACGCCCTTCGATACCCACCGCTACACGATTTCGGTGCTGGGGCATTACGACCAGATCGGCGAGTTCCTAACCGACGTCGCCGGCCTCAAGCGCATCATCGTGCCGATCGACGTCTCGCTGGTCGCGGCCAATCCCACCAACGCCCGGGCCCTCGGAGACACGTCGAAGGCCATGCTGGAGGCGAAGTTCGTCGTGAAGACCTTCGTCAAGTCCGCCGGGGCGGAAGGAGGGCCGCGTGGCAACTAGATCCCTCGGACCCTCGACGCTGCTGCTGGCCCTGCTGGCGGGGTGCGGCGGTGGCGGCGGTGCGGCGGCCAAGCCGGCGGTCGATCCCGCCGCGGCGGTGGAAGAGAACGCGGGCGCCAAGCCCGCGGCGGCGCCCGCCGCCCCGGCAGGGCCGCGGCAAATGAAGGTCGACGAATCCCTGATTCCCGCGCCGGGAACGCCGATCGAGCGGGAGACCTACGCGTTCAACGGCGGAAGCCGGGATCCGTTCGCCTCGGTGCTCGAGGGCGGCAACGCGGGGCCGGAGCTCGCCGATCTCGATCTGGTCGCAGTGTATTACCAGGAACGCAATCCGTCGGGCAGCGTGGCGGTGTTGCGGGACCGGTTGAGTGGCAAGCGGTACAATGTCCGCGAGGGAGAGCGTTTGGGCCGGATGCGCGTGTCGGACATCCGCCAGAAGGACGTGACCTTCACCATCGACGACTACGGTACGGAGCGGCAGCAGACGCTGACGCTTCGCAAGCAGGAGGGTAACGCCCCATGATGCATCGTTCCTGGTCGCTCCTCGCGAGCGCACTTCTCCTCGCGGCACCCCCGGCCCACGCGGCAAACGGGCGCGACGGCGAAGTTCGCGCCGTGAGTCTCGTGCCGACCTCGGGCAAGGCCGAGCTGGTGATCCAGATTCAGGGCGCGGTGCAGGTCACCGACCGCACCCTGACCGATCCGAGCCGGATCGTGCTGGACATCGCCGGCGCCACCCTGGGCGCCGGGATGAACCGGTCGTCCTACGATGGCGTCAAGCGGGCCGGCGTGCTCAACGTCCGGTTGAGCCAGTACACGCCCGACGTCGTCCGCGTGGTGATGGATGTCGAGCGCCTGGTCCCCTACCGGGTCGAGCGCTCCGACGATGCCATCCGGGTCTCCTTCGGGTCCGACCAGGGCTTCCTGGCCTGGAACGGCGGCTCGGTCACCGCGGTTCGGGACCAGGCCGTGGCCCCCGTCGCGGCGCTGGTCTCCGCTCCGCCGGTCGAGCGCGCGGAGCCGGTGCCGGCCCCCACCAACGCCGAGAAGGCGCTCAACCGAGCCATGGGCCGGAGCAGCCAGGGCCGGAACGTGCCCCGTATCACGGTGAGCTGGAACAACGCGAGCATCGAGGAAGTGATCGGCGGCTTCCAGGCCATCAGCGGCCAGTCGATCATCCTGGGCAAGGATATCAAGCGCACCGTCACCGCCGAGATCATCGACAAGCCGTGGACCGAGGCCTTCTACGCCATTCTGGCGGCGCAGGGCCTGTCCGCGCAGGAAATGCCGGGCGGAATTCTCCGGGTCGACCAGCCGTCCAACCTGGCCGAAATCGACTCGCTGGAACAGCGCGAGACCCACGTCGTCCGGGTCAACTACGCCCGGGTCGGCGAGCTGGTCGGCTCGCTCAAGGGCATCCTGACCAAGCGCGGAACGGCCGTCGCCGACAGCGCCACCAATTCCGTGATTCTGACCGACGTCCGCAGCAACATCGACCTGGTGGTGGACTTCGTCGGGCAGCTCGACCTCAAGCCCAAGAGCGTCTCGATCCAGGCCAAGATCATCTTCGTCGACCGGACCGACCTCGAGCAGCTGGGCTTCAAGTACGACATCGGCTCCCGGGAACAGTTCTACAACAAGATCGTGCAGCGCCCCGACCCGCTGAAGGGCGGCAATCCCTACGACCCCGGCGTCAACGTGGTCAACCTGGGCGGTAACCAGGTCGCGGCCATCGGCAACGGCGACGCGGTGCTCCGGAACCCGGCGCTCGACCTGCTCTTCTCCACCGCCATCGGCGGGTTCTCCATCACCAGCTTCCTGCAGGCGCTGGAGCAGGTGAACCTCTCCGATGTGCAGGCGGAGCCGACCATCACGACCCAGGACAACAAGCAGGCGTCCATCCGCGTGGGTGAAGACATCCCGGTGCGGGTCATCGACGCCAACGCGCCGACGGCCGCGGGCCAGGCGGTCCGCGCCAACGTGCAGTTCCGTGAAACCGGTATCAAGCTGCTGGTCACGCCCCACGTCACCAACGACGGCCAGATCTCGCTCGACCTGGCCACCGAGCGGTCCAGCCTCCAGACCCTCGCGGCGGCGGACCTCGGCTTCATCATCGCCAAACAGGAAACCCGGAATCAGCTGCTGGTGTCGGATGGAGAAACCGCGGTCATCGGCGGCCTCACCGTCACCACGGTGGAAAAGACCCGCTCCGGTATCCCACTCCTCTCCAGTCTCCCGCTGATTGGAAGCCTCTTCAGCTTCACGAGCTCGACGGAAAACCGGAAGGATCTCATCATCCTGGTCACGCCGAGAATCCTCGGCGACGGCAAAGTCTCCCCCTGAGCGTCGCCCCAGCATCCAGGCGTTACATTACGAACCCGGCGTCATTGCCGGGTTCGTTGTTTTTGCGGATGACAGACGCTACGACGCTACGACGCTAAGCGGCTAGGAGGGATCTGGGTGAGGCTCACGTTCACTACCGCCGGCGAATCCCACGGGAAGGCCCTCGTCGTCATCGTCGAGGGCCTCCCGGCCGGCCTGCCGGTCTCCGCCGACCTGGTCAGCGAGCAGCTTGCCCGGCGCATGCAGGGCTATGGCCGGGGGGCCCGCATGAAGATCGAGCGGGACCGGATCGAGTGGCTGGCCGGGATCCGCGCCGGCGAGACCCTGGGCTCGCCGGTGGCGATGCTGATCCCCAACCTTGACTGGGCCAACTGGGAAGACGTAATGGCCGCCGAAGGCACGCCCGGGGACGTACGCCGCCGCCGGGTCACCCGGCCCCGCCCCGGCCATGCCGACCTGGTGGGGGTCCTCAAGTATGACCGGCTCGATGCGCGGGACATCCTGGAGCGCGCCAGCGCGAGGGAAACCGCGGCCCGGGTGGCGGCCGGCGCCCTGGCCCGCCGGCTGCTCGAGGAGTTCGGGGTGGAGATCGGGAGCCACGTCGTGTCGCTCGGGGGAATCTCCTCCGCAACCCCATCGCCGCTTCCCACCCCTCTCAACCAGGCGTCCGACCGCTCCGAGGTCCGGGTCCTGGACCCGTCGGTGGAGCAGGCCATCATCGCCCGCATCGACGCGGCCAAGCAGGCGGGCGATACCCTGGGCGGTCAGGTCGAGGTCGTGGCGCGCGGCGTGGTGCTCGGGCTCGGTAGCCACACCAGCTGGGATCGGAAGCTCGACGGCCGGTTGGCCGGCATGCTCATGTCGATTCCCGCCGTGAAGGCGGTGGAGATCGGACTGGGCCTCGAGGCGGCGCAACGGCCCGGCTCAGGCGTCCACGACGCGATCCTGCCCGGCGAGTCCGGCGGCGACGCCAAGGGAGGCTTTCGCCGCGGGACCAATAACGCCGGCGGGCTCGAAGGGGGCATGACCACCGGAGAGCCCCTGGTGGTCCGGGTCGCTATGAAGCCGATCTCGACGCTGATGTCCCCCCTCAAGACCGTGGACCTCGCCACCGGCGCCGAGGCCAACGCGCAGAGCGAGCGCTCCGACGTCACCGCTGTCCCGGCCATGGGTGTGATCGCCGAGGCGCTGGTGGCCCTGGTCCTGGCCGACGCGATGCTGGAGAAGTTCGGGGGCGATTCGCTCACCGAGCTGCGCCGCAACTACGACGGGTACGTCGCCAGCCTGGGCCGCCGCTGGAGCGAATTGGGCCCGTGAAGCGGCACCTCGTCCTGGTCGGACTCCCCGGCTCCGGCAAGACCACCGTCGGACGCCGGGTGGCCCTGCTCCTCCACACCGCCTTCAGCGATCTCGACGAGATCGTGGTCTCTGCTGCCGGGATGCCGGTGGCCCAGGTATTCGCGATCCACGGCGAGGCGCGGTTCCGCAGGATGGAGCGCGCCGCCATGGACGGCGCCATGGCTGCGCCGCCCCATGTGATCGCGCCCGGGGCCGGGTGGATCGCCCAGCGGGGCAATTACGAGGCGGCCCGCTCGGCGCTGCTGGTGTACCTCGAGATCGACCCCGATACGGCCGCCGCCCGGCTCGGCGGTGACGCCACCCGCCCGCTGATCGCGGGCCCGGACACCGCCGGAAAGATCCGGGAGCTGCTCGAGGCCCGTGAGTCCTGGTACCGCCGGGCCCAGGCCACCGTCGACGCCTCGGAGGGACCCGAAGTCGTGGCCCGCGCCGTCATCGCCGCCCTCAACGGGACCGCTCCGCGGTGAACGGGAAGTCCGCTCGCTACAACAAGTCATCCATCCCGGCCACCCGCAGCAACCGCGCGTAGCGAGGGTCGACCGCCAGCCCGCGGCGATCGAAGGGGAGATCGGTGAGCATGCGCCGCAGCCGTCC
>JBGPLG010000113.1:0-12006 GCA_041486305.1 Gemmatimonadota bacterium
ACGTTCACTCTCGAGTGGCCGCCGAAATCGGGCCGGCTGAGCCAGTTTCCCGAGGTCGATCGCGCGGAGTGGTTCGAGCTGGCGGAGGCGCGCCGTAAGATTCTGCTGGGCCTGGTCCCTCTGCTCGACCAGCTGGCGGCCAGCGAGCCAGCCAAGGCTATCGCGGACCGGTCGTCCACCGCGCTTCACCTTCCCTTCAGCCCTGCTTCAGTACCGTTGTGCGAAGATAAGCGACCCGAAATGGTCTCCTGATTGTATCAACCGAGGATCCCGAACCATGGCGAAGAAATTCTCCACCCGGCAGAAGGCACGGCGGTCGTTGCAGAGCGAGCAGAAGAGCACGGGCCGCCTGGGCAAGCGCGCCGTCAAGACGCCGCGGACCGCGGATAAGCAGCGCGTGGGCGACGCACAGCGCCGCCACGCGGGCCCCTGATTCCCGACACTTCGATGCCGGCGAGGGCGCGGGACGAGGCGATCGCAATCGGGGAGCGAGCGGCGCCGGTAGCGCTCATCTCCCACCGAGTCACGGCCGCCGGGGTGGAGCAACTTCAGCGCACCTCGTAGCCCGCGTTTTCACCGGCCGCCCGGTGTTCACCCCCGGAATTCCCGTGTTTTCGCGGTTTTTTCGCGAAACAGCCTCGAATCGGTTCGAATATTTCACGAAATGTCGCGAATCCGCGGCGAATTGCTGCCAATTCCCGCCTCGAACCACTGAAACCGGTCCGAAATGCGGGAATCGCCGTGAATCCGGGTCCAATTGCAACCCAAATTGCTGAAATCGGGTCACTCGAGCGGTGGTTCGTACTCCCGCATCAGCACTCGGAGCCCACTCTGCCACCGTTTCGCGGGACTAAGCCTACTCTCCCGCGTTGTTCTCTTGCGCTTACAGCGGTGCGAAGATCAGAGGCAACTCGATGACACAGGGTGCGCTGGCGCCGTCGGGATGCCAGGTCAATCGTTCGGTCTCCACCGTTGGAATTGATGCCTCCGGCGTCCAGACCTCGACCGTCCGGGCGTCGCAATCGACGACCCAGTAGAGCGGGATGTGCTGCTCCTGGTAGAGGCGCCGCTTGATGAGGCGGTCGGCGCGAAGCGACGACGGGCTCAACACCTCCACGGCCAGAAGCAGGGTCTTCATCCGGGCCCAGTCCAGCGTCCGAGCCTCACCCATTTCCACCACGAACAGGTCGGGCTGGACCAGGGTGTCCTCGTCCCAGGAGATGTCCGCAGGTGAGGAAAACAGCTCGCCGATTCGGTGGATCTTCAGGTAGTTGCCGAGCCCCAGAAAAATCCGCTTCAACGCCAGCTGATGCAGCGCGCGCGGCGCCGGGGTCACCAGCAGCTCCCCATGCACCGTCTCGTAGCGGTTGCCGTCTTCCGGAAGACTCCGAACCATTTCGGCGGTGTAACGCTTCGACGCGGGCATGGCCATAGTATCGGCTCGGCGGGAGGGGTGACGCAAGCGGGTAACACGCGCCCAATATCGAGCCGCGCTGTTGCAAGACACCCATCGTTTCACCGCGCGACATGAACGAACAACTTCGTACCTAAAAAACGCAGGAAGGTGGGTTCCTCGGGGCCGGGGACCACAGATTACACAGAAAGAGCTATTGGGGAGTCTTCGGACTGGAATGGGGGGGGCGGAGTCCATCTGTGTAATCTGTGGGCTCCGAGTCCCGGAGCCCGGATTCCAGACCCGACTACACGTCCAGGTTGTTCACGTACTTGGCGTTGTGCTCGATGAACAGCCGCCGGGGCTCCACCTCGTCTCCCATGAGCTGCTCGAACAGATTGGACGCCTCGACCGCGTCCTCCAGCGTCACCCGGAGGATGGTCCGTTTTTCGGGGTCCATCGTGGTCTTCCAGAGCTGGTCCGGGTTCATCTCCCCCAGGCCCTTGTAGCGCTGGATGTTCACGTTGGTCTTGCCGCCTTCGCCGCCGCCGAGCCGCTTCACGAATTCATCGCGCTCCGCATCCCCGTAGGCGTAGTACTCCTCCTTCCCCCGCGCCACGCGGTAGAGCGGGGGCTGGGCGATGTAGATGTACCCGGCCTCGATCAGCTCGGGCATCTGCCGGAAGAAGAAGGTCAGCAGCAGGGTCCGGATGTGGGCGCCGTCCACGTCGGCGTCGGTCATCAGGATGATCTTGTGGTAGCGGGAGTCCGCGATCGTGAAATCCTCCTTGACCCCGGTGCCGATGGCCGTGACCATCGCGCGGATCTCTTCGTTGGAGAGAATCTTGTCGATCCGGGCCCGTTCCACGTTCAGGATCTTGCCCCGGAGCGGCAGGATGGCCTGGAACGAGCGGTTCCGCCCCATCTTGGCGCTGCCGCCGGCCGAGTCTCCTTCCACCAGGTAGATCTCGCAGAGCGCCGGGTCGTCCAGCGAACAGTCGGCCAGCTTGCCGGGCAGCACGCCGTTCTCCAGGCCCGACTTCTTGCGGACCAGGTCCCGCGCCTTGCGGGCCGCTTCCCGGGCCCGGGCGGCGCTGACCGCCTTCTCGATGATGGCCCGCGCCACCGGCGGGTGCTCCTCCAGGAAGCTGCCCAGGTGCTCGTTGACCACGGTCTTGACGATGCCCTCGACCTCGGAGTTGCCCAGCTTGGTCTTGGTCTGCCCCTCGAACTGCGGCTCCTTGACCTTGATGTGCAGGACGCAGGTGAGCCCCTCGCGGATGTCCTCGCCGGTCAGCGAGAAGTCTTCCTTCTTGAGATAGTTGCCCTTCTTGGCGATCTCGTTGATGGTCCGGGTGAGCGCCGATTTGAAACCGGTCAGATGCGTCCCCCCCTCGTGGGTGTTGATGTTGTTCACGAAGGTGAAGGTGTTCTCGTTGTACCCGTCCTCGTACTGCAGGGCAATGTCGACTTCCACCTCGTCCTTGGTGGCGGTGAACGCCACCGGCTTGGGGTGGACCGGCTTCTTGTTCCGGTTGAGCCACTGGACGAATTCGATCAGCCCGCCCTTGGCGAAGAACCGCTCCTCCTGCGCCGGGGTCTTCCGCTCGTCCTTGAGCGTGATGCCGATGCCCCGGTTGAGAAACCCGAGCTGGCGGAGCCGGTCCGCGATGGTCTGATAGTGGTATTCCAGGGTGGTGAAGATCTCGGGGTCGGGCTTGAACGAGACCGTGGTGCCGGTGCCCTTGGCCTTGCCGACCACTTCCAGTTTCCTGACGGTCTGCCCGCGGACGAAACCCATGTGGTGGCGCTTGCCGTCCCGGTCCACGTACACGTCGAGCTTTTCCGAGAGGGCGTTCACCACCGACACGCCGACGCCGTGCAGGCCGCCGGACACCTTGTAGGTGTCCTTGTCGAACTTGCCGCCGGCATGCAGCATGGTGAGCGCGACCTCGACGCCGGGCATCTTCTCGGTCGCGTGCATGTCCACCGGAATCCCCCGGCCGTTGTCGACCACGGTGATGCCGTTGTTGGCGTGGATGGTGACGCTGATCGTGTCACAGTACCCGGCCAGCGCTTCGTCGATCGAGTTGTCCACCACCTCGTACACCAGATGGTGCAGGCCGGTTTCGGAGGTGGACCCGATGTACATGCCGGGCCGCTTGCGGACCGCGTCCAGCCCCTTGAGGACCTGGATCGATTCGGCGCCGTATTCGTGGCCGTTCTTGTCGCCCGCCGGATTAGCCATCCTGTTTCACCCCGCCTGTGAGCCAGCGTATTTCCTTGATTTGCCCGCGCCGATCCTGGTTGAGCTTGGCCAGGATCCGCGGGGCCATGAGACTCAGCTCGTTGGCCCAGGCGCTCGAGGCGACCCGGACCCAGAGCGTGCCATCGGCATTCACCGCTTCCGCCCGCGTCGCGGCCGCGATCTGGGGTCCCACCGCCTCGGCCCATCGCTCGACCACCTGGGAGACATCGAGCCGCTTCGCGAAGCCCGACCGGGCCAGCCAGCCGTCGATGATCTGCCCGATCGGCGTGAGCTTCGATTTGGCCTTCACGCCGCCAGCCCCACGCCGACCCGCCCGTGCTCCACCGCGAGGGTCTCGAGGTGGAAGGCGTCGGGGAGCTCATCCTCGCGCGGCGAGGTGATGAAGGTCTGCCGCGCCCCGCCGGCCAGGAGCCGGGCGGCCAGCCGCTGCTGGCGACTCCGGTCCAGCTCCGCGAAGACGTCGTCCAGCAGCAGGACCGGCTCGGCGCCCGAGGCGGCGGCCAGGGTCTCGCGCTCCAGGAGCTTGAGCGCCAGCGCCGCGGTGCGATGCTGGCCGGTGGAGCCGACCTCCCGGAGCGGGCGCCCCGCGATCCGGAGATCGAGGTCATGGCGGTGCGGCCCAACCGTGGTGGCCCCGTGCGCCTGGTCCCGCGTGGCGGCCCGGGCCAGCGCGTCGGGCCAGCGGGCCGGGTCGGCCAGAGCCTCGTCTCCCCGGTAGCGGAGGGTCACGTCGGCCGCTTCTCCCAGGGCGATGCAGGTCCCGGTGAGCGGCTCGGCATGCGCCGCGGTCCAGGCCAGCCGCTGCCGGATGAGCAGCGCCCCCGCGCCGGCGATCGCGGTATCGAAGGCCCCGGCAAGATCGGGACGGTGCTGCCGGAGCGCCGCGTTCCGCTGCGCCAGGGCCGCGCGATACCGGGAGAGGGCCCGGAGGTAGTCGCGGTCCGCCAGGGAGAGGACCCGGTCGAGATACTGGCGCCGCTCCGACGCGGCGCCTTGCACCAGGCGCAGATCGGTCGGGAGAAAGGCCACCGCGAGCCAGTGTCCGAGCGCATCGCCCAGTCGGGCCGGCTCGGCCCCGTCCAGCAGCAGTCGTTTCCGCTTGCCGAGGCACCGGAAGCCCGCCGAGAGCTCTCGGGGACGGCGCCCGTCCTCGAGCGTCATGGTCAACTCGAAGCCGGCCTCGCCGTGGCGAGTGACCTCGGTGTCACGGGCGCCGCGCAGGGAACGAAACAGCACCGGGTAGTAGAGCAGCTCCAGCAGGTTGGTTTTCCCGTGCCCGTTGGGCCCGAGAAAGACGGCGCCGGCCGGAGGGAGAGAGAGGTCGAGATCCGCAAGATTGCGGAAGCCCCGCGCCAGAATTCGGTCGGCCCGCATGACACAAAAATAGTGGAGTGCGAGCGGGATTCACAGGCACGGCGGGCAGGGCGGGCGCGTGCAAGGCGGGCAGGGCGGGCAGGGCGGGCGAGGAGGGCCAGGCGGGCGAGCCGGTCAGGGCTTGCAAGGCGGGCAGGGCGGGCGAGGCGTGCGATTTCCGAGGGAAAACTACTGCGACGGGTTGCGTGTGGCGTTGACTTTTCTGAGGATCGCGGCGTAGAAAAGCCACGTCAAGCGGCTGGCGTCTTCCCGCAGTTTTTCGAGATTCTCGCTCTCCTGAGCGCTGCCCATCTTCAAGTCTCTCGCCAGCCGCAGCGCGTAGCTCAATTCATTGAGCGACCCCACGGAGATGTCCAGGAAGCGACGGAGCTCGCGGACTCCCTTCTTACCCCTCCCCTCCGCGATGTTCGCGGCTGCGGAGTACGCGGCGCGCCGGGATTGCGCCGCGAGCCCGAACATCTCCCGCTTGGGCCATGACTCGGTCGCTCGGTACACTGCGAGCGTGAGCTCGTGGCAGGCCTTCCACGCGAGCAACCTCTCGTAAGGCTTCATACCGCGAGGAATCTGGCACCGGAGGTGCATGGCCCCGCCATCATTTCAGCGCAGGCACCATCTCATTCACCTGCCCGCCCTGCCCGCCCTGCCCGCCCTGCCCGCCCTGCCCGCCCTGCCCGCCTTGCCCGTGCCCGCGCCCGCCCTGCCTACACCCCGCGGAACACCGCCTTCCGTTTCTCGAGGAACCCCGCGGTCCCCTCCTTGAAATCGGCGGTCCCGGCCAGCTCGCCGAAGCGCCGGCTCTCCAACGCGAGCCCTTCGTCGATCGAGACATCCTCCTGCTCGTCGACCATGCGGATGCACCCGGCCACCGCGAGCGGACCGTTCTCGAGAATCCCCCGCAGCAGCTTGTCGCACTCGGAAATCAGCTGGTCGGCTGGTACCACCCGGTTGACCAGTCCGATGCGCCAGGCCTCCTGGGCGTCGATCATCGCGCCGGACAGCAGCAGCTCGAGGGCCCGGCCCCGGCCCACCAGCCGGGCGAAACGCACCGTGCCCCCATAACCCGGAATGGTACCGAGCTTGACCTCGGGCTGGCCGAACCGGGCGTTGTCCGAGGCAAGGCGCATGTGGCAGGCCATCGCCAGCTCGCAGCCCCCCCCGAGCGCAAAGCCGTTCACCGCGGCGATGACCGGCTTGGGACAGCGCTCCAGCTGACGGAAGATCTGGGATCCCTTCCGGGAGATTGCCTGGGCCTTGACCGTGTTCGCCGTCGCGAGCTCGCTGATGTCGGCTCCCGCCACGAACGCCTTGGTCCCGCTGCCGGTCAGTATGACGGCGCGCACCGCATTGTCGTCGGCCACCTGGGTGGCGAGCTGGCCCAGCTCAGTGATCACCGTGTCATTGAGGGCGTTCAGCTTGTCGGGGCGGTTGATGGTGACCAGCGCAACGCCGTCGCGGTTGTCGAAGAGGAGCGTGGTGTAGGGCATAGGAATCTGGGGATCCGGGGATCGGGGGATCAGGGGATCGGGCTCGGGCGTGTGGAGCCAAAGATAAGCGCGCTAGGGACTCGTCCCGTCGGCCGCGTAGTCGGGGTAGCGCGGCTGGTACATCTGGGCCTGAACATACTCGTGCAGATCATCGGGCCGGGGCACTCCGGCGATCTCCTGCGCGAAGGCCACCTCCGCGACTGCGGCCCCGATGTTCGCCGAGACCAGCCGGACCTGCTCGAGCGGAGGATAGAGGCTGCCCTGCTCGAGGTCGGCCTGACTCACCTGGCCGGCCAGGCTTCTCGCGGCCGCCATGAACATGTCGGTCGTCACCCTCCGGGCCCGAACCGCCGTGACGCCGAGGCCGATGCCGGGAAAGACGTAGGAATTGTTGCCCTGCCGGGGCACGTAGGTCCGTCCGGCGTGCCGGACCGGCTCGAACGGCGAGCCGGACGCGAAGAGCGCCCGTCCTCCCGACCAGGCGTAGGCCTGTTCCGCGGTGCACTCCGAGCGCGAGGTCGGATTCGAGAGCGCGAAGATGATGGGACGCTCGTTCAGCTCCGCCATCCGGCGCACTACCGCCTCCGTGAAGGAGCCGCCTACCGCCGAGACTCCGATGATGGCCGTGGGGTGGAGGGCCTCCACCGCCGAGAGAAAATCCGCCACCGGGGGGTGCGGGTGGGCGTAACGGAGCTTGTGCTCGACCAGGCCGGCCCGCGACTGCACCACCAGCCCCTTCGAGTCCACCAGCCAGCAGCGTTCCCGGGCGGACCCCTCGTAGAGCCCGGCGTCCTCCAGGGCCGCGACGGTGAGATCGGCGATGCCGGTCGCCGCCTCGCCGGCGCCGAGAAACAGCACCTTCTGCTCGGTGAGCGGCCGACCCGTCACCCGGAGGGCCGACAGCAATCCCGCCAGCGCCACCGCCGCGGTGCCCTGAATATCGTCGTTGAAGGTGCAGATCCGGTCGCGATAACGCTCCAGCAGCCGGAAGGCGTTGTGGTTGGCGAAGTCCTCGAACTGGATCAGGACCCCGGGATAGGTCTCTACCGCGGCGGTGATGAACTCCTCGATCAGGTCGTCGTAGGCCGCCCCGGTGATCCGGGGGTGCGGCAGCCCGATGTAGAGCGGGTCCTGGAGCAGGGACTCGTTATTGGTGCCGGCGTCGATCAGCACCGGGAGGCAGCGGCTGGGGTGAATCCCGGCGCAGGCGGTGTACAGCGAGAGCTTGCCCACGGGAATCCCCATGCCGTTGGCCCCGAGGTCGCCCAGGCCAAGGATCCGCTCCCCATCGGTGACCACGATGACCGAAACCTCCGGCTCGGGCCAGTTGCGCAGCATGTCCCGGATCCGCCCCCGATCCTCGCTGCTTACGAAGATGCCCCGGGGCCGCTGGAAGATGTGGCCGAAGCGCTCGCAGGCCTGTCCCACCGTCGGGGTGTAGATGATCGGCATCATCTCGTCGGGATGGTCGGTGACCAGCCGGAAGAACAGCGCCTCGTTGCGGTCGTGCAGGGCGGCGAGGTTGATGTATTTCTCGAGGTCGGAGCCCTTGCTCCGGAAGTTGGCGAGGACCCGGGCTTCCTGGTCTTCCTGCGACAGCACTCGCGGGGGCAGCAACCCGCGCAGGCCCAGGGCGTCCCGTTCCGCCATGGTGAACGCCATTCCCTTGTTGAGCGCGGGGTCCCGCAACAGCGCCATTCCTCTCGGCAACATGACTCGATCCTTCGTGACAGGTTGGGCCGTGCTAGCTTTCTCCATGGCCTGCATTCTCGCTCTGGATCAGGGCACCACCAGCTCCCGGGCCGTCGTCCTGCACCAGGACGGGAGCATCCTGGCCCAGGCCCGCCGGGAGTTCCCCCAGCACTATCCCGAGCCTGGGTGGGTGGAACACGACCCGGAAGATCTCCTGACTTCGATCCTCGAATCGGCCCGCGAGGCGCTCGCCGCCTCGAGAGAGCGGCCGGCCGGCCTCGGCATCACCAATCAGCGCGAGACCCTGGTGCTCTGGGACCGCGCCACGCTGCGCGCGGTGGCGCCGGCTATCGTCTGGCAGGATCGGCGCACCGCGGCGCGATGCCGGGAGCTTCGCGCCGCCGGGACCGAGCCGGAAGTGCGCTCCCGGACCGGGCTCCTGCTCGACCCCTACTTTTCCGCCACCAAGCTGGAGTGGCTGCTCCGGGATCCCGGGCTCCGGCGCCGGGCCGAGAAGGGCGAGCTCGCCGCGGGAACGGTGGACAGCTGGCTGATCGCGAGGCTGTCCGGCGGGCGGGCCCACGTCACCGATCCCACCAACGCGTCCCGGACCATGCTGTACGCCCTCGTCACCGGCGACTGGGACCGCGACCTCTCCACCCTGTTCAACATCCCCGAAGGCCTGCTCCCGTCGATCGTTCCCTCGAGCGGCGTCTGCGCCGAGACCGACGCCGCCATGTTTGGCCTGCCGCTGGCGATCGCCGGCATCGCGGGCGATCAGCAGGCGGCTCTCTTCGGGCAAGGCTGTGCCACGCCGGGCCGTGCCAAGAATACCTACGGCACCGGCGCATTTCTCCTGCTCTACACCGGGGCCACGCCGCCTTCCCCGCCGGAAGGGCTGCTGGGGACTGCCGCCTGCAACGCCCGGGGCGGGCTGGGCTTTGCGCTCGAAGGCAGCGTGTTCATCGCCGGGGCGGCCATCCAGTGGCTCCGCGATGCGCTGGGCCTGCTTCACGATGCCGCCGAATCGGCGGCCCTCGCCGCATCGGTGCCCGATACCGCCGGGGTGTGCTTCGTCCCCGCGTTCGTCGGGCTGGGGAGTCCGCACTGGGAGCCGGGGGCGCGGGGAACCATCACTGGTCTGACCCGGGGAACCACCCGCGCCCACCTGGTGCGCGCGGCGCTCGAGGCCATGGCGTTCGGCTCGCTCGAGCTGCTCCACACCATGCTCCAGGCCAGCGGCGTGCCGCTCCCCGGACTCCGGGTAGACGGGGGCGCCGCCGCGAACGACTGGCTGCTCCAGTTCCAGGCCGACTTGCTTGATGTGCCGGTCGAGCGACCCGACAACGTTGAAACCACCGCTCTTGGGGCCGCCGCGCTGGCCGGGCTGGCCCTGGGTGTCTGGCCCACGCTGGAGGCGTTCACCGCCACCCGCAGAGACACCCGGTTCACTCCCCGGATGGACCCGGGAGAGCGGGCCGCGCGGACCCGGGAATGGCGGCGGGCGGTGGACACGGCGCTGTTCTGGGCGAGGAATGGACCGGCGGAGCCCGTCTAGGGGCGCCGGGGGATCGCAGCGCCGTGACAGGCGATACACAGCTGCGGGTTCTTGCGGAGCATCCGCTCTGGATCGAAGCCCGGCCCGTGCGGATTGAATGCCCGCCCCTTCACCACCGAATGACAGGTGAGACAGTCCCGTTCCACGTGGCAGGAGACGCAGGTCTCCAGCGATTGCCGCGCCGCCTGTCCATGCCCCAGGAAGAATTGCCGATTCCCGTCGTGATAGCCGGCCACGCCCAGCAGGGTGCGGCGCGCCGAGAGGCCGGACTGGGCGTGGCAGGTCTGGCAGAACTCGCCGACGTTGTGGCAGTCGGTGCACGAGGTCGAGCGCGAGTACGCGTCGGCGGGATGGCGGGTGAGGTAGCTCGCCGGATGATAGCTCCCGCGGCGCGCGGCGTCGGGCCGGTGGCACGAGAGGCAGGAGGAGCGGGTGTGGCACGAGGTGCAGCTCTTCATCGAGGCGGCCGCAAACGGCCCGTGGCGCTCCTCCCATCCGGGCCCGTGGCTCGCGGGGGGCCGCCGCGTGGTCCGGGCGCCCTCGCCCCGGCCCGGCCCGGCGGGATAGAGCGCGAGCCCCGGCGCGGGCGGGCCGGCGCGATGGCACGCGGCGCAGCTTTCCTGAGTGTGGCAGGAACGGCAGCTGGCCCCGTTGGTACCGGCCAGCGCACCGTGCCGGGCATCGAAGTCCTTGGCGGCGTGGTTGGGCGGCGCCTTGAGCTCGTGCGGCAGCGCCAGCGAGCGCGGATCCGCCGCCAGCGCCTGGATGACGGTCGTCTCGGGAGCGTCGACGTGGCACGCGGTGCAGAAGTCCTTCGCATGGCAGGTGGCGCAGCTCTGGGCCACGCGATTCCGGCCGGTGACGGCCTTGGCCTGGGCCCCGTGACCCGCGGGCAACATGAAGCCGGGGGATGAGTGCGAGGGCGGGGCGGGGAACTTGGCGATCCGTTCCCGGGGCAGCGTCACCGCCGCGGCCAGGGTGAGGTGGCAGGTCGCGCACGCCGAGTCGGGAACCGTGAGATGATCGCGCGCCCCCGGAAGATGGCAGGTGACGCACTGCGGCGCGCTGGGCGGGCGCACCCGCATCCACCCGGCGCCGCGCTCGGCGTGGCAATCGGTACAGGTGCCGGTGGTGTCGCCCTTCGCGCGCCGTACGGCCGCATGGCGGAGATGGTCGAATCTCAGGTTCGAGATCCGCGGCCCGACGCGGGCCTGCCAGTCCACCCGTTTCTCCACGGTGCCGTCGTGACAGGACGCGCAGCTCGCGGCCGGTGGCATGGAGGGCGCACCGGCCTGCTCCACGCCCGCGTGGCAGGTGGCACAGCTCACGAACACCTTGGCGTGCTGGGCGTGGTCGAACTTCGGCGCGGCCTGACGCAGCCGTGCGCCCGCCGCCGCCAGCAGGATCGTCGTCGCAAGGATCGCCGCGCCCCGGGCCAGTCGTCGCATCACGGCGCCGGATCCCGGGGTCTCGCCGGCGGGAGTACCCACCGGTCCGCGCCCGATCGGAGAGTGAGCGAGACCCGCCCGCTCAGCCGCCACTGGTTCCAGTCGAACGAGCCCGCATCGGGCCGGTCCCGCGATTCCCAGTAGCGATCGAGGGTCAGGCCGATTCTCCAGCGTTCGCCGGCGTGCCAGGCGGCGGATCCGCCCAGCCAAGTCACCCCGGCGTCCTGGAATCGAAGCTCCAGGGGCCGCTCCAGGCTCCCGCCCTGCAGCGAAACATCGAGCGCCTCCCGGGGCCGCCAGCTGATCCGCCCGTCGATTCCCCGGGACGAGGCCCCGGGCTGGAACTCTCCGTGGCCGCCGGCCTCGAGGGTCCAGCGCGGCGCGGGCGTGACCGTCGCGTCCAGCCCCCAGCGCCATCCGCTGTTCTCCAGCGTCACCTGGGGCGCGCTGACCTCCGCCGCGTCATAGCGGAACCACTCGCCCCGGCCCCGCACCTGGACCTTGGAGACCGGATTCACCGTGAGGGAGGCGCTGAGGCCGTTGTAGGGCACCGGACTGAAGACCCCCCATACGGTCCAGAGGTCGAAGAAGGGCCGGTAGTGACGCGCCGCCGCGGTGGCCCACACCCCGGCTCCGGTCCAGGCGATCGTGGCGTCGGCGCTGCCCCAGCGCCCCTGGGCGAGATCGTAGTCGGCCCCGGCAGCAACCCGGAACCCGGCGCGGGGCCGGGCCTGCAGGCTGAGCGCCGCGCGCTCCGACACGAAATAATCGGTGAACGGGTCCACCTC
>JBGPLG010000114.1:0-11835 GCA_041486305.1 Gemmatimonadota bacterium
CAGACGTCCTGGCAGAGGAAACATTCGATACACTTCCGGAACTCCTGGACCCGGTCCACGTCTTCCTGCTGCATCCGCCAGGTACCGTCCGGCGCGTCCGGCTTGCGCGGGGTGAAGGGCCGGATCTTCGGTTTGACCCGGAAGTTCCAGCTCACGTCGGTGACCAGGTCCTTGTGATGCGGAAACGCCCGCATCGGCTCCACGGTCACCGGCTTCGACAGGTCCAGCTCGTTGAGCCGGGTCATGCACATCAGGCGGGGCTTGCCGTTGATCTCGGCGGAGCAGGAGCCGCACTTGCCGGCCTTGCAGTTCCACCGCACCGCGAGGTCGCCGGCCTGGCCGCTCTGGATATCGTGCACCGCGTCCAGCACCACCATGCCCTCCGACACCTCGGTGTCGTAGGGGATGAAGTGGCCGGCGCCGCGCTCTCCGCGCCAGATCTGGAATTGCGCCTTCATTTGTATTCCTCCACCAGCTGCTTGAGCTCGTCGCGCATCGGGGCGATGGGCACGGCCTTGAGCGCCAGGCGCCCGCCGGCATCCTTTTGCGCGACAAAATTGCTTCCGGCGAACTCGGGCTTCTTTTCGGGATAGTCGTCGCGGAAATGTCCGCCCCGGCTTTCCTTCCGGGCCAGCGCGCTGGTCACGATGGCCTCGGAGACGGTGAGCAGGTGGCGGAGATCCAGCGCGGTGTGCCACCCCGGGTTGTATTCCCGGTTGCCGGGGACGCTGACCCGGGCCGCGCGTTCGCGCAGCTTGACCAGCGCTTCGGCGGCGCGGAGCAGCTCCGATTCGGTGCGCACGATGCCGGCCCAGTCCTGCATCATGTCCTGCAGGTCGTGCTGGACGGCATAGGGGCTCTCGCCGGTGGTCCGATCGAACGGCGCAAGCGCATCCTTCATGGCCTGGTTGACCTCGCCCGCGTCGGGCGCGACGGCGGCCTGCGTGCCGGCCCAGGCCGCGGCGGCCTCGCCGGCCCGTTTGCCGAACACGATCAGATCGGAGAGCGAATTCCCGCCCAGCCGGTTGGCGCCGTGGAGCCCGGCGGCGGCCTCGCCCGCGGCGAAGAGGCCGGGCAGCGTGCTCATCTGGGTATCGCCATCCACCCGGACGCCGCCCATGATGTAGTGGGTGGTGGGCCCGATTTCCATCGGGGTGGTGGTGATGTCGATGTCGGCCAGTTGTTTGAACTGGTGGTACATGCTGGGAAGCTTCTTCCGGATGTGCTCGGGCGCGTCGGGAAGCTTTTCCTTGATCCAGGCGATATCGAGGAAGACCCCGCCGTGGGGGCTGCCGCGGCCGCCCCGGACCTCGCCCATGATGCACCGGGCCACGTGGTCCCGGGTGAGCAGCTCGGGCGGGCGCCGGGCGTCCTTGTCGCCGGTGACATAGCGCCACCCTTCTTCCGGGGTGTCGGCGGTCTGGGACCGGTAGTTCTCGGGGATATCGTCGAACATGAAGCGGCGGCCGTCCTTGTTCTTGAGGACGCCGCCTTCGCCCCGTACCGCCTCGGTCACCAGCAGGCCGCGCACGCTGGGCGGCCAGATCATGCCGGTGGGGTGGAACTGGATGAACTCCATGTCCATCAGCGCGGCGCCGGCATGGTAGGCCAGCGACTGCCCGTCGCCGGTGTACTCCCAGCTGTTGCTGGTGATCTTGTAGGCCCGCCCGATGCCCCCGGTGGCGATCACGATGGCCTTGGCCCGGAACAGCCGGAACCGGCCCCGCTCCCGGTCGTAGGCCAGCGCGCCCACCGCGCGGCCCTGGCTCACGAAGAGGGTGACGATGGTCACCTCCATGTGCACGTCGATGCCCTGGTGCACGCCGTGATCCTGGAGGGTGCGGATCATCTCGAGGCCGGTGCGGTCTCCCACGTGCGCCAGGCGCGGATAGCGGTGGCCGCCGAAATTGCGCTGCAGGATACGGCCGTCGGGCGTCCGGTCGAACAGGGCTCCCCACGCCTCCAGCTCCCGGACCCGGTCTGGAGATTCCCTGGCGTGGAGCTCGGCCATGCGCCAGTTGTTGAGGTACTGGCCGCCCCGCAAGGTGTCGGTGAAGTGGACCTTCCAGTTGTCGCGGTCGTCCACGTTACCCATGGCCGCGGCGACGCCGCCTTCCGCCATGACGGTGTGCGCCTTGCCGAGGAGCGATTTGCACACCAGCCCCACCGACACGCCCTTGGCCGCGGCCTCGATGGCCGCCCGGAGGCCGGCGCCGCCGGCCCCGATGACCAGCACGTCGTGGTCGAAGGTCTGGACTTCGGTCATCAGAGGATCCTGAGGTCGTGCCAGTAGCCCATCGAGCACATCCTTATATAGATGTCGCTGAATCCCACCAGGACGAGGCTCACCCAGGCCCAGCGGTGGTGCACCGAGTTGAGGCAGGTGACGCAGGCGTACGGCGTCTTGAATGCCTTGTTCCGGGAAAACTGATCGCGAAAGCCGCCGAGGATGTGACGGAGCGAATGGCAGCCGAGGGTGTACCCGGTCAGACAGGTGACGTTGGCCACCAGCAGCAGCGAGCCCAGGCCGATTCCGAACCGCTCGGCGCCGGTGGCGGGGTCGGCCCACCAGAACGCCTTCCACGCATCATAGGCCAGAATGAACAGGAAGACCACCGCGGCATACATGAAATAGCGGTGCACGTTCTGGAGAATCAGCGGGAACGAGCGCTCCCCGAGGTAGGTGTTGCGCGGCTCGCCGACGCTGCAGGCCGGTGGATCGGCCCAGAAGGACTTGTAGTAGGAGCCCCGATAGTAGTAGCAGGTGAAACGGAAGAAGGCCGGGAAGGGGAGGATGAGCAGGGCCGGGCTGAACGGCAGGAACCCGGGCCACCATCCCGGTTTGGGGCCCAGGATAGCATGGGGCGAGCTCCCGAAGATCTCGGGGCTGTAGAACGGCGAGAGGTAGGGGCCGAAGGTGTAGTGCGCGTTCTGGAACGCGGCCCAGGTCGAGTAGATGACGAAGCTGCCCAGGACGACCAGGATCACCAGCGGCTTGACCCACCAGATGTCTTTCCGGTGGGACTTCAGAAACCGCTGCCGCGTCAGGGGCACGGTTGCATTGGCCATGGTGAAATCTCCGTCCGCGGCTCGAAAAAGGCACCGTTAAACTCGAAGGGCGGGGGACAGTCCGCAAGTCCCGCCGTTTGACAAACTCGCTCGGGGGAGGCATGATCGGGAATCCCGAGCCCAAAGGAGGCGGCCGTGAAGATTTACGGCCCTGACGCTATCCGGAACGTGGCCTTCGTCGGTCACGGAGCGAGCGGCAAGACCACCCTCGTCGACGCCCTCGCCTTCGTTTCCGGCACGAGCCGCCGTCACGGCTCGATCAAGGATGGCACGACCCTCACCGATTCCTCTCCCGACGAAATCGAACGCAAGCACTCCATTTCACTCGGCGTGGGCCTGGCCGAGTGGATGAATGTCAAGGTGAATTTGCTCGATACGCCGGGGTACCTCGATTTCTTCGGAGAAGTGATCTGCGGCCTCTCGGTGGCCGACGCAGCCGTGGTGGTGCTGTCCGGCGTGAGCGGTGTCGAGGTGGGCACCGAGAAATGCTGGGCCGCCTGCGACCACTATCACTTGCCGCGGATTCTGTTCGTCTCGGGCATGGACAAGGAACACGCGAACTTCGAGCGGGTCTTCAGCGCCGTGAAGGAGCGGCTGACCCCCAAGGTGCTTCCGGTGGAAATCCCGGTGGGTGACGGGCTGCAATTCCGCGGCATCATCAATCTCTTCACCCAGACCTGCCAACTCTTCAAGCCCGGCTCCAAGGCGGGCGAATACGAAGACGTGCCGGTCCCGCCCGAGTACCAGGAGGCCTTTGCCCGCTACGCCGAGCAGATGACCGAGGCGGTGGCGGCGACCGACGACGCGCTGCTGGAGAAATACCTGGCCGGCGAAAGCATTCCGCGGGAAGAGGTGGTGCCCGCGATGAAGAAGGCCATGATGGCGGGAGAGATCGTCCCCCTGTTCTGCGGCAGCGGCGAGCTGCAGCACGGCGTCCGGGCCCTGCTGACCGAGATGGTCGAGCTGTTTCCGGCGCCGACCGAGCTCCCGCCGCCGGTCAAGGCTCCGATGGTGGGCCGGGTGTTCAAGACCCTGTCGGAGTCCCACGTGGGCGACGTGTCGATCTTCCGGCTGTATGCCGGTACGCTGAAGACGGGGGAGGAGGTCTGGAACGCCGAGCACAGCGTGGCGGAGAAGCTGAACCACCTGTCGGTCCAGCAGGGCAAGGACCGCCAGGAAGTGTCCGAGCTTTCCGCGGGCGACATCGGCTCGGTGGCCAAGCTTCGCGATACCCACACCAACGACACCTTCAGCCGCAAGGAGCATCCGGTTCGCCTGCCTCCGATCGAATTCCCCGAGGGCGAGGCGACCAGCGCCGTCCTGGTCAAGCAGCGGGGCGAGGAGGACAAGCTCGCCGCCGGCCTGCACAAGCTGCACGAGGAAGATCCCACCTTTCACTTCGAGTACAACTCGGAGCTGGGCCAGACCCTGCTCCACGGCATGGGCGAGCGACACCTCGAGATCCTGCTGGGACGGCTGTCCCGCAAGTACGGCGTGCACGCCGAGCTGGTGCGGCCCCGGGTGGCCTACCGGGAGACCTTCCGCGGCATGGCGGAAGGCCAGGGCAAGCACAAGAAACAGAGCGGTGGCCGGGGCCAGTACGGCGACTGCCACATCCGGATCTCTCCGCTGGCGCGGGGCTCCGGCTACGAGTTTGTGGACAGCATCGTGGGCGGGGTGATTCCCAACAAGTTCATTCCGGCGGTGGACAAGGGGGTCCAGGAGGCGATGGCCCGGGGCCCGATCGCCGGGTACCCCTGCGTCGACTTCCGCTGCGAGTGCTATTTCGGTTCCTACCACGATGTCGACTCGAGCGAGCAGGCGTTCAAGATGGCCGGGATCCTGGCCTTCCGGGCGGTCACTCCCAAGGCCCGTCCGGTGCTGCTGGAGCCGGTCATGGCGGTGGAGGTGTGGTCGCCGTCGGATATCCTGGGCGACGTGCTGGGGGATCTCTCCCCTCGGCGGGCCCACATTCTGTCCACCGAGCAGGATGGCCGGCTCACCAAGATCAACGCGCTGGTGCCGCAGGCCGAGCTGTACCGCTACTCCACCGCGCTGCACTCGATCACCCACGGGCGGGGGACCCACCGGGAGCGGTTTCACGGCTATGCCGAGGCGCCGGCGGAGGTGGCCGCGAAGGTATCGGCCGAACACAAGAAGGAGACGGGGGCCGAGGAGGAATGAGCGCGGCACCCGGGCGTCGGGAGACAGGGCTTCGGGCGACGCTTGGGCCGTGCGGCCTCCTGGCCAACGGGGTCATTCTCGGCCACGGTCGCAGGTCTCGGGAAGGGACCCTACGGCTGCGTCGGCCGCACGGCCCTTCGCGTCGCCCTCGCCCGCATTCCTCGGCTTGGCGGGCGGACAATGCATGACGTCTGAGCGGCCGCTGATCATCGGGGTGGTGGGGGGGTCAGGGTCGGGGAAGACCACCGTCACCCGCGCCATCTACGAGATGGATGGGGTTGACGCGGCGCTGATCGACCAGGACGCCTACTACCGCGACCTCGCGCACCTGGTGATCGAGGACCGCAAGCGGGTGAACTACGACCACCCCGACGCCTTCGACACCGAGCTGCTGGTGGCGCAGCTCGGCGCGCTCTCACGGGGCGAGGCGATCGACAAGCCGACCTACGACTATGCCGCCCACACCCGGGCCGCGCTGACCCAGCGGGTCGAGCCCCGCCACGTGATCCTGGTGGACGGGATCCTGCTGTTCGCCGATGCGCGGCTCCGGCCGCTGTTCGACATCAAGATCTACGTGGACGTGGGCGAGGACGTGCGCTTCATCCGCCGGCTGCAGCGGGACGTCTCGGAGCGGGGCCGCAGCATGGACGACGTGATCCGCCAGTATCTCGCCACGGTCCGGCCGATGCACCTGGAGTTCGTGGAGCCATCCAAGCGCTACGCCGACATCATCATTCCCGAGGGCGGCCACAACAAGATCGGGGTGGAGATGATCCAGGCCCGAGTGCGTCATGAGATCGAGCGGCGGGGATGGCAGGGCGGGGAGAGGCGGAGGGGGTGACGCCGGCCTTGGTAGGCGAGCCCCGCCCCCCTGGAGCTACTGAATTCCCTTCCGAGTCCAGACGACAATCGCGCCGCAGTTCCCGTCGTTGAATTCGGCGGGGAGCTCGCCCGGCCCGCGGAAGATCTCGATCATTTCGATATCATGCGGGTTTATCCGGCTGAGCATCTCTCCCACAACCGCATACAGCCGCCGTCGGGCTTCGAGCTGGTCTTCAGTCGCTGTCTGGATGCCTGGGTTCGACATGAAGGTGAGGGGTTGATCACTCACGAGGGGTTTTTCGTCTACGCGATCCTGCATGAGCTTCTTGCCATCCAGATAGACATTGATCTTCTGGGGAATCTCGTTGCAGCGCGCAAACGCGACTACGTTGCCGCCGCGAACCCCTGCCGGCTGAACTGAAACTCGGATTCCCGGCCGTCCTTGAAGAATCTCGACGGTTTGAAGAGGAGATCGGCGATCGATCTGATCCCGGTCGATGAACTCACCTAGACCAATTCTGCGGCGGCGAAAGAAGTCGTCGTACAGCGTCGTAGCCGCGTATTTCTCCGGCTTCCCATAGCGCGAGGTCACGCTGATTTCTGGAAGCTGGAAGTTGCCATGTGCCAGCACGATTGTGCCAGTCCAAGTGCCTGCGAGCGTGAGCAGCTGAGCATTGAACCCAGGACGGCGGACCAGGAGCGGGATCTCTTTCGCACGTGGAATCATGAGTCGAAACGTGCCGGTCACCGAGGTGAGTATCGAATGATCGGTGCCGACAACTCGAATCTCGGCTCCCCCAATGGGTTCTTTGGAAGGGTCGACGACGGTACCCGCGATGACTATGCTGGAGGTATCGACCTGGGCAACTAGCGGGAAGGTCGCGACGAAACAGAGCACCATGGAAACCGCGAGCTGGGCAGAGCCCTTCCCGATAGAGAGCATCTCACCCTCCCACGGCAGGCGAGTAGCGCAATGGGCTGGTCACACCAGCAATACCTTAGACTATCCCGTGGGAAACTCAATAGGTGGCTGGTTTCGGTCCTAGTAGAGCTTACAGGTTATCCCGCACTTTTCCGATGAGACCCTTGCATCGTGTGCCCGGGAGGCCGGCCCCCTCCCCGGCCTCCCCGCCGCGACGTAGATTCCGCCATTCGCCCTCCCCGAGGCAAGCCCATGCGACCCGTCTACCTGCTCGCCCTCGCCGCATCCGCGGCCGTTCTCCCGCTCCGCGCCCAGGAGCGTCCATCGGACACCCTTCTCACCGTGGGCCGCTATCTCGACTTCGAGTCGGTGAGCGACCCGCAGCCCTCGCCCGACGGGTCCCAGGTGGTCTTCACCCGCCGGTCGGTGGACAAGATGAAGGACAATTTCGAGTCCGCCCTCTGGATCATGAACGCCGACGGGTCCCGGATGCGGTTCCTGGTGAAGGGCTCGAACCCGAGCTGGTCTCCGGATGGAACCCGGATCGCCTACCTGGCCGAGGGTGAGCCGGGCGGCAACCAGATCTTCGTGCG
Source organism: Gemmatimonadota bacterium (assembly GCA_041486305.1). Lineage (GTDB taxonomy): Bacteria > Gemmatimonadota > Gemmatimonadetes > Gemmatimonadales > GWC2-71-9 > JABFSM01. Next base: position 7,591 of record JBGPLG010000114.1, read on the forward strand.
ATACATGGACGCCGAGGGGGCCGTCACCCAGGTCACCAAGGTGGCCAAGAGCTCGGGCAATCTGCGCTGGTCTCCCGACGGCAAATCGATCGGGTTTGCGATGCTGGTGCCCAAGGACGTCACCTGGAAGATCGACCTTCCGGCGGCGCCCGCCGGCGCGCAGTGGACCAAGGCCCCGCGCATCGTGGATAACCTGATCTACCGCGCCGACCGGACCGGGTACCTGGATCCGGCGTACAGCCATCTCTTCGTGGTGCCGGCTACCGGTGGGACCCCACGTCAGCTGACCAAGGGTGACTGGAACGCCGGGCCGCGGGGCGGCGGCGGGGGATGGGACTGGCTGCCCGACGGCCGCACCATCGTCACCGCCGGCAACGACTCCTCGGACGCGGAGCGGATGTACCAGCGCTCGAACCTGTACGCGATCGATGTGCAAACCGGCGCCAAGCGGCTGCTCACCTCGAGAGCCGGTCAGTGGGGCAACCCGGTGGTCTCACCGGATGGGAAGCTGATCGCCTTCCAGGGCTTCCCGACCGAGGGTCCTTCCAGCTACCACGCCTCCGATCTCTACACCGTCGCGCCCGACGGCAGCGGAATGACGCTGCGCACCCCCGGGCTGGACCGCGACCCGGGCGACGTGAGCTGGTCCGCGGACGGCAAGGGACTCTATTTCACGGTGCAGGACCGCGGCACCAGCAATCTCTGGTTCGCGGCGCTGGGCGGAGCGGCCCGGCAGATCACCACCGGCACCCATATTCTGAACAATGCCGCGGTCACCAAGAACGGCACCGTGTTCGCCGTCCGGACCAACTACACTCGTCCGCCCGACCTGGTCCGGTTCGACGTCAAGAAGCCGGCCGATCTCACCCAGCTCACCGACGTCAACGCCGACGTGCTGACCGGCACCCGGGTCGGCGAGGTGGAGGAGATCTGGTACACCTCGAGCGGCGGGGCCAAGATCCAGGGCTGGGTGGTGAAGCCGCCGTCGTTCGATCCGACCCGCAAGTACCCGCTGATCTTCGAGATTCACGGCGGGCCGCACGGGAACTACAACACCGGATTCAATTTCTCGTTCCAGAACTTCGCGGCCAACGGGTTCGTGGTGCTCTATACCAACCCCCGCGGCTCCACCGGGTACGGCACCGCGTTCGGCAACGCGATCATGCACGACTATCCCGGCGTCGACTACGACGACCTGATGGCCGGCGTCGATACGGTGATCGGGCGGGGCTACATCAATACGTCACAGATGTACGTGGGAGGGTGCTCCGGCGGCGGGGTGCTGTCCAGTTGGGTGATCGGGCACACCGATCGCTTTGCCGCGGCGGCGGTGCGCTGCCCGGTGATCGACTGGCTGGCCTTCGCGGGCGAGACCGACATCCCGCTGTTCACCTACAATTTCTTCGAGAAGCCGTTCTGGGAAGATCCGATGCCCTGGCTCAAGCACTCCAGCCTGATGTACGTCGGCCACGTGAAGACCCCGACGATGCTGATGACCGGCGTGCTGGACCAGCGCACCCCGATGCCCCAGACCGAGGAGTACTACTCGGCGCTCAAGATGCGGGGCGTGCCGGCAGTGCTGCTGCGGTTCGAGAACGAGTGGCACGGGACCGGCTCGCGTCCGTCGAACTGGATGCGGACCCAGCTGTACATGATGAGCTGGTACAAGAAGTGGGGGGGAACCAGCGCGGCGATAGGGACGGGGAGTAACTAGGGAGGAGGGAGGAGGGAAAGCGAGAAGGGAGCACTGCGCGGGAATGTACTACTCACCGCCCAGTGCCCCCTCCCAGCTCCTCCCTCCTCCCTCTTTCCTGCTATTACGGCCTCTTGTACCGCTGCAAATACTGCAGGTCGTCCTCGTCGCTCCGGGCCACGTAGACCGTGCCCTTCCCGAATCCCACGACCCGGCTGTTGGGATTGAGGGAGACCTGCTTCACCAGCGTGCCGGTCTTGTCGAACACGTCGTACGACGGAATCTTGTTGCCGGCCGAGCGGGTGCGCAGTACCCAGACCTCGCCATCGGGCGTGGCCAGCACGGCGCCGCGGCCGGTAAACGGGGGCATGGTCTCCTCGAACTCCGGCGGCGGTTGGGTAACCTGCTGGGACGTCCCGCCTCCGCCACCGCCGCCGATACTCATCACGATCGGCTTCTGCTTCTTCAGATTCTCGGTGTACTGATCCTTTTCCGCCTGCGTGACCTTGATGGGGGAATAGGGCTGCACCGGTCCCGGCATCGGCTTGCCCTTGTCGAACCAGATAACCCGGTAGGGCGAGGGGAGCAGCCGCGCGACCCGCCCGTCACCCGCGACGTCCCAGGCTTCGGCGGGCGCGTAGACTTTCCCACCGCCGATCCGGACGGTGAACCGGCCGCCGCCGCCGCTGGAGACGGCATTCCCCTTGGGCAAGGTCAAGTATCCGACCGTGTCGAACACCGGCTTCACCCGGTCCCACCGCATGATCGGCACCGAGTCCGCGCTGGCGCCGGTGGGGGTAAACGGCGAGCCCTCGAAATAGATGCGGCCCTGCGCGTCCACGCCGCGGGGAATGGTGAGTCCGAATGCGACGACGGGGCCGCCTGCACCGCCCTGGGGCACCGGAGGACGGGGCATTTCCAGGATGGGGCCGGGCTTTCCATCCTGGCCGATGGTGAGGAAGCGGCGGCCGGCGATGTCGTACAGCAGGGTTTGTTCGCCGGGGATCCCGAGGAGTACGAAGGGCAATCCATACTCCCCGGGGCCCTGGCCCTCCCGGCCCACCTTGGTCATGGTGCCTCCGGCGAGGTCCACCAGCTGTACGACCTTGTCGGACGGATCCACCACCAGGACCTTGCCGGAGGCAAGCTCCCGAATGCCCGCGACTCGGGTGAAGGTCTCCGCCGACTCGGCGTCGGGCTTGCCCAACGAGGACTTGGCTTGGCCCTGTGCCGACGACGCAACGGCCAGGGCCGCCAGGACGCCTGCAAACACAGGAAAACGGGTCTGACGCACGCGAACTCCGTCGAATTGGGTGAGTTGGGACCGGTTTAATGATGCCCCGGGCAGCGGGATGGTCGCGTGGGGGGGGCTATTTTGGGCTCGATGCCGCCCATCGACCTCTCCAAGGTACCCCCGCGCCCGGTCACCCGGTTCGCGCCGAGCCCGACCGGGTACCTCCACCTGGGCCACGTGGCCAATGCGGTATGGACCTGGGGGATCGCCGGCGCCCTGGGGGGCCGGGTGCTGCTCCGGATCGAGGACCATGACCGGGGGCGATGCCGGCCCGAATACGAGCGCGCGATCATCGAGGATCTCGAGTGGCTCGGCCTGGTGCCCGGGGGGGAGCGGCGGGTGCTGCGCCAGAGCGACCACGACCGCGCCTACGGCCGGGCCGCGCTCCACCTGGGCCGGCAATCGCCGGTGTACGCGTGCAAGTGTTCCCGCGCCGACATCGCCCAGGCGATGCGGGCGGACGGGCTGGAGGACTGGGACGAGCTCCGCTATCCCGGCACCTGTCGCGGCCTGCGGCTCGCCCCCGCCGACGGGCTCGGCCTCCGGGTTACGCTGGGAGACGAGGCGGTGGAATTCGACGATCTGCGGCTGGGGCCGCAGCAGCAGACCCCGTCGCTCCAGTGCGGGGACCTGCTGCTCCGTGATGCCAACGCCAACTGGACCTATCAGCTCTGCGTGGCGGTGGACGATACCAGGCAAGCGGTGAGCCTGGTGGTCCGGGGCGAGGACCTGCTGGCCTCGACCGGACGACAGATCATGCTGGCCGGCCGGCTGGGCCGGAAGGAGCCGCCCCTGTTCCTGCACCACCCCCTCATCACGGATTCAGAGGGCCGGAAGCTCTCCAAGCGGGATGGATCCACCGGGGTGCGCGAGTTGCGCGCGGCGGGAAACCGCCCGGAAATGGTGCTGGGCGAGGCGGCGTCCCGGACCGGGCTGATCGCCGAGCCGCGTCCGATAGCGGCCGGAGAGCTGGGTACATTGTTCCGCTGATCCGGTGGACCGGCCGTGCGGGCGCTGGCCAGCGAACCGTCGCTCAGGGTATGGTTACGGGTCTCAGTCCGAGAGGAACCGATGCGAACCCGCAAACGGTACAGTCTCGACCGGATCCACGTCATCGCGCTCCAGTCCCGTCCCGCCTCATGGACTTTCGCGGGGGAGCCCCTCCGCGGCACCGAGCTTTCGTACGCGGTCACCGACGGCAACTTCAGCGCCCGAAACCAGTGGGAGTTCATCGTGCGCGTCCCGGCCGACCGGAAGG
>JBGPLG010000115.1:0-11825 GCA_041486305.1 Gemmatimonadota bacterium
ATGCCTAACCGCTGGCTCGGCATCGCGGCGGTCCTGGTGGCGGCGCTCGGGTCCGCGGTCCTCTGGTCCCGGCCGCCGCCAGACCTGGTCGGGGAACGCGCGAACCCGACGGACCGGGACTAGTAGATCCTATAGGTGCCTGTCCTTACCGTCTTCACCGCCCGCCCCGCCGGAGGCTAGCGGGCACACTCGTTTCGCTGGCGCACCCTGACCTCGAGCACCCGCTCGACCGTGAGCAGATACTCCGAGTCGGACTTGGGCCCGAACCGCCCCGGCCCCGCCAGCGCGCCCCGGACCCGCCAGAGGAATCCCTCGTAGGACTCCTTGCCCTTGAGCCTTGCCAATTGTTCGTCCCGCTCCGCCTCGGCCTGGGGGGTGAAGCCGGCCCAGACGTTGTACTGGCGCTTGCCGCAGAGCGAGAAGCGGCTCCGCTCCAGTCCGCTGTCATAGATGCCCTCGAACACCGAGTCCGGCACCGGCCCCGGCGGGCGGACGCAGTTGCTCCCGATCAGAAAGAACACCAGCTCGGCCATATAGTGCCGGACCACGAACGGATCCTGGCTTTGTTCAGAGCTGCCGCCTCGGCCGAAGCAGCCGGCCATCGCGGTGGCGCGGCCGGGCGGAAGCTGGATGGTGAACCGCCCTCCCGAGTCCGCGAAGATGGTGGATCCCCGGTCCACCCGGATCCACGCATAGGGGATCGGGATTCCCTCCTCGACTTCCTTGACCACGCCGGTGACCGTCACCAGCGAGGGCCGCTTTTCCAGGGGAGGACTGACCTCCCGGCGCGGTAGCGTGTCCGGGACCGGCGGAAGCGGCGGACACATCTCGCGGGCGCGCCAGTTGGCCTGGCAGTCCATCCAGAGATGCAGCGCCGGGACCGTCGCGCCGACGAAGAACGAATCCGAGGCGGCGCCGTCCTTTCCGCCGATCCGGGTGCTGATCCAGACCTGGATCCAGGTAACCCGGCATTCCGCCAGGATGCTCTGACTCTCGAGGTAGGTGATCGCCGCCGCGGGGCAGGGCCGTGTTCTTCCTCGCCCCAGGTCGACGAAGATCTGGCCCTTGCCGGTCGAAGTCACCGCCGAGCGCCATTGCCGGTCGATGATCCGGCCCACCGACAGCATCGGGTGGTGCAGCGTCAGGATCGGACCGTTGCAATTGGAGGGCATGCTCGAGAAGGTGTCCCGGATCCCGTTGGTATCCCCTGCCGCGTAGAGTGCGACGGCGTCGATTCCGGTCCGGGAGCCGAGGTCCTTCCACGCCACGAACGACACCCGGCTCGGCGGGGCGCATGCGTCGGGCGCCCGCGCCTGACGGAAGGTCATGTAGATGGCGAGTGCCTGGTACAGCCAGGCCGAATCACCCTGGCTCACTACGATTTCCTTGGGGGTGAGCCCGACCTGGGGCAGGGAGCGGAAGGGAGCGGCTTCCCGCACCAGCTCGTCCACGGCGCGATGGACCGCCGAGCTGTCCTGGCGGGTGAACTCCGCCTGGTCCTGCTCCCGAAACTTCGTGTACCGGGGGACGCAGGCCGCCGTGAGCGAAAGCAGGACCGCAACCAAGTGTGGGCGCATGGGATTCCGGGGCCGCAATGGCCATGCCATTGATCCCGTCGTCCCGTCCTGCTCCCTTGACATTCGATGTATGGGGCGCGATCCTATACATCGACCTTCGATGGGAACACCCATGCCCAAGCCCACCCTCGACCTCCTCCAGGGAACCCTGGACCTTCTCATGCTCAAGGCCCTGAGCTGGGGGCCCGCCCACGGCTACTCGGTGGCCCGCTGGATCGAGCGGCTCACCGGAGACGCGCTCACCGTCGGCGAGGGCTCGCTCTATCCCGCCCTCCACCGGCTGGAGGAGCGAGAATGGATCGAATCGGAGTGGCGCATCTCCGAGAACAACCGCAAGGCCAAGTTCTACCACCTCACCCCGAAGGGGCGGGCCCAGCTCAAGGCCGAGACGGCCAATTGGACCAGCTTCGTCGAGGCGATGAGCAAGGTGCTCCGCACCAGCGAACAACCCACCTGAGCATCCGCGTGTCCGAGCCGGGCCGCTGGCGCCGCCTGTTCCGCTTCTGGCAGTCGAACATCCGCGATGATGTGGACGCGGAGCTCCGCTTCCACCTCGAGATGCACGAGCGGGACCTGCGCGCCGCGGGCCGGAGCTCCGGCGCGGCACGGGAAGAGGCCGAACGCCGCTTCGGCGAGCTCGTACGCGTACGGGAAGCCTGTATCGCCATCGACACCCGGCGCCGGGAGCGGGTCCGCCGGCGGGAGGTATTGGGAGACATGTGGCAGGATCTGCGTTTTGCTCTGCGAACCCTGCGCAAGAGCCCCGGGTTCACTCTCGTCGCCGTCCTCTGCATCGGCCTCGGCGTCGGCGTCACCACCACCATCCTGAGCGCGGTCCACGCGGTCCTGATCCGCCCGCTGCCCTATCCCCGAGCCGACGAGCTGGTGGCGGTCTACGCTCGCCTGACCCGCGACGCCCAGACCGAGGGGGGGATCAACATCTCCTTCCAGGACTATCTCTCCTGGCGGGACGACAATCGGACCTTCGCGCAGCTGGGCATGTACACCTGGGACGCGCTGGCGTTCTCCGGCGAGGGCGAACCCGAGCGGGTCGATGCCGCCACCATCACCGCCAACCTCTTCCCCCTGCTCGGCGTGGCCCCCATCCTGGGGCGGAATCTCCTCCCCGAGGAGGAGCACCGGGGGCGGAGCAACGTGGTGCTGCTGGGCTATGGGCTCTGGAAGCGCCGCTTCGGAGGAGACCGCTCCATCGTGGGCCGGACCGTCACGGTGGCCGGCGCTCCGGTCCAGGTCATCGGCGTCATGCCGCCGGGCTTCGCTTTTCCCGACCGGGGCGAAGCCTGGATGCCGTTCGCGGTGGAGGACCACGACGAAGGCCGCGGCAATCGCGGATATGCGGGAGCCATCGGCCGGCTCAAGCCCGGTGTCACCCTGGCAGAGGCCCAGCAGGACCTCGACGTCGTCTCCAAACGGCTCCAGCAGGAGTATCCCCGCGACAACTTCGGCTGGGACGCCCAGGCCATCTCGCTTCGCCAGGACCTGGTGGGCGATCTCCGGCGGCCGCTGCTGATCTTCCTGGGCGGCGTGGGGTTCCTGCTGTTGATCGTGTGCGCCAACGTCGCCAACCTCATGTTAACCCGCGGCGCCGGCCGCCAGCGGGAAATCGGGGTGCGGGTGGCCATCGGGGCGGGGCGGGGAAGACTGGTGCGCCAGCTGCTCACCGAGAGCCTGGTGCTGGCGTCGCTGGGCGGCGTGCTCGGGCTGGCCCTGGCGGCGGTGGGAATCCGGCTCTTCGGGCTTGCGGTGCCCAACGGGCTGCCCTGGTACATCCCGTTGCGGCTCGACGGCGCCACGCTGGCCATCACCCTCGGCCTCTCGGCGATCACCGGCATCCTTTTCGGCCTGATCCCGGCGTTCCGGAACACCGACATCAACCTCACCGGCGCGCTGCGCGACGGTACCGGCGGCTCCGGCGAGGGGCGCCGCCGTGGCCGGCTCCGCAGCACCCTGGTGGTGGTGGAGGTGGCCCTCTCGCTGGTGCTGATGATCGGCGCCGGACTGCTGCTCAAGAGCTACCGCGCCTACACCCGCACGGATCTGGGCTTCGAGCCCAGGGGCGTGCTCACCTTCCGGCTGTCGCCGCCCCAGGCCAAGTATCCCCACGGGGAACAGCGGATCGTCTTCTACTCCGAGCTGATGGATCGGCTCAAGGCGCTGCCCGGGGTGACCCAGGCCGGCTCCGCCAACGGCATCCCCTTCAGCGGCTGGAACGTCCAGGCCGAGATGAATGTGGAGGGCCACCCTGAGCACCCCACCGGCCAGGAGCTCGACGTCCACTACCAGTCGGTCATCCCGGGGTACTTCAAGACTCTGGGCATCCCGATCATCGCGGGACGGGACCTCTCACCCCAGGACCGCGACACCGCCGGCCGCGTCGGCGTCATCAACGAGATCCTGGCCAGGAAGGAGTTTGCCGGCGAGAACCCCATCGGCAAGCGGATCAAGATCGGGATGTTCGCGGACCGCGAGCCCTGGGTCACTATCGTCGGCGTGGTCAGGGACTTCCGGCACTATCGCCTGCCCCAGCCGATGGGGCCGGCCATCTATTATTCCTATTATCAGTGGGCCGGCTTCACCCAGACCGTCGCCGTGCGGACCAGCGGGTTACCCGAGAACCTGCTGCCCGGCGTGGCCCGGGTGATCAAGTCGATGGACCCCGACCTGCCGATGTACCAGGTCCAGACCCTCGAGGCGGCGGTGAACCGCTCGCTCTGGCGGCCCCGCATGCAGGGCCAGGTGATCGGCCTCTTCGCGGTCCTGGCGCTGGTGCTGGCCTCGGTGGGGATCTACGGCGTGGTGTCCTACGCGGTGGCCCAGCGCACCCGCGAGCTGGGCGTGCGCATGGCGCTGGGCGCCAGCCGCTCCCAGGTGGTGCGGATGGTGGTGCGGCAGGGCGCGTTGCTGGCCGGGATCGGCGTGGCGGCCGGGCTGGTGGGCGCCTTCGCGCTCACCCGGGTGCTGTCCACCCTGCTCTATGACGTGCGGGTTACCGATCTCGCCGTGTTCCTGGGGATTCCACTGGTCCTCGGCGCGGTGGCGGTGGCGGCCAGCTGGCTCCCGGCGCTCCGCGCGGCGCGGATCGACCCCCTGGTGGCGATGCGGTCGGAGTAACCCGCTATTCGTGTCGCAGGGCCAGGAGCGGATCCAGCCGGGCGGCGCGCCGGGCCGGCAGCCAGCTCGCGGCCAGCGCTACGCCGACGATCACGACCATCGCGAAGCCGAAGGTGAGCGGATCGGCGCCCGGAACCCCGTACAGCAGGCTGTCGAGGAGCCGGATCGAGCCGAGCGCCCCGGCGAGGCCGGCGGCTATGCCCCAAAGGGCGAGGGCCAGGCCGCGCCGCAACACCAGTCGCGCCACGTCACCGCGCTTCGCACCGAGTGCCATCCGCAGCCCGATTTCCCTGGTGCGCTGCGCGACGCGGAAGGCCAGCACGCCGTAGAGCCCAAACCCGCTCAGGAACACCGCCACCGCGCCGAAGCACACCAGCAGGCTCCCCGCAATTCGCACCGGCTGAAACTCGTACCCCAGGCGCTCCACCAGGGTCTGGTCCTCGCTGACCGGCATGTCGGGGTCGACACTCGAGATGACCCGGCGAATCGCCTGGAGCATGGCCCGAGGATCTCCGGTCACCCGGATGTGGGTCCGCGATTCGCTGGACCAGCTGTCGCCCGGCTTGCCCTGCCAGTAGCTCCGGTACACGAAAGGCAGAGCCGACTCTCCCGCGCTGCGGTACTGAAGGTTGGGCACCACGCCGATGACCTCGCTCGCTGTGCCGTCTACCACCAGCTGCCGCCCGAGCGGATTGTGACCGGGCCAGTAGCGCTCGGCGAGCGCCTGATTCACGATCACAACCGCGGGCGCCCCGGCCCCGTCCCGGCCTTCGAAGTCCCGTCCAGCCACGACCGGCACGCCGAGGGTCTCGAAGAACCGGGGCCCGACCCGATTGGTTCCCAGGCTGGGCGCCTGGGTCGGATCGGCCGGTGGGCTGGCCGGCAGCCAGACCCGAATCGTATTGTCGGCCCAATTCGCGGGATTCATGGCCGGACTGGCTGAGAGGACTCCCGGCGTCGCCTCGAGCCGGCGGAGTACCTCCACCTGGAACGCGCGGGCCCGTTGCGGCTCGTAACCGACCAGCGTGGGCCGCAACCGCACCATCACCACCCGGGTCGGGTCGAAGCCCTCGCCCTCGTAGATGTGGCGCAGGCTCCGGATCAGCAGGGTGGCGTCGACCACCAGCACCAGGGACAGCGCCACCTGCACGACCACCAGCCCGTCACGGAGCCGCCACCGCCCGGCGCCAGGCGAGTGACCCTCGTCCTTCAGGTTGGTGAGGAGGTCGGTCCGGCTGGCGCGCAGCGCGGGCACCAGCCCGAAGGCGAGGACCGTCGCCAGGGTGACCGCGAGCGTCAGGCCCAGCACTGCGGGATCGAGCCCCAGCCGGAAGAAGGTAGGCAACCCGGAGTAGTTGAACCGGTAGAGGGTGAGGATCAGCCGGTTGCCCAGCACCGCCACGCCGACCCCGAGGGTTCCCCCGAGCAGGGCCAGCAGCAGGCTCTCGGCGAGGAGTTCCCGGACGATGCGGGATCGGCTGGCGCCGAGCGAAAGACGGAGCGCCATCTCCCGGGCCCGCGCCAGGTTCCGGGCCAGCAGCAGCCCCGCGAGGTTGGCGCACACGATCAGGAGCACCACGCCCACCGCCACGCCCAGCAGGGTGAGGATGCGGGCGCTGTCCCGCCGGCCCGCCGGATCGGTCCCGCGGGCCGGCATGACGGCGACGCCGAGGCCCTGGTTGGTCTCCGGGCTCGCGCTCTCGAGCCGCCGGGCGAGCGTGGTCAGCTCGGTCTGCGCCTCCGCGACGCGCACCCCGGGAGCCAGCCGGCCGATCAGCCTGACCATGTTGCAACCGGGCGCCAAGCCATCGCAGTACTTGTAGCCGACCCGGAACATGCTGGCGGGAATCCAGAGGCTGACCTGGACCCTGCCGAACTCGACGCCCACGAGCTCCGGCGGCGCGACCCCCACGACCGTGAACGTGGCCCCGTTCAGGCGGATCTCCCGCCCGATGACGTCCGGGCTTCCGCCGAAGCGCGACTGCCAGAACCGGTAGCCGAGGACGACGACGGGATCGTGCCCGGGAACCCGGTCCTCGTCGCCGCTGAAGAAGCGGCCCCGCACCGGCTGCAATCCGAGGGTCGCGAAGTAGTTGGGGCTGGCCACGCTGCCGAGGATGGCCGCCGACTCGTTCCCGCTCACGAAATGCAACGGGGCGGTGTAGTGCGCCGCGAGACTCGAGAACGAGCGGGTATGCTCGCGATAGTAGCGATAGTCCACGTACGACAGCGAGGAGTACTCGGCCGCGCCGGACTCGGTCTGATACACGTGGACCAGCCGGCCGGCATCCGGAAACGGAAGGCCGGCTTGAAAGACCGCGCAGACCAGGCTCAGGATCGCGGCGATGCCCCCGATGCCCAGAGCCAAGGTTCCGGTCGCGATGCTGGTGAAGCCGGGTCGCTTCCCCAGCGCCCGCGCCGCGTAGCGCAGGTCGAGCCCCAGGTCCCGCACCCACGCGCCGGCCCACACGTCCCGCACCGCTTCCTTGACCTGCTCGACGCCCCCCAGCTCCAGGGCCGCTTCCCGCCGCGCCCGCTCCGGAGACATCCCCTGGCCGATCTTTTCGGCGGTGCGGAGGTCGAGGTAGGACCGCAGCTCCTCATCCAGCTCCCGCTCCACCTGGGCCCGGCGAAAGAGATTGCGAAGCCAGTGTGCCACGCTATCCCTCCGCCTTGAGGGCCAGGGACATGGCCAGGGAAATCCGCCCCCACTGGCCGGCTTCGGTCTTGAGCTGGCGCCGGCCGGCGGGCGTGAGCGCGTAGAAGCGGGCTTTGCGTCCATTCTCGGACTGGCCCCACACCGAGGTCAGCCAGCCGGCTTCTTCCATGCGGTGCAGGGCGGGAAACAGCGACCCCGGCTTCACTTCGAAGGCTCCCCTGGTGATCTGCTCGACCCGGCGGGCGATCCCCAGGCCATGCATCGTGTCGAGGGTGAGCACCTTGAGGATCAGGAGGTCGAGAGTTCCCTGCAGCAACGCGGTGTCGCGGGCCACGGCGGGCGTCCTATAGAAGGGCTATACGAGGATAGCGTTCTGCTATAGAATGTCAATAGGAGAGTCGGCCGCGCCCGGGCGGACCGCCCCGCCCGGGAGTACTATTCGGCAGTGCCGACCCCTCCCACCCCAGAGCATCCCCATGCCCCGAATGGCCTCCCGCCGCCGCCCGGTCCTCGCCCTTGCGCTCCTGCTCACGCTGGGGACCCGAGCCGGTACGGCCCAAGCCTACCAGCCGGTCGACACCGCCGCCTTCGCCGCCCTCAAGTGGCGCAACATCGGGCCCTTCCGCTCCGGCCGCTCGGTCGCCGCGGCGGGCTCGGTGGCCCGGCCCAACGAGTACTATGCCGGGACCACCGGCGGCGGGGTCATGAAGACCACCAATGCGGGCTACACCTGGGAGCCGGTCACCGACAAGTACTTCGGCGGCACCATCGGCGGCATCGCGATCTACCAGCCCAACCCCGACATCGTGTACGTCGGTACCGGCGAGTCGACTCTGCGGGGCAACACCTCCGATGGGGACGGCGTCTACAAGACCACCGATGGCGGCGCCACCTGGACATCCCTGGGTCTCAAGGACACAAGGCACATCGCGGCGGTGATCGTCCACCCCTGGAATCCCGACCTGGTCTACGTGGCGGCGCTGGGTCACGCCTTCGGGCCTAACCCGGAGCGCGGCGTCTTCCGGAGCAAGGACGGCGGCAAGACCTGGGAGAAGATCCTCTTCCGCAGCGATTCCGCCGGGGCGACCGACCTGGTGATGGACCCCACCAACCCGCAGGTGCTCTACGCGTCGACCTGGCAGGTGGTGCGGCGGCCCTGGGACATCGTGAGCGGTGGCCCCGGCAGCGCCATCTACAAGACCACCGACGGCGGCGACCACTGGAACGAGCTGACCCGGAACCCTGGACTCCCCCGGGGAACCCTGGGGAACGTCGGGCTCGCGGTCTCGCCGGCCAACCCGCGGATCGTCTGGGCGATGGTCGAAGCCGATTCCGGCGGGCTCTACCGCTCCGGCGACGCGGGCGCGACCTGGCAGCGGATCAACAAGAAATCCAACGTCCACTGGCGTCCGTTCTACTTCTCCCGGGTGTTCGCCGACCCGGTCGACACCAATACCGTCTACCTTCCCAACGGCGTGCTTTATCGGAGCACCGACGGCGGCAAGAAATTCACCGAGGTCCGCCCGTACAATGATCTCTGGGACACCCATACCCTCTGGATCGCCCCGGACAACCGTGACCGGATGATCGTCGCCGCCGACCAGGGGGCCCGGATCTCGCTTAACCGCGGGGCCAACTGGAGCACCACCGGTTATCCCACCGGCCAGTTCTATCACATCATCACCACCAACCACTTTCCCTATCGGGTTTGTGGTTCCCAGCAGGACAACAGCGGCGCCTGCGGGCCCAGCCGCTCGGACAATCTGTTCGACATCACCCAGTGGTATTACCCCGGCGGCGGCGAGTCCGGCACCATCGTGGCCGACCCGTCCCGCCCCGACGTGACCTACTCCACCGGCGGCGGCAACGCCCGCTACGACCGCGCCAGCGGCCGCTTCGAATCCATCGAGCCGTGGTGGGAGCCGCCCGCCCTCCCCAAGGATGTGAAGCAGCGCTGGAACTGGACCACGCCCATCGCGATCTCGCCCCAGGATCCCCGGGTGCTCTACCTGGGCTCCAATTTCCTGTGGCGCAGCGCCGACCGCGGCGCCACCTGGTCGATGATCTCCCCCGACCTCACTCGGCACGACCCGAAGACCCTGGTGGTAGCGGGCGGACCCATCACCAAGGAATCGTCCGGCGCGGAGACCTACGCCACCATCTTCGCGATCGCGGAATCGCCGGTGGCCAAGGGCACCATCTGGGTCGGATCCGACGACGGGATGGTGCACCTGACCCGCGACGGCGGCGCCCACTGGACCAGCGTCACCCCCGGGTTCGGCGAGTTCACCCGGGTGTCGAGCATCGAACCCTCGCCCCACGCCGCTGGCACGGCCTACCTCGCCGCCAACCGGAACATGCTCGACGACTATGCGCCCTACCTCTACAAGACCACCGATTTCGGGAAGACCTGGACCCGGATCACCGATGGAATTCCGGCCGGCGAGTTCACCCGGGTGATCCGGGAGGACCCGGTGCGGAAGGGACTCCTCTTCGCGGGGACCGAGCGGGGGGTCTGGGTGAGCTTCGACGACGGAACCCACTGGCAATCGCTGCGGCGCAACCTGCCGCCGGTGCCGGTGCACGACCTGGTGGTGAAAGACGGCGACCTGGCTATTGCCACCCACGGACGCGCCTTCTGGATTCTCGATGATATCTCACCGCTCCGGCAGCAGAGCGCGGCGGCGCTCGCGGCGCCGGCCCACCTCTTCACGCCCCAGGACGGTTACCGGACCTTCTGGGGCGGCGGGTCCCTGATCGAGAACCTGCAGTCCGGCGCTAACCCGCAGAGCGGCGCCTTCATCTACTACTGGCTCAAGGACAAGAACCAGGAGGTGACCGTCGACATTCTGGATGCGGGCGGTGCCGTGGTCAACAGTTACACCAGCCGGCCCGACTCGGCCACGCTGGCGGACAGCCTGCGGCTCGAGGGCAAGAAGCGGATCCGGAACGACAGCCTCAAGACCGCGGGCGTCACCGACTCCGCCCGGCTCGCCGCGCCCTACGTCGAGCCGCCGCCCGAGGAGGACGCCAACAAGCTCTCGCCGCCCCAGCGCGCGCCCAACGCCCAGGGTCTCAACCTCTTTACCTGGACCTTCCGCTCCGCCGACGGCGTGGCGCTGACCGACACCGCGTTCCAGCTCCAGCGGGTTCCCGGGGTGACCGCGCTTCCCGGACGGTATTCGGCTCGCCTGACCGTGGGCGGCAAGTCCGAGACCGCCGGCTTCTCGGTCAAGCTCGATCCCCGCGTGAACACCACGGCGGCGGATCTCCGGGCCCGCTACGACTTCTCGCAGCGGATGCGCGGCGCCGTAGCCGAGGTGGTCGAGGCCTTGAACGGGATCGCGGCGCTCCGGACCGCGGCCGAGGCACGCCGCGTGGCCGCGGCAGGGAAACCGGAGCTCGAGACCGCGCTCCGCAAGTTCGCCGACAGCCTGACCGTGCTGTCGCATCGCCTGGCGACGCCCCGGACCATAGGGTTCGATGGCGACCCCTACGCCACCAGCTCCCTGTCGGAGTTGCAGCGGCTCTCGTTCGGCGACATGAATTCCGCCCCCAATCAGGGCGAGCGGAACGGTGCAGTGGAGGCGCTGGCTCGGGCCCGGCGCCAGCTGGATGAGGTGCGCCGAGCAGTGGGAGCCGCGCTTCCTGCGGTCAACGCGGCCTTGCGGGCCGCGGGTCAGGCGCCCCTGGCAGCGGGAGGCGCCCTCACGCCGCGCTGATGCGGTTGGTTAGAACGATTCGGCCAGGATCCGGTCCAGGGTCTCCACCACCCGGTCTCCGTCATCGCGGGTGAAGCAGAGCGGCGGTTTGATCTTGAGCACATTGTGGTCCGGCCCGTCGGTGCTCAGCAGGATGCCGCGGTCCCGCATCCGGTTGGCTACGTAACCCGCGGCGGCGCCCGCCGCCTCCCGGGTCTCCTGGTTCCGCACCAGCTCGAGCCCCAGGAACAATCCGAGGCCGCGGGCATCTCCCGCCATCGGGTGACGGGACGCCAGCTCGCGAAGCCCGAGCAGCAGGTGCGCGCCCGCATCCAGCGCGTTCTCCTGCAACCCCTCCGCCTCCATCACCTCCAGCACCGCCAGGCCCGCCGCGCAGGACACCGGGTTTCCGCCGAAGCTGTTGAAGTACTCCATCCCGTTGCTGAACGCCCGCGCGATGTCCGGCGTGGTGACCACCGCGCCGATCGGATGGCCGTTGCCGATCGGCTTGCCCATGGTGACGATGTCCGGCACCACGCCCTGGGTCTCGAACCCCCAGAAATGGCTCCCCACCCGCCCGAAGCCCACCTGCACCTCGTCCGCGATGCAGACCCCGCCGGCCGCACGGATCCGCGCGTACGCCTCGCGCAGGAAGCCGGCCGGTGCCACGATCTGCCCGCCGCAGCTCAGCAACGATTCCGCCAGGAACGCCGCGGCCGGCTCCCCGTGCTCGGCCAGCGCGCCGGCCGCGTTCGA
>JBGPLG010000116.1:0-11751 GCA_041486305.1 Gemmatimonadota bacterium
ACATCCTCGTGGAGGGGAAGCAGGCCCATGACGATGACTCTGGCCTCCGGCACCTCTTGGCGGATGGTTGCCGTCAGGCGCAGACTGTCGTGGGACTCCAGCCCGAAGTCCAGGAGCACCACCCGGGGTTTGGCTTCCCGCACCTTCCGCAGCGCCTCCTCGATGTCCGCCGAGGCGGCGAGGATCCTGAAGTCCGGTTGCTCTCTGATCAGGCCCGCTAGCCCCTCGCGCAGCAGCCGGTTGTCGTCGATGAGCACCAGCGAAATCGTCTTGCTCATGCGACCCCGCGAACGTCTGGACGCTCGTCCTCCGCCAGCTCGAGGGAATCGCCGGAGGCAGCCAACGAGAAGGGGCTCATGGTGCGGCTCCTGATACGCGACCTCATGCAAAGACGCGGCATCACCGCCTACTTGCTCAGTAGAGGGACCGACTTGAGTTACCCGAGCGCCTACCGGCTCCCCCGTCCCGGCGGTACGTTCGGCGGGCATGCCCGGGGGGGTGAGCGCGGCCGGGTCCCCCGGTCGGCCCACCACGCCCAGCCGATAATATTGAGGGACGCGTACTTCGCAACCGTCGCCGCTAGTGTTACTGTCGGAGCGGGTCGAGCGATGACAAGGAAGAGCCCCACGGCGAATCTCACCGTGGGGCTTTCAGTTACTCAGTCGGGGCGCCCGGATTTGAACCGGGGACCTCCTGCTCCCGAAGCAGGCGCGCTAACCGGACTGCGCCACGCCCCGATTTGACATGCCCAGAGGCAGGACCCGAACCAGCCATTCCGGCCGATCCTCGGCCCCGCTCCCGAGCGTCTCGCGGAGCGTCAATCTGTCCGCATGTGTTAGGTGACGCAAGGGGTTACGCCCCCCGGTCCGGCGAGTGTCCCAAGGACGGTGCGCCACCGCACGGCACCGGAGCGAGCAGGGTCCAGATTGGCTGGTATCCGGTGGCGCAGACCAGCGCACCGGTCAACGAATAATCGGAGACGACGGATGGGGCGGGAGATCGCCGAGCCGGTCGAGGCTCTCGGAGAGAGGGGGCATCGCGAGAGTGTAGTCGCCGACTTCGTGGCCCCGTGGGCGGAGCCGGAGTTGCCGACGCGGGTGCTCCGCGCTGCCCTCGCGGTAGGAGTGACGCTCCGGGTCCTCTTGTACCTGAGCGGCCGCTCGCTGTGGCTCGATGAGGCCCGTCTCGCCCTCAATCTCGCCGGCCGAAGCTATCTGGATCTCCTGCGTCCGCTCGACTACGACCAAGTTGCGCCGCCGCTCTTCCTGTGGGCGGAAAAACTCGCGACCCAACTCTTCGGAGTGAACGAGCTCGCGCTGCGCGCCCTCCCGCTCGGCGCGGGCATCGCCGCGTTGTTTCTCTTCGCGCAGGTGGCGCGGCGCCTGTTGCCCGGCTGGCCCGGCGTCCTGGCGGCGGCATCCGCCTGCGTGGCCCCGCCGCTGGTCTTCTATTCAGCTGAGCTCAAGCCGTACGTCGTCGATCTCGCGATCGGTCTCCTGCTCGTCCATGCCACGATGACCTGGGTCGAGCAGCCGACCGCGCGCCTCGCGCGCCTCGCTCCTTGGATCGGAGCGCTCTCGGTTTGGGCGTCTGCTCCGGCAGCGTTCATGCTCCCGGCCGCGGCAGGGGCCATGCTCCTGTCGGGGCGACACAACCTCCGGCCAACGCTCGACCGCATGCGGGCGGTGTTGTTTGCGTGGCCGCTCTCTGCGCTGCTCGCCTACCTGCTGCTTTACCGGACGGCCTGGCACAACGATTACCTGCGTTGGTACTGGGGCAACAGCTTTCTCGCGTTGTCGGAGCATCACCGCATCGCCCGGACAACGGCCGCCGCCCACGAGGTGATCTGGGGCCTCACCATCGGCCACTACCGGCCCCCGGTCGAACGCTTCACGTTGCCACCACAGCTTTACAGCCTCACGGGGCATCTAGTCGTGGCCCTCGCCGTCCTGGCCGTCATCGGGATGGTGGCCGTTCTCAGAGCTTGGCGACCGTGGCAATCGGTTCTCCTGATCGGACCTTGCGTGGGGCTGTTGTGCGCCTCGGCGCTGTCCCTGTATCCGCTGTCCCTGCGACTCGTTCTGTTCGTCTCTCCTGCGCTCTACTTGCTGCTGGCTGCGGGGGCTGACCAGGCGTTCGCCGTAGTGCCGCGACAAGCGCGTTGGCCCGCGGCCGCGTTCGGCGTCGGTGGCTTCCTGGGACTGCAGCTCCTCAACTCGGCATCCTGGGTGGCGCGGGCGCCGAAGGTGGAGGCAGTCCGGCCGATGGCAACGGCGTTCATGCGGATGCGCCGGCCCTCCGAGTCGATCTACCTGACCGCCGGCGCTCTCCCGGCGTGGGTCTTCTACACGACGGACTGGTCCCGGCCGGATGAGGCGCGGCTCGCCCGCTACGCCGCGCTGGCGAGGAGCGGCGCGATCGCCTTCGAAAACGAGGGGCCCCGCGGACCCAGGCCGGCGGAAGAAGGCGCCACGCTCCGATTCTCGGCCAAGTCCTGGACCGAGCTGCTCGGCGTGGCCTCCGGATACGAGGGCCGCGCGGCGACGGCGGTGGAGGCTCACATGGATCCAGGGTGGTTCGCCAACGAGCTGTCTCGCATCGTCGACGAGGGCTGCGGGCGGGCGGTGTGGGTGATGACGTCGCACGCGAGGGCCCCGGACCTCCTGCTCGTGAGCGGTCTCGAGGTTGTAGGTGGGCGGACCACTTTTCGCCTGAGCTGGCGCGGGTCCGACGCGAGCCTCAGCCGCGTCGAATTCAATTCTCCGCCAGGAACGGCGTGCAGTGTCCAAACAGCAAGGCCGCCTCCGTAAGCGGCCTGGTGATGCGCCCAGAGGGAGTCGAACCCCCAGCCTTCAGATCCGTAGTCTGACGCTCTATCCAGTTGAGCTATGGGCGCGCCGCGGAACCTCGCCCCCGGCGCGGCTCCGGCATGGGCGGTACAAGACTCGAACTTGTGACCTCCACGATGTCAACGTGGCGCTCTAACCAACTGAGCTAACCGCCCGTCCTGAGGCTCGAACGGCGGGAAAAGCGGGAAGGGGATGATGCCACCCCGGTCTTCCCGTTCTTCCCGCCTCGATCGCCCTGCCAGTAGCGGGGGTGGGATTTGAACCCACGACCTCCGGGTTATGAGCCCGGCGAGCTACCAGACTGCTCCACCCCGCGACGTTTGTTCACAGTCGGTAGGTCGGTATGTCGGTACGTCGGTAATAGTATTCCTACCGTCTTACCGTTCTACCGTCTTACCGGCCTTGCAGAGCGGGAAACGGGACTCGAACCCGCGACCCCAACCTTGGCAAGGTTGTGCTCTACCAACTGAGCTATTCCCGCGGACCGAACGGGCTCCCAACCTACTGGGTTTCGCCCGCCCTTCGCAACGGCATATCCTCGCGCCTGCGGCCGCGCCACCGACGCGAATGGAGGCGAGGGGGATCGAACCCCTGACCTCGTGAATGCCATTCACGCGCTCTCCCAACTGAGCTACGCCCCCGCTATATTCTGCTGCCCGCCGGGAGCGCGGCCGCAGCACGGCAAGGTAGTTGCCGCCCAAAGGCATGTCAAGCAAACACACCGCGTTATGCCCTGTCCAGAAGCGCCATCAGGCTCCTGCCCGCCGAGGGTGCACCCGCGATGACCAAGCCGAGGAGCCGGAAGCGCGACCCAACGGCCTCGATCGGGGTATACGACGCGGAACGCGACATCCTCGACCTATATCTCCACGAAGTGGCTCGGTCGCCGCTCCTGACCCCGGCCCAGGAAATCGCCGTCGCCCGGCAGGTCCGGGCCGGGGACGAAGCGGCGATGCACGAACTGGTCACCAGGAACCTCCGGTTCGTGATCTCGGTCGCCAAGAAGTACCAGAACCGGGGCATCGCGCTGGTGGACCTCATCGGAGAGGGTAACCTCGGCCTCCTGACCGCGGCCCGGAAGTTCGATCCGGATCACGGGGTCAAGTTCATCTCCTACGCCGTGTGGTGGATCCGCCAGGCCATCCTGTCCGCCGTCGCCCGGCACGGCCGGCCGGTCAGGGTGCCGCTCAACCGGACCGCGGACCTCTCCCGGGTCATCCGCACCACGGAGGCACTCCGGCAGCAGCTGGGCCGGGAGCCCACCGCGGAGGAGATCGCCACCGCCCTCGGGCTCTCGGTGGAGTTGGTGCAGTCGCTGGCCTCGCTCAATACGGCCGAGGTCCGGCTCGACGCCCCGCTCGCCGCCGGCGCCGATCGCTCCACGCTCGAGCGGTTCATGGCCCTGGAACAGGACACCGAGTCGCAGGTGATGGATCAGTTTCTGCGCGAGGAGATCGAGGCGGCGCTCGCCACGCTCACCCCCCGGGACGCCAAGGTGTTGCGGCTCTACTTCGGCCTCGACGGCGGCGCCGAGCACACCCTGGAGGAAATCGGCGACCTCTTCGGCATCACCCGGGAGCGGGTGCGGCAGCTGCGGGATCGCGCGCTCAAGAAGCTGCGCGAAGGCGAGGTCGGACGCGCCCTGGCGAGCTTCGCGGCGTGAGCCGGGTCCGGGAGTTCCTGACCCTCACCGGCCGCTGGGCGCTCGAGGGCCGGCGGGCCCTCGCCGACGGCTCGACCTGGCGGCCCCAGCTGTTCCCCCAGATGCTCAAGCTCGGGGTCCAGTCGGTGCCTGTGGCGCTGTTCGTCGCGGTCTTCACGGGCATCGTGCTCGCCCTGCTCTCCTCCTACATGTTCACCCGCGCCATCCCGCTCTATTTCGTGGGCACCCTGGTCACCAAGGCGGTGATGCTGGAGCTGGGCCCGGTGCTCACCGGCATGGCGCTGGCCGGGCGGGTCGGCGCCAACGTAGCCGCCGAGCTCGGCACCATGCGGGTGACCGAGCAGGTCGACGCGCTGGAAACCCTCGCCATCAGTCCCCACGCCTACCTGGTGACGCCGCGGGTCCTCGCCGCGACGCTGATGTTCCCGGTGGTCACCGCCATGGCGATGGCGGTCGGCGTGCTGTCGGGCTGGTTCACCGCCGTCAACCTGCTCGATCTCTCCTCGGTGGAGTTCATTCGCGGGGCCCGGCAGTTCTACAACTTCAAGGATATCTGGTTCGGGCTGGTCAAGAGTGCCAGTTTCGGCGCCGCCATCGCCACGATGGGGTGCTTTTCCGGGCTCGGCGCGCGGGGCGGGGCCGAAGGCGTCGGCATTGCCACCACCCGGGCCGTGGTCCTCGGTTGCCAGGCGATCCTGGTGCTGGATGCGTTCTGGGCGCTCGTCTTGCTATGAGGTTCCCGGATCGACGCTACGACGCTAGGACGCTAAGACGCAAGGAATTTCCTAGCGTCGTAGCGTCTTTGCGTCATAGCGTCTTTGCGTCGTACCGTCGTAGCGCCGACGCCGAATCTCGATGATCCAGTTTAGCGGCGTCAGCAAGCGCTTCGGCGAGAAGGTGGTCCTGGACGGACTCTCGCTCACCATCCCCGAAGGCGAGACCACGGTGCTGATGGGCTTTTCGGGCACCGGAAAAAGCGTGGCGCTGAAGCATATCGTGGGGCTGCTGGAGCCGGACAGCGGCCAGGTCGAAGTGGACGGCCAGGTGGTGGGCGACCTGGACTACGACGCCCTCATGGAGCTGCGCCGGACCATCGGCTACGTATTCCAGTTTGCCGCGCTGTTCGACTCCCTGTCGGTGCGGGAAAACCTCTCGCTGGGCCTCCGGCGCCAGGGGCTGGCGGACCAGGTGGTGGCCGAGCGCGTGGCCGAGAGTCTCCACCTGGTCGAGCTGCCCGACGTGGCCGACCGGTACCCCGCCGAGCTTTCCGGCGGCATGCGGAAACGGGTCGGAATCGCGCGGGCGATCGCGCTCCGGCCTCGCTACATTCTCTACGACGAACCGACCACCGGCCTGGATCCGGTGACCACAATGGCCATGGATGAGCTCATGATCCGGGCCCGTCGGGAGCTCGGCGCCACCAGCGTGGTCGTGACCCATGACCTGGGCAGCGCCTTCGCCGTGGCCGACCGCATCGCATTCCTGTACGAAGGCCGGATCCGGCAGGTCGGCACCGTGCGGGAAATCCGCGAAACCGCCGATCCGCTGGTGCGCGAATTCATCGACGCCCGTCCCGGAGGACCCGCGTGAAGCGTAGCAACGAATTCGCCGTGGGGCTTACCGCGCTGGTCGCGCTGGGGGTCGTCGTCGTCGGAGCGGTCCTCCTCGGGCAGCTCCGCATCGGCCGGGGCGACGACGTGCGGACCGCCCGGTTCCGCTCGGTGGGCGGGCTCGGTCCTGGCGCCAGCGTCACGCTGCGCGGGGTGAAGATCGGCCGGGTCGCGACCATCCGCGTGGCGGCCGACGACTGGGTCGAGGTGGACTTCCGCCTCAAGCCGGAGCAGAAGCTCCCGGCCCGGCCCGCGGCCATCGCGGCGCCGGCCACGCTGTTCGGCGAATGGCGGGTGAACATCCTGTCGTACGACGAGGCCGGCGCCGATCAGAGCGTCGCGCCGCAGCTCCGGGAGGCCGCCGCCGTCGGCGGGGATGTGTGGCCCGGCGCCACCCTGCCGGATATCGGCGAGATCACCCAGCAGGCCAGCCGGATCGCGGGCGACATCGGGGTCATCACCAATCGGATCGAAGGCGCCCTCGATTCCAACGCCGTGGCCGACGTGCGGGCCAGCCTGCGGGATCTCCGTGCCACCGTCGTCAAGTTCACCCAGCTGGCGAATTCCCAGAGCGACAACCTGAGCCGGATGGCCAACAACCTGACCCGCACCTCGGGCTCGGTCGACTCGGCCTCCCGCAGTTTCAACACGGTGATGAGCCGGGTGGACTCCGCCACGATGAAGGGCGAGCTCCAGAGCCTGCTGAGCTCCACCCAGCAGACCACCGTCGCCATCCGGCAGATCACCGCCGACATGCAGTCGATCGTGAACGACGTCAAGGAGCACCGAACCAGCCTGGTTCGGGTGCTGGAGACCAGCGACTCCCTGCTCACCAAGATCCAGAGCGGCCGGGGCACGCTCTCGCTCCTGGCCAGCGATTCGGTGCTCTACCATGAGGCCACCCGCACGGTGCAGCAGCTGCGCCAGCTGCTGGCGGACATTCAGGCCAACCCGCGGCGCTACTTCCGATTCTCCGTCTTCTAACCAGTGACCTGCGACCGGCGGTGCGACGGTGGGTAAGCGGAGGCCCGAGCGCGAAGTGTCCGCCGGAGGCATCGTGTTCCGCCGGGACGAGGCCGGGGCGGTGCGATTCCTCCTGATCCGGGACTCGTACGACAACTGGGGCTTTCCCAAGGGGCACCTGGAGGACGAAGAGTCTCCGGCCGACGCCGCCCTTCGGGAAACCGCGGAGGAGACCGGCCTCACCGATCTCCGGCTGCACGGGCCCATCCGCCTGATCGACTGGCACTTCCGGTTCCGGGGCCGGTTCATTCACAAGTTCTGCCACTTCTTCCTGTTCGAGTCGGCGGCCGGCGAGCCGGTTCCCCAGGAAGACGAGGGCATCACGGCCTGCCGCTGGTGCATCATGGACGAGGCGCTCCAGGCGCTCAGCTACGAGAACGCCCGCGGGGTGCTGCGCCGCGGCGGCGACATGGCCCGCACCCTGGTCGCCGTCGGCTCCGGCCGCCCGCACCCGGTCCCCCGGCCGATCTCTCCGCAGTAGATCATGCCATCGGTGGCCGCGTTGCTCGACAGCCGGGCCGCACTCGGCGCGCTGCGCCGGTCGATGCCACGAGGTGGCGGGCGGGTCATGGCCTGCCGGTCGGTCAAGGGACTGGAGCTCGTGCTGGGCGAACGGCTGCTCGAGGCGCTGGTGCTGGGCACCCGCACGGTCCGGGACATGGACTTCGCCGGCCTGCGGGCCCGGTACCCCGGCATTCCGGTGGTCGCGTACGGCGTGTTCCGCTCCGATGACACCGAGCTCCTGCTGCTCTGGCAGCGGCTGGACGTCGCCGCGGTCGCCATCGAGGGCGTCGATGATTCGGTGGTGGGAGACCTGGTGATGCGGCAGACGAGGTCGATCCGGCGCCGCGCCGCGCTGGCCGATACCCCGCGGTTGCTGCGCCTGACCGAGCCGCTGCAGCGCCGCGCCTGGGACCTCCTGGTGGCCTCCTCCGGCCGTCCCCCTCGGACCGCCATCATGGCCCGGACCCTCGGCATGTCGCGGGAGCACCTCTCGCGCCAGTTCGGCGCGGGCGGCGCGCCGAACCTCAAGCGGGTGGCGGACCTGCTCACGGTGCTCGTCGCGCTCGATCTGCTCCGCAATCCCGGCTTCGGACTTGCCCAGGTGGCGCGGCTGTTGGGGCTCTCGACCCCGAGTCACCTTCGCGCGATGCTGCACCGGATCACGGGGACGGGGAGCGCCGAGGCGCTCGGTCTCTCCGATGCGGATGTGGTGCGGCGGTTTCTGCGGGGCAGCGGGCGGAGCCATAGATAGGGGGCCCATGGCGCAGGGGCGAGCCGCTGCGAGGCGCCCTGACCCGTGACCTGACCAGTTGCCCCCGAATTCGGAAATCCCGCCCTTGGCCTATTGCCCGAAGTGGGTCTTTGTGATAATTTTCACAAGCTAGATGGCGGCTCCGTCTTACCGCGATTCGAGACTAGACCATGGCGACCGATTCGATCCTCCGCCCGGGCGAGATCAAGGGCATCCTCCTCAAGGAAATCGAGGCGGCCAACCTGTCGCAGGCCGACACGGCCGACGTCGGGACCACCCTCGAAGTGCGCGACGGCGTCGCGCGGATCTACGGCCTCAAGTCCGCGTTGGCGGGCGAGATGCTGGAGTTCACGTCGTCCGAGACCGGCGAGATCATCAACGGGCTGGTGCTGAACCTCGAACAGGACAACGTGGGCGCCGCGATCATGGGCGACTACCTCAAGCTCAAGGAAGGCGACGAGGTGCGCTGCACCGGCCGCCTGCTCGAGGTGCCGACCGGTCCGGGGATGCTGGGGCGAGTGGTGAACGCGCTGGGACAGCCGGTAGACGGCCGCGGGCTGATCCAGTCGGTGGGGTCCCGGCCGGTGGAAATGATCGCGCCGGGCATCATCGTGCGGCAGCCGGTGAAGGAGCCGCTGCAGACCGGCATCAAGGCGATCGACGCCATGATCCCGATCGGCCGGGGCCAGCGGGAGCTGATCATCGGCGACCGGGGCACCGGCAAGACCGCCATCGCGGTGGATACGATCATCAATCAGAAGGGCACCGGGGTGAAGTGCGTGTACGTGGCCATCGGGCAGAAGCGCTCGACCGTGGCGACGGTGGTGGAGCGGCTCAAGGAAGCCGGCGCGATGGACTTCACGGTGGTGGTGGTGGCCTCCGCGTCGGAGCCGGCGCCGCTGCAGTTCATCGCCCCGTACACCGGGGCCGCCATCGCCGAGCACTTCATGTACGTCGAGGGCCAGCCCACGCTCTGCGTTTTCGACGACCTGACCAAGCAGGCGGCGGCGTACCGGCAGATGTCGCTGGTGCTGCGGCGTCCGCCGGGCCGCGAGGCCTATCCCGGCGACGTGTTCTATCTCCACAGCCGTCTGCTGGAGCGGGCCGCCAAGATTTCCGAGGATCCGGCGGTGACCAAGTTCGATCCCCGCATCAAGAAGCCGGGCGGCTCGCTCACCGCGCTGCCGATCATCGAGACCCAGGCGGGCGACGTGTCGGCGTACATCCCGACCAACGTGATCTCGATTACCGACGGCCAGATCTTCCTGACCACCGACCTGTTCTTCTCGAACGTGCGGCCCGCGGTGGACGCCGGCATCAGCGTGAGCCGGGTGGGCGGCAACGCCCAGATCAAGGCGATGAAGCAGGTGGCCGGGCCGCTCCGGCTCTCGCTGGCCCAGTACCGCGAGCTCGAGGCGTTCGCCCAGTTCGGGTCCGATCTCGATGCCGCCACCCAGAAGCAGCTGGCCCGGGGCGCGCGGCTGGTCGAGGTGCTGAAGCAGCCCCAGTACCAGCCGGTGCCGGTGGAACGCCAGGTGGCGATCATCTACGCGGTGACCAACGGATACCTGGACGACGTGGACCTCAAGCACATCCGCCAATGGGAAAAGGGCTTCCTCGACTACCTCGAGAGCGCCCCGGGCGACGTGTTGAACCTGATCAGGACCCGGAAGGTCCTCGACGAGGGTGTGACGGCCAGCCTCAAGGCCGCCATCGCGGCCTTCAAGCCGATGTTCCGGGCGGCGTAAGTGGCCGGCAAGGGCGGGAAGCTCCGCGGGCGGATCAAGACCGTCCAGAACACCCGGAAGATCACCCGGACCATGGAGCTGGTGGCTACCAGCAAGCTCAAGCGGGCCCAGGACCGCGTGGTGGCGGCCCGGCCCTACGCCGAGGCGCTGCGCGACGTCCTGGCGGACCTGATCACGCCCGACCTGGCGCAGCAGTTCCCCATGCTCCGGCGGCCGGCGCCTCCGGCGAAGGGCGGGCCGACCCGCGCCGCGATCATCATGGTGACGTCGAACCGGGGACTGGCGGGCGCGTTCAACGCCAACCTGATCAAGGAGACCCGCCGCCAGATCGAACTGCTGGAGGCCGCGGGCTATACGATCGACCTGCACGCGGTGGGCAAGAAGGGCGCCGGCTTCTTCAAGTACCTCAAGCGCCCGCTGGCCGCCGACCGGCAGGACATCGGCGACAAGCCGACCGCCGACGCCGCGGCGAGCGTGGTGGAGGGGCTGGTCAAGTCCTACGAGGCGGGCGAGCTGGCGAGCGTGGACCTGGTCTATGCCAAGTTCCTGAGCGCGCTCAGCACCCCGCCGACCACCCTGCGCATCCTTCCCATAGAGCCCCCGGCCGACCGGACCCGGCGTCCCGACTACCTGCTCCAGCCCGACGCCGCGGCGATCCTCGAGAACCTGCTGCCGCTCTACGTGCGCAACATGGTGTTCCGGGGCATGGTGGAGACCGTGGCGGGCTTCTACGGCGCGCAGCGGACCGCGATGAAGAACGCGACCGACAACGCGGGCGACATTATCCAGTACCTGACCCGGACCTACAATCGCCAGCGCCAGGCGGCGATTACGCAGGAGATTTCGGAAATTGTCGGGGGAGCAGCAGCCCTCGGATAGACGGACGGGCGGACGGTGAGGACGGACGGACGGACGGTGAGGACAGACGGACAGTAGTGACGACTGGGGACCGACCCCACCGTCCCCACTGTCCGTCAGACACGGAACTTTACGGACGCAAGGAACCCGGCACATGGCAACCGCAACGGCTACGGAAAAGAACGTCGGCTCCATCGTCCAGATCATCGGACCGGTCCTCGACGTCGAATTCGCCCCCGACCACCTCCCGGAGATCTACTCCGCGCTCCTGGTGGAGGACTCGAGCGGGCCGCTCAAGGTGCGCCTGGTGGCCGAGGTACAGCAGCACATCGGCCAGAACCAGGTGCGCGCGGTGGCCATGAGCTCCACCGATGGCGTGATGCGCGGGATGCAGGCGCTCGATACCGGTGGGCCGATCACGGTGCCGGTAGGCGCGGCGCCGCTGGGGCGGATCCTCAACGTGCTGGGCGAGCCGGTGGACGGCGGCCCCCCCATTCCCGCCGACAACGAGCGCTGGCCGATCCATCGCGAGACCCCCAAGTTCGTCGACCTCGAGCCCAAGACCGCGATCTTCGAGACCGGCATCAAGGTGATCGACCTGATCGCCCCGTTCGTGAAGGGCGGCAAGATCGGGCTGTTCGGCGGGGCCGGCGTCGGCAAGACCGTCGTCATCCAGGAGCTGATCAACAACGTTGCCAAGGGTCACGGCGGCAAGTCGGTGTTCTGCGGCGTGGGCGAACGGACG